>CAXTRT010000039.1:0-37690 GCA_964246835.1 uncultured Acidobacteriaceae bacterium | reverse complement strand
CTGCCAGCCATCCCCACTACCGACCTCCGCCTGCGCGACACCCACCGCCTCATCCCCTCGCGCTTCAGCCCCGCCGGCACCGTGCTCTCCCGCCTCGCCGTCTCCCCCAACACCCTCGGCGCCCTCATGGAGCTCGACGACGCCACCAACGATCGCTTCCTCGGCGAAGAAGGCCTGCTCTCCGGCATCGGCATCCACGAGCTCGTCTACGGCGTCCGCTACGCCCACATCGTCAACGCCGCCTTCACCCACGCCAGCCCCGCCGGTGGCCGCTTCAACTCCGCCACCCGCGGCGCCTGGTACGCCGCCGTCGACCGCCTCACCGCCCTCGCCGAGGTCGCCTTCCACCGCACCCGCCAGCTCGAAGAGATCGACTGGGCTCTCCCCGAAATCGCCGCCGTCGACGACTACCTCGCCGACATCGTCTCCCCCCTGCACGACCTGCGCAGCCCACGGACACCACCGCCCTTCACCGCCTACCTCGAACCCGACCCCATACCCGCCTGCTACGCCGCCCCCCAGCAGCTCGCCGCCAGCCTCCTGCGCGAGCGCTCAAACGGCATCGTCTACCCCAGCGTCCGCCGCGCCGGCGGAACCTGCATCGCCTGCTTCCGCCCGCCGCTCGTCTATAACGTCCGCCGCGCCGCCCGCCTCGAGCTCACCCTCACCGCCAACCGCCCCTTCCGCCTCGCCCAGGCCCGCGAAATCGCCATCGAAGATCTGTAACCTCTTACGAGTGTTTGTCATTCTGAACGAAGTGAAGAATCCCCGAACCTCGCTTCGGGCTGCAAGACTCTTCAATCCGGCAATCGTAATACCCTCTACACCTCGCGAGCCGCCCGCGCCACTAACTCCTCCAGCAGCCCCCGCATCGTCTTCCCAAACACCGGATGCACCATCTCCGGCGCGATCTCCGCCATCGGCTCGAGCACAAAACGCCGCGTATGCATCGCCGGATGCGGCAGGCTCAGTTCACTCGTCGACAGCACGTTCCCGTCATACAGCAGCAGGTCGAGATCGATCACCCGCGGCCCCTTTGCCGCCACTCCGTCGCGCACCCGGCCCATCGCTTGCTCCACCGCCAGCAGCGCCTGCATCAGCGCCGGCGGCCCCAGCTGCGTGTCCACCAGCGCCGCGCCGTTCACAAACTTCGGCTGGTCCACAGCGCCCACCGGCTCCGTCTCCCGCAGCGTCGAGACCGCCGTCACCTTTCCCAGCGCGCCCAGCCGCCGCACCGCCTCCGCAATCGCCGCCGCCGGCTCGCCCCACGCAGAGTTGAGGTTCGATCCGAGCGCAATCGCCGCAATCATACAGCGTGCGCCCCTATCGCCCGTGCCCCGCTCGCCTGCATCGGCACCACCGCGCCATGCTCATCGTGCACATGCGTCAGTTCCCACGCCGACCGGTCGCTCAGCAGCCGCTTCACCAGCGCCACATGCATCGCATGCCCCGCACGCTCCGCCACCACGCGCCCCTGGATTCGCCGCCCCGCCAGCGCCAGATCCCCAATCAGGTCTAGCACCTTGTGCCGCACGAACTCATCCGGAAACCGCAGCGGCCCATTCTGCACGCCCTCCGCGCCCACAATAATCGCGCACGCATCCGACACCCCGCGGATCAGCCCCATATTCCGCAGCATCGGTTCATCTTCCTTGAAGCCAAAGGTCCGCGCCGGCGCAATCAACCGCGCATAGTCGCCCTCTTCAAGATCGCCCACAAACGTCGCCGACCCGATCGGCTGCGGAAAATCGATGCTGTAGTGAATGCCGTACCCATGCCCCGGGTACACGCCGATAAACTTCGATCCCTCCCGCACCTCCACCTCGCGCAGAATCCGCAGCACCTCGCGCCGCCGCCGCTGCCGCACCAGCCCCACCGCCTCAAACGCCTGCACATACGGCAGCGCGCTGCCGTCCAGAATCGGCAGCTCCAGGTTGTCGACCTCAATAATCACGTTGTCCACGCCATACCCGATCAGCGCCGAGAGCAGATGCTCCGTCGTCGAGATCAGCACGCTCCCGCGCATCAGGCTCGTCGCATAACTCACCTTGGCTACGTTGCGCCCGGTCGCCGGAATCTCAAAGTTCTCAAGATCCGTCCGGCGAAACACAATTCCCGACCCCGCCGGCGCAGGAATCAGCCGCATGCCAACCTGCGCGCCGCTGTGCAGCCCCACGCCGCCAAACGCAACCTCCGCGCCGATCGTCTGCTCATGATGCGCCGCCCTCGTCAGAACTCAGGCCTCCCGCGCCGCACTGTCGTGTGCGCCACCTCCAAACTACATCGTCGCGCCTCCCACCAAGTGTGTCCGATCCGCCACACTCCTCCATCGGATTTGTCATTCTGAGCACCCTTCTTTGTTTGTCATTCTGCACCCTTCCTTGTTTTGTCATCCCGAGCACCCTTTCCTTCGTTTTGTCATTCTGAGCGCAGCGAAGAATCCCCGCACCTTGCCTCGGGCTGCAACGCCGCCAAAGGTCAGCTTGATCAAACGTGCAGGACTAACTCAGAGTGTCCATCGATGCATGTCGCTCGAATCCAACCCCCAACCCACCAGCGCCGCCTGCTGTACCGTAGGGTCATGTTGGACGCCATCGCCGCCCACAGCCGCGGCAGTCTGCCCTGGATCCTCACGCATCTCGAAGAACTGGTCGCGCACGAGTCCCCCACCGAGGACCGCGCTGCCGTCAACGCCGCATCCTCCCTCATCGCCGCGTGGGCCAAAGCCGAGTGCGGCGGCCGCGCGCGTCTTCATCGCCAGAAGACCTTCGGCAACGTCCTCGAGCTCAGCTTCGGCAAGCCCACCGACCCGCGCCGCCCCGTTCTCCTGCTCGGCCACCTCGACACCGTCTGGCCCCGCGGCACACTCGCCGGCATGCCCTGGCGAGAGAGCGGCGGCCGCCTCTTCGGCCCCGGCGTCCTCGATATGAAGGCCGGCGTCGTCATGGCGCTCGCCGCCCTGCGCACCCTGCGCGCGCTCAAGCTCACCCGCCCCGTCACCCTTCTGCTCAACAGCGACGAAGAGGTCGGCAGCCCCATCTCGCGCCCCATCACCGAGCGCCTCGCCCAGACCTGCTCCGCCGTCTTCGTCCTCGAACCCGCCCAGGGCCTCGCCTACAAGACCGCCCGCAAGGGCGTTGGCCACTTTGAGTTACAAATTGCCGGCGTCGGCGCGCACAGCGGCGTCGACTTCGAGCGCGGCCACTCCGCCATCCGCGAGCTTGCCCATCAGATCGAGACCGCCTCCGCCTTCACCGATCTCGCCCGCGGCCTCACCGTCAACGCCGGCGTCATCGCCGGCGGCACGCGCTCGAACGTCGTCGCCGCCGCCGCCCGCGCCGAGTTCGACGTCCGCATCGCCAAAGTCTCCGACGCCGCCCGCATCGAGCGCCGCTTCCGCCTGCTCAAGCCGCGCGACCCCGCCTGCACCCTCACCCTCACCGGCGGCATCAACCGCCCGCCCATGGAGCGCAAACCCGGCACCGTCGCCCTCTTCAAACAGGCCCGCGCGCTCGCGAGACAACTCGGCTTCACCCTGGATGAGGCTGCAACCGGCGGAGGCTCCGACGGCAACTTCACCGCCGCCCTCGGCATCCCCACCCTCGACGGCATGGGCGCGGTCGGCGAAGGCGCCCACGCTGCCCACGAGTCCATCCTGGTCGAGCATCTTGTGCCGCGCACGGCACTGCTGGCCGCGATGCTCGCCTCAGTCGATTAACTGACGGTTGTCATTCTGAACGCAGTGAAGAATCTGCTTCATACCTTTGTTTTTAGGTTGTCATTCTGAGCGCAGCGAAGAATCCCCGCACTTGCTTCTACCGACGGAGCGAAGCGACACGAAAATCACACCAGCAGCACACCGCCATTACAACCGAAACGTCGAGACAGAAAAAACTGCTTCTCGCTTTGTTTTATTTGTCGCCCTTCGCGCACTTCTAGCGTCCTTCGTGGCGAGCTTTTCACCTTCACGCCAAACCCTCATAGAGGCTTTGGCGCAAATGCCTGCACAAGCGCTTTACACTGAATCTATTCCGACTTGAACCCGCGTCGCGCTCAGCAGAAATCTACAACTCTACTCAACGAACGGCCGACCTAACCCTTTCGTTCGAAAACTTTACCAACAAAGTACGGGGGAAGGGGTCTCACCCCGCCACCGCGCTCCGTGCCTCCGCCAAGAGAGCCACCGTCCGCGCAATCGGCAGCCCGACCACGTTAAAGTAGTCGCCCTCGATCCGCGGAATCCATCGCGCTGCAAACCCCTGGATCCCGTACGCCCCCGCCTTATCCATCGGCTCCGGCGAGCGCAGATACGCGACCATCTCCGCCTCGTCGATGATGTTGAACGTCACCTGCGTGATCTCGACATCTGCAAAGCTCTCCTCGCGCGTCAGCGCGCACAGCCCCGTCAGCACCTGGTGCGTCCGGCCGCTCAGCAGCTCCAGCATGCGCCGCGCCTCGGCAACATCCGCCGGCTTGCCGAGAATCTCTCCCTGGCACAGCACGGTCGTATCCGCACCCAGCACCACAAGCGGATCGTCCTTCGCGTCCACAACGGCAGCCTGCCGCCGCGCCCATACCGCCTGCGCCTTCGCCTCAGCCAACCGCAGCACATACGTCGCTGCGTCCTCACCCACCAGCGGCGCCTCCGGAACGTCGGCGGACTCCACCGTAAAGACAAGCCCGGCCTGCGTCAGCAGCTCCCGGCGGCGCGGCGATGCAGAGGCAAGCACCAGCATCTAGAGTGTTCCTCCAGCGGCAGCATCCCGCGAGACTGTCACATGCGCCTCCATCGTATGTGTCTCGCCCGGCGCCAGCGTGATCGCCGCGTCGCCCACATTCGCCGTCTCCACGCACAGCATACCGCGCCAGCCCTCCGGCTCCATGTCCTTGAGCCCTGCCGTCAACTCCGCCCACGGATTCCACACCACCGTGTTCTGCGAGCCCGCCTTCGCAATCTCGAGCGTGCGCCCGCCCGCATGATCGTCGATGTCACACACCGCTTCCGTCTTCAGATACACCCGGTCCGTCACCTCGGTAAACGCCAACAACGCGTCCGCCTGCCGCTTGCGCCTCATGCCATCCGGCTTATCCAGATACTCGACTCCTTCTGTACCTGAAAGCGTTACATTCTCGATGTTCGCCACAGCGAAGTAGCTGTGCAGCGCCTCTTCAAACCGCAGGTCGCTTCCGCCATCGTTCGCCACCGTCAGCCGCAGCGTCAGCTCGCGCCCGAGAATCATCTGGTAGACCAGCCGGAATCCGTCAAACCCAAACGCGCGGCTCTCCTTGGTCGGCGCCAGCGTAAACGTCAGGTGCACTGCATTCGCCATCATCGCGGCAAACTGCAGCCGCCACTCCGCCGTTCGCGCAAAGCCGTGCGACGGGCTCTTCAACCCACCATCCGGCGCGGGTAGCACCGCCGCCGATCGCGCACCGAACCACGGCCAGATCACCGGCACCCCGCCGCGAATTGCCTTGCCCTTGGCAAACTCCGACCGCCCGCTCAGAAACAGCACCGCCTGCTCGCCCGTCGGCTGCCAGTGCAGCAGATGCGCCCCATGCAGCGTTACCGCAGCCGCTACAACGGGCGTCGTGATCTCGAGGCACACCAGCTCGCCGCGCTGCGTAAACTCCAGCACGCCCGGCATCCCGAACTCGTTCGTAAGACTCTCTATCGTCTGAATCGAAACTGCCTGCGTCGAAGCTTCCATATCGCCCCTGTCGCGCTCCAGTGTACGTCGCACGCCCACAGTGGAACTCTCCAGCGGCAGGATCGTATGCTGAAAGAGTATGTCCCACCTCCGCCACCTGCTGCCTTTTGCCTCACTTCTTCTACTCTGCGCCGTTCCGGACCCTGCCCGCGCCATCGAGGTCAAGGTCTCCGCCAAAGCGCTGGAACGCACCGCCAAGGCGCAGCTCTTCAACACCGCCGATGGCCGCTACTACATGCGCGGCAACGCCACGTCTCCCTGCTTCGTCTACGCCGAGCAGCCGCAGATCGAATTCCGTGACGACCGCATCGTCGTTCGTGTGCACACCCGCGCCAAGCTCGGCACCTCGCTCCGCGGCGCCTGCCTGGGCGTCTCACTGACCACCGACGCTGTGGTCTCGCTCGTGCCCGAGGCCGAAGGCGAGTCCATCGGCTTCCGCGACGCGCGTCTCGAGCGCATGAGCGACAATCGCGAGCTCAACTTCCTGCTCGCTCCGTTTCTTTCAGGCAAGCTCCCGCAGCAGCTCAAGCTGAACGCCGCCGACCTGATGCGCAAGCTGCTCGCCGGCTCCGGTCCCTCCACCGGCTACGCGCTCTCGCTCGACCGCCTCAAGCTGCACTCGCTCCTAGTCGAGGACCACGCCCTCATCCTTGACGCGGACGGCGGCATGAACGTCAACTGACCGAAAACGAGCAACGGTCAACGAGTAGCAGTCAACGAACTACTTATCCATTTTCAGATTGATCGTGATCGCGTTTTTGTTCTCGAACGAGCTGATCGTTTTCACAGCACTCTTTTTTCCATCCACCTCGGCCCAAACCTCATAGTCCGTCGCCTGCGAGAGCTGGCCAAATCGGTAGCCACCCGCATCGTCCGAGATGAAGCTCTTCACCGAGAGCGTGTGGTCGTCTTTCAGGTACACGACCGCATTCTTTACCGGCTGATTGTCCTTCGTGGTCACCTTGCCGCTTACGATCCGTTGCACCGCCTGCGCCGCCATCGGCAGAGCGGATGGCAAAAGCGAGGCAGCGACCAGCACAAACGCTCGTCCACTCAAGAGACCGCGCAGAGAACCGCAAAATCTAAAGCGAGGACCGGAAAAACCAGAGACAAAGCGGCGCGCCATCATGTACCCAAGTATATACAAGCTGTTGCCTCAATCTTCGTCTTCATCCACGACAGCTGGCTCATCCTCATCGTCGTAGCCGCTATTGTCCACCGGAGCCACCTCAACCGGGTCTGTTCCGACAATCTCCAGATCGACGCCACACTCGTCGCACTGTAGCGTATCCCCCTCTTCCATCTCGTCTGCGTCAAAATGCAGTGGGTTATCACACTCCGGACAAACTACCGCCATACTCTCGTCTCCCCGTTCCGCTCGTCCAAGGGTGGAATAGCCGTGGCTGGCGATCCGAACCCGTCTCGTTCTTTCTATCGAGGAGAGGCTGCCCCGTCAAGAACATCCCATCAGTCACATTTTGCTAGGCGCAGTACGAGGCTCCATGCACAGGGCATGGTCGTGGGACATCGTTGTGCGTAGTCATGTAAGAACCTGCAACCCCGGTCGCCACTCGTCATGGCAACCGGTCTGTCGCAGACCTCAAATGACGTGCGTGACCAGCAGGATAATCAGGATCAGCAGAAGCAGGCTGATACCGCCACCACCGTAGTAGCCAAGCCCTGGCCCCAGCCGGAAGCCGCCAAACCCAAACACCAGTAATAAGACAATTAGAAGGATCAGCATGGTCGTTCTCCTCGTAGCGGCAGGGTCATCGAGTGGCGAAAGCCCGTCCGCTCGTCTCCGTAATGCCGACGATTCACTGTGATGCTACTTCCAGCCCTTCTGTCACTTGCCTGTCATAAATCATTCGCTCGTCTTCATGCCGGCTCAGCCTCCATCTCGCGCCTTGTTCCGGCGGGTGCGGCAACGTGGTCAAATAGAATGTGCAGGCGCATCGCTGGCCCGCACCTTGCCTATGCCGCGCATGCAGTCCACCACGCTCGCCTTGCCTCCCTTCGGTGGCGCCACCCGTCAGCTCGTTCTCCTCAACGTCGCCGCGTTTCTCACCACCGCGCTGCTGCAATGGTTCGTTCCCGGCCTTATACGCCTGCTGGTCGCGCATCTCGTACTCGTGCCCGCCGCCGTCGCCCGCGGCGAGATTTGGCAGCTCGCAACCTACTCCCTTGTCGAGTCCAGCCTGCTCGGCATCCTCTTCGGCATGCTCACGCTCTGGTTCTCGGGCTCGCTGCTTGAAACCAGCTTCGGCAGCCGCTGGATCTTCGAGCTCTACGCCACCTCGGTCATCGGCGGCGGCCTGCTCGCCTCGCTCATCGCCTTCACCCGCGTCCTCACCCTGCGGCCGGATCTCGTCGCCACCGGCGCCTGGGCCGGCATCTTCGGCCTCCTCATGGCCATCGCCATGCGCTTCGGTGACCAGGAGTTCACGCTCTGGTTCGTCCTCCGCCTGAAGGCCAAGTACATGGTGGCGATCTATCTGCTGCTCGCGCTCGCCACGCTGCTCAAGGCCGGCAACGCCTTCAATGCGCTAATCGAACTGATGGGCGCTCTCTCCGGCTTTCTCTACGTTCGCTTCGCCCCCCGCCGCGGCCTTGCCAACGGCATGACCGAGCGCTGGTATGCCCTGCAGAACGATCTCACCCGCAGCAAGCGACGCCGCGCCGCCAAAAAGTTCGAAGTTTACATGCGCAAGCAAAACCGCGAAGTCCGCTTCGACGACCAGGGCCGCTACATCGAACCCAACGACCCACCGCGCGCTAGAAAGCCTGACGGCGGCTGGATGAACTGAGCGTCACTTTCTCCTTCATCTCTTCCGAACAAGACCCGCAAGCTTTGTAGCGACTTCCTATAGCACCGTCCGCCCGCCATCCACAATCAGGTTCTGCCCCGTCATATACGAGCTCGCATCCGAGCACAGAAACAGCACCGCGCCCTGGTACTCGTCCTTATGCGCCATCCGCGCCATAGGAATCAGTGCGTGCAACTTGTCGGTGAACTCCGTCGGCTGCCCGTTGAAGACGCCGCCCGGTGAGATCGCATTTACCCGAATATTGTTCGCCGTCCAGTAGGTCGACAGGTACCGCGTCAGCCCGATCAGCCCCGTCTTCACCACCGAGTACGTCACCGGCTTCACCGGCTGCTGCTCTTCGGGCAGCCCGTCCTTGCGATACAGCCGCTGGTCCGGCGCAATCACCCCCAGGTCCGACGCCACATTCAGAATTACGCCCGCGTTCCGCTTCACCATCTCCGCGCCAAACACTCGCGAGCACAGAAACGCACCCGTCAACCCCACCGCAATGTCGTCGTTCCACACCTGCACCGGAAAGTTCTCGAGCCGCGACCACTGCTGCCCCGGCTTCGCATCCTCCACCTTCGGGTTGTTGGCCGCATTGTTGATCAGAATGTCCACGCGGCCAAACTGCGCAAGTATCTTGTCCCGCGCCTCTTCAATCGACGCCTCACTCGTAATGTTCACCGCCAGGCCAAGGCACTCCGGCCCATGCGCCAGCTGCAACTGCTCCGCCCGCATCGCCGGGCTCGCCGCCGCCAGATCGAGCAGCACCACGTGCGCGCCAGCCGCCGCCAGAATCGCACCATGGTGGTAGCCCAGCAGACCAGCACCGCCCGTCACAATGGCCACGCGGCCAGTCAGGTCAAAAAGGGTGTGCGCGCGATTCGGGGAGGTCGTCGACATAGCCCCTAGTATCGCAAATGCCTGAGAGAACAGAATCAGAACAGCATCAACTCCCCCACTCACCCTGCTGTTTCGCTCGGCGTTACGCTTTCTTGGTGAGGGAAGCAAGCGCTGTTTGCATCTCGTGCCGAACGACTTCCTCGGGCTCCCTTAAGATAGCCTCCCGAAGCGGCGCGATCGCAGCCGGACTTCCTAGGAAGCGCAGCCCCTGGCTGGCCTCTAACCGCAGGCGTAGGTCTGGTTCGGCAAGCATGCGCAAAGTCAATCGCAGCACCTCCTCCGTCTGCTCTTTGGTCCGCCCACGTAGCTGCGTCAGCAGGTACATCGCCCCGATTCGCTCGTCGGCGCTTGAGGCAGGCAACATCATCGCGGCGACGCCCGGATAGCACTCGTACCTGCCCGCGTCGAACAACGTGCTCGCGGCACTTTGCCGCGTGAGGGCAGATAAGCTCGCGTTCTGGCACATCCTCCCTAACAGACTCATTCCCTCGGTCGAGCCTAACCAGGTAGCCGCGGCCGCAATATTCACTTGCGTCTGTTCATCGCGCTCATCATTCGCCGCACGCAGAATGTCAGGCAGCGCGTCAACTTCTTTCATCTCTGCAAGCTCGGCCGCAGCCAACCCGCGTACCTCCGGCCTGGCATCTTTCAGAGCCAGAAGGAGCGACGGCTTGTTGAGAGAAACGCCGAGCCGGGCGAGCTCCTGCGTGAAGGTCGGGGGTGCCTCAGCCATCCCGCTCTGAGCGATCAGGACGAAAAGCACAGCGAGCGATCGCCACACCCGTTGCACGAAGGACATGCGCCGAGATTCCATCCGGTACCTCCCGCTTGTCTTGGTTAGACACCACAGAAAGTGGATTGTTCCAAACGTCAACGCCAGTGAAGCCCATCACGACAGTCCTAAAGACTGCGCGTCTGCCCGCCGTCCATCACATACGTGCTTCCCGTCGCGAACCCCGCAGCCGCCGAGCACAGATACGCCGCCAGCGACGCAATCTCCTCGGGCGTCCCGAACCGTCCCTGTGGCACCTCCGCCGCCAGCATCGCCTCCACTGCCTCGCGCCGGTTCGTCAGATGCCGATCCCACGAGCCGCCCGCAAAGAAAATGTTCCCCGGACAGATCGTGTTCACGCGAATCCCCTCCGGCGCCAGCAGCCGCGACAGATTCTTCGCATAGTTCGTCAGCGCCGCCTTTGCGGCCGAGTAGGGCAGCGGTGCCGGCGTCGCCTCGATCGCCACGATGGACGAGATAAATAAAATCGAAGCCGCGCGTCCCCGCAGGTGCGGCACCGCCGCCTGCGCCAGCCGCACCGACGAAAAAAAATTCGCCTCAAACAACCGGATCCACTCCGACTCATCCTGCTGCCAGCCCGGCTTGCCCGAGCCCGTGCCCAGGTTCGCCACCAGGTGATCCATCTGCCCGAAGTGCCCCACCGTCAGGTTGAACGCGTCCTCGATCGTCTCCGGAATCGAGAAGTTTCCCGAGATCGCAAAGATCCGCGTCCCATCCCCACACTCCGCCGCCATCGCCTCATGCGCCTGCGCCAGCGACTCCGCATCGCGTCCCGTCAGCACCACCCGCGCACCCTCCGCCAGCACCGCCGACGCGATCGCCCGCCCGATCCCGCGCGACGACCCCGCCACAAACACCACCTGATCCTTCAACCCCAAGTCCATACCTACACCGCCGTCCAGCCACCATCCACAATCAGGTTCTGCCCCGTCACATACGTGCTCGCATCCGACGCCAGAAACAGCAGCGCGCCGCACAGCTCCATCGGCCGCCCGATCCGATTCAGCACCGTATACGCCTTCAGCTTCGTGACAAACGGCGAGTCCTCCGCCACCGCGTTCTCACCCGCCACATCCTCTGTGTTCGAAAACGGCCCCGGCGAGATGCAGTTCGCCCGCACACCAGACGTTCCCCAGAAGCTCGCCGTATACCGAGTAAACGCCGCCAGCGCCGCCTTTGACGCCGAATAACCCGGCGGGTTCAGAGAGCTCGTCCCCTCATACAGCTGCGGCCGCGGCGCCACCGTCGCATACATCGTCGCGATGTTCACGATCGATCCGCGCTGTGCCTCTTTCATCCGCGCACCCAGCCGCTGCGTCGTCTGCACCGCCCAGTAGACGCCGCCCTGCAGGTTCTTCATCCAGTGCTCAAAGCTTGCATTCTCAAGCGACCCCTCCGGCACATTGAAGCCTGTACTCGCACCTAGCTCATGCGCGTTGTTGATCAGAATGTCGATCGTCGTCTCCTCCGCTGCAATCCCGTCACACAGATCGTTCAGCGCCGTCGTGTCATACATGTCGATCTGCTTCACCGCAATCTTGTCGGCCCCAAACTCATTCGCCCAGTTCTTAGCCTCCGCCTGCAGCCGCTCACTGCGGCCCAGCGCCACCACGCGCGCGCCGTTCGCTAGCAGCGCCAGCGCAAACGTGCGTCCAAGAAATCCCGACGCACCCGTCAGAACGGCGGTCTTGCCTTCGAGAGAAAACAGACTATTCAACGAAAGATCTTTTGCAGAAAGTGGCATTGAGTCGTCCTTCAGCTAAGTCGAGTTCACTGTGCGAGCCGAGCCGCACCATTTGTAAAATCATTTCATCCGGCTTGCGATAGATAAGCACCAGATCGGGTTTCAGGTGACAGTCGCGATGATCACTCCACTCCCCCGCAAGCGCATGATCTCTATAGCGAGCCGGGAGAGGACGGTCCTCAGCGAGAAAATCAAGTGCAGCCTGTCTCTGCGTCGAGCGACCTGCGATGCTGGCCGCGCTTCTCTCTTCTGTAATCACGTTTGAACCGGCTTGTAGGCTCAATCGTCCGCATTCAGATCTGCCATAAACGCTTCAACTGTATCGAACGATCGAAGCTTGCCACTACGAGCCTCTTCCATCGCTTTGAGCGTCTCAGCATTCGGCGCAAACAGATCCAGCGACACATACTGCTCCGTCACAATGCGCCGCAGCATGCCGCGATACGCCTGCGCCAGCGACAGACCCGCCTCCGCAAGAATCTTCTCCGCCTCACGCTCTAACGATTCATCCACTACCGGAACATGAACCGGATTCGCAGCCATCATGACCTCCGTTCGCTAGTGCCCAGTTTAGACCGACCATCGTTGTCTCACAAAGGCTAGCTGCCCGCGCAAAAACTCCACCTCACCGCCCGGAACTCCACGCGCCACCTGCAGCGTCACGCCACCCGTGTAGCCGAGCTTCTTCAGTGAAGAAAATGCATCGTCAAAGTCCGCCGACCCCGTGCCCAGCGGCCGCGTCTCGATCCCGCCCTCCGGCTTCCGGTAGCGATCCTTGATGTGCACCGAGCCCAGCCGGTCGCCATACGCAGCAAACTCCTCGCTCGCCACATACCCCAGCCCCGACGAGTTCCCCGAGTCCCAGTTCACCTTCAGAAACGGATCCTCCAGCCGCGCCAGGAATTCGCGAAACTCCTCCGGCCCAAAGTCCGCCTCGAGATGCAACTCCACCCCGTGCTCTTTCGCGTGCGGCAGCGCCTCCCGGAGCACAGCAAGCGCTACCTGCTTCTCGTCCTCATTCACAATCCGCGATTGATCCACAAATGGCAGCACCATCCGTCGCGCACCAATCTTTGCCGCAATTCCAATCACTGCATGCAGGTGCTCCTGCCGCTCCGCTCGTTCGGCCACGGTGCAGCGCACAAACGGATAGTCCATGAACCAGTCGCCGCAGAGTGCCGGCGTCTTAATGCCGTACTGCTGCTTCAGCGCCCCCATCTCCGCGCGCCCTTCCGCCGTAAAGATCGGGTTCGCGCCGCGGTCGTAGTCATCATGGATCCACTCGATGTAGTCGAGTCCCACCTCTCGCGCCCGCGCGATCTCCTCGCGCCACGAGTTACGCGGAAACGATTGAAAGCGGCCATCCTCCGGCGCACTCAGCCGCCCCTGCATCACCCCGTATGTTCTCTTGCTGCCATCGATCTCATGCGACATCAAAACCATCCTCGTGACCTCATCACGAATCATCGAGGTCAGCCCCTAACGATACAGGCAACGTCCCCGCTCTCACGTCGGCGCCAGACCTTTGAAGATGCCTTCGCTACAACAAACAAAAGCCGTGTCGACTACAATAAAGCGATTGGCTATGACGATTTCTCTTTCTTTTTGCGGCGCTGCCTGCGATCTCGATTCGGCACCGAAACTCCCTCGCACGCGATCGACATAGGAAAGGGATCAGAACGAATGGGTGTATTCGTCAGCACGTCTGAGCGGGCAAAGGTCTCTCGCTGGCAGCTCCGTCTGGATCGCATGCGATCCGGCTTCTCCCGCTTCATCGAAGCCACCTCCAACTGGATGGAGCATCACCCTGTCCAGTGCATGCTCGTCCTCGTCCTCATCTACGCGCCGCTGGACATCATCGAGGCGCACTCGCACCTCATGACCAACGATGAGATCTACACCTGGCACATCGCGCAGGCGCCCACGCTTCATCGCATGCTCGGCATGGCGCGCGAGATCGATCTGCATCCGCCGCTGCACTACCTGCTGCAGCGCTTCTCGCTCAAGCTCGATCTCCCTCGCTGGCTTGGCTCCCGCCTGCCGAACATGATTGCCGGGCTCATCACTGTCCTCGCGCTCTTCCGCCTCGCCGCAAAGCACTACGGCAATACCATCGGCATGACCGCCGCCGCCGCCTTCATCTGCAGCCCCGCCGTCCGCTACGCGTGGGAGAACCGACCGTACATGATCCTCATGTGTGCGCTCACGCTTCTGATCTACGCCTGGGATGAAGCCACTGCACCCGATCGCACCTGGCGCAGCGTCGCCGCCGTCCTTCTCGCCAGCACCGCCATGGTCTCCGATCACCTCATCGGTGTCGCCTGCCTCGCGCCCTTTGCCCTCGGTGAGGCCGTCCGTCTCTACCGTCGCCGCCGCGCGGACTGGCCGCTCTGGCTCTGCCTCTTCGCGCCCTCGCTCCTCGGACTCGGCCTCTTCTACCAGATCCATCACCTCCGCACGAACTCATTTCCCGTGCAGAACATGCCCTCGTTCATGCTCGCCTGGAACACCTATGGCGAGTTGCTGAACGACTTCTTCTTCGCTGCCTCCATCTGCATCCTCGCCCTCGCCTTCATGCCGCACGCCCGCGAGTCCTCCGCGCCGCAGAAGCGCACCCTGCGCGTTGAAGAGCTCGCCATGCTTTGGTGTCTCGCCCTTCTGCCGATGATGACCCTCATCGCCGGCGCCATCCTGCACATCCAGTTCTGGAGGCGCTATGGCTTCTGCGCCATGATCGGTGTCGCCATCCTCGTTCCATGGATGATCGCCAACCGCTCCCGCGTCCCCAAAACTCTCTCCGTCTTCATCTTCTTCGCGCTCATCGCCAGCGTCATCGAGAAGGCCTCGACCGAGTACACCGTCGTCGGCTCGCAGGTCGCCGGCATGTACCAGACCGGCCGTGTCGCCATGCACCTGCAGGACCTCGATCCCTCTCTCCCCATCGTCGACGCCAGCCCCATGACCTACATGGAGATGTCCGACCGCGAGCCTGCCAACATCGTCTCCCGCGTCTACTACCTGACCGACTACAAAGCGGCAATGCGCTACTCCGGCTACACCCTCTTCGACAACGAAGACAAGATTCGCGGCATCCTCGAGCTCCGCTCACATGTCGCCAAACTCCGCGAGTTCGTCGTCCAGCACCCCAAGTTCTACATGGTCGCCGCCTACCCCAGCACCGACGACTGGCTCCCCCGCAAGCTCGCCGACAGCGGCGTCAACGTCGACTACCTCGGCAAGTTCGTCTCCAGCTACGACAACGACGACATCTTCCTCGTCACCGTCACGCCCGGCGCCCTCGACACCGCCAACGCCGGCTTCTCCCCCACCGACAAACGCGTCCTCCCCTACCCCGCCACATCGCGGGAGCGCTGACAACTCGAGAAGCCGTCATCTCGATCGAAGCCGTAGCGCTGCGCAGCGCAGACGAAGTGGAGAGCCCCCGTATTTCGCTCTAGCGGGAGCCAAATCATCCACACCCGCATCATGGATGATGCGGACTCCACCGAGTCACCGCGAAGCGGGTGCCCCATCCTCGCGACTGTCTCACCGTCGCTAGGGTGGGCTCCTCTCTGCTGAATGCAGACCATCGCCCTTCGCCTGCAAGCGAAGCGAGCAGGCCTGCATCCACCCACACTTCCCGCGAATCCAACTTTCATGCAAACGCGATCTCTCGGCACCAGTGGCCTCACCGTAGTCCCCCTCATGCTCGGCGGCAACGTCTTCGGCTGGACCATCGATAAGCAGAAGTCCTTTGCCATTCTCGACGCCTTCGCCGCCCGCGGCTTTGACTTCATCGACACCGCCGACGTCTACTCGCGCTGGACCCCGGGAAACCACGGCGGCGAGTCCGAAACTATCCTCGGCGAATGGTTCCAACGCTCCGGCTCGCGCGACAAGATCGTCCTCGCCACTAAGGTCGGCATGGACCTTGGCGACGGCAAGCAGGGCCTCAAAAAGCAGTACATCCTTGAGGCCGCAGAAGCCTCGCTCAAGCGACTCCAGACCGACCACATCGACCTCTACCAGTCCCACAAAGATGACGAGTCCACCCCACTCGACGAGACCCTCGAGGCCTACCAGCAGCTCATCAAGGATGGAAAAGTTCGCGCCATCGGCGCCTCCAACTACAAGGGCGCCCGCCTGACCGAAGCTCTGGAGACCGCTGCCAAACTCGGCCTTCCGCACTACACCGCGCTTCAGCCCGACTACAACCTCTACGACCGCCAGGACTTCGAGACCAATCTCGCCCCGGTCGCCCAGGAGTACGGCATCGGCGTCATCCCCTACTTCTCCCTCGCCGCCGGCTTTCTCACCGGCAAGTACAAGACCAAGGCCGACGCAGAAGGCAAAGCCCGTGGCGGCAAGGTCTCCGCCTACTTCAACCCCCGCGGCGAAAGAATCCTCGCAGCCCTCGCCGAAGTCGAGCAGCAGACCGGCGCAAAACAAGCCTCGATCGCCCTCGCCTGGCTGCTCGCCCAACCCACCATCACCGCCCCCATCGCCAGCGCCACCTCGATCGATCAGCTCGACGGCCTCTTCGCCGCCGTCGACCTCAAACTCACCCCCGAGCAGCTAAAAGCACTGACCGACGCCAGCGCCTTCTAGGGAAGTGCTCCCATCGGTATGAAACTGTCATCTCGACCGCAGCCGGGGTCCCCGGCGAGCAAATCTGCTCGTGGGGGTGAAAGCAAAATGGCTTCTCCGTTTGCAAAGCGGAGAGACCTGCAGTGTGCGCACACCGGCTCTATACCTTCAAGGACTTCGCTTTAACCCTCCTTCCTCACGCTGCCACCCGCTCGGGCGGCAGCGGCTCGATCCTGCCCAGCAGCACGATATACGCCGTGATGCCGACCAGCAGATACAGTGCGGCCACCCCAAACGCCCACGCATAGGACCTCGTCGCGGAGACCAGATATCCCGTCACAATGGGGGCGGCTATCCCCGAGATCTGGTTCGACAGGTTCACGATCCCGCCTACCGTGCCCACACGGCCGCGCGGCGCAATGATCGACGGAATCGACCAGCCGATCGGCGCCGCAGCGGAGAGGCCGCCGATGCAGACACTGATCCACAGCAGCGCGCGCGGTGCGGTGTGAGCGTGGGCGGCGCCAAGTATCCCGAGACCGAACGCCGTGCCGCCAACCAGGATGGTCTTGCGAACGCGGCTCTGATCCCACCCACGCTGGATCAGCCGATCGGAGCAAAACCCGGACGACAGACCCGCCGCCGTCGCAAACAGCCAGGGCACGCCGGTATAAAGAAACGAGTGCAGCAGATCGATGCCGAGCGCGGATGAGAGATAGCTGGGCAGCCACGTCAGCAGCAGATAAAAAACATAGTTGTAGGAGCCGAAGCCGAGCGCCAGACCAAGCACCTTGCGCTGCCGGAGAAGGGAGCCGAACGAGGTGGCCGCTTGCTCAACACCGGTAAGTTCAGACGCCGAGCTCGCCTTCGCCTCGATGAGCGCACGTTCTTCCTCCGTCAAGCCGCGGTCGTCCACCGGATCCCGGTACACGCGCGAGAACATCGCGAAATAAAGCAAGCTGAGCAGGCCAGTTACGGCGAAGCTCCATCGCCAGCCAACCTGCAGCAGAAGAATGCCGAGAACAGGAACGCCGATCGCCGAGGCCAGCTTCGCCGCGGCGTCGAAGATCGACGTGGCAAAGCTGCGCTCCTGCACAGGAAACCAGAGCCCGACAGCCTTGGCGTTGCCGGGAAACGTAGGCGCTTCACCCACGCCCAGCAGAAGCCGGGCCGCAAAGAAGCCGCCAAGATTCGGCGTCAGCGCCGCGGCAAACGACGCGATCGCCCACAGCGCCGTGCTGATGCGCCCCACCCGCCGCACGCCGAAGCGATCCAGCAGAACACCCACCGGCAGCTGGCAGAGCGCATACGTCCAGTTGTACGCGGCGGAGAGATAGCCAAACGTGATCGTCGAGATGCCGAAGCTCGTAACCAGCGCGGCATGCGAGACAGAAAGATTCACCCGGTCGAAGTAGTTGACCAGAACGCCCAGGCCGAGCAGCCAGGCGATGCGCCAGCGTCGACGATGCGGCGGCGAGATGGAGTCATTCTTCAGCTTAAGCCTGTACATCGTTCACTTGGCTGGCGAGACAACCCTCAGTTCAGCCGAAGCAAGCCCGCCACCGAAACATCCTCATCGACCTCCGGCCAGTGAATCCCCTGGCCGCTACCGATAAGACGCCAGTGCGCTCGCTCCGTCTGACTCGCATCCCGCAGACGTGGAAACCATTCGATCGGCGCCGCAAGCTCGCGACCATCCGCGAGCGTCACACGAAGGTGAGCCTCATCGAAACGAACGTCCACGGCGAGTGGATCAAATTCAATCGCCAAAGTGGCCATGCCAAGCCTCCAGGAGCTGCTCACGATGTTCAAGAACCAACCTGCGAAGTTCCGTGAGCTCATGTGCGCGAAATCCTCTGCTGGACACGAGCTCAACCGTGTTCAGCCAGTATTTTGACACACAGGCGTCACGCTCGACATGGATGTGGGGCGGCTCGCCCTCTTCCAGACTGTAGAAGAAGAATCGATAAGGCCCAACCCGCAACGCCGTCGGCAACGCGCTACGCCCTCCCCGCCAGCTGCCGCAGCACATACTGCAGAATCCCGCCGTGCTGGTAGTACAGGATCTCCTGCGGCGTATCGATCCGCACCCGCACCGTGAACTCCTTGGTCTTGCCCAGGTCGGACTCCGCAACCACCGTCAGCAGCTTGCCGCCGGCGAACTTGCCGTCCAGCATCGCCTTCAGCACGCCTGGCTTCTCTCCGAGCGAGAACACCTCTTCCCCCGTCAGCAGCAGCGACTCCACACTCTGCCCCGGCAGAAACTCCAGCGGCAGAATCCCCATGCCCACCAGGTTCGACCGATGAATGCGCTCATAGCTCTCCGCAATCACAAACCGAATCCCCAGCAGCCGCGGTCCCTTCGCCGCCCAGTCGCGCGACGAGCCCGATCCATACTCCTTGCCCGCCAGAACGCATAGCGGCGTTCCCCGCTCCGCGTACGCCACGCTCGCGTCATAGATCGACATCGGCAGATCCTCCGGCAGCAGCCGCGTCACGCCGCCCTCCGTGCCTGGCGCCAGCCTGTTCTTCAGCCGCACATTCGCAAACGTGCCGCGCACCATCACCTCATGGTTGCCGCGCCGCGATCCATAGCTGTTGAACTCGCTCGTCTTCACCCCATGCTCGATCAGGTACTTGCCTGCCGGCCCATTCTGCTTGATTGAGCCCGCCGGCGAAATGTGATCCGTCGTCACTGAGTCGCCCAGCACCGCCAGCACCCGCGCCCCATGAATATCCTTCACGTCCTCCGGCATGGCCGGCATCCCGTCAAAGTACGGCGCCTTGCGGATATACGTCGAATCCGCCTCCCACCCATACGTCTTACCCGAAGGAAACTGCAGCTGCTGCCAGTTGCTGTCGCCCTCGCTCACGCCGCCATACTGATCCAGAAACATCTGCGGGTCGATGCACGCGTTCACCATCTCCGCGACCTCCGCCTGCGTCGGCCAGATGTCCTTCAGGTACACCGGCTGTCCGTTCCGTCCGGCACCCAGCGGCTGCGTCGCAAAGTCATGCTCGATATGCCCCGCCAGCGCATACGCCACCACCAGCGGCGGGCTCATCAGATAATTCGCCCGCACCTCAGGCGATATGCGCCCTTCAAAGTTACGATTGCCGCTCAGCACGCTCACCGCAACCAGATCGTTCTCTTCAATCGACTTCGACACATCCGTCGGCAGCGGTCCGGAGTTGCCGATGCACGTCGTGCAGCCATACCCCACCACCTGAAAGCGCAGCGCATCGAGATACGGCAGCAGCCCCCCGCGCGTGTAGTAGTCCGTCACCACGCGGCTCCCCGGCGCGAGCGACGTCTTCACCCACGGCGGCGTCCGCAGCCCCGCCTCCACCGCCTTCTTCGCCAGCAGACCCGCCGCCATCATCACCGTCGGGTTCGACGTATTCGTACACGACGTAATCGCCGCGATCACAATCGATCCATCCCGCAGATACGGATCCGGATCGATCCCAAACCGCGCGTGCACGCTCGTGATCGGCTCCGCCAGCGCGGGCTGCTTCACCGCCGCGGGCGAGTCGTCGTGCGTCGTCGCGATCACCTGCACAAACACCGGAACCTCCGGCGCCGCCATGCCGGAGCTGCTCGTCACATCACCCGTCGCGCTCGCCGTTCCGCCCTCGCCCTCCCACTGCACCATCTGCCGCGCCACCAGCCGGTTCGCGTTCGGCCCCTGCAGCATCGGCAGCTGCCGCCGAAAGCTCGCCGGCGTCTCTGAGAGCAGCACCCGGTCCTGCGGCCGCTTCGGCCCCGCCACACTCGGCTCCACCGTCGCCAGATCGAGCGCCAGCGTCGCCGTATAGGTCGCCTCCGGCGCCTCCGCCGTATGGAACATTCCCTGCTCGCGGAAGTACGCCTCCGTCAGCGCAATATGATCCTCTGTCCGCCCCGTCAGCCGCAGATACGTCAGCGTCTCCTTGTCCACCGGAAAGATGCCGCACGTCGCCCCATACTCCGGCGCCATATTCGCAATCGTCGCGCGATCGGCGAGCGGCAGCTCGCTGATGCCCGGCCCGTAGAACTCCACAAACTTGCCCACCACGCCGAACCGCCGCAGCATCTCCGTCACCGTCAGCACCAGGTCCGTCGCCGTCGTTCCTTCGCGCAGCTTGCCTGTCAGCCGGAACCCCACCACCTGCGGCAGCAGCATGCTCACAGGCTGCCCCAGCATCGCCGCCTCGGCTTCAATCCCACCCACACCCCACCCCAGCACGCCCAGCCCATTCACCATCGTCGTGTGCGAGTCCGTCCCCACCAGCGTGTCCGGATATGCCATCACCGTGCCGTTCGCATCCGGCTCCGTCGTAAACACCACCCGCGCCAGATACTCCAGGTTCACCTGGTGGCAGATTCCCATCCCCGGCGGCACCGCCGAGAAGTTCCGAAACGCCGTCTGTCCCCACTTCAGAAATGCGTAACGCTCCCGGTTACGTTTAAACTCCAGCGCCGCATTCAGGTCGTACGCCTGCGCCGTCCCAAACTCATCCACCTGCACCGAATGGTCGATCACCAGCTCCGCCGGCTGCAGCGGATTGATCCGCTCCGGGTCGCCCCCGAGCGCCCGCATCGCATCCCGCATCGCCGCCAGATCCACGATCGCCGGCACGCCCGTAAAGTCCTGCATCAGCACTCGCGCCGGCATGTACGCAATCTCGCGCGAGGGCTCGGCCTTCGCATCCCACGTCGCCAGAAACCGAATATCGTCTGCCGTGACTGTGCGTCCATCCTCATGCCGCAACAGGTTCTCCAGCAAAATCTTCAGCGAGAACGGCAGCCGCGTCAGATCGATGCCCGCCGCCGCCAGCGGCTTCAGGCTGAAGTAGGAGATCGTCTGCGAACCGCTGCGCAGCGTGGCCGATGTGTGAAACGTATCAGGATGCTTCGGGGAAACAGGCATGTCGATCAAATCTCCAGGGGTGCGCTCCTTTGAGCGCGGGGCTGCGGGCCGGAATCGCGCAAAAACAGCGCGCTTCGGCAACGAACAGAGACTAACAAAAGAAAGGAAGAGCAGGCGCGGGCGCTATGTAGCATTTCTCCTGAAGGTGTAGAGCAGGACAAAAAGAGCTCGTGCCATTTCCTCTCCAGGAAAATGGCCTTCACAGCAGGCGGGCAACGCCACAGCATTAGGAGAAATGCTTTAGAACCGGCCACGATCCCGGCGGCCCCGACGAAAGCGCTTGATCCTGGAGATAGAGCACGCCATAGCTTTATTTTACGACCTCTTTACGCCTTGGCGGCAACTCGCCTCCCACGTAGTCCCAGCAAACCTCCAGCTCTGCTTGAGAGACCCTATTCCTCTCAGAGTTGTCATTCTGAGCGCAGTGAAGAATCCCCGTACTTCGTTTACCGATGGAGCAAAGGAACGTGCAACTGCATCACTTTTCCCATTCCGAGCACCGCGAGCTGCTTCCCCTTCACATCCTCGCAGGATCTATGAAAGTCATTGGAGCTCATGGGGCGCACAGCGCACGTACCCCCTCACTCCCGCCACCGCAGCCCCCACAGCACCTGCCGCAGCACCCCTATCCACACCGGCGCATCCGCCGCGTCCGGCACAGCCCGCAGTAGCAGCCGCCGCACCTGCGCCTCGTCGCTGTTCGCCGGATGCCGCCGCGTATACCCGGACGCCTCCAGCACCTCCACAAACAACGCACGCAGCCGGTCTAAATCTCCGGCCTGAGCCCGAACAGGCTCAGGCTTTACATAGCCCAGCTCCCTTTCCCGCACCAACTCATACAGACAAACCGCAGCCGCCTGCCCCAGGTTCATCGACGGATGCCGCACCCCCGCATACTGCGCCATCGGAATCGTCACCAGCGCATGGCAGTGGCTCAGCTCCTCATTGCTCAGCCCTGTCTTCTCTGACCCAAACAGCAGCGCCACCCTGTGCGCCGCATTCCCCGCCACCTCCTCGCGTATCCGGACCCCCGCGTCCTTTAGCGCTAGCAGCGGATGCTCGATCGCCCGATCGCCCACCGCCGTCGTCCCCAGCACCAGCGAGCACTCCCGTACAGCCTCGGCCACACTCCCACACGTCACCGCGCCGGCCAGCACATCCTCGGCATCCACCGCCGCCCGCGCCGTCTCGAACGGTGTCAGGTAGTCGCTCACCACCGCCAACCGCGCAAACCCGAAGTCATGCATCGCCCGCGCCACCGCCCCGATATTATTCGGATTTCGCGCCCGCACCAGCACCACCAGCACCCGCGCCCTCTCCTCAGCCGTCAGCAACCCAGCACCTCCGCCAACATCGTATGCTGCCGTCCCCACTCGACACCCTCTTTTTGGTTTGTCATCCTGAGCGCAGCGAAGGATCCCCGCACTTCGCTTTTAGGACGAAGCGAAGCGACGTACATCCCACACACACAAAGACTCCGCAGAGCAATGCCTTCTCTTGTGCGCGATCATTCGTCTTTGAACCCCCAACTTTGCCCGGCACAAACAAAAGCGGCCGGCAGGATCGCTCCCACCGGCCTCGCTCGCCTCTACGTCTTACCGCCGCTCGCGACTGTTATTGTTCTCCCGCGCAATCTGCCGGCTGGCCCCGTTCTGCTCCCGGTTCACCTGCTGACGCTCCTGCCGGTTCATCGCACCGCCGTTCGCTTTGCGGTCCGCCTGCACCTGGTGGTCGATGTTTGCCTGCCGCTGATCCGCCCGCGCCGTTTCACCGGCTGTCATCCGCCCGCTCGCTGCGCCATTCGCAATCCGCTGCTGCTGGTTCGCACTCCGCTCATTCGCCACACCGCGTGCCGGCGTGAAGTTCTGCCGATCGCCCACACGCGCCTGCGCCGCCATCGCCGGCTGTCCATGGTTCACGCTCGCAAACTGTGCCCGGTTCTGGCTCGCCATCGTCTGGTGCTGCATCTGGTTCTGCGTCGGATTGATGTGCTGCTCACGGCTCGCCTGCATCTCCTGCGGCGTCGCCCGTGCCTGCAGACCGCCCTGGCCGCCGTTGTAGCTCGTCCGGTTGTACGTCGTGTTGTTGTTCACAATCGTCGTGTTGTACGTGTTGTGAATGTTAGTCACATTCACATTGTTCACCGTGCGGTTGTAGTTGAACGAGTTGCCGCGCCAGAAGCCGCCGCCGTAGCCCACGCCGCCGTAGCCAAACCCGTAGTTCACGCCGCCATAGAAGCCCACATGCGGCCCCCAGTAGCCCGCATGAAAGAGAAACGCGCTCCCGCCCCATCCCCAATAGCCAGGCGTCCACAGCAAACCTACCGACGGCGGCTGCACCCACACGCCCGGAACCCAGAAATAACCGCCCTCACCATACGCCCAGTACCCCGGCGTCCATATGTAACCATCACCGGGACAAATTGGCTGCGTATACACCGGCAGCACCGGCGGTGCGATGCCGACCGAGAGAAAGACCGAGCTGAACGCCGGCACAGACGCAGCGGCTACCGTCGCTGCCAGAAGAAAAGATCGAAGACTACGCAGAACATTCATACACTCTCACTCCGTGGGCGTGGCCCTTACCGCGCCATCGCCGCCTCTCGCTCGCCGCTCGCATCAGGAGCAGCAGCCTCCCATACTGACACGCACTTCTCGCGATAGTTGCCCCACTTTCGTGGGATACGCCCGGCCTACGAAGCGCTTCTGCATCAAGAGACGACGCCAGCAAAGTACACCTGCCGACCCATTACCGCTTGGGCATCGATTCGATCAGATCCGCAACCGCAGCGCGAATTGGCTTCAGATCGAAGTCCGGCGCCAGCGCCTCCCGGTCAAACGTCTTTGCCAGCCGTTCCATGCCGAAGAGCGCCCGCGGCAGCCGTGGATAAACAATGCGGCCGAGAAGCTGGTGCGCCGCCTCAGCACTCACTCGTCCTGAAACGCCAAACGTTGTTTTAAGATAGCCGCTCAGGCGAGCGTGGACCTGTGTAAATAGAACGTCGAAGTACCGCGCCGCCTGCTCGGCAAAGCGGTCCGTTTCGGCTATGCTCACGCGCATCATCTGGATCGAGGCTTCGTAGAGAAGAACCTCGAGATATCGCCCGCAGAACTGCACCAGGGCCTCCGCAGGCTTCTCCGAGTAATCGCCAGGCATCCGCAAGCGGCTCAGAAAAAGTCCTCGCACCAGCTCGATGACTGCCAGAAAGAGCTTTTCCTTGCTCTCAAAGTGGGCATACAAAGATCGTTTGGACGTCTCAGCGCGACTCGCGACCACATCCATCGAAGCCCGCTCGAAACCCATCTCCAGGAACACGTCCTTGGCGGCCCAGAGCATATGTTCGCGGAGTTGATCGCCTCGTCGTGCCATGTACCATTGTCGCCGATCTCCCACGCTTGACGACGGAGAAGCGGTACGGTAAGGTCTACTTTGTAAACGGAACGGTAGAGTCTACTTCTATCCAAGCTTCGATCTAAAGTACGTTTCGATCCTCGGAATGTCAGAAACCACTGGAGAACCGCATGATTGTCATCACCGCATCAACCGGCAACATCGGCAGCAAAGTGCTTCAAACTATCCTTGAAAGCAGTTCGGACCAGGGCGAGCCGGTACGCGTCATCGCGCGGCATCCATCCCGTCTGCCCGAACAAATCCGGAAGCGCATCGAGGTCATCGAGGGCTCCCACAGCGACCCGGCCGTCGTAAGTAAGGCCTTCCAGGGCGCGGAGACCGTGTTCTGGCTCGTCGCGGCGGATCCTCGCGCCCAGAGCGCTGAAGCCGCCTTCGTAGGCTTCGCCCGGCCGGCCTGTGAGGCCTTCAAGACTCATGGAGTCAAGCGCGTAGTCGGCATCTCCGCGCTTGGCCGGGGCTGGCCCCGAAACGCCGGGCACGTCTCGGCGACGCTGGCGATGGACGACATGATTGCAGCTACCGGTGTGAGCTACCGCGCGCTGACCTGTCCCTCATTGATGGAGAACGTTCTTCGCCAGGTCGAACTCATCAAGACGCAGGGGATGTTCTCCTCCCCCACACCCAAAGATCTGAAAGCCCCACTCTGCGCCACGCATGACGTTGCCGCGGCCGCGTCGAAGCTGCTGCTTGATCGCTCCTGGAGCGGAGCCGGCAGCCTTCCCATTCTCGGTCCTGAGGACCTGTCCTCCAACGACATGGCGCGGATCATCTCGCAGGTGCTGGGTAAACCCGTGCGCTATGAGGAGATGCCGGTCGATGCCTTCAATGCCATGCTGACCGGTCACGGCGTGTCCCAGGGAATGGCGCAAGCCATGGTCAACATGATGGTCGCCAAAAACGAAGGCATGGATACCATGGAGCCGCGTACGCCGCAATCCACAACTCCCACCAGCTTTCAGCAGTGGTGCGAAGAGATTCTGAAGCCCGCGGTGCTCAGCTAACCGGGCATACCACTTAATAGTGAAAGCGATACCGAACCTCCCCGTAGATCGCGCGCGGATCGTTGTAATGAAAGCCGCCGAAGGTAAGGCTGTTGTCCAGCAGAACACGGCGATTGCCGACATTCACCGCCGTCACAGAGACCGTCGTCCTCTCGCCAAAGCTCTTGCCGAGCGCCGCGTCGAACGTCGTGTGCTGCGGCAGATACTGGTTGGGATAGCGAGCATCGGCAGGCGGCCCTTGCGGATCGAAGCCGCCATTCGTAAAGCCCGAGCCGTACATCACGTTGGTCGACGCTGTTGTCCGCCACGGAAGGTTCGCGTTAAAACCCACGTTGAGCGTATTGCGCTGGTCGTGATCGACCGGCTTGTAGGTGAATCCCGCATCGCACGCCGGGTCCCCGACCGGCACACAGATAAGTCCGCCCGTGATGCCGCCGCGCTGCTCCGCAATCTGATTCGAGTAGGCAAGGTGCGCCTGCCCGAAGCGCCAGAGCCGCGGCGACCGCAGCGATAGCTCCCACGCGCGGACCAGCGCCCCATCGACCGTAACCGGAAAATAGATGCTGGAATTGCCTATGTTGGAATGGTCCAGGAAGTTGTTGATTCGTGTCCTAAAGGTGTCCGCGTCGAGCAGCCATCCGCGAAGCGGGATCTGCACGCCGAACTGGTGCTCTTCATCCCGCTCTCCGTGCAGCGGCTCGAAACCGGTATTGCTCGCCTCTGCGAGCTGAACCACCGGGCCCCTTGCCGTCAATAGCGGTGGAGGCTGGTAGAAGCGGCCGTAAAATCCCCGAAACACCCAGTTAAGCTTCGGCACTCGTACCGCAATGCCAATGCGCGGAGCAGTCTCGTTCTCCGTGAACTGCCCTTGAAAGAAGCTCTGGCGCAGGCCGGCGATCATGGTAAGCCATGAGGTCGGCTTGTACGTGTCGGACACGAACTCCTCCACCACACCGCCTGAAGCCGCATCGGGAATCGAGAAAGGCGACCTGCCCGAGCCGTCGTTGAAGATAGCGCCGAACCCGTACCCGTCATGCTGGCCGAAGGAGTACACCCCCGCCTGAAGCGTGTTGCGCGCCACCTCGGTCGTGATCGATGCCTGCGCCCCGGCATAGTTCGAGCTTCGGTCGGAGTTCGTCGCTACGGGTGTGTCCGCGGCATTCGGCTCGTAATGTGCCCGGTTGGAGTGGAAGAACGGTGAGACCTGCAGCACTGTCGACGAAGTGAAGGTGTGCAGCCAGGACGCGGCGACGACACCGTCCGTCTCATGCTGACTGTCACGCAGCCCGCTCGAGTCGAACTGCTGGTTCTCCGCACTGTTGGGATCGGGATCGTACGGGATCTGGAAGAAGTCATTGCGAAGCTGCGTGATCAGACGCAGCTGATCCTTCGGCGTGCGATTGTAGAGCAGCGATGCGAAGCCGCCGTATCCATTCGCGGCATCGTGATACACGCGGCCGATCGGCGGCGAAAGTCCGTAGTCGCTCCGATTGCCGTTCAGGCTCGCGTAGTAGGCAAACCTCTCCGTGTGGTCGCCAAAGTTGATCTGATCGTTTGTCTGGAGAAAGCTGCCGGCCGACAGCACAACTTCCGCCTCGCGATTGCGCTCGAACCCAGTCCGCGGAACGACGTTGAACACACCGTACGTGCGGTCGCCCACATCCGCCGTGTAGCTGCCTCGTTGAACCTCGATGTACTCGATATCCTTCGGATCGATCTGCGCGCCAAGGTTGCTGGCGATATTCGTATTCGGAATTTGAACGCCGTCCAGCAGCCAACTCACCTGGTGGCCGCCGCGCATGTGCAGCATGTCATGCGTCATGTATGCCCCTGGAACATAGTCGGTGATCATTGCCAAACTGTTGGTTCTATCCGCGCCCGGAGTCTGCGCAATATCGAGTCGCCCGATGAGCGCCGTCGGCGTCACCGAGTTGACGCTCGCGGCATCGGTTCCGGCCGTAACCGCGATCGTCTCGTTAGCGCCGCCAATCGGCAGTGCAAAATGCAGCAGCGGCGAGGTATTTGAGGCGAGCGTAACAACCTGTTCCACCGTCCGAAAGCCCGCCTCGCTCACGGTAACTCTGTACTCCCCGAGCGGTAGAACCGGCACACTGAACTCGCCATCCTCATCGGTCGTTCCCGCCGCTCTAAAGTCCGTGTGCGCCGCGCGAATCGTCACCGTCGCTCCACGGATCGGACGATGCTGTGAATCGTGAACGACACCGTGCACCTGGCTGAAGATGGTGGCATACGCAAGAGGGCTATAGAACAGCCCCAGAGGAAGAAAGCAGGCAAGAAGACGGCGCATACGAGCGGCCCCTCATCACGGAAAACACGTGACTCGACGGAATCCAGATACAGGCGGCAACAGCCTCAAAAGCCTCAAAAGAGCCCCGAGTGTTGCCGCAGAGTTGTTGGATTTATCCGAGGGAGGGAGGTCCGCGCTTCTGGCGGGAACGGTCCCGCGCGATGCGCCACTTCGACTCAGTCTGCGCGGCAACCGAGGGATGACTCACCAATCCCGCAAAGATCGCGGCGCCTGCGGCAACCACTCCGAAGTCCCTATGCGCGGCGCCGACGTTTCCAGCAGGGCAGTATGGGCACCTCTCCGGAACCACGCCCATCTGTACACCCTTCTCCGCCGCGCGGCTGCCTCCACCCATGCTCATCAGGCAATGGTGCTTGCCGCCGCGTCGGCAGCAGGCGGGCACACTCGCATCCGCCCCCGCTCCAAAAGCAAGCAGCGGCGCGAGAAGGGGTAGTGCAAGAACTGCCAGCAACACAATGGAGAGCGCTCGACGCAACATCCCGATTGAAACACCATCGCTGCGCTTCAGCAAGAAATGCACAGGATCACCGATCGGCCGAGCCGAACGACAAGCCGCCAGATCGGCCAGGCCGCTCCACCAAATGGGGCATCCACACGCCCCCGCCGCCGGGTTATCCTTTCGATAGAAGAACGTGCCCCGGTCCTCCCCGTATGCCGGTTCAACCGCAACATCTCGTACTCTGCGTCGATGACGAACGAGTCGGTCTCAAGGTTCGGCAGATCCTGCTCGAACGCGCCGGATATCGGGTGCTGACCGCCGAAAGCGGGGCCGCCGGCCTCGATCTCTTCGCGCACGAGCCCGTCGACGCCGTCATCCTCGACTACTCCATGCCCGGCATGCACGGCGGCGAAGTGGCGCGGCGCATGCGCGACGATAAGCCTACCGTTCCCATCCTCCTTCTCTCCGCCTACGTCGGCCTTCCGCCGGAGGTCATGAACCTCGTCGATCTCTCCATGACCAAGGGCGAAGGCGCCGCCATGCTGCTAAAAAAACTCGGGAGCCTCCTCCCCGCTTGATGCAGCGTCCCCAACTCGTCGCCCACCGTCCCGCCACGCAGAGGCTCCCCCGATGAATCTGCATCAGTTCCGCCGCATCATGGGCCAGGTCTTTCTGGTCCCCATCCTCGCCCTGGCGGTGCTTGCGATCGCACTCGCCATCCAGATCAACAGTTCGGCCGATACCGTCCGCCAGATCCAGAGCTCCGATCGGCGCATCGCCCGCGTCACCCTCATCAGCAAACTCATCATCGACCAGGAGACCGGTCTTCGCGGCTTTCAGGTCACCGGCGATGCACGCTTTCTCGAGCCCTACCGCCAGGCCGACCACGACCTCGATCCGATCTTGGATCGTGTCTACGACCGCATGCGGCAGGGGCCCACCGCCGATCCTCAGCAGGCCGTCCTCCTCGCCGACGTTCGCGACACCTATCGCAGCTGGAAGACCGGCTTCGCCTTCGGCGTCATCAGCGCCGTCACAGCCGGCACCGAGTTCCGCGACCCCGAGTTGAACCTTCGCGGAAAGCAGCAGCTGGATCGCATTCGCACGGATCTCGACAGCCTTATCGACCTCTTAACCCGCCAGCGCACCGAGCGCATCGATCGCTGGCAGCGTCAGGTCAAACTCATGCTTCGCGTCCTCTTCGGCCTCGCTCTCGCCGCCGGTCTTCTCATCGGCCTCTTCGTCCGCAGCCGGCTCCATCTGGTCTCCTCCGCCTTCCGCCGCTCCATCGAGGACGCACGCCGCCGCGCCGAGGAAAGCTTCCGTACCGAGCAGGAGCTCCGCACCACCCTTCGCTCCATCGGCGACGGCGTTATCCAGTGCGACGCGAACGGCCGCGTGCAGATGATGAACCCCGTCGCCGAGGAGCTCACCGGCTGGCCGCTCGCCGAGGCCGTTGGCGCCCCCATCTCCGACGTCTTTCCCGTCATCAACGAGCGCACCCGCGCCGCGCTTGAGACCCCCGTCGCCAAAGTGCTGCGCCTCGGCCAAACCATCAAGCTCGCCAACCACACCCTTCTCGTCCGCCGCGACGGCACCGAGCTCGACATCGCCGACAGCGGTGCCCCCATCCGGGACAAAGACGGTGCCATGCTCGGCGTCGTCATGGTCTTTCGCGATGTCTCCATGGAGCGCCGCTCGCAGGAAGCCCTCATCGCGCATGAGAAACTCGTCGTCTCCGGCCGCGTCGCCGCCACCCTCGCGCACGAGATCCATAACCCCCTCGACGCCGTACAAAACCTCCTCTACCTCATCCGCCAGGGCGCCGGCGCGGCCGAGACCCAGGAGTACCTCCGTCTCGCCGAAAGCGAGCTCACCCGTGTCACCGAGATCAGCCGCGCCATGCTCGGTATGCACCGCGAGGCGGCATCGGCCGTCACCCTCGACGTCCGCACCAGCCTCTGCGACATGCTCCTGCTTATGGAGCGCCGCTTCGGCACGCTCGGTGTTCATGTCACCTCCACCCTCGCCACCGGCATCGAAGTCAGCGGCTACCCCGGCGAGCTCAAGCAGGTCTTCTCGAACCTGCTGGCGAACGCCGCCGAAGCCGCGGGCGCGGGCGGAACCGTCCACATCGACCTCCAGCACGGCGTTCCGTCCTCCTCCGACAACGGCGAGCCGGTCCCTCCAGGAGCCCTCATCCGCATCCTCGACAACGGCCCCGGCATCGACGACGCCACCCTTGAAAAACTCTTCCAGCCCTTCTTTACCACCAAGGGTGAGGGCGGCACCGGCCTCGGCCTCTGGGTCAGCCGCGGCATCATCGCCAAGCACGGCGGTACCCTCACCCTCAGCAGCCAGCTCTCCGGCCCAAACCGCGGCACCCTCGCCGAGGTCTACCTCCCCCTCACCCCAAACCCCAAGCCAGACCTCAAGCCGCCCCTCGTCTCCGTCTCCACCAACTCCCACACCGCTGCCAACTAGAGCCACTCTAAGAACCTGTTACAGAACTCAAGGAAGCCGTCATCTCGACCGGAGCGAGACAGCAGTATCGTCTCGCGTAGCGGAGAGATCCCTGTATTTCGCCGCTGCGATGGATTGCTTTGCTTCAGTACGCCGCAGCTTGGCAGTTTAAACAGTCTCCTAATTAAGCTTGTCGTTCTGAGCGAAGCGAATGAATCCCCGTATTTCGTCTTTAACGACGGAGCGAAGCGACGTACAACTAGGCCGCTTCCCCCACCCTACTTCGTCACCTGCAACACCGACCGCAGCCGAATATCGTCAGAAGCCGAGCCGACAAGAACATCGAACATGCCGGGCTCCACCGTAAACCCATGCCGCGTCACATCGTAGAAGGCAAGCTGCGAGACCGGCAGGGTGATCTGCACGTGTTGCGTCTCACCGGGCTTAAGCGTCACACGGCGAAACCCGCGCAGGCTCTCCATCGGCTGCACCACCGCGCTCGGGCGCTGATGAGTGTAGAGCTGCGCCGTCTCGCTTCCGCTGCGGTCTCCCGCGTTCTTGATGTCGAATCCAACCTCCGCCTGGCCGCCTGCCGGGAGCGAAGCCTTCGCCACCGTCAGATTGCTGTACTCAAACCGCGTATAGCTCAGTCCCTGCCCGAACGCGTACAGCGGCACGCCTTTGAAGTACAGATACGTAAAGCCCTTCGTCACGTCGTACTCGTTCTGCGGAGGCACGCCGTCAAGGCTCGCATAGACGGTGTACGGCAGATGGCCGCCGGGGTTATCGTCGCCGAAGAGAGCGCGTGCCACAGCCGTGCCGCCCGCCTCGCCCGGGTACCACGCGCCCAGAATGGCGGGCAGATGGTCCTGCGCCCAGCTCACCGCCAGCGGACCGGCGTTCATCAGCACCAGCACCGTCCTCGGATTCGCCGCGAAGACCGCCTCCAGCAGCTGCTGCTGCGCTCCGGGCAGATTCAGGTCGCGGCGATCATGGCCCTCCGCCTCCACATGCAGATCGGTCCCCAGACAAAGCACCACCACGTCGGACCGTCCCGCAAGCTCGACCGCGCGCTCCATCGCCGCGGGGTCGGCAGCCCCGGCAAAGCTCGCGCCCTCCTCATACGTGACGCTCGTCCCGCTGCCCAGCAGCGTGCGCAGACCGGCGGCCACGCCTGTCTTCTTGTAGGGCCTGCCATAGTAGTTGCCGGTCTCGTAGTCTTCCTCTCCCGCGGGTCCAATCACCGCGATCGAGTGAAGGGCGCCGCGCTTCAGCGGCAGAAACCCGCGCGTGTTGCTCAGCAGCGTCAGCGACTCCTGCGCCGCCTTGAGCGAGAGCGCAAGGTGCTCCGGCGATCGAACGCTTGCCATGCTCAGGCCGCTGTACGGGCTGCTCTCCGGCGGATCGAACGCGCCCAGGCGAAAGCCGACTCGCAGCACGCGGCGCAGAGCGCCATCCACCTCCGCCTCCGAAAGCAGCCCGCGCTTCACCGCCAGCGGCAGATTGACCTCAAACTCCGTGTCGTCCGAGTCGTTGCCCGCCTTGATCGCCATCGCGGCCGCAACCACCGGATCCTCCGTCACATGCTGCCCCGGCTCGCTACCGTTTGAAGAACGTGTCCCCGTGAGTAGCTGCACCGCGCCAAGATCGTCCGTGACGAAGCCGTCAAACCCCCACTGCCCGCGCAGAATATCCGTCAGCAGAAGATGATTCACAGCATCCGCCGTCCCGTTGATCGCGTTGTAGCTCGACATCACGGACTGCGCATGTCCCTCCGTGATCGCCGCCTTCCAGTGCGGCAGCCAGTACTCCATTAGGCTGCGCTCGTCCACCGTGGCCGAGAGGTGCTGGCGCCCGGTCTCCACGTTGTTCACGGCAAAGTGCTTCACCGTCGCGGCAGCCTTGAGATGCGCAACGTCGTCGCCCTGCAGCCCCCGCACATACGCCACCGCCATGCGGCCCGTCAGCGTCGGATCCTCGCTGAAGACCTCCTGGATCCGCCCCCAGCGCGGGTCCCGGCTGATGTTGATCACCGGCGACCGATAGACCAGCCCATGCTTCGAGCGCGGCCCATCCGCCTTCGCGTTATAGAGCGCCCGCGCCTCGTCGCTCATCGCGTCCGCCACCGCGTGCACCAGCTCCGGATCCCACGTCGCCCCCATCGCGATCGCCGCCGGAAACAGGGTCGTCGGCTGCTTCGACCACACCCCATGCAGCGTCTGGTTCCACCCGCCCCACATCGGTATCCCCAGCCGCGGAACACCGCCATTCAGATGGTTGAGCTGCGCAGCCTTCTCCTCAAGCGTCAGCTGCCCGATCAGGTTCGTAATACGGTCCTCGATCGGCTTCGACCTATCGCGAAACACCGGCACCGCCACACCCTGCGCAAAACCCGCACCGGAACACACCAGAAGGGTACTTCCCATCAGGCACAGCCACGCTCGATGCATACACACCTCACGAGAGATGCTATGCGATCCTCAGCCATCCATGGAACACCTGGGAAGTCTTCTTAATCGACCGGCTGATTCTTCTTCGGCCGCCGGTTCGCCTGCAGCACTCTCTTCCGCATGCGCAGCGACTTCGGCGTCACCTCGACCAGCTCATCATCCGCAATAAACTCGATCGACTGCTCGAGCGTCAGCACCTTGAACGGCACCAGCCGCACCGCATCATCTGAGCCCGACGCGCGCATGTTCGTCAGCTTCTTCTCCCGCACCGCATTCACATCCAGGTCGTTGTCGCGCGAGTGCTCGCCGACCAACATGCCCTCGTACACCTCCACGCCATCGCCCAGAAACAGCACGCCGCGCGCCTGCACGCCATCGAGCGCATACATCGTCGTTGTCCCCTGCCGATCGCTGATCAGAGCGCCGCTCGGCCGCTGCGGGATCTCGCCCTGGTACGGAATGTACTCGCCCGCAATCGAGTTCATAATGATCGTGCCGCGCGTCTCCGTCAGCATCTCGTTGCGCAGCCCGATCAGCCCGCGCGACGGCACCTTGAACTCCATCCGAACCCGACCCGAGCCATGGTTCGCCATCTTGAACATCTCGCCTTTTCTCGGCCCCAGCCGCTCGATCACCGTGCCCACAAACTCCTCCGGCACGTCGATCGACAGCAGCTCAGAGGGCTCCCTCAGCTCGCCGTCCACACGCTTCGTCACGATCGTCGGCCGGCTCACCATCAGCTCAAAGCCCTCGCGCCGCATCATCTCGATCAGCACCGAAAGCTGCAGCTCGCCGCGCCCCAGCACCTTGAAGGTCTCAGGCGAACCCGTATCCTCCACGCGAATCGAAACGTTCGTCAGCAGCTCGCGCTCCAGCCGCTCCTTGATGTTGCGGCTCGTCACAAACTTGCCCTCGCGCCCCGCGAATGGCCCATTGTTCACCGAAAAATTGATCGCAATCGTCGGCTCATCGATCTTGATCAGCGGCAGCGGCAACGGGTTCTCGACCGACGTAAAGCTCTCGCCGATCGTGATCCCCGGAACCCCCGCGATCGCCACAATATCGCCCGTCGTCGTCTCCGTAATGTCCGTCCGCTTCAGTCCGTCAAACGAGAACAGCTTCGTAATCTTCACCGTCTGCATGCTGCCGTCGACCTTCGAGACCGCAACCTCCTGCCCCGTCTTCAGCGTGCCGTTGAACACCCGCCCGATCGCCAGCCGTCCCAGATAATCCGAGTAGTCTAGGTTCGTCACCAGAATCTGCAGCACCCCGTCCGGATCGCCCGTCGCCGGCGCAATCGTATCCTCGATCAGCTTGAACAGCGGCTGCAGATCCGTCCCTGGCGTCGCCAGATCCATAGTCGCTGTGCCCGCCTTCCCGTTCGTGTAGATGATCGGAAACTCGAGCACGCTCTCATCCGCATCAAGATCGATAAACAGGTCGTAGACCTCGTTCACCACCTCCTGCGGCCGCGCATCCGGCCGATCGATCTTATTGATCACCAGGATCGGCGTCAGCTTCGCCTCAAGCGCCTTCGACAACACATAGCGCGTCTGCGGCAGCGGGCCTTCACTCGCATCCACCAGCAGCACCACCCCGTCCACCATCTTCAGCGCGCGCTCCACCTCGCCGCCAAAGTCCGCGTGCCCCGGCGTGTCGACGATGTTGATCTTCGAGTCCTTGTAGTGAATCGCCGTGTTCTTCGCAAGAATCGTAATGCCGCGCTCTTTTTCAAGATCGTTCGAATCCATCACTCGTTCGGTCAGCGCTTCATTCGATCGAAAGGTTCCGGACTGGCGCAGCATGGCATCGACCAGCGTGGTCTTGCCGTGGTCGACGTGCGCGATGATGGCAATATTGCGGATGGTCTGGGCAGGCGTTGACTGACTCACTCGGGGTACTCGTCCTATTCTCTTGTGCGTTGGAGTTTGCGCGAAAGACAAAACTCCGCGTCATCCCAGTCTATCGCACCGCCCTCGTTCCGAGCTAAAACTCTATCTGTGCGCTCAATGGTTCATCGAATCGTCGTGAAGGCTGACACAATCAGCTAGGCCCCTCGCTTGTCATGATGCGCACCCGCATGCGGATGCGACGCCAGCGCCGCGCGTACCTTCGCCACATGCGTCCCGTGCACGCGCACCGCCTCGTGCAGCGCCTCGCCGCTCACCCCAAACTCCTTGCTCCAGTACGCCACATCCGACGCAACCTTCGGATTGATCTCGTTCGGATCGCTCGGACCCTTCTCCACGTTCTCCGCCATGCGCTCGTCCTCTTTCTCTACCTCAGCAAATGGATGACGTCCAGACTGCCTGAGGTGCCCCAAACGCCCGAATCACTCGTCCCTCCTCTTTCCTCGCATACAACCAGCTCTTCCAAACCTTTGCGCCGCATCGAAGTCACCCCGCGCCTCACCCCTCCACTCGCCTCCGGAGCGTCATCGTACTCTGTCAGCCGCCTTCTGCACGCAGCGGTACACACATTCCAAAAAGGTGATCCATGGCACTTTCCAAAACCACGCAGGACCACGATGAGATTCGCAACTGGGCTGAGGCCCGCGGAGCCAAACCGGCAGAGGTCGCCAGCACCGAAAAGAACGGGCAAACCGGCATCCTCCGCATCGAGTTCCCCAAAGCCAAAAACCACAACGACAGCAACCTCAAAGAGATCTCCTGGGACGAGTTCTTCGAGAAGTTCGACGCCAGCAACCTCGCTCTTGTCTACCAGGACGTCACCAAGGAAGGCGCGGAAAGCAACTTCAACAAGCTGATCCATCCCGACGACGACGATCACCCGAAAAAGTCCACTACCGCTGCGGCAAAGAAGACCACGGCCAAGTCCTCCAAACCCGCCGCAAAGCCCGCGGCAAAGACGGCTCCGAAGAAGACGGCAGCCAAAACCACCGCCAAAGCCGCCAAAAAGTAACCACCATAGTTTGTAGCTCTCGACTTCATGAGGTAGCCCTGTCCCTGGACCGCTCTCTTTTCTGCAATCCCCTTCAGGCGGGAGCATTCGTTACCAAGCGTTCGGCTCGGCAAGCTTCAAACCAGCGTGCGCTTCGCTCCCGCCCTCTTCCGATCGAACGCCGCAAGCGATGGCGGCGGACCGAACGAGATTCGCGTCGGCGCCGCCTCCTGCGCCCCATGCAGCGACGCCAGATACACCGCATCCTGACCAAACCTCCGCTGCAGCCCCTCCACCGCCCGGTTCGCGGCCGCCCGCGCACCCGCCTGCTCGGCCGGAAACAGGCTCGGCGTCGGCGTCGCCTGCAGATCCGTCAGAAACACACACAGGCTTGCCGGCGTATGGTTTGGCGAGCCCTCCCATAGCGTAAGAAAGTGCGCCTGCAAACTAAAAATATCCTGGCACGCCGGGATCGGGCAGTGCGCCTCAAACACAAAGCTGTGGTCCAGGTGGTAGATCGCCAGTCCCAGCCCGCACGCCCACATCTCCTTCCGCCGCAGCTTGGCCGCGCAGTCCAGCAGCATCTTGAGCGCCGTCTGCCGGCAGCCCTCGCGCGTTCGCAGCTTCGGCGGCAGAATATGCTGCCGGCTGATGCTCCAGGCCGGCTTCGCCGCGGGCTCCGGCAGGTCCTCCCCCTGCAGCTCCAGCCACAGCCGCTCCCCCAGCACGCTGCCCCACAGCGCGCCCAGCCGCTCCCGGCTTAGCCGGCTCAGCTCCCGCACCGTCGTCACCCCCGCCCGCTCCAGCCGGCGCTCCATCCGCCGCCCAATCCCCGGTACGTCCTCGAGCGCCAGCCCGTCCAGCGCCTCCGGCAGCTCTCCCCGTTCAATCGCCCGCAGCCCGTCCGGCTTCTGCATCTCGCCCGCGATCTTCGCCAGCAGCCGGTTCGGCCCCAGCCCGATCGAGCAGCGCAGCGTGGCTCCCGCCCGCCGCCGTATCTGCTCCTTCACCTCCTCCGCCAGCGCCAGTGCTCGCCCGCGCTCCCGCTGCCGCCCCATCAGCCGGCACGCAAACTCATCGCACGAGAGCACCGCCTCGATCGGCAGACACTGCTCGATCGCCGCCAGAATGCGATGGTGCATCTCCACATACACCCGCGGCCGCGACTCCACCAGCACAATCTCCGGGCAACGCGCCCGCGCCTCCCGCACCCCCACCCCGGTCCGCAGCCCATA
>CAXTRT010000038.1:0-37941 GCA_964246835.1 uncultured Acidobacteriaceae bacterium | reverse complement strand
TTTTGGTTTGTCATTCTGAGCGCAGCGAAGAATCCCCGCACCTTGCCTCGGGCAGCAAGACTCCCAAATCTTCCAACACAGAATGCCGTCATCTCGACCGAGCAACGCGAGTGGAGAGATCCCCGCATTTTCGCCCCGACCTGAACACAGTCCAGAGCAAAAACCCAACAAATGCCCTCAAGAGACTTTGATTGAAGTCCTTCGCTTCTCTTTCTTCCATTCTGAGCGCAGCGAAGAATCCCCGCATTCGCCTTATAAGACGGAGCGAAGCGACGTACACACGCCCCCGCTTCACCAACCACCCCACATAGGTAACTACTTTCCCTCCCGAAGGGTAATCTCCATCCACTTTCCAGTTACTTCAGGTGCAAAAGTTTGCAAATTGCCGCGAAATCCCGGCACACCCCTCCCTCTCCAGCTTTGGCCACCCATTTGCTTCTACCCACAATGTCGAGGCAACACCCTCAACAAAACTAGAAACCGGCCGATGAAGCACTTGCACCACCTCCCGTCAGGGATGCAACACAGTAACCCCAGCAAAGTACCAAGGAGCGTCTTACCCCATGAGCACACACTCTCCAGCCTCGGTCCCCGTCGTCAGCACACCCCGCACCTCGCGCCGCCGCCGCCTCTTTCTCCTCGTAACCTCCATGGCTATCGCCATCGCCGTCCTTGCCTGCCCGCTCACGCAGGATGCGCTCTCGAAGACCCCCACCCAGGCCGCCTCGAAGTCCGCCGCCGGCGCCTTCCGCCTCTCCCCCGGCATCCTCGGCGGTACCGTTCTCGCCCACTCCATCGAGACCCGCTTCACCCACGTCGACACCGGCTTCTGGCACGCCGAAGGCAGCCGCATCCTCACCGCCGGCGGCACGCCAGTCCGCATCAGCGGCGTCAACTGGAGCGGCTTTGAGACCACCAACATGGTTCTCGGCGGCCTCACCGTGCAGGACTACCGCACCATCCTCCGCTCCATCCACGCCGCCGGCTACAACACCATCCGCATCCCGTTCTCAAACCAGATGGTCGAGTCCCCCATCGTCCCCTCCGGCATTCGCTTTGAGGATGCAACCGGCAGGGCCATCAACCGGGATCTCGCCGATCTGGACTCCCTGCAGATCCTCGATCGCATCGTCGCCGCCGCCGGCCAGCTCGGCCTCAAGGTCATCCTCGATAACCACCGCTCCGAAGCCGGCTCCAGCGCCCAGCAGAGCGGCCTCTGGTACACCGACCAGTACCCTGAGTCCGCCTGGATCGCCGATTGGTCGACCCTCGCCGCCCGCTACAAAGGCAACACCACCGTCATCGGCTTCGATCTCCGCAACGAGCCCCACAACGCCACCCAGGGCGGCGCCTGCTGGAGCTGCAGCGGCGCAAACGACTGGCATCTCGCCGCCCAGCGTGCCGGCAACGCCGTCCTCCGCGTCAATCCCAGCTTGCTCGTCTTCGTCGAAGGCACCGACACCGTCGGCTCCGAGTCCGACTTTTGGGGCGGCAACCTCGCCGGCGTCCGTACCGCGCCCGTCCGCCTCTCCCTTCCCGGCCGCCTCGTCTACTCCGTCCACGTCTACGGCCCCACCGAATATCAGCAGAGCTGGTTCAGCGCCGCCACCACACCCGCCTCGCTCGCCGCCCTCTACCACCGCCACTGGGGCTTCATCAGTGAGTCCGGCATCGCCCCCGTATGGATCGGCGAGTTCGGCACACCCAATAACGACGCCGACATCTCGAGCCTCGAGCCCGGCTCCGAAGGCCAGTGGTTCCAGGCCCTCATCGCCTATCTCGGCGCCCACCCCAGCATCGGCTGGAGCTACTGGGGCATCAACGGCGAAGACCGCTACGGCCTGCTCGACGCCGCCTACAGCGCCACCCCCGCCAACACCCTCAAGGCCCAGGCCCTCGCCGGCATCCGCCTCCCACGCGCGAACAGCATCGAGACCGCCTCCACCGCTCCTGAAAATCAGGAAAATAGACAAGATCAGCAAGATCAGCCCGCCTACGCCGCGCCCATCACCCGTCAGCCCGCCTTCCATACCTCCCCTGCAACCTACGTGCCCAAGTCGCCTTCGGTCGTAGCCCTCCACACCCAAAACCGCACCCTCGCCACCCGCGCCCAGCCTTCTCTTAACCCCGCCGTCGAAGGCTCCGTCGCCGAAAGCATCCGCCTCGCCACCACCCGCGCCCTCCACACCCTCCCCAGCCAGGCTGAATAACAGGACACACCATCACCTCAAAAGCCCGATCGTCCCCAGCCTTATCACTCTGACCGCAGCGAAAACCCGCTCAGGCCCTTGTTCCGATCGTCATTCTGAGCGCAGCGAAGAACCCGCTTCTCGCCCTTGCTTTTCTTGGTTGTCATTCTGACCCTGAGCGAAGCCGAAGGGGAAGAACCTGCTTCTCGCCTTTGTCTTGGTTTGTCATTCTGACCCTGAGCGAAGCCGAAGGGGAAGAACCTGCTTTCCGCCTCTGTTTTGATTTGTCATTCTGAGCGCAGCGAAGAATCCCCGCATTCGCCTTTCACCGCGGAGCGAAGCGACGTACCCTCATCCAGACAACGCACGCCCCGGATCACCACGTCAAGCCCCAACCCCTCTAACCCCAATACGAACAGCGACTTACATCTGGCGCACCGATCCCTCCCCAACCTCTATCTTTGAAGCAGAACAAACCCATCGCAACCTCAGGGAGGCGACGCCATCCACAAACCCCATGAATACAAGACTTTGGGTACAAAGTACCGGGAGGGGGCCCCACCCCCCGTGCATCGTGCCGGTCGCTTACAGTGAAAGCATGGGTCTCTACCTCGCCGTCGACGCAGGCGGCACACGCACCACCTTCCTGCTCGCCGACGACCACCGCGAGCTCGCCCGCACCGTTACCGGCACCATCAAGCGCATGCGCGCCGACGCCGCCACCACCGCCGGCAACCTTGACACCGCCCTCAACGAGCTCACTCTCGCCTCCGGCCTGTCCATGTCCGCCGTCACCGCCACCTGCGTCGGCGCCGCCGGCTACACCGTCCCCCTCGTCGTCGACTGGATGCACCAGGCCTTCGCCGCCCGCGTCGGCGGCGCCTTCCACCTCGCCGGCGACGTCGAGATCGCCCTCGACGCAGGCTTCGAGGGCCGGCCCGGCGTCCTCCTTCTCTCCGGCACCGGCTCCAACGTCGCCGGCCGCCTCGCCACCGGCGAGATCATCACCGCCGGCGGCTGGGGCCCGGCCCTCTCCGACCAGGCCTCCGGCTACGGCATCGGCCGCGCCGGCCTCCGCGCCGCCGTCGTCGAGCGCGACGAGCACGACGCCAGCCCTCTGCTCCAGGCCATCCTCGACCTTTGGCAGCTCCCCGACTTCCAGTCCCTCGTCGACTTCGCCAACCGCCAGCCGTCCCCCGACCTCTCGCGACTCGCCCCCCTCGTCGTCGCCCACGCCGCCGCGGGCGATCCCGTCGCCAACCGCGTCCTCGAAGCCGAGTCCGCCGACCTCGCCTATCTTGCCCGCATTATCCTCAACCGCGTCGTTGCCTCCACCGGCTCCGACACGCCACCGCACCTCGCCCTCGCCGGCTCCATCCTCGAGCACGTACCGCTCGTCCGCGACCGCATCCTCGCTCTCCTCCGGCGCGACTTCCCCACTCTCCTGCCGCTGCCCGGAGTCGTCGACCCCGTCCTCGGCGCCCTCTGGCGCGCCCGCCAGCTCACCTAGCCGCGCCCTGGCCCGTCAGCACTACGGCGAACTCGTCGAGTTCCGGCCCGACGGCGCCGGCTGTCACCCCACCAGCCCCGGCCGCCTCACCGCGACCTCGCCCACCAGCTCCCCAAAGAGCGTATTTGCCCACGCAAACCACGCCCGCGTGAACTGCTTCACATCGTCTTTGTTGTAGCTCTCGTGCATGAACCCGAATCCGCGCGCCGATCCCTTCAGCATCCGGAGCGCGTGCTCAATCTCCGCATCCGAGTCACTCGTCAGTGCATAGACCATCTGCGACATGGGCCAGATGCTATCCAGCCCCACGTGCGGTCCGCCAATTCCCTCGCCCGCTGTGCCCTTGAAGAAGTAGGGGTTCCGCGCACTCCAGCAGAAGGCCCGCGTTCGCGCGTACAGTGCCCTGTCCGCCGCACTCGCTCCCACCGCGCCCAGGTACGGCAGCCCGAGCAGACTCGGCACATTCGCATCATCCATCAGCAGCTGGGAGCCGAACCCGTCCACCTCGTACGCCCATATCGTGCCCGCCGAAGTCTGCACAATGGCATGCTGCCGCAACGCTGTCTCGACCTCCTGAGCCAGCGTTGCCGCCTCGTTCGCCAGCACCGCATCGTGCAGGATCGCACTCGCCATCTCCACCATCTGCCGCAGGCTCACGACAGCAAAGAGATTCGACGGCACCAGAAACGGAAACACGCACGCGTCATCCGATGGCCGAAAGCCCGAGAAGATCAAGCCCACCGGCTTCACCGGGTTGCCGAATCCGCTCAGCGGCAGCATCTCGGTCGAAGTCGTCGACGCCCGCATGAAGCTGTACGGCCCCGGCCCATGCTTGCGCTGTTGCACCTTGAACGTGGCAACAATCATCCTCATCGCGTCGTGCCAGCGTGCGTCAAACGGCCCCGTATCGCCGGTCGCCTTCCAGTAGCCATAGCTCAGGCGCATCGGATAGCAGAGCGAGTCTACCTCCCACTTCCGCTCGCCCACGCCCTGCTTCAGCTCTGTCTTGTCTGTCCGGCTCCATGCCAGCGGCGGCTGGCTCAGGTCTGCCATGAACGCGTTCGCGTAGGGGTCGATCAGGATGCAACGTGCCTGCCGCCGGATCACGCCCTCCAGCAGATCCCGCAGCATCCGGTCCTTCCCCGCCAGCGGCAGATACGGCCACACCTGCGCGGAGGAGTCTCGCAGCCACATCGCCTGAATGTCGCCCGTCAACACTGCCGTGTCCGGCTTACCCTCGTAAATCCCGGGTTCCACCGTGGTATCGAGCGTGTTCGGATAGCAGTTCAGAAACAGTTGCCGCAGCTCCGCGTCGCCGATCCTGGCCGACCGCTCCACCAGAAACTGCTCCACCGCGTCGCTGCGAAAGCGGCGTTCTGCCAGCTTTGGCCGGCCGGCGCGGATGTCCCACGGAGCCTTCACGTAGCCGTCGTCCTGCGCCACCGTCTCGCGCGCCCAGACGTTCGGCGTCAGCCTCAGCCCGTTCATGGCCGCCATCGCGGCCGCGGCCCCCGAAAACCTCAGGATCTGCCGCCGGGATCTTCCGCCGTCCCTCTGTCTCATGCGTTCATCTCTCCTTCGTTAACGCTTGCTTCGGCACCGGCGATATCTTTCTCTCATCCTACAAAGCTTCGGCTTCCGCCCGTGCACTGTGGCCGGACGGAGCGGACCGGCTTAGAACAAAACATCGCCTGGGTCGCGATTGACGACATCAACACACAGCCCCGAGGAGCTAGGCATCTTCCTAGTAGGACTCGGGCTGAACGGGGCATAAGGTCAAGTCACTTCAGCGCTTGCGTTTCTTGCGAGCCCTGCACGGGAGTAGACCTATGGCACAGTACAAAGGTGAGATTAAATGGTTCAACAATGCCAAAGGATACGGCTTTGTTGGGCACGACAACGGTCCAGATGTGTTTGTGCACTACAGCTCCATCCAGGCGGACGGGTATAAGAGCCTCAACGCCGGCGACAAGGTCGAATTCGACATCATCCAAGGCGATAAGGGACCGCAGGCTGACCAGGTCAATCGCCTTGCCCAGGGCGTTTAGACCAGAACACTTCTTCAGGCTCCGACACTCTCCCTTCGTTTGAAGGGGGTTACTTTTGCCTGAAACACTTGCACAGGTTGTCGAGAAAGGAAGGTGTTGAGAGACGAAGAGGATCGACGGCTTACACGGAGAGCTGGCGGCCGCGACTTCCTCCACACAGGCCGTCCAGAGTCCTGAGCAGGACCTCACGGTTGACCGGCTTCGGCAGAAAGTGCCAGCGGTGGGCCGCAATCTCCGAGAGCGGAATCTCCTCCTGTGCCGCGCCGGAGACCAGCACCACCGGCAGCTGCGGTGTTGCCCGCGTCAGCTCTTCCGCCAGCGCGTACCCGGTCATCTCCGGCATCTGAAAGTCTGTCAGGAGCACATCGATGTTCGGCCGTAGGGAGAACAGGCTTAGCGCGGTCGGTCCATCCTCACAGGCTACAACGGTAAAGCCGGCATAGCTGAGCACTGCCCGCAGCGCAGACCGTACCAGGGAGTCGTCATCCACCAGCAAGATCGTCATCGCCGCACGAGACGCCATCAGGGAAGGGTTCATTCGGCCAGTCTGCAGGCCAGCTAACTCGGGCATAAACACCTTCTTGGGAGAGAGATCGGACAGAAAAGAGACGCGGTACTAAACCAAAGTAATTGCTCGATACAAATCGACATACTAGGCAGAGTCCTAGCCTTCGGTGTAAGTGGATTTCGATACCTTCACTGTTCCTTAATACCCGCGGAGCAAACCCTGCTCCGGAAGGCTAGGATGGCAGCATGTTGAACGAAAGAGCCGGATCGAGTGGAAACGAGGCAGCTTCGGGCGGAGTGCCCGCCTCAAGCGCCCGCTCCGAGACGATTCCAGAGTCCACCGAACCCGTTCCCCCACAGGAGAACGCCCACTTCCAGGCTGAGCCTCTGGACGATCTTGTGGTCGAGTCGGCCGATCTTGATCGCCAAACTCCCAGCCTTCCGTATCTCATCGTTGCCTTTGGCGCCTCCGCCGGCGGGCTGCAGGCTGTGCGCGACGTCCTGACCGCCCTTCCTGCCGATACCGGCATGGCCTTCGTCCTGATCACCCATCTCTCGCCCGACCACAAGAGCTACATGGCGGAGATTTTGTCGAAGTCAACGACCATGCCCGTCCTCTCCATGGAAGACGGCCAGCAACCCCTGCCGAACCACCTGTACGTCCTCACCCCCAACTTCGACGCGTCAATAAAACAAGGGCGCTTCCATCTGCACGCCCGCGCCATCGGCCACCTGCATCATCTGCCGATCGATCTCTTCTTCCGATCGCTCGCCGCCGACCAGAAAAACTACGCGATCGGCGTCGTTCTCTCGGGCGCCGACTCCGACGGCGCCCTCGGGCTCAAGACCATCAAGGGCGAGGGCGGCATCGCGTTGGTCCAAACCCCCGACACGGCGCAGCACAGCAGCATGCCGCGCAGCTCCATCGCCGCCGATCACGTCGATCTCGTCCTCCCACCCGCGGAGATCGCCACCGAGCTCCAGCGGCTCGCCCGCCAGTTCGCCCGGCCCGGCGTCCGCCAGATGGAAGAGAGCGGCGGTACTAACGCAGGCTCCGGCACAGAGGGCGCCCGCGGCAACGATCCCGACGCGCAGCACTTCGCCCGCCTGCTCCAGATGCTGCGCGGCGTCTCCGGACTTGAGTTCCGGCTCTATAAGGAGCAGACCCTGCGCCGCCGCATCGCCCGCCGCATGGTTCTGCTGCGCATCGATACCCTTACCGAATACGTCCGCTATCTGCAGGCCCGCTCCGATGAGCTTCGCACCCTGCAGGAAGAAGCCCTCATCAACGTCACACGCTTCTTTCGCGACCCCGAGTTTTGGGACGCCCTCAAGACCGTCGTGCTTCCCGCCTTCTTCTACGGCCGGCCTCCCGAGCAGCCCGTCCGCATCTGGTCCGCCGGCTGCTCTACCGGCGAAGAGGCCTTCTCGCTCGCCATGATCGTGCTCGAGTACCTCTCCGCCAACCACCTCGATACGCCGGTTCAGATCTTCGGCACCGACGCCAGCGACCGCGCCATCGACTTCGCCCGTCTCGCCACCTATCCCGACAGCATCGTCGCCGAGGTCGGCGCCGAGCGCCTCCGCCGCTTCTTTGTCAAAGTCGATCGCGGCTACCAGATCTCCAAACGCGTCCGAGACACCTGCATCTTCGCCCGGCAAAACCTCTCAGGCGACCCGCCCTTCTCGCACATCGATCTGCTCAGCTGCCGCAACGTTATGATCTACTTCAAGCAGGTCCTGCAGCGCCGCGTCATCGCCACCTTTCACTACGCGCTCGAGCCTAACGGCTACCTGCTGCTCGGCATGTCGGAGAGCCTGCGCGAGTTCCCCGATCTCTTCGGCACCTTCGACCGCAAAAATAAGATCTACAGCAAGATCGGCAACGGCAGCAGCCCGGTCGCCTTTGACTTCCCCGACCTGCTCGCCTCTATCATCCCTTCCCCCGTAAAGGACGATGAGCTTCTGCCGCCGCGCAGCTGGCCGGACTTCGACCTGCAGCGCGCCGCCGATCGCATTGTGCTCGCCCGTTTTGCCCCCGCCGGCGTTGTGATCGACGAGCATCTCAACATCCTGCAGGTTCGCGGCCAGACCGCCCCCTTTGTCCAGCTGCCCGCCGGCAGCGTCAGCTGGAATCTGCTTCGTCTGCTTCGTCCGGAGGTCGCAAACCAGGTACAAGAGAACCTCGAGCACGCCATCCGCGAGAACGTTCCGGTCAGCATCTCTCCCGTCATGCTGCGCGACTCCGGCAGCACACGCGAGCTCCAAGTGGACGTGCTTCCTATCAGCAGCATCCCCCCTCGCACCCGATGCTTTCTTGTGCTCTTCCAACCCATCAATGCGGCCTCTCCGGTCTCCGTCACGGAGCTTTTACCGCCGGAGACGGGCACCGACGGTCAAGAAACGCTCAGTATGCAGCTCCGCACCGATCTTGACGCCGCCCGCCTGCGCCTGCATCTTCTTATTGAAGAGCGCGACGCTCGCAACCAGGAGCTCGTCAGCGCCAACGAAGAGATCCAGTCCGCTAACGAGGAGCTGCAGAGCTCGAACGAAGAGCTCGAAACCACCAAGGAAGAGCTGCAAAGCTCGAATGAAGAGCTGCAGACCGTGAACGAGGAGCTGCAGCAGCGAAACCTCGTCCTGCTGCAGACCGGCAACGACCTCACCAACCTGCTCAACAGCGTCAACATCCCGCTGCTCATGCTCACCAGCGACCTGAAGATTCGCCAGTTCACGCCACCCATGCAGCGCCTGATGAACATTCGCGCGTCAGACGTCGGGCGCTCCATCTCGGAGATCCGCCTGCAGCTTAGCGTCGAGGACATCGAGCCGCTGCTTCTTGAGGTCCTTGACACCCTCAACGCCCGCGAGCTCGAGGTCATGGACCGCGACCGCCGCTGGCACATGCTCCGCATACGCCCCTACCGCACCGCGGAAAATCGCATCGAGGGCCTGGTGGTCGTCCTCGTTGATATTCACCAGCTCCGCAGCAGCCAGCAGCAGCTCTCAGACGCGCGCGACTTCTCAAGCACCATCCTTGAAACCGTCCCTGTTGCCGTCGTCGTCCTCAACCGCGACTGCACCATCCGTACCGTCAACACCGCCTTCCGCGAGCTCACCGGCCGCCCCACCCGCGATCTTACCGGTCGCTCCCTTCCCGATCTGGTCGAGGCCATCTGGGGCATCGACGGCTTTGTCGACCGTTTGCTCGATCTGCTGAAGGCCGACGAGTCCAAGGTGCTTGAGTTCGAACACGTCTCTACCACCGCGCGCAAGATGACCCTGCTGATCAAAGGCCAGGCGCTCCTCGCCGACAAGAACCAGGTCATCCTGCTCACCATGGAAGACATCACGGCGCGCCGTGCCGCCGAGCAGCTCCTCAGCGAGCAGCAGAAAGATCTCGAGGCCCGCATTGAGGTCGCCGCCCGCACGCTCGACCAGACCAGGGACGAGCTCCGCGGCCTGACCGCGCACCTCTTCAACGCGCAGGAGGAGGAGCGGCAGCACGTCGCTCGCGAGCTCCATGACGACGTCAGCCAGCGGCTCAGCCTGCTCGCTCAGGGGCTGGAAAATACGCAGTCCGCCGGCACCGCCGCCGAGCGCCGCGCCGGCATCGATACCCTGCGCGCCCAGCTGCAGTCGCTGAACTCGGACGTGCGCCAGATCTCGCATCGTCTGCACCCCTCCATCCTCACCGACCTCGGCCTCACCGCCGCGCTTCGCTCACTCGTGGACGAGTTCGGCAAGCGCGAAGGCATGCCCGTCACCTTCGCCAGTCTGAACGTGCCGGAGCTTACGCCGCAGCCCGCCGTCACCGCGCTCTATCGCATCACCCAGGAGGCGCTGCGCAATGTCGTCAAGCACGCCGGCAAGACCCACGTGAAGGTCATGCTCGAAGGCCGGGAGGACTCGGGCCTTCCTGGCGCCCACAGCTTACATCTCGAGGTGCTCGACCTTGGCCAGGGCTTCGATCTCGAGACCGACTTCCCCCGGGAAGGTCTCGGCCTCATCAGCATGAAAGAGCGAGCTCGCCTGGCCGGTGGCGAGCTCAAAATTACCTCGGCGCTTGGCCGTGGCACCACCGTCAGCGTGGATGTCCCACTCGATTCGGCGCAGATCGTATAGTGTTGCCTAACGAGACTCCGACTAAGTCCCTCTTCGTTAAAGACATGGCTTCAGCCATACCCTTAGTGCTTTCAATCCAACGCGGCTTTAGCCGCTGAGGTCAGTTTGGTAATACTAAAGGACTAGATCAGACCTTCCCTTGCAAATCAGGTGCGAAGAACGAATGCGCAAGCGGCTCATGATTGCTGACGACCACGCCCTCATGCTCGACGGCCTCACGCGCCTTCTCTCCGCTGAGTTTGAGATCGTCGGCACCGCCGCGAACGGCCGAGCGCTGATCGAGGGTGCCCTGCAACTCCGCCCCGACCTCATCGTTCTCGACATCGCCATGCCCGGGCTCAACGGCATCGAGGCTGCCCGCCAGCTCACCGCCCAGCTTCCCGGCACGCACCTGGTCGTCGTTACCCAGCAGCTCGACCGCGACTACCTGCGCGCCGCGTTCCAGGCCGGCGTCCGCGCCTACGTCGCCAAGCAGTCCGCCTCGAACGAGCTTCTGCTCGCCATCAACTCGGTGCTTCGCGGCGGCTACTACATCACACCGCTCATTCCCGCCGCGGAGGTCAACGGCCGCATGAAGCTCAGTCCCAACGCCGATCCCTCCGACCTCTTCGGCGTCGAGCTCACCGTGCGCCAGCGCGAGGTGCTGCAGCTCATCGCCGAAGGCCGCTCCACCAAGGAAATCTCCTCGGCCCTGCGCATCTCTGCCAAAACTGTAGAATTCCATAAAAGCGGCCTCATGGACGAACTCGGCGTCCGCACCACCGCCGAACTGACCCGCTACGCCCTGAGCAAAGGCATCATCAGCTCGTGAGGAGCAGTTCTTCGTTGTTTGTTCTTCGTTTTTGCTTTTGCTTTTTGCTTTCTGCTTGTCATTCTGACCCTGAGCGAAGTCGAAGGGGAAGAATCCCCGCGTTCCGCTCTTAGCAACGGAGCGCAGCGACGCGACCTCGCAAACAGCGGTCCTCCTTGGTGTGTCATTCCAAACGGAATTGCGTGTTTCTCGCACCAGCAGCCCGCTTAATACACAAACAAGGCCCTCGTTTGCTTGTTCCTGAACCCAGAGCGCAAAATGGTGGCGATACGAGCGTCATCCGCTCACCTTCTTTGACTCCAAAACCTGTGACCGAGGTTCTACATGCTCTCCCGCCGTCGCTTCCTTGAACGCGCCTCTGCCGCCGCCCTCACGACCTCCGCCCTCCCGCAGCTTTCCGCCGTAGCGCACGCCGCGGCTCCCAGGTTCGCGAAGGTCTCCGGCGAGGATCCGCTGCTGTGGGTCGACCCGCGCATCGGCACCGGCGGCCATGGCCACACCTATCCCGGCGCCAGCGTTCCCTTCGGCATGGTGCAGCTCTCGCCCGATACCTACAACGATGGCTGGGACTGGTGCTCCGGCTACCACGTCTCCGACACCTCCATCATGGGCTTCTCGCACACCCATCTCTCCGGCACCGGCGGCTCGGATCTGCTCGACTTCCTCGTCATGCCGGGCATCGGTGAGGTCAAACTCGACGCCGGCTCCCGCGATAATCCGACCTCCGGCTACCGCTCGCGCTTCGACCACACCGATGAGGTCATGGAGCCCGGCTACTACGCCGTCCTGCTCAAAGACCCGAAGATTCGCGCCGAGCTCACCGCAACCGAGCGCACCGGCCTCCACCGTTACACCTTCCCCCAAAGCGAGCAGGCCTGGATCATCGTCGATCTCCGCCACGCCAACTCAAGCGGAAAAAAGTCCCGCACCAAGTCCGCCCAGATCGCGCTTAAAGGCCCCGCAACCCTCGCAGGAGGCCATGTGACCTCAGCCTGGGCGCAGGATCGAAAGACCTTCTTCACCCTCGAAACCTCCCGAACACCCGACCGTGTCGTCTTCTACTCGGACGACAAGGAAGTTCCGCAACCTGCTGCAGGGCAGGAGCTTACCGGCGAAAACCTCAAAGCCGTCCTGCACTTCAAAACCAAGGCAAACGAAGTCATCCTCGTCCGCACCGGCATCTCCGGCGTCAGCCCCGAGGGCGGCGCCAAGAACCTCAAGGTCGAGTGCAGCACCTGGGACTTCAACAAGATCCGGACCGCCTCGCACGCCGCCTGGCGCCGCGAACTCTCCAAGATCCAGATCCAGACGCAAAACGAAGCGCACCGCAAGGTCTTCTACACCGCCCTGTACCACCTCTATCTCGGCCCCACGCTCTTCGACGATGTCGACGGCCAGTATCGCGGCATGGACAATCAGGTCCATACCCTGCCCGCCGGCCAGCGAAACTACAGCACCTTCTCGCTCTGGGACACCTATCGCGCCGCGCACCCGGCCTATACCCTGCTCAACGCCGACAAGGTTCCGCTCTTCGTCAACTGCCTGATGCGCATGGCCGAGGAGAGCCCCGAGGGCATGCCCGTCTGGCCGCTCGGCGGCCGCGAGACCGGCACCATGACCGGCTATCACTCCGCCTCTGTCATGTCCGAGGCCTGTAACAAGGGCTTCACCGGCGTCGATTGGAATAAGGCCTACACGCTCATGATGAAGCGCGCCATGGTCGACGACTACCGCGGCCTGGGCTACTACCGCGCCAAAGGCTACATTCCCGCGGACAAGGAAGAAGAGTCCGTCTCCAAGACCTTCGAGTACTGCTATAACGACTTCGCCATCGCGCACGTCGCCAAGAAGCTCGGCAAGGCCGACGATGCCGCAATGCTCACCAAGCGCTCCACGAACTATAAAAACTACTTCGACCCTTCTACCGCCTTCATGCGGCCAAAGCTCGATAACGGCCAGTTCACTGCGCCCTTCGACCCCATCGACATGGGCCACTCCGACGAGTATCGCGACTACACCGAGTCGAACGCCTGGCAGACCACCTTCGGCATCCAGCACGATCCCGCCGGCCTGATCGCGCTCTTCGGCGGCCGCGAGCCGTTCCTCATCAAGCTCGACGCCCTCTTCACCGTCCCGTCCACCCTGCCCAAGAATGCACCGCCGGACATCGCCGGCCTGGTCGGCCAGTACGCGCATGGCAACGAGCCCTCGCACCACATCGCGTATCTCTACGTCTACGCGGGCGCGCCCGCCAAGACCCAGGCCCGCGCCCGGATGCTGCTCGAGACCATGTATTCGGCCAACCCTGACGGCATGCAGGGCAACGAGGACGTCGGCCAGATGTCGGCCTGGTACCTGCTCAGCGCGCTCGGATTCTATCCCTGCAACGCCGTCAGCGGCGACTACATCCTCGGTTCGCCCCTGTTCGAGCACGCCACCCTGCAACTTGCCGGCGGCAAGACGCTCGAGATCAAGGTCAATCGCAAGGATCCCGCGCACCAGTACATCCAAGCCTTCACCCTCAATGGCAAGCCGCAGCAGCGCGTCTGGTTCAACCATAGCGAGATCGCGCAAGGCGGCACGCTCATGCTCGACATGGGCCCGGAACCGAACACCACCCTGGGCGCCGATCCAGCCTCCTTTCCACCCTCGCTGAGCCTATAACCCGCACTCCCCAACTCCAGTCAGCCTGCCACCGATGTGGCAGGCTAACTCTCATTGGTGGTGACGAAAGTGACTGTTTATCTGCGATAATCTGGCATTCGATCGTGTTTCGAGCAGAATTTCTGCTTACCTGATCGACAAAGCTCGGCTCAGAGAGTTCGATCGCTCTCTGCCATCCGCTCGCCGCACCTCGTGTAAAGGAATGTTGTGTTCTCTCCCGTCCAGGAAATCGTCTTTGAGCTCTGCGCTGAAAGTCTCGACGCCTGCCTGATCGCCAAGGCAAGCGGAGCGGCTCGCATTGAGCTCTGTGCCGACCTGAGCGTGGACGGCCTCACACCGAGCCACGCCCTGGTGCAGGAGGCCGTCAGACGCAGCGGCCTTCCCATCTTCATGCTGCTGCGTCCGCGCGCCGGAGACTTCGTCTACACCGATCTCGAGTTCCACCTGATCCGCGAAGATCTGCGGCACGGCAAAGCGCTTGGCGTCAGCGGCTTTGCCCTCGGCGTGCTGCATCGCAATGGAACCGTGGACATCGAGCGCACACGCGATCTGGTCGCCCTGGCCGCGCCGCTTGAGGTCACGTTCCATCGCGCCTTTGACGCCACGCCCTCGCTGCCGCAGGCACTCGAAGCCGTGATCCGCACCGGCTGCCGGCGCATCCTCACCTCAGGCGGCGGCGCGGACGTCTTCGAAGGAGCAGCCGCGCTCGCGGATCTAGTTCGTCTAGCCCGCGGCCGGGTGGAAATCGCAGCCGGCGGCGGCCTGCGCGCCGAAGGTGCCGCCGGCCTGGTCAGCACCACCGGTACCCGCCACTTTCATGGATCGGTTCGAGGCCACGTAGCCGACCCGGATCAACCACCGCAGGTCAGCTCACACGATATCCAGCACCTGGTCGCAAGGCTCCAGAGCGGCACAGGCCATTGAACTTTCTGCAGCAACTCAACAACAAGAGAACGGAGCTCGCAGGCTCCATTCTCTTGTTGTGTGAAACCTCTTCGAACTAGAACTGGTAGTGCGCTGAGAACTGAATCTGCCGCGCCGGCGAGCGGACACCCGTAATTTGTCCGAACGTCGGGCTGCTGCTGTCGTTCTGCGGGTTCTGCAGGCTGGTCATATTCAGCACATTGAAGAAGTCCGCACGGAAGCCAAGTGCCTGCGCCTCTGTGATGTGGAAGTCCTTGAAGGTAGAGAGATCGAACTGTTTGTATCCAGGAGCACGCTCGCTGCCCACCGAAGCTGTACCAAACGTAGTTGGCGCCGAGATGCCATACGCGCAGACGCCATTATCGCCGCCGCCCGAGCATGGCGTAGCCGACGGGTCTGTGCCGAACCAGTTCGCCGTGCTGCGGTTGCGGATAACGAGCTTACGGTAATGATTGGCACGCTGCTGGCCGAAGCTGAAGGTGTTGCTGCTTCCCGGCGAGTTAATCGTGAGCGGCAGACCGGAGTACAGCAGGATCGATGAAGAGACCTTCCACCCTCCGGCAGCGAGATCAACGATGCGATTGACGCCCGCCCCATACACCTGGCCGCGGCCGAACGGAACCGCATAGACACCAACAAAGTTGAGGTTATGTCGGATGTCCTGGCCGGCTGGACCATAGTCGGCAAAACCGTTGTAGCCATCCTGAAAGGAGCCGTTCTGGCCGGAGATGCCTGGCTGTCCGTAGTCACCTGCGGAGTTCGTCATGGACTTCGCATACGTGTAGTTGACGGTGTATTCCAGCCCATGCACCGCCCGCTGGCGCAACGTCACCTGAGCGCCGTTATAGTTCATCCCGGCATTTGACTCGGTGATGAGCAAGTTGCCCTGCTGGCCGACAAGATTGAAGTAAGGTGCGGCATCAATTGGAAGCGCAGCATTGGGATCGACCGTGGCAATTCGCTGCGCCTGCGCCAGGGTGAGCTGGTTGCCGTTGCGATAGTCGGCCAGGTGCTGACCGGATTCCCCGAGATAACCGACCGTCAAAGCCAGGGCATTATTAAGCGCGAACTCTGTCGTCAGATTAAACTGGTGAATGTAGGCCGGCTGTGTGTTCTGCGGCCAGACCGAGTAGCCCGACGGATTCTGATTCTGTACCTGCGAGAAGCCGTTCTGTACAGTGTTCGGTGCACCTGGATCAGTCGCAGATGGAGAATTAAACTTGGTATCTGCACCGCTGGCGAATGGTGGGCTGGTGGTCAGCCGCTGGTTGAAGGAGTAACCCTCAAAGAAGCTGGTCGCGCCATAGCCGCCGCGGATCACCGTGCGAGGTGTTGCTTGAAAGGCGAAGCCAATGCGCGGCTGGAACTGCGTGTAGTTTGCGTTGTAGCAGGCTCGTGTTGGGCATACACCCGCTCCAGCCGGAGCACCTGCGGGAATGGAACCCGCGTAGATGGGCTGCCCGGTTGCAAGCAGAACGTTAGCCGTCTTGTTGTGCCGCTCAAACCAGGGCTGGTCGAACTCATAACGCAGGCCGAGATTTAGTGTCAATCTATCCAAGGCCTTCCAGTCATCCTGGACGTATCCTGCCGTACGCCACTGCCGCTGGCTGATGCGGCCAAGCGGCGAAGCAATCTTGGTTTCATTGATCCGATTGAGCACAAAATCCGCGACGCTGTAGCCACCGCCGCCGTTCGTCACATTTGGATTGCTGGTGTAAGTCCCTGAGTAGATCATCTGCCCAAGAAAACCAAAGTTTGAGGAGTTCACATAGTTCTGCTGGTAGCGGATAGCCTGAACACCGAAAGATAAAAGGTGCTTACCGCGCTGCCACGTCAGGTTCTCGTAATAATTAAATGTATTATCGCGAAACTGTTGCGGATTAGCCGTCGTGCCGGGATCAGTGGCGCCAAATCCCTGATCCGAAAAGCCCACATATTGCTGCGCGCCGAACGGAATCCCCACGATGCTGTTGCCGTTCAAGCCGAAGAGCCCCGAGGGATCGGTCGGCACGCCCTGATCCCAGCGCACACGCGTAAAGGTTACTCGTGCCTCATTGACAATGGCCGGCGAGAAGGTATGGATCCAGTTACCGCCACCTAACTTGGTCGGAAACTGATTTTGGCTCGGAAAGGATACGGGGATCAGTGCCGTCGTGAAGTCATTCGCATTGGACTGAGCATAAAAGGCACTGAACTTATTGCTCTGGCCTTTGTTGTAGGAGATTTTCACGTCGCCTTGATTCGTCGTAACGAAGCTGCGCTGTGGCGCGCGATAGTTGTTGCTGATCAGACCGTCACTCGACGTAACGTTCGGAAGCGGGTACAGCTCAGGGTGCGCAAACAGATATTTCGCAACCGGGTTGTTGATCGGAACCTGATTGTTTGCGTACGCCGTGAAGCCGTTCTGCGAGTCGTAGAGCTGCGTTCCACCATTATTGTAGAGCGTGCTAAAGTCACCGTTTCGCATGGCTTGCGTCAGCACGCTAGCATTCTGAAAACCTCCGTTATGATTCCGAATACCCTCGTAGTCTACGAAGAAGAAAAGCTTGTCCTTTAGGACTGGTCCGCCTAGCGTGCCGCCGAAGATAGACTGGGTGTAGGGGTTCCGAGGTGTGAAGTCAGCTGCGCTTCCATGGTGTTTATTGCCCCAGGTATTGGCGTTCAGATTGGCATTCTCAAGATAGCCATAGACGGATCCATGAAACTTATCGGTGCCGCTCTTAAGAATGGAAACGACCGCTCCGCCATTGGCATTGCCGTAGGAGGCAGGCGCATTGGCGCTGATCACGCGAACCTCATCGAGCGCATCCGGGGCTGGATTGTAAGCAATCAGGTTATTCTGAGGCTCGTTCTGGTCCGCTCCGTCTAGGGTGTAGTTGTTCGCCTGATTGCGATTGCCGTTGATAGAAGCCACACCATTGCTCAGCTGACTGCGCTCAATGGCGTTTGTGCCAGTAAGTCCCTGCGGATCGGTGACCACGGCACCCGGTTGAAAGATAGTCACCGAGGAAAAATTTCGCCCATTCAGCGGGATGTTCGCAATCTCATTTGTCGACAGCGAGATACCCAGTGATGAGTCGTTTGTATTCAGGATCGGCGCGACCGTATCCACCTCAACCTTGGTGTCTGAGCCGCTAACCGAGAGCTTGCCGTCAATCTTCGCAGTCTGGTTGATCTCGAGCGTGAAGGGCGGGACTGTCTGCTGCGTGAAGCCGGGCGCTGTAATTGTTACGGCATAGCGTCCGATCGGCAGAAAGCGCACACTGTACACGCCATCTCCGTTTGCCGTCGTGGTCGTAGCCACGCCTGTCTCTACGTTGCGCACGGAGACGCTTGCGTTTGGCAGCACAGCGCCGCTTGCATCCGTAATAGTTCCAGTTACAGATCCGGTCACAGTCTGCGCCAGCATCGGCGAGGCGCTCAGCGTAAACACGGCAGGACAGAGAAGAAGGGCGAGGCGGCTGTTACGCGAGTTCATGGGCGAGGATCCTCTTAAGAGACTGACCCGTACTTCCCACGGCTCCATCTCCTCAGAAGGTTCGTACAGCGAGGACGGGCGAAAGATGACAGGGAACGAGCAGTCTTGGTGACTGAGGATAGGGTCATTTGTTGAACGATGTCAACGATCTTTTTGCACCCTTTTGCGCGAACACCACCCAAATGCGCAGAATGAGACTTCTTTTCGGCTGAGGATACACTGGCTTCCACTGCGCAGATGGGTGATTTCGTCGCGAGGAGGGGTGTGTTGGCTCAAAAAACACAGGATCGTGCCAATCAGATCCTGCACCTGCTGCTGCAGCGGGGAAAGTGCAGCGTCGACGATCTTGCGGTGCAGGTGGATACTTCGGCTGCGAGCGTCCGGCGCGATCTCACCAAGCTGGAGCAGCGCGGCTTGGTGCATCGAACCCACGGCGCCGTAGAGCTTGCCGGCAAGATGACCTACGAGCCCTTCCGCTTCGACGCCGCGTTTCCCTTGCGCGAAGAGCGCTTTGCCGACGAGAAGCGCCGCATCGCTATTGCCGCGGCACAGCTGGTGCTTGAAGGCCAGACCATCGCGCTGGCCCCCGGAACGACAACGACGCAGGTTGCCCGCAGCCTGCGCCACCGCAACAATATCCATATCGTGACCAGCGCCGTGAACATCGGCATGGAGCTCTCCAGTCTGCCGTCGCTGCAGGTCACCCTGACGGGCGGATCAGTGCGCTGGCCGGGTGCCTTTTCCATGGTCGGCAAGACCGCCTATGAGGCGATCGAGCGGCTCTTCTTCGATATCGCCTTCCTCGGTGTCTGCGGCGTCGACGCCGAGCACGGCGTCACCGTGATCGAGCCCGACGAGGCCTTTCTCCTGCGCGCAATGGTTCTCCATGCCAAGCGGGTCGTTGTCGTGGCGGACTCAAGCAAGCTCGGCACCTATAGCGCAGCCGGCATCTGCTCGCTCAAGGAGGTCCATACCGTCATCACAGATGACGGTGTCGAGCCGGAGATGGTGCAGTCCTTCGAGCGGCTCGGCCTCGATGTCCTGATCGTGTAGGCGGCATGAAGTTCGGATGGCCTCAGCGAGGCCTCGGCTGTGTAGAGACTCACTACAGATGGCCAAGCTGCCAAAGATCGACGGTAAGGATGTAGAGCGCGATCAGGCCGCCAACAATTGCGATGAGACGATAGGCGAGGGTGAAGTAAAGATCGCCTTCTTCCGCGATGGCACGGCGATAGAGAAAGTTGGCGACGCGGATAGGATCCGCAATGATAGCCACGCAAAGCGAGAGGATAAGGACGGCGATAAGGCTTTCATAGCGGAGCTGGAGCATGTCGGGCAAAGGTCTTTCAAGAAGGCCGGGGATATCCGCAAGCATATCTGAAGCGCAGCGGGAGGATGCGGCGCAGCCGGCGATGGCGCGCATCTACAAAAAGACGAGGGAACTGCGATGGGAATGACACGGCGGATGTTCGCGCGGCGGGGATTGCAGATCGGGGCAATGGGATGGGCGGCGGGGATACTCCCGCGTGCGTTCGGGCAGGCCACTGGCCCGGTGTCCGAGAAAAAGATCGGCTATGCCGTGATCGGTCTGGGAGAGATCGCGAAGCACTTCATCGGCGGTGTAGGAATGAGCCGGCACGTGCAGATTACGGGGCTGGTGAGCGGGCATCCGGAGAAGGCGGCCGCGCAGGCCGCGCAGCTAGGAATCTCGCCGGCCTCCGTGTACAGCTACGCGGATATGGATCGCATGCGCGAGAACAAGGCCATCGACGCGGTCTACGTTGCGCTGCCGAACAGCATGCATGCGGAGTACACCATCCGCGCAGCCAAGGCGGGCAAGCATGTGCTCTGCGAAAAACCGATGGCGGTGAGTGTGGCGGAGTGCCAGCAGATGATTGATGCGAGCAAGGCGGCGAATGTGAAGCTGATGATCGCGTACCGCATGCAGTATGAGCCGCTCACACTTGAAGCGATCGAGCGGATACGCAACGGCGAGATCGGGGAGCTTCGGTCGATCGAAGCGGCATATGGCTTCGACAGCAAACCCGGCGTATGGAGGCTTGAGAAGAAGCTTGCGGGCGGCGGTTGCCTGATGGATGTGGGGATCTACTGCCTCAACGCGACACGGTACCTGACGGGGGAGGAACCGGCAGAGTTCCGTGCATTCTCTGACTCCGACGAGAGAGATCCGCGGTTCAAGGAAGTTGAGGAGACGCTGACATGGACGACGCGGTTTCCTTCAGGAGTGTTGGCGACCTGCAGCACAACCTATGGCGGAGCCATGCCGGGCTTCTTTAAAGTGACCGGAAGCAAGGGTGTGCTCGAGATGGGTCCGGCCTACTCCTACGAGGGGATTACACTGCGGCAGACCGTGGGGGAGAACAAACCTGTGATGGAGAAGATGAACCCGGAGAAGGATCCGACACAGTTCATGCGAGAGGCGGATGCACTCGCGCAGAACATTGTCGAGAACACGGCGGTGAAGGCCTCGGGAGAAGAGGGTATGCGGGACATTCAATGTATCTCGCGCATCTATCAGGCGGCAGGGCTGGCAACGCTGTAGAGGCCTGAACAATCAACGATCTCGGAACCGGTATATGAGCTGCTGTGGATTGTTGGGGTCATGAAAGAGCAGTGCATCGGAGTAGCAACAGAGACGGCCGAATATGGCACTTACTCATAGGACGGCGGCACCTGATTGCGCACGGTGACAAAGGGCTGTCGAAGATGTGACCCAGGAGTTTTTCGTTATGGCAGACAAGATGCAGACAGTCGAAGAGTTGATGCTTACAGGATTGACCTACACGTTGGACTTTGAAAATAAGGTTTCAGAAGCAGCGAAGAAGATGGCGCAGGCGTCCACTAACCCAGAACTGAAGCAAGCCTTCGAGAAGAGTGCGACAAAGGGTAAGGAGTACGCGCAAAAGGTTGAGCCGACGTTTAAGAATCTGGGCAAGCCGGTGAAGACGGAAGAGAATCATATTGCGCTCGCAATGATTACGGAAGTGGAGCACATGATCTCGAACTCGGACGCGGGTCCGGTGCGGGATGCGGCTCTGATCGTGGCAGCCAATCAGCAGCAGCACTATCGCATTGCATCGTATGGATCGCTTGAGACCTATGCGAAGCTCATCGGCAAGCAGGACGGGGCCAAGGGCCTGACGGAGAACCTGGAGGACAGCAAGGGCGGCGATGCGAAGCTGACAAAGATTGGTGAAGAGAAGGTCAATCAGGAAGCCATGAAGGCCAGCCTGCAGGCCGCATAACGATCGGCTTAAGCAAGAACAGAAGGCCGGCCTAATGGCTGGCCTTTCTGTTTGCACTCAGACGTTCTCAGGCGGTGTGGATGCGCTTTGACGCAGCAGCGCTCTTGGCACCTTTGCGGCCGCTGCCTGAGGCTGGAGAGCCCGCAAGGGCAGCAATTACGTTGGTACCGATAGGCGAACCCAGCCCGGTGCATGGATCCCATCCGGGGCCTGCTTTATAGGCACCGTTATTGCCCGAGGTGATGTCGCGAAATGCACCCGGGTTTGTGTAGAGGGTGGGATTGAGGAAGCCGGCGGTAGTCTTATTTTGCGCGTTGGCAAGGGCGATCAGGCCGGCCCAGAGCGGCGCGACGGCGCTGGTGCCACCGATGGCAATGGTCTGGCCGTCGACGCGGATGGTATAGCCAGTCACGGGGTCGGCGTTGCCGGCGACGTCGGGAACGCCACGGCCCGGGCTCGCGGCGCTTCCGGTGCCTGTACCGATTCCAGCAGTGGGCTTCTTCTTGCGCTTACCGGCGATGGCCGCGGGCGCGGGAACGTTCGCGTTGGCCTGCCAGGTTGGCAATGGGAACAGGGTAGAGACACCGCCGCCGGTGGCCCCTTCACTGGCTGCAAGTTCGTTCCAGACAACCTCGTTCGAGAGCGTTGCACCGGAAGCTGTGATCTTCGTTCCGCCGCAGGCAAGCACATGCGGGCTTGAGGCCGGGAAGTCGACGTGGCTGCCGCCATCGGTGACGCCGTCGGTCGAGCCATTATCGCCGGCGGCGACGGTGATGGTGATGCCGAGCAAAGCGGCGGCCTGGGAAGCGCTGTCGAGCGCCGTGGTGGCCTGCTGCGTCCAGGAGGACTCCGGGCCGCCCCAGGAAATGGAGATCACGCTGGGCTTGTTGGCTGTGTCATGAACAGCAGTGGTGATGGCGTCGATAAAGCCCTGATCCGTGTTCGGTGCGAAGTAGACGGCGATGCCGGCGCCGGGCGCGACGGCCGCGGCCACTTCAATGTCCAGCATGACCTCACCGTCGGCGCCGCTGGCGGTGGACGGAGCATTCTTGCCGCCGTCGACCGACACGGCGACGACCGAAGGAGCTGGAAGACCGAGAGATTTGAAGTACGCTGTGAGGTCGGCAGCGCGGTAGCCGCCGCCCAGCTCGATAAGCCCAATCGTCTGGCCGGCAGCGGAGGCGTTGGCAGGAAACTGGTAAAGCTGCGCGATCTGCGGCGGCGTGAACGATCCGGAAGTGGCCGCTGGGTTTGTGCCGCTTGTGGTTACAGAATGTGCGATGCGGAAGTGGGCTGCCGCCTGCGGCCGGTTGTCCAGGCCGAGGACAGCCTCGACCAAACCTTCGAGTGACTGTGGGATGTAGATGGCGCCTTCGCGGACGCGGTAGGTCGCGTTACCGTGGGATTGCTCGGCGAGGGTGACTCCAAAGGCCTTCTCAAGCTGGTCCCGGGTGCCCGAGAGCTTGAGGGTGCGGGCGTCAAGCTGTGCGGGTGTCGCTTCAACGTTAAGGCCGAACTGCTTCGCGAATGTCTTGACGGCTTTGACCGCGACCGGATCGGCGCTGAACTGCGCGCGGAACTGCGCCCGAGAGACCCGTGTCTGACCGAGATCGCCCGCGTTGATGGGCTGCTTGCGGCGGACGAGCACCGAGACGGTCACCGGCCCGCGGCTGCCGCGCTTCGATGGCGTCGCCGTGCCCTGCATGTCACCAGGCGGCATAGGCTGGCGATCGCTGCCGGGAAGGACGACGCGAGGCTCGGCGACGGGCGGCTTTGAAGCAGAGGGTGTCTTGCTGGCAGGGCTGGGTTTGATCGCGGGTGTGGCGGAGCGCTTGGAAGCCATGGGGAGGTCAGCCTTTCGTAGCGGTTGAAACGCGTGAGGAAGAGCGGCTGCAATGCCTCGTTGAAGAAGCCTAGCAGGCGTGGATGTGGATTGGACTGGTAAGAAGGCGAGAGAGTTTGCACAGCAGCCAGGTCTTTCCTGAATGCCTGCACCTGCTGCTAGAGATCCAAGGGTGGAATAGACTTACCGACACCGCCGGCATGGCCGCGGCGAGCAAGAAGGAGGTATGTGGCGGAGCGGATCGACGCGCACCACCATCTCTGGCGCTTTACGGCGGAGGAGTATGACTGGCTGACTGAGCCCGAGTACTCCGCGCTGCGTCGGGACTTCCTCCTCCCGGAGCTGCAGGCCGCGATGGCGGAGGCCGATGTCTCCGGAACCATCGCCGTGCAGGCCCGGCAGACGATAGACGAGACGCACTGGCTGCTGAAGATGGCTGCAACAATGCTTTCAGGGCAGACTCGGCCGCTGCTGCGGGGAGTCGTAGGATGGGCGCCGTTGGCTGATGCTGAGTTCCCGAAGATGCTGGAGACCCTGCGTGAGCAGCCATTGCTGAAAGGTCTACGGCATGTGGTGCAGGCGGAGGCAACGGGCTTCTTGGCGGGGGCGGCCTTCAACCGAGGCGTGACTGCGCTGAGCGGCTCCGGGCTGGCGTATGACCTGTTGATTCTGGGCGGAACGATGGAGTGGCAGATGGTGGAGACGATTGCGTTTGTCGACCGGCATCCGCGCCAGAGCTTTGTGTTGGATCATGTCGGCAAGCCCTGCATCGCGAAGCAAGTTCTGGAACCATGGGCGACACATCTGCGAGAGCTGGCGCGACGCGAGAACGTGACCTGCAAGATCTCAGGAATGGTGACCGAGGCCGATCGGGCGGGGTGGACGCTTGCGAGCCTGCGCCCGTATCTGGATACAGTCGTGGAGGCCTTTGGACCGGAGCGGCTCATGGCGGGATCGGACTGGCCGGTGTGCCTGGTCGCAAGCAGCTACGGCCAGTGGTGGCGCACGCTCGAAGCATACTTCGCCGGCTTCAGCGAGGAGGAGCGCACAGCCATCTTTGGTGATGTGGCGGCTCGGGTCTACCGCCTATGAGAGGCCTACCAGTCGTTCCTCTGTACCATCTTCGGCTGCTTGCCCTGCCGTCCACCCAGCAGCCAGTCCAGCCTGGACTCCACGTCCTTCTCGCGCGCCTCTCCCTCGATCCTTCCGATGATTGCACCACTCTGATCCAGAACCAGCGTCGCGGGCACCAGCACGCCGAGGTCGAGACTTGCCAGCGTCCGGTCCGTAGCTCCGGTCCACACCGGTATACGAAGGCCGCGCTTAGCTGCCACGCTCTGAATCTTCTCCTGCGTCTCCGGCGCGTCGAGCGAGATGGCGACAAAACGCACGCCGCGGGCCGCATACGCATCAGCAAGCTTCTGCAGCCGCGGCATCTCCTGCTTGCACGGGCCGCACCACGTAGCCCAGAAGTTCACCACCGCGGCATGCCCCCGCAGCTCTTCGAGTGAGTGCGTCGATCCGTCAAGCGATCTAAACTCAACCGGACTTGACTGCGCTGCAAGCGGAAGCGTGACACAACCCAGCAAAAGCGTCCGCAGCACAACTCCGCATTTGTAACTCATAAACGAACATATCCTTTTTGGCTCCCTCAGGTAACAACAGGGAGAGGCATCTCAGTATGCGTGCGGCGGCTCGCACAAGCATCCATCAAACGATGGACGCAGAGATCGCTCTCAGGATGGTCGCGGGGAGTTGATGCCGGCGCGTCTAATGGCCCACCATTATGACCTTGCCTAAGTTCTTCGCTGCGATCTCGCTCCAGCTTTCAACTCTCCTCCTCTGCTCGGCCGCTGCGCCCGCCCTTGCTCAGGGATGTCTCGCGGCCCACACCAATACCTCTATGCAGGGCTGCCTGACGGAGAACTACACCACGCACACCTCGGCCGGCGACCTGCTGCGCAACCATCCGATCACGGTTGAGGTGGACTGGCGCTCCTTCAGCTCCTTCCGGCACTTCAGCGGAGAGGTTGAGAACACACGGCGCGCCCTGCTCAACACGCAGATCAAAAATCACCAGAACATCTACAACGTGAATGTCGATCTGCAGCTCACGCCGCGCTGGTCCGTCAACGCCTTTGTCCCCGTTCTGCAGGGCACGCGCAATCAGAAATATCCACCCAACGGCGTCTTTGACATCGCCGGTCTGGGCGATGTCATCGTCGGCGCGCAGGCCTGGGTGCTGCGGCCACCTGCGGAAAACGGCGGCAACATCGCCTTCAGCGCCGGCCTGAAGCTGCCGACTGGTCTAAACGACGGCATGGGCACAGCGCGGCTGGCAAATGGCACGGTGCAGAAGGTCGTTGCCGACCAATCCCTGCAGCCCGGCGACGGCAGCTGGGGCTTCACGCTCGGAACGCAGGCCTACAAGCAGACCTACTTTCACACCACGGGCTACTTCCAGGGCTCCTGGCTCTTCAACCCTCGCGACACGAACGGCGTTCCTACCTTCCGCACGCAACGCGGTGAAAACGTAATGTCCGTGACGGACCAGTATCTGTTTCGTGGCGGCCTCTCGCGCCATGTACCACGCGTGCGCGGGCTTGCAGCCAGCTTCGGCGGCCGCATGGAGGGCATTCCGGTCCGTGACGCCTTCGGCAAGAGCGACGGCTTTCGTCGCCCGGGCTACATCATCTCCATCGACCCCGGTGTGCAGTACCAGCGCCGCCGCACCCTGCTGGCCGTCACCGCGCCCTGGGCCGTCCAACGCAATCGCCGCGCCAGCGTGACGGACCTTGCCAATGGCACGCACGGTGACGCAGCCTTTGCCGACTACGCGCTTGTCGTCGGCCTCTCCCACACCTTCTGATCGTCTAGTATCCAGGTGACGCGCCGAGCCCACACGCTCTCTTCTGTCTGCCTTCCTTTCCGAGCATCGATGAGCGTAGCCTGTGCACAGATACAACGGCATGAGGCAGCAACTGAGACGACCGGCAAACTGGTACAGCCTTTGGACGTATGGGCGCGGCCGCGAATATCTCCTTCCGTTCGTCGCTCTCCTCCTGTGTACAACGGTGTACGCGCAGGGAGATCGGCACTTTGGCCATCAGGCATGGACCACCGAGGATGGCCTCCCGCAGAACAGTGTTCACCAGGTGCTGCAGACGCGCGACGGCTATCTCTGGATCGCCACTGAGGGTGGACTCGCCCGCTTCGATGGCCTCAGCTTTACCGTCTTCCAGCATGAGGAGCAGCCCGGGCTTCCCAGCGACGACATCGCTTGCCTCGCGGAGGACGCGGCGGGCACACTCTGGATCGGCACCACGGATGGCCTGGTCCGCTACGCCGCCGGCCGCTTCACGCAGATCCCGCCAGGCAGTAGCGCGGGGCCGTCTTCCGTGTTCGCTCTCGCAGCGGCGGATGATGGATCCATGCTCGCGCTGACGGCCGGTGGTCTCCTACGCCTCGTCGACGGGCGCGTGGCTCCGGTGCCTTCAGCGCCCGCCGCGACTGAGACCCTGACGCAAGCGCCGGACGGCACGGCCTGGATCACCGCTGGCGGCCGTCTCCTGCGGTACACCGGCGGCCGCTTTGTCGATCGTGGCGGGCCCGCACTCGGCAGCGCCCCGCTTGAGTTACAAATTGACCACAGCGGATCGGTCTGGCTGCGCTCTGCCGAGGAGATCACCGTACAGACGCAGGATCAACGCCGCGCTGCACTTGCGAAGACCACACGGTCTACGCCGCTGATCAAAACCTTCCTCTACGACAGCCAGGGCGATCTATGGATAGGCACCCGGCGCGGCCTCTTTGTCGCCGGCAAGCCTGGCAGTCGTCCCATACAGGTCGCTGCTCTCGGAGATCGTTCGATCCTCTCGCTCAGCGAAGACCGCGAAGGTGATCTCTGGGTTGGAACCGAGGCGGACGGACTTCACATTCTGCGCGCGCAAAAGGTCGGCCAGATCGCTGGACTGAACGGCAGCCTGCTCACCGCGCTCACACAGACCGGCGACGGTACGGTCTGGATCGGCACCCGCGACGATGGTCTGCGTATCATCAAACCGGCCCCAAGCTCCGGATCGCCCGCCGCCAGCACGGAGATTCCGAAGCTAATGACACCGCTCGCCAGCCAGGTCGTTCTGGCGCTTGCCGCGGGCAGGCGGGGCGATGTGTGGGTCGGCACTCTCGATGGACTCGACCACATCGATCACAGCCACGTCGAACGCTACTCCTCCGCCGACGGCCTTCCGGACGACGTCATTCGCTCTCTGCTGCTCGACGACGATGGCGCTCTGTGGATCGGCACCCGCCGCGGCCTTGTGCACTGGCAGGGCATCCGCGGTGCACCCTTCGAGCGCGTCGGCGGCCTGCCGAGTGATCTTATCGGCGCCATGCTTCGCGGTCGGCACTCCAGCGCGATCGGCGGCTCGAACCATCCCCTCTGGATCGCGACGCTCGACGGCCTTTCGCGCCTCGATGACGACTCACACGGCACGATCCTGCACAGTTACAAACTGCCTAGTGCGGCCGAAACTGCCGTCATCACATCGCTCGCGGAGGATGCAGCCGGCACACTCTGGATCGGCACCCGCAACGGCGGCCTCGCCGTTATGACCGGCTCTGGCGTGCAGCTTCTCTCGCGCACCGGCCTGCCGAAAATCATTAACTCGCTCCTCGTCGATCCGCAAGGGCAGCTCTGGCTGGGCACACCAAGCGGCATCCTCCGGGTGGCCGCGGACGATCTCAGGCGTTGCCTTGGCCACGAAGCGTATACACCCTCGATTGCCCGCTTCGGCTATGCGGATGGCATGCCGACCGAGCAGACCACTGCCATTGGACATCCGGCTGCCTTGCTGGCTGCGGACGGCACCCTCTGGTTTGCAACCGCCAAGGGGGCCGCTACGCTCAATCCGGCCGCTATGCACGCGCCCGCCACCCCGCCGCCCATCGTTATCGAAAGGCTTCTCGTCGATAACCGGAGCGAGTCTCTCTCGGCCCAGCTCATCCGGCTTCCATTCGGCCATCGCAGCCTGACCATCGACTACGCAGGCCTGAGCTTCGCCGCGCCCTCGCGCGTCCGGTACCGCTATCTCCTCGACGGCTTCGATAAGCAGTGGACGGACGCCGGCTCACGCCGCACCGCCTTCTACACCAATCTGCCCCCCGGCCGGTACACCTTCAGGGTTCAGGCAGCCGGCAGCGATGGCCTCTGGAACCGCACCGGCGCGCAACTTGCCTTCACTATCCTTCCGCCGTTCTATCGGCGAGCCTGGTTCTACCTGGTGATGCTGCTCCTCCTCATCTCCCTGGCCTATGGCATCTACTATCTGCGCGTGCGCCGGCTGCGCTCGCGGTTCGACGCCGTCCTCGCGGAACGTAGCCGCATCGCCCGCGAGATTCACGACACGCTCGCGCAAAACTTCGTCGGCATCTCCATTCAGTTACAAATCGCCGAGCAGCTCCTGCAGGCGAGGGATATCGCCGCCTCCGGCGAGCAGCTGCGGCAAACGCGCGCACTGGTCCAGGAGGGTCTCAACGACGCCCGCCAGAGCATCTGGGAGCTGCGCGCCAGTGTCGCGCAGGATAGTCTGCCCACCCGCATCTCCCGCGCGGTCGAGCGGTCCGCCCGTCCGGGAACCAGTCAGCGCGTCCGCATCGGCGGTATCTATCGCCCGCTCGACGCCTCTCTCGAAAAAGAAGTTCTGCGCATCGCGGGCGAAGCACTCGCCAACATCACCCGTCACGCCAACGCCACCGCGGTCGAGATCGATCTGCGCTACGAGGCCGACCATCTGCATCTCGCCGTCGTGGATAATGGCACAGGCTTCGATCCCGATGCGATCTCCGCCAGCGGTGACCACTTCGGCCTGCAAGGCATGCGCGAACGCGCCGCCGGCCTGCGCGCCACGCTCTCCGTCACCAGCTCCCCCGAGACCGGCACAGCTGTCCACCTCACCGTGCCGTTGCCCAGATCGGAATCCCGCTCAGAAAGGCATTCATGACCGACCCCATCCGCATCCTCATCGTCGAAGATCACCACGTCGTCCGCAAGGGCCTCATCGCCCTTCTGCAGGCCAGCCCCGAGGTTGAGATCGTCGGCGAGGCCGGCGACGGTCTCGAAGCCATCGAGCGCTTTCACGCGCTGCGGCCGGACATTACCCTGATGGATCTGCGTCTGCCCAAACTCGGCGGCGCGGACGTCATTACGCAGCTGCGCGCCGGCGATCCCGCTGCCCGCTTCATCGTCCTCACCACCTTCGATGGAGACGAGGATATCTATCGCGCGCTGCAGGCCGGAGCCAAAGCATATCTGCTGAAGGGCATGACGGTTGAGGAACTTCTCACCACCATCCGCGTCGTGCACAGCGGCAAGGCGCGCATTCCGGCCGCCATCGCCGAGAAGCTCGCCGAACGAGTAAGCGGGCAGGAGCTCACACCGCGCGAGCTTGGCGTGCTCGAGCGCATCGTCGCCGGCCGCGCCAACAAAGAGATTGCCACCGATCTCCATATCTCAGAAACCACCGTCAAATCGCACGTTAACAGCCTGCTGAGCAAACTCGGCGTCGCCGACCGCACGCACGCCGCAACCCTCGCGCTGCAGCGCGGCCTGGTTCACCTGCCGTAATCCACTTCGCCTTTTAGATTGTCATCCTGCGCGCAGCGGAGGATCTGCTGTTGTCCTTGTTCTCTCCACAAACATCCGCCCAAGGATCCGCATGACGCGCCGCTCTTTCATCCTGTTTTCTCTCGCCCTTGCTTTCCTCTCGCCGTCCATCTACTCGCAGACCAAATCTGCCTGGCGAGTCGCCACCACGCGTGAATTGGAAGCGGCACTGCCCGTTCGCGCGCCCGTCGAAAAGGAACATATCGAGACCGAGATGCGCACCGCGTCCGGCATCATCAACCCGCAAAATCAAATAATCGCCGGCGTCGTCATGATCACCGCCGGCTACTCCGCCGACGGCAAGTACTCGCACTATCTGCTCGTAGGCGAGCCCATGGACATCAGCGGTGTAGCTCTGCCTCGCGGCCGCTACGTCTTCGGCTGGCGGCGCGGCGAAGACGGCCTGCGTGTCACCTTCTACGACGCTCTCAGCGGTGCGGAACGCGGCACAGCCATGGCCCGGCCGATGCCAACCGGCATCCGCGTCGAGTCCTTCCGCATCTGGCCGCCGGGCGATCGCTCCGTCCTGCAGATCGGGCGCTTCCAGCTTGCCTATACCCTCCCGGCCGGCAATCCACACTGACTGCAATCGTAAGCAGGGCAGCATCTCCTCCTAAGAATGGAGTGAGAATCAATCAATGGATGGACGCGCAGCCTTCACGAAACCTCTACTCTGAGCCAGTAGTCGACCTCCAGGCGCCCGCTCACACACGGGCGCCCTTTTCTTGCCCGCACTTCCTCAACACAACCTGCTAACGATCTCTGAGTGCGATCCATACCGGAAAATCAGCAGGATCCTAAGCGGAATCCTCAGACGAGTCCAAAGTGCGATAGCATCCCACTCTGGAGACCGGCAGGTCTCAAACCTCTTCTCAGGACCAGCAAATGCAACGCATCGGCATGACCCTTCGTCTCCGCCCCGAACACGAGCCGGCCTACCGCCGCTTCCATCAGGCCGTCTGGCCGGAGGTCCTGGCGCAGATCTCCGCGAGCAACATCCGCAACTACTCCATCTTCCTGCGCGAGGGCGTGCTCTTCGCCTACTTCGAGTACATCGGCTCCGACTTCCAGGCGGATATGCAGCGCATGGCCGAACACCCAAAGACGCAGGAGTGGTGGACCATCATGGAGCCCATGCAGAACCCCTACCCGGATCGTCCCGCGGGCAGCTGGTGGTCTCCCCTCGAAGAAGTCTTTCACACCGACGGCGCGTGAGCGCTCGCCCAGCGTACCGACTCCCTAATCAAGTCCTTTGCTTTTCTTTCTTCCATTCCGAACATCGCGAGGAACCTGCTTTGTTCGGACCGGCTAAACATCTCTTCGACTTGATCAGATCTTCCTAGCTCTCCGTGCCGCCGCTCGTCCATCCGCGGTACACCGCGTCCAGCAGCCGCATATTCGCTACGCCATCCTGCGCTGAAGCCGCGAACGTCTCTCCTCGCATCGCCCGCGCAAAGCTGTCGAGCATCGCGCTGTAGCTCGTGCCGTTATCGAAGCTCTTCGCCTCCACCAGCTCACCGCCCACCCATAGCTCCACTCGCACCGCATGGTCGACAGAGAGCCCATTCTCCGCCACCAGAACGCCCTCGCTCCCGACCACCTCGATCTGCGTCCGATACGGCGCCAGCGCAGAGACACTCACACTCGCAAAGCAGCCGCCGCTCATCTCTGCCTGGATCGTCGCCACAGCCTCCAGATCGCCGAAGCTTTCGTCCTTCCGCGCCATCGTCTGCGCCCGCAGCACCTCGCGGTCGCACACAAAACGCAGCGCATCCAGGCAGTGCACGCCCACATCACCGATCGGGCCGCCACACGCCAGGCCGCCATCCGTGATCCATCGCCGCGGCGTGCCCAACGCCTTGTAGCAGAACTGCGCCCGCGCCAGCTGCGGCGTGCCGATCCGCCCCGCCGCAACCTGCTCGCGCATCCAAACCACACTCGGACTCCATCGCAGATTCTGCGCCACGCCCAGCAGCACCCCGTGCTGTGTTGCCGCCGCCTGCATCGTGAACGCCTCCGCCGCCGTCATCGCCAGCGGCTTCTCACACAGCACCGCTTTGCCGTGCGAAACCGCCAGCAGCGTGTCATCCAGATGCATCGCATCCGGCGACGTGATGAACACCGCATCGACCTCCGCCGAGGCACACAGCTCTTCCCGGCTTGCAAAGTTCAGCCGCACCCCAAACTCCGCGCAGTTCTTCGCCGCCTCGTCCGCATTCCGCCGCCACAGCCCCACCAGCTCCGTCTCTTCAGATACGGCAAACGCCGAGACCAGCCGCTTGATCGCATGGTGGCCGAACCCCAGAATCGCAAACCGCACCGCACCAGACCTCTTCGCAGACCCTGCCATCGATCCTCCTCCGCTGCGCAAGCGCCCTGCGGCCCACTCTGCGCCTCTCGTCTTCGATCCCCGTAGGGATCTGCTTTGCCCTTCTGTCTTCGCTCTTCTATCTTGGCTCTTCTGTCTTAGCTTTCCTGTTTCAACTTTTCTGTCTTCGCCATTGCCGGACAACCGCGCAACTCCCGCCGGCAAAAATCGCTACCGCGCGTCCGTCTTGAGAACCCCTTCGGCAAAGAAGTTCTCCACCTTCGCCTGGTCCCGAAGCACCTGCAGGTACGCATTCTTCAGCAGCTGCGATCGCCCATCGCGCAGCTGCTGTCGGATCGTCTGTTGCACCCGCGGATCGTTCAGGTCGCGCTGCCCCGCCGGCTCGCGCGAGATCAGCTTATAGATCGCGTAGCCCATCGACTTCTTCGTTCCCTCATCCAGGATCGGCAGAATGTCCGTGTTCCCACCCGCCTTCAGCGCCGTGACCGCACTGTAGATCGCCGGGTCCGCATGCATCTGCGACTCCGCCACAAACCCCATATCGCCGCCGTTCGTCGCCGTCTCCGGCCGCTCGGAGAAGTTCAGCGCCAGCGTGCCAAAGTCCGCGCCCGAGTCCAGCTGATTCTTGAGCGCCTGGATCTTCTTCTTCGCCTCCGCATCATTCGTCGCCTTCGATCCCTGCAGGTTTCCCGGCTGCGGCGATGGCACATCCGTCACCTGGATCTGCGCCAGATGATACTGCGTCTCGATAAAGTTGAACTCCGCCTTATGCGTGTTGTAGTAGTTCGTAATATCCCCGTCCGTCACCGTGATCTTCGAGTTAATCTCCTTGTTCAGGAGCTTCTCGATCGTCAGGCTGCGGCGGATCTCATGCTTCAGGTTGTCGAGCGTCTGCTTGCTGTCCTGCAGCTTCTGCTGGAACTGCTCCTCGGAGTAGGGCGCCTTCATCTCCGCCACCTTCGCGTCCACCTCTTCATTCGTGGCCGTCAGGTTCATCTTTGCCGCGCGCTGCTCCACAATCTCTTCATCGATCAGTCCGCGCAGCACATTCAGCCGCAGCGCCTGCTCCTGATCGTGCGAGGGCTGCTGCCCCTGTGTGTCGCCGATCTGTGCGAGGTACGCCCGCTCCACCTCCGGCTGCATGATCGCGTGGCCGTTGACCGTCGCCAGCACATCCGCACCATGACCCGCATGACACCCCGCCGCCGCAAGCAACAGACTCGCCGATAGAGTCAGCAGCGTAGACCGGGTCAGCGCTCCGGCACGCATCTTCATGACGCCGGCCCGCTCGCCTTGCTGTGCTCCACGCCTCGTTCCGACTTGCATACAGAGAATCCCCATTGTGCTCTCTAAGATGTCTGTACCTCTCAGCTCGCCGGCTTTGCAGTCGCCGGCGCGGTAGCGACCGGTGCAGGCTGTGGCGGAGGCGTCTTGCCCTGCGCGATCAGCGCCTCATCGATCATGCGAAATAGATCGGCATTCGGGTACGCCCCCTCGAACTTCTCCCCATTCACATACAGCACCGGCGTCGAGCTCAGCCCCAGCGCATCGCCTTCCTTGATGGATGCCTGGATCGCAGCATCGTCCTGCTTTACCAGGCAGGCGTTCAGCTTCGCTGCGTCCACCTTCTGCTTCGCCCCCTCATCGCGCACGATCGTATCAAGCGCGTTGTTGGCCACCGTCAGACTCTTCTCCGCGCCGCCCAACTCACCCGCGTGCTCGTGAATATGATCGACCACGTTCCAATACCCGGCCACACTCTGCGCGCCTAGGCAGTTCGAATCGATCGCCGCGCGCATCGCCCACGGATGCATCGGCAGCGGAAAATCCTTGTACACAAAATGGATCTGGTCCTTGTACCGAGCCAGCAGCGCCGGAAACATCTGCGCATGCAGCCGCGCGCAGAACGGGCACTCCAGATCGTCAAATCCTACGATCGTCACCGGCGCCGACGCCGGGCCACCGCGCCCCGGCCGCCCCGCATCGCTGATCGACGTCTTCGGATCCTGGCTGATGTCGTACCTGCTGAACTGCGCCAGCGTCTTGCCATCATCGGAGATCAGAAAGCTGACCGGCTTGCTCTCCTTGCCCTCCGCCACGAACGAGATACTCACCTGCTGAAACCCCGCCACATCGCTCTTCGTCTCCGGGCCAACTGCGATCGTGTAGTTTGGCGGCACACTTGATCGCGAGCGAATCAGCACCTCGATCCGGCGCACCAGCTCCGGGGAAAGCTTGCCGGACGCGCTCGCCGGAGCGGCTGCGGAGACAGTCTGCCCATGGCACCCGAGCGGCGCCGGCAGCAGAGAAAACAAAAGAGAAAAAAGGCCTTTTCGAGCAGTAAACACTTCAGTGATTATCGCACGCAGAGGCCCTTCAGGCTGCCCTGGCCGGGTCGCTGCAACCGCGTGGCGCCTGCCCCTAGAACAGCCGCTCCGCCCGCTTCAGGTTCCCCGCCGTCCCAATATTCGCCAGCGTGAAGTTGAACCGGTATGCATTCTCATTCCGAACCGCACCCAGCTCATACTTCCGGTACTCCACGCTGAAGCCGCAGCAGTCCCAGTTATACGAGGCCTGGATCGCCCCATACTGCACCTGCGTCCGATCCAGATCGAGCCCCGCATTCGCCGCCACGCTCAGCCCCGCCTTGGTCGGCCTGCCATAGCCTAGCAGCACCCGCATCTGGTCGAAGTCGCTCGTCAGCGAGCTCACGCCCTCCACATACGATCGCCCCGGCGCATTCAGCCGCGCATAGCTCAACCCCGCAAAGCTGTTGCCCCGGTGCAGATCCAGCAGCACATTGTTCGCCGTCAACTTCTTCGCTCCCGTGTCCAGATCGAAGTCCCATTCGATATCGAGCGTATCCGACGTGCGCACGCGCAGCCGTGAGATCACCGGCGAGATCTGCCGCGGCTCCGTCAAAAACGCCACCCCGGCAAAGTCCAGCGTCGTCGAAAAGATATTCCGCCGCCCCGCCACCACCGCGTTGCCGAACGTCTGATTGAAGAACGTCTTCTGCGCCACCCGCCAGCTCACCCACTCGCGCGTCGTGCACTTCGGCGCGGCCACCGGCACGTCGCCGCCGCTCTCACTCTCTACCACCGGCGCGTCCAGGTCGACAGCCGCCGCGCCGCATCGGCTGTCTTTTGCGGCCGCACGCGTGAAGAGCCGCTGTGTCACCCCGTACTCCACCTCGTTCGTATCGCTCACTACATCGCGATCGTCGAACCGCAGCAGGCTGCGAAAGTTGTTGACGCCGCTCACATACCGGTACGCCACCACCGGCTCGATCACGTGCCGTACCGACCCGCCCGCCAGCCGCTTCAGCCACGGCGCGTCAAATGTCCGCTCCAGCACCGGCGCCCGCAGCTCCACGCCGGCCTCAAAGTCCGTGCGGTTGATCGACGCGCTCCGCTCTATCGGCGTCGGTCCCGCCCCACTGACCGGCGCCCCCGGCTGCGTCTGCCGGCTCCGGCTGTAGAAGGTCTCCCGCACTCCCAGCGCCGGCCGCAGAGTCCACCCGCCGCCTGAGAGCGGATACGCGATCGACGGATGCAGATCAACGCGTTCCGTAACTCCGTTGGTTACAAAGTTCGGCTGCACCCGCTTCAGCCCCGCCGCCGTCCCGTCGAAGTTCCACGTCAGCCCCGTCCCCGCCACGTGGTGATCCGTAGCCGAAAAGTTGAACGACGGCACATGAAAGATCCGCACCTGCTGCCCCGACCCCGATGTCGGCGTTCCCAGCCCCACCGTGACCTGCTTCAATCCTTGATACCGGTCCGCCTCCACCGACTCCGTATAGCCGTTCGCCCCATGCACCCCGTACCCGTATGACACAATATCGGTCGACACCGCCTGGTTGAAGCTCTCCGAAAACGCCTCCCGGTACACATACGAGCTCAGATACTCGATATTTGCCGCCACCCGCGTCTCCGGCGAAAAGTCATGTCGCCCCAGAAACGTCAAATCCTCGCCACCCTGATTGGTATACGTCGGCCCAAACCCGATTCCGCGATCGAACAGCTGGTTATACCGCGCCTGGATCATGTCATCGCCAAGTCCGCGATGCCGAAACACCACATCGTCCATCCATCCGCGGCGCGAAAAGTACTCCGTCCCTACCGTCAGGTCCGTGCTCCGGCTCAGCGCAAAGTAGATCTGCTCGCCCAGCACCAGGCCCTTGGTCGACGACTGCCCGATGATCGGGATCAGCACCCCCGTCTGCCGCGTCTCGGAGTCAATCGGGTGCGCGACATACGGCAGGTAAAACACCGGCACATTCAGCAGCTTGAAGACGCTGTTCTTCGCCTTCGCCCGCTCATCATCCACCGTGAACAGCCCCGCCGTGAGCAGCCAGTCCGGATGCGGCAACCGGCATGAGGTCACTGTTCCATCGTGCACCTCATACGTCGCCTCACCAGTCTTCACCACCTCGCGGCCGCTGAACAGGAACGGATTGCCGTTCACATACGTCACCCGCTTGCCGCCGGTCTTTATCCCCACGGATCCCGTCACGTCGTAGAAGCGACCCACCTGCGTCTTCAGGTTCACCGTCCCGTGGCTCGCCCGTATCTCCTCATGGTTCTTGCCGCCCGTCACATGCAGGTGCCCGGTCGCGGTCAGCTGGTCTGTGTCCTGGTCATACTCGATGTGGTCCGCCTCGACCACGCGGTCGCGATACTGAATCACCACGCTGCCGTCGAGCGTGAACACGCTTCCCACCTTCGATTGCGTATCTGAGACCAGATCCACCGGCACCGTTCCCTCATCCTCCGGCATCACCTTCGCCAGCGGCAGATCGGGTGCGTCCGGAAGCCCCTCAGGCTGCCCGGTCCGAGGCGTGTCGAAAGGTGCCTTACTCGTCACCTCCTGCGCCTCGGCAATCCTGGAAGATGCCCCCGGCAGCATGGTAGTTATCAAAAGGGCAGCAGCGACAAACCACGCCGCTGGACTCCACAGAAGTCGAAAGGACACAGGCACATGACCGACGGGCAAGCCATGACCAGCTGCTCCATACCCGGTGCAATGTCCGGGTCGCCGTCTACTCCGCTCTCGCCCGCCGTTTTCGTCTGACCGTGCCACTGTTCTCAGGCTAACCGATTCCCGGCCGTCTATCGGCTTCACCCGCACAGGACAAGCACCCGCAATGACAAACGCAGCCCAGATCGACCGGCGTCCCGAACCCGAAGCCACCGCCGAGATCCCCGAGCCGTTTGCCCTTAAGGAGCAAGTCGCCGAGCGCCTCCGCGCCCACCGCGCCCGCCGTTCCCACCCATCCGCCAACTCCATCCCAGCAAGCACTTCGCAAGAGCCTGGGAAAGAGTCCGGAACGCCCCGCCCCGCCCGCACCCGCTCCGCCGCCATCGCCGCCGCCGTCGCCGAGCGCTACGCCGCCTCGCCCAGCTACCGCGCCGTTCTCGCCGAAGAGTCCGCCCGCGCGCTGCACCAGGCAGAGGCCGCCGCCGAGGTCGCCAGCATCAACGCCCGCGCCATCGCCCGCGCTCAGCAGCAGCTGCTCGCCGACCTCGGCGACTGGGATCAGCCCCAGCAGCCCGTCACCTCCATCCCCATCAAGTCCGCACT
>CAXTRT010000037.1:0-38745 GCA_964246835.1 uncultured Acidobacteriaceae bacterium | reverse complement strand
AGTGTACTTGAGCGGTGAATCCCGGCCATCCCTAGCTTTTCATCGCCGGAGCTGGAGCGGCCGGAGAGCCGGTGAGTTTGAGCGCGGGCTGGCTTCTTCGCTTACGGGATACAAGGAGCGGATGGCACGGACGGTTGTATCGAAGCTGCTGAATGCAGGGCTGCTAGTTTCCTCAAGTCGTGTGGCGCGTTTGCGACTCGGGTTCCCGCTGACAGTTGTCGGGCGCTGGTTTCCAGCGTTGTATCCACCAGCTAGCTATCGCTTCTATGCCTAGCTCAATACGATCAGGACTGCTCCCAAACTATTTTTAGTTAATTTCCCGCAGGCTAGCCGTGTCCTTGGAGTTTCTACGAATTCCTTAGAAGACACTGTAGCGACTATATAGGCCTCTAAGTCCGAAGATATCTTCCCAAAGGAACTTCCTGAGCATCTGGACAAATCTTCCGCACAGTTAATCGTGTGTTCAGAAGGGATTACGAGCCATGTCCGATTTCAAGTGTAAACGGAGCCGTTCGTGGATAGCGATCAAGCCGCCGATATCCTTCGCATTCACCCCTAGATCCTTCAACGTCTGGCCCGACACGGTCGCGTCATCGGGTGCCATATCGGAAGTTTCGGAGATTACACCGCTCAGACCTTAAGGGTCGGAATGATGACTTCATTTCCACACTCGACTCCGACACTGCCGAGCGGTACGCTTTAAGACCACTTGTACCCGCAACTAACAGGATGAAATCCATGTTCGTTCAGACACATTCGAATATGGCAGTCTGCGGCTACAGAAGCAAGCGAGGTTCTGAGGTGTGGGAGTTTCGTTATTACGACGACCAACCCCGGAGGGTCATCGGATCAGGCAGAGTGTAACCCTTGGGGATCAAGCCCTCAATTCGGACTCAGGCCGAGGTACGCAAGGCAACGCAAGCGCTTCTGATCTTTGAAAGAGGGACTTAAAACACGAAAGACCTTCAAGAGCGAGGGTCTTCTAGGGAGCCGTCTCCGATTGAGAGACAATGGGATCTTGCTTGAGATTTATAATGCTTCTAAGTTGTTGATTCTTTGGTTGCGGGGGTAGGATTTGAACCTACGACCTTTGGGTTATGAGCCCAACGAGCTACCGGGCTGCTCCACCCCGCCCTCTCAATATAGCTTTACGAACTCAGTGAGTCAAGGCAGGCTGGAAGCCTTGAACGGACCTAGTCTGTACTTCGTAAGAGCAAATTACCCGTTCCATTAGGTCGTCGTGAAATGAATGAAGCGGATTGCAGCAGGTGTTCTGCACGCGAGCAGCAGCTGAGAACCAGCCGCAGAGACTCGCGGAGGCTTGGCTGTTCCAGGTTCACGGATTCAGAGGGTATCCGCACCTGGAGCGAGGTCGCGTTCGCCGCCCACAAAACTTTTTAAGTTCATGTGTGTCCAACAGGATAGTCAATCCGCCGCAAGAAGCGGACGGCAAGCTGACGCAAGGAGCAGGCAATGCACGCGAGAGAGGATCGACACGCTTCAAGAGGGATGCGGTCTTTACTGCTGGCAGGAGCAGCGCTTGCCGCTAGTGGTGATCTAGCGGCACAGTCCAAGAGCCCCGCCGTGTCGGATGCGCAGGTTGAAGCGAGTGTTTTGCGGGCTCTCGCCGGAGACGCGATGCTGGCGGATCAGCAGATCAGCTCGGCAGCAGTCTATGGTGTGGTTACGCTCTCTGGGCACGTCAAGGATGAGACGACGCGATCGCGCGCCGAGGATCTTGTCTCCCGCACGCCGGGTGTTCAGAAGGTGGTGGATGAACTCACTGTAGCTGGCCAATCGGCTGCCGCTCCGCTCAGCCCTCCTGTAAACGGCGATCAGGGGTCAAATCCGCAGCTGCAATCGGACGGCACCATGGCGCCTTCATCCAACATACAGGCCGGTGGTCAGCCCTTGTCAGCCCCGCCGCAGGGTAATGAGAGCCAGGTGCAGCCCGCGTATCCCGCCCAGGGATCCCAGCCTGGAGCCTCCTCCAGTTCAGTAGGTCCTGAAGGCCAGGCCGGCCCTCCGCCAAATCCTGGCTACGGCGGAACGCACGTGCCGTATGGCCAGCAGGATCAATCGCCCTATCCTCAGCAGAGTCAGGCACCCGATAGCCAGCAGGGCTCGCAGCCTTACGGCGAGCCGGGCCAGTCGCCTTATCCACAACAGGGTCAGCCGCCGTACAGCAGGCAGCAAAGTCAGCCTCCCTACGGCCAGGCCGGCCAGCCGCCGTATGGTCCGCCGACACAGCCACCCTACGGCCAGCAGAGACCGTACACAGCGGGTGAAGGCGCTTACATAGGCCAGACTGGCGGCCAGGTTGTCTCCGTACCTGCGGGTGCTACGCTGCAGCTGCGCATGAACGAGGGCATCGACAGCAAGCACTCGCAGATCGGCAGCAGCTTTAGCGGAACTGTGATCCGCGATATCGTCGCCAATGGCTTTGTCGCTATTCCGCGCGGCGCAACGGTCCAGGGAACTGTGGTTGACGCCAGCAAGGGTGGTACGATCAAGGGCCATGCCTCCCTCGCTTTGCAGGTCACGCAGGTCATCGTGGGCGGCCGCGTTTATCCGCTTACTTCAAACATCTGGCAGCAGGATGGGATCGATAAGACCGGCCGCACGGTGGAAAGCGCCATCGGTCTTGGCGTCGTAGGGGCCATTATCGGTGGCGTGGCAGGAGGCGGTGCTGGAGCTGCTATTGGCGCCGGTGCCGGCGGCGCCGCGGGCATCGGTGCGTCAGCGGCCTCGGGAAATCCGCAGGTTTTTCTGCCGCCAGAGTCTGTAATCGCCTTCCAGATAACTCAGCCAATCACCGTAACCACGGTCTCCCAAGCTGAAATGGAGCGTTTGGGATATGGCGTTTCCGGCGGCGTTCCGCAGGGCATGCGTCGCCGCTACCCGCCACCTCCACCACCGCCCTACTACTACGGACCGGGCTACTACTACGGCCCACGAGCCTACTATCGCCCGTACCCGTATTGATGCGAGCAGTTCGCACATCAGCGTTGAATGTCATTCAGCGCTGATGTGCTTTTGCGTAGAACATGCTTCCAAGAATTACTGCCTCGATATGCTCAGCAGCAGCAGGAACTTGCTGAGCATATCGGTATATAAACAAGTTTCTTTATAAACACAGCTCTTAGAACGTCACCCGCGCCGCAAACTGAACACGGCGCATGGTGCTGTTACCTTCTAGACTTGTTATTACGCCCGCTCCCTGGCTCACAGTGCAATCGATGCAGTGCGAGTTGTTGGAGTTGGGAAGATCAAGCGCAGCATGGTTGAAGATGTTGAAGGCCTGCACCTGAAACTGGCCCTTCACGCGCTCGGTTACGGAGATGTCTTTGATTACGGACGCGTCCGCAAAGTAGTCGCGCGGGCCAACGAACGAGTTACGGCCGATGTTACCGAATGTTCCGAACGCCGGCCGGATGAACGGACCCGAAACAGCTCCGTTTACTGTAAGCGGCGCCACAGGCGTAAAGTAGGTCCGTTGATGCGTCAGAGGATTGAGTCCGCCAACCTTGAGGTTGAACGCCTTCGCGTTGCCGCTAGGACGGCAGTCGCTCGTCGATCCTGACTGACCGAAGTTATTGTCAACGTCCTGATCTGCGCCGCACTCCGCATACGTCGGTGTAAAGGGTCTACCGCTCTCCCACGTCGTCTGCCCGGCGAGGGTGTATCCGCCAACCAATGCGTCCACGATGCGGTTTGAGCCTCCGAGAAATTGCTTGCCTCTCCCGAACGGAAGAGCGTAGACGCTGCTGAACACGAAGATCTGTGCACGGTTGGTATCGTTGCGGCCGTAGCTGATGTGCTTCTGCGAGGCGATTCCAAAAGCCGAATCGCTGCCGAAGTTGGTCGCCTTTGACCAAGTGTAGTTCGCGTTGAATGAGAGCCCATTCGAGAGCCGTTTGTCGAACTTCGTCTGGAGCGCGTTGTACGTAGCACGTCCATTGGGAGCCAGGCTGCCAATGCTGTTCGAGCAGCAGATCGTCGGCGCGCCGTTGTAGGTGCTGACAAACTTGTTGTAATAAGGACGGCGTGAAGACGACCCGGCTGCAATGTCGGCTGGGGTCAGCGGCAAGCCATACTGGTTCAGGTCCTCTCCAAATGTCTCGCCCGGATAGACACGCTCGCCGATATTTCCGACATAGGCAATCTCTAGGTTGGCCGACGCACCGAACTGGTGTTGTACGGCCACGTTGAACTGGTCCACACGAGGCAGAGTGACGGTCCGCGGACGGATACTCTGGCCGATGTTATTCGTGAACGGGATGATGCCATTGGCAGGAATGGTCGGACGTGAGGCGACTGCGGGGGGCGCGGCCAGTGTGGTCGCAAATGCGTTCGCGGCCGAGTTGCCCGTGCTGCCGATGTTCTCATTCGCCTGCACCGGAAGATTGTGCGAGAGAGCGCTGCCGAAGAGCGTACCGAAGTAGCCGACCGTATCGTAGGTGGTTCCACCGCCGGCACGAATCACCGTGGACGGCGTCGCCTGATACGCGATCCCGAAACGAGGAGCGATATTCTTGTAGTCCGTGTTCTGATTGCCATTGGTTCCAATGCCGGGTGCTCCTGCTACTAGAATCCCGCCCGCAGCGAGCGAGGCGAGACCGCCGTGGCCGAGGCCGTTCACTGTCTCAGGAAAGATAATGTCCCAGCGCACACCGTAGTTCATGGTCAGCCTCGGAGTCAGACGCCACGTATCCTGCACGTAAAAAGCCCCACGCTTCTGATAGCTGTACTGATTATTGATATACACATCGAAGCGCTGGAATAGAGCCGCATCGCCGATCAAAAATGAGGCCAGATCGCTTCCACCAGCACCGGTCGCTGAGGCCGTGGTCGCATTGGCAAAGGTGAACAGACCCGCGCGATTGTTGTCGCTGGCATTGCGCACATTCTTCGCGTAACGAAGATCGGCGCCGAACTTCACCGAGTGATTGCCAAACGTCTTCGTCCAGTTATTCGTTACTTGGAAGACCTGCTCGCTCTGCGTGAGAGGGCAGTTGCAGCCCTGGCTTCCCAGATTGGTCAGGGTGTTGGCAAAGTTAAAGCTTGGAAGGCTGAGCGTGTCCGCCGGATTGACGGTGTTGGCCGGGGTTGGCGTTACGATGCCCAGCGCCGCGGCCGTCGTCAAACCGCCATACTTGCTCTCGGAGACGTGATAGCTAAGAAAGCCGACGCGAAAATCGGTCAGCAACGAAGGCTTCAGAGCATAGTCCGCGCCGATCGTCGCGCTCTGATTCTGCGTAACGGTGTTGCCGGTGGTATTACCCAGGCCGAAGCCGTTGCCGCCCGCGGCGCCAAAGGCAGGAACACCCAGGAGACGATAGATCGCATAGTCGTAGCGGCCGAAGGCGTGCAGCTTCTGGCCGAACTGCTGATCCAGGCGGCCATCGGCCTGGTCGCCGTTCTCTACGCCATTGCCGGAGGCAGCATAGTTGTTCGTAATGCCGGTTCCGGCGTTGGGATTCGGCAATAGCGCGAGCAGAGCCTTCGCCTGGCTGCTCACCGCCGCAAAGGGAATCGTTCCTGTGGGCGTCGCGTACGGAACCTTCGTTACAGGGTTATAGAGAGGCTGACTGCCGGCGTACGCCGTGAGATCGCAGAGTCCGGAGCCGTCTCCCTTGACGCACGTATTCTGTACCGTGGCAGTCGGGATGCTCTGGAAGAGGCTGGTTCCCAGCCGCTGGCGTAGTCCCTGATAGTCGAGAAAGAAGAACGACCGGTCCTTAAGGATCGGACCGCTGACCGAACCACCGAACTGACTGTAGAGTTCGCTCGGAATTGTGCGCCGCGTGATCGGGTCCGGCGCGAACTGGAGAAACGGGTTCCGGGCGTACAACGCATCCGAGTGCCGGTAGAGAAATACGTCCCCGTGGATGGCATTGCCGCCAGACTTCGTGCTGACGCTCACGATGCCACCCGCCGCGCCTCCAAGCTCCGCGTCATAGTTCTGCGTCGTCACCTTGGTCTCACTAATGGAGTCAAGCGTCGGGTTCAAAACGATAATCCCAAGCACCGGATCGCGGTTATCCGTACCGTCCAGCAGGAAGCCCTGCTCGCCATAGTTCGAGCCATTCGTGTTCAGCGCCAACCCACCCTGCGGATTCTCCGGTCCGGCGATATTGAAGCTCGAGTGCTGGACCCCAGGCGTCAGCAGCAGAAAGCTGGTGAAGTTGCGCGTTAGATTCGGCAGGTTGGTAATCGTACGCTCGTCCAGAATCTCCGACACATCCGCCCGGTCAGTCTTTAGCGAGGGTGCATCCGTTGACACATCGACCGTTTGGTTGGAGCCCGGAATCGCCAGAGCGAGATCTACCTTCTGTGACGCATCCGCATGAATCTCCAGCGGCGAGGTCGTGGAACTCGAGAAATTCGCGGCATCCACCTTAACCGTGTACGTGTCCGGAATAAGATGATCGACTGTCCAGTTCCCCGAAGCATTTGTCGTCACGGTCTGGGCAGTGCCCTTCTCTACATCCGTGACCGTAACAGTCGCATTGGCGACGACGGCACCAGCAGGGTCGGTCACCGTGCCGTATACAGAACCATAGACCGCTTGCGCGTGGCCGGAGATTGTTCCTGCCAAGAAAAACAGAACGGCGAGAACGGCAAAATTACGCATCTTTGCCGAGGGAAATGCCTTCATACTGCCTCCAGAAGTGTGCCAACCATTCACGAGCGGCATTATCACGTTCAGACAACTCGACTGTCATCAGCTTTCACGGTGCCACAAAGCATGTAACGGGTGAATTGACGCTCCTTTTCAACGCCCTGTATCCTCTATCGTATTGAAGAGAAGAGCATAAAGTGTCGGCAACAGAGGAACAGAGAGAACTCGTAAGCAGGGTTGCAGCCAGCCAATCTTTCCTTTCTGCCCCTAAACTGCGCTCGTTTTTCCTTTACATCACTGAGTGCGCCCTGCTTGGAAAGCCTGAAGACGCTACCGAGCAGCAGATCGGCATCCGTGTCTTCTCCCGGCCCGCCGGCTACAACTCGGGTGACGACAGCATCGTACGATCCCAGGCCCGCCTGCTCCGTATGAAGCTTACGGCTTACTTCTCTAAAGAAGGCAGCCGCGAACCCCTGATCGTCGAGATACCCAAAGGCCACTACATACCCGTCTTTCGTGAGCGGTTGGCAGAAGAGATTGGCCCACCCAAACCAGTCACGACTCAAGACACGTCCATTGAACTCCTCTCCCCTTCCGAGGACCCTCTCTTCCCTGCCACTTCCCTTGTGCCCGGCACAGCTGTCTCCAGAACTCTGCGATCGATCAGAGGCTTTCAGTCTTCTCTCATGCTGCTTCTTGCGCTGGCTGTGGGTTTGTTCGCCGGCGCATGGACGAGCAAGCGTTGGGCAACCAAGGAGGCGCGGAGACCGGACCTGCTCTGGTCACCTTTCTTTGCCAGGACAGCGCCGACCCTCGTGATCTACAGCAATCCCCTCTTCCATGGCACACCCGCCACTGGATTGAAGCTCGTCAGCCCGGACGCGGTGAACTTCGAACACGATCTGGATGATGACACGTACACCGGCACCGGTGAGGCCGCGGCTATTCACCGACTGACGCAGTTCTTCGACGCGCATAATGCCGACTTCATCCTGAAACGGAGCCGTCTGGTCACATGGGATGAAGCCCGATCCAGCAATCTGATCTTTGTCGGCGCGCCCAGTCAGAATCCGGCACTGCAGGACACTCCTGCACTCTCTCAATTTGCGATTGTCATTGATGCGGCCGAACATGGCTCGATCGCCAATCGCCACCCTCATCCCGGCGAGCCCACGAGCTTTCCTATCAACGACAAGACCCAGGAGACGGCCATCGTGGCTCTCGTGCCTGGCCTTGAGGCCAAGACCCACATCCTGGTTGTCAGCGGTCTGACTACCATCGGGACCCAGACCGCGGTGGAGTACCTCTGCCGCCCGGAGAGCATCGCAGCCATCGCTCAACAGGCAGGCGTCGCAAATGGAGAGATCCAGACTTTCGAGGCCGTCCTTCAGATTACGGTAAGCAAAGGTGTCGGCGTAAACGCAAAGCTTATCCTGCTGCATCGTCACTAGAGGCGGTGCCATTCTGCGGCGGCGATCTCTAGGTTCTTTGCGCACGCTAAGAATGCCAATCCAGAGGATCGACCGCCGGTATTTCAGCTATAGTACCGCTGTGCCGGCCAACTCCACGCGCGTAGAGCGAAACGATCAGGAAGGGGCTTTCCAAAGATGCAACGGCCTATTTCTGTCTTTATGCCTTGTCATTCTCATCTCGAGCGGCAAAGGGCAATCCATCCGCGATGCGGGTACTGACGTTGGCATAGAAGACGCAGCCACCAACCACTTCGTCGCCGTGCATGGTCAGCGCTCCGTCATCATGGGCTATCCCAGTCAGGGTCTTGAGGTCTGGGGATATCCCTTTCAGATGCTCAGCGGCTATCGCGCCGGGTTCAGGCCGGTTGGTGCCACCACAGAGACTGACGGAGGAGCCCTCCTGCGCCACGTTGAGTATCGTCCCGAAGCTGTCATCCGGACGTACATCGGCCCGAACTATCTCGTGCGAGAAACGATCTTCGTCCCGCTCGATCGACCGGCCGCCATTCTGAGCTACGAGGTTGAAGGCGCCACACCGGTTGACATCGCTGTCCACTTTCAACCTGTCATGGATCTTATGTGGCCGGGGTCCGTAGGCGGCCAGTACACGCGCTGGAACCCAGAGCTGCCCGGCTATACGATCACAGAGCCTGAGCACGGCAACAGTGCCTCTATAGGCTCAAGTGACATTCTCTCGCACGATGAAACCGTCAACAGCACCGTTCGCCAGCAAACGTCCCTCTCTTTCGTCGTCCATCCCCACGTTGCAAAGAATCACGTGGCCGTGGCCTCGGTCTCCATCCTGCTCAATGAAACCCGGCCAAACGAAGCCAAAACGGACCAGCCCGCAACTGCCTTCCATGACCTCTCCGCCCATACCGAAGAGCTGCGGCACGCAGCCTCAGTCAGCTACGCCAGTCTTTCGGCCAGCGCCCTAGAGATTGACACTCCGGACGTTCAGGTCAACCGGGCTATCGCCTGGTCGGAGACTGCTTTGCAGCAGGCGTGGGTTTGTACTCCGCGTATCGGCTGCGGCATCGTCGCCGGCTATGGCCCGTCCAGAGATGCACGCCGTCCACAGTACGCCTGGTTCTTCGCCGGCGATGGCCTGGTCGCGACCAACGCACTAATCGCCGCCGGCGAGTATGCCCGCGCCAAGGAAGAACTCACCTTCATCAGCCAGTATCAGCAGCCGAAGACCGGGATGATCTGGCATGAGCTCTCGCAGAGCGCCGGGTACATCGACTGGGCAAAATACCCCTACATGTACGTCCACGTCGACATCACCGCCGACTACCTCGCAACTCTCGCGCGTTACGTTCAAACCAGCGGTGACCTCGCCTTCCTTCATGAGCACTGGCCATCTATCCTGGACGCCTACCGCTACTGCCACTCCCTCATCGATCGCAACGATCACCTCCCGCACATACCGCCCGACAAAGAGGGTGGCGATGAACAGGCGCGGCCGAGAGACGATCTCTCTCTGTCATCCGGCGTGCTGGCTGCCATGTCGGGCTTTGCCGAGCTTGCGAAGCTTCAAGGTGACTCAACTACGGAAGCCGAAGCACAGGCCATAGCCGCCGCGCTCCGTCAGGCCATAGCGGCCCACTACTGGGATGCCGCCGGCAACTTCTGGATCGATGGTCACACCCAGTCCGGTGCGCCCATCGCGAGCCGGCGACTTGGCCCGGTGCGCCTGATTCCGCAAGACGTCTTCTCCCCCAGCCAAAACGACGCGCTCTTCCGCCAGCTCGCATCCGCCGAGTTCCGCACAGACTGGGGCATGCGCGAGGTCTCCTCCGCCTCGCCCGAGTACGACCCGTACTCCTACGGCCGAGGCAGTGTCTCCGCGCCCGCCACCGCGCAGGCTGCTACTGCTTTCTGGCTTGGCCATCGTCCGGAGATCGGCCTCGCTATCTGGAGAGATCTCCTGCCCTGGAACGATCTCGATGCACCGGGACACATGCATGAGGTACTGACTGGGAACTTCTTTCACGAACAGACCGAATCAGTTCCCGAGCAGACTTGGTCCTCCGCTGCTTTTCTCGATTCCACTGTCCTTGGCCTGCTTGGCCTCCGCGTTCACGGCCTTGAAAATCGGATAGATTTCAGCCCTCGTCTGCCGGCGGAGTGGGACCACGTCTCCATCCAGAACATCCGACTCTCCCACGAGATACTGGACATCGTCCTTACACAGAGCAAGACCGCTGTCAGGCTCGAAATCGACAACCACGGAGCGCCGACGCAAATCGTCTTCGAGCCACGGCTCCCACTTGGCGCGCATCTTCTCTCCTCCACGTATCAGGACCGCCGTATCGCTGCCCGCACTGAGAGCCTGGAGGAGGAAGAACGAGCCAGCCTAAGCCTGCAGATTCCATCGGGAAGAAGCCTTTGCGAGGTGCACTTCGAAGGTGGCGTCTCTTTGATTTCTTCTAGCGTTGTAACGATCTTTTCGCCATATCAAAGCTCTCGTCTGCAGGTGGGCGCCCCTAGCAAGCACATCAAGATCACGGCTTTTAGCCTGAGCAACCGCACCCTCTCGATAGAAGCCGACGTTCACTCTCCAAACAGCTCCACACTGGTCCTGCAAACTCCCTGGAAGCTCGCTCGAAGCAAGGGTGCCACCAGCCGTATGCTGCCTAATGGCAACTACGAAATTAATATCCCACCGGCCGCCGGCTCAGACTTCGGAAGCTACGCACACACGGGCGCAACACTCACTTTCACCGACCATTAATCGATTTCTGTAAGAACACAGTAGGTCAATGTTTACCACCTCAACCGTCGTCATGACGACGCGCCTGTCTCCGTCTGTGTTCAGATGTTTGCGATTTATTAGTATTCTGGTGCATTATTTTGTTGCTTTTCCGTCCTACAACGCTAAGCCTGACCTTGCTCAACCGGCATGATTTCCGCGGGCACTCCGACTATTGAAGGGCTCTCTTTAGCACATAAGTTTCGAAACGCTTTCAACGATTGAGCAACAACCTGATCCATATTGAAGTAACGATAGTTCGCTAGACGGCCGCAGAACGTTACGTTAGGAATCTTTTCCGCCATCTCGCGATATCGTCCAAATACAGCAGTATTCTCGGGCCGAGGAATCGGGTAATACGGATCCCCGGAAGATCTAGGATACTCATAAACAATGCTCGTTTTTTTATGCTTTTGACCTGTTATGTACTTGAACTCAGTAATTCGAGTGAACTCATGTTCATTGGGGTAGTTGACAACAGGGGCTTCCTGGAACACCTCTTTGTCAAACGTTTCGTGACGAAATTCAAGGGACCGATACTCGAGAGGGCCAAATTTGAAGCCAAAGTATTCGTCGATTGGCCCTGTATAGATCACCTTTGCATCCGGATACAAAGCAGAAATGTCCGCAAACTCTACACCAAGCTTAATCTTGATTGTTTGCTGATCCAGCATTGCTTCGAACATCCTTGTGTAACCGTAAAGCGGCATCGCCTGAAAGGAATCGGTAAAGTAGCGGTCGTCTCTATCAAATCGAACCGGGATACGCCCAGCAACGGCTGCATCCAGCTGCGATGGGTCAAGCCCCCATTGCTTTCTAGTGTAATTTCTGAAGAATTTCTCATACAGTTCACGACCAACTCGACTTACAACAATATCCTCAGAAGTCGTGATTGCGTTCAAGTGCACTGCACGTTGAGAGAGAAACATTTTCATACCAGCTTCATCTAGCTGAAGGTTGTACAGTTTATTGATTGTGTCCAGATTAATGGGAATTGGTAACAACCGACCATCAACACTTGAAAGAACACGATGCTCATAAGGGCGCCACGAAGTAAACTTAGAGAGGTAGGCCACGACATCATCGCTGTTTGTATGGAAAATGTGAGGTCCATACTTATGAATCAAGAGACCATGAGCGTCATAGGCATCATACGCATTTCCAGCAATGTGGTCTCGCTTATCAATGATCAGAACTCTTTTCCCAAGCTGCGTTGCCAGACGCTCCGCAAGCACACTGCCAGCGAAGCCGGCCCCAACTACAAGATAGTCAAATCGCTCTTTTCCCTCCTGTTTGTATAACTTCTTCGAAGCGGCGGTTGCTGTCGGAAGTAAGGCATAGCTGCTGTCGTTTGTAAGATCGGCAACTCTGGTGCTTTCTACCTGGAACGACCCTCTAACAACTGTGCCCTTCTCTTGTGATAGATGCTTTGCACGGGCCCGACCGGCGAGTTCACTCATTGCCATCCAGGTAGACTCCCAAGAGTTCTCGTCCAACTTCTGTCTTACCGCATACTCCCATCTCTCTTCCGGCATCTGTAGCGCACGATCAAGCGCGTGTGCAAAGCCTTCTGCCGTTGCAGCTATCTGCACGAGTCCCCTCTCGCCGTATTCACGTACAACATCGCGAACAGGTGTAGAGACGACGGGCCGTCCGGCTGCAAGATACTCCGGCGTCTTCGTTGGAGAGATGAACAGGGTTGAGGCGTTCATTGCGAAAGGAAGAATCGCAGCGTTCCATCCCGACAAGTAGAAGGGTAGATCGGCATATCGTTTACTGCCTAGGTAATGGATATTCTTCGCTGTGGGCAACAACCTTGAATCGATCTTCACTACTGGACCAAGAGCTACAAAGTGGAAGTCGGGTCGCAACGCTGCAATCTCTCCAAACAGCTGAAGATCGAATCGTTCATCAATCACACCATAAAATCCTATTCGAGGTTCGGGGATTGCAATCTGGTCCAATGCTTCTTCTCCGTGCATCATCCTTGCACTCGAGAAATGGGCGACATCCACGGAGCTCGGAAATAGATGAACATTATTATGGCGATCCTTCTTTTCTTCGAAGAGGCTAAGGCCCCCTGTGAAGACGATGTCTACGACTGTCAGCAGTTCCTTCTCTCGTAGTATCAGATCTTTTGGTGCATCTTGGAAATTGACGAGTTGGTCCATGCAGTCGTAAACCATAACCTCAGGCTTAAGGTGAGATGAGAATCCCAAGGCCATGGGGGTGTAATACCAACTCACGAACCGTCGCACCTGATTGGTCTCCATAAATTTGTCGAGCAGAGTACGCTGTTCAACAAGGAGATCGCTACCATGAAGCAGATGTGGAGTAAGTATCCAGACAGAGTTACCCCCTTCAAGAAGCTCAAGGTAGGGCTCAACATTCTCTCTACTTTCCTGTTTAAACTCTTCATGCCAGACAGGCTCTTCCCAATAAAAAACCCTTGATGTTCGAGCGGCTTGGTTCATGAGATGCTGGGGCCTCTGAGTGACAAAGTTCCAGCGTAGATGACTGAAACAGAAAATATCAGCACAGCGAAAGTCGGTCGGTTTGGTGGAATTCACGTATGTCACCTAAATGTATGGAGAGAAGAGCCTTGACACATTGCCGCAGCCGCAACAGTCTGCGTAGACGCAAAACGCGTCACGCGAGCAAGCCAAATTGCTTTAAAGTGTCGTTCTTATTGAGATGCACTACGAGGGCTGGTGGCTAAGACGTGCATCATCCAAGGTCTAAAATCTTGCCTAATGAAATGATATGGACGTTTTGTGCACAGGCCAGTAATTAATCGAGTTGCCTATTTACAAGCTGCCTGAAATGCATGGTCGCGGCAATAGCGATGTCGGATCGGAGTGCGATCCTTGGGTTCAAACTGTTGCATCCAGCCATTGTCTATAGTCAGTATACCTTGCATGCTTTGCACCAGCGGAGCTGGCAGTTCGGCCAGCCTCGCTGCACGGTCTATCAATGGGGTCTCGGAGTCACTCAGGCAGTATCTCCCCCATGCAAACAGCTACAAAGATTCGCCATCGCTGCAAACACACTATTCGCCGAGAAACTTGCGCCGCATTTCCACACTGGGCCATACCTCGATTCTCCAAACATCGTGACCTGCCACCTCATGCACGCATGATTGCATTCTTAGTGGTACTCGCGGAAACGTCTGTACTGTAGTTCTGGTGAATCGATCGATTTGGTCCTGCAAAATGGCTGTCGCACATAGGAAAAATAAAAAGCATGCCTTCATACTGCAAGTAAAATCATCTAGTCCTCTCCATCTTTTTTCGTTGTCTTCCTCCCACGGTTGCCGCTATTCCAACTCAACGCCAGGCATTGCAAGACTCTTCCTCCATTTCTACAGATCGCAGAGAAGTTAGTAAGCTGAAACAGAACTCATCTCCTAACCATAACTTCTTACCCAATACGCAAAACTTTCGCCGAGGCCCTTTGACTAAGAACCTGCTTTCTATCGAATCCATAGCCGCCAAGCTCAATCTGCCCGAGTCTTTTGTCGAGCGACGCAGCGCAATCAGCGCCAAGATCAGTCTTGATCTCTTAGAGGAGCAGTGCTTTCGTTTACAACGTGGGAAACTGATCCTGGTTACTGCTACCACTCCGACGGCCGCCGGAGAGGGCAAGACCGTCACCTCTATCGGGCTCGTTCAGGGTCTTGAACGTATTGGAAAACGCGCCATCATCACCTCTCGTGAGCCCTCTCTCGGCCCGGTTTTTGGTATGAAGGGCGGTGCCGCAGGCGGTGGCAGATCGCAAATTGAACCGAGTGCCTCGATCAATTTGCACTTTCACGGCGACTTCCACGCCACCACCTCCGCGCACAATCTTCTTGCCGCGCTGATCGATTCGCATCTTTTTCATGGCAATGCTCTGAACATCAACCCGGACGCCATCACCTGGCCGCGTGCGCTCGATATGAACGATCGTGCCCTTCGCAATATCCTCGTGAGCGTTACCTCGGCGGAGAAGACGCAGCGAGACGGCAGCAACCGCTTTACCGGATTTCTCATCACAGCAGCCTCCGAGATCATGGCGATTCTCGCCCTCGCCGAAAGCCGAGACGATCTTCGCGATCGCCTGAATCAAATTGTGATTGGCGAAAACCTCACAGGCTCGCCCGTTCACGCAAGCGACCTTGGCGCAGTAGGGCCCATGATGGCTCTCCTCAACGAAGCAATTATGCCCAACCTTGTGCAAACCTCTGAAGGCACTCCCGCGCTCGTGCATTGCGGTCCCTTTGCAAACATCGCCCACGGTACAAGTTCGGTTCTTTCGCAGAAGATGGGGCTCCGGCTCGCGGACTATGTCGTCAACGAGACAGGCTTTGCCTCAGACCTGGGCTTTGAGAAATACATGGACATAGTGATGCCGTCCTCCGGGATCAAGCCGGCAGCAGCCGTTCTGGTCACGACCGTGCAAAGCATGCGCACTCAGGGTGAGGGTAGTCTCCAGGCAGGTCTGAACAATCTCAAAAAGCACATCAGAATCGTTAGGAGCTTTCACCTGCCTCTGGTTGTCGCGATTAACCGCTTTCCAAAGGACACAGATGAGGAGCTCAATACGCTCAGATCCTTCTGCGAATCTCTGGGAGCCGCGTTCGCACTGTCCGAGGCCTTTGCAAAAGGCGGCGAGGGCGCGGTCGATCTCGCTCACAAGGTTGTCGACTTAATCGACTCGAACCCGGAGCCTGAGTTGGCGCCGACATATCTCTCGAGCACGCCGCCGCTTGAGAAGATCAGGCAAGTCGCTCAGTCCATCTATGGTGCCCGCGATCTTCAACTGAGCGAGCGTGCGCAACGCAAGCTCGACCAGTTTGAGCGTTGGGGCTATGGTCACCTTCCCATCTGCGTGGCGAAGACTCAGTACTCCCTTTCCGACGATCCCAAGCGCATGGGAGCGCCCGTTGACTGGACGCTGTCCATCACCGATGTCTCTCTCTCCGCAGGCGCAGGATTTCTCGTCGTCACCTCCGGTAGCATGATGCTGATGCCCGGCCTTCCCAAATCGTCCCGAGCGCTCGACATCGATGTCGACAGCGAAGGTGAGATTACAGGAATGTCATGAGATGACGCTGAGGAGACTGCCTGCCCGCAGTCTTTCTTCAGCTCGCCTTCATCTTTATCGGATACCCTGTAACCATGCAGTTTCGTCTCGCTTCGACCCTGCTCTTCTCGGCTGCGAGCACACTTCTGGCGCAGCAGCCGGATGAGGCCGCCCCGTCTGCCATGCAGCGGCCAACTCTCGCCGTCGGTACACCGCTTTCTGCACAGATAGACGACCATGTCCCCTTGCGCCAGGGTCAGGCTATTCATGCCCGGCTCCTCTATGAAGTCTTCTGCGAAAACAAGTTGGCCTTACCCACCGGAACGTATTTAAACGGCGTCGTCACCGGCCTTGTCTCCGATCGTCCGCACCGGCTGAACTCCAGCCTTCGTGGGGATTTCACTCCCTTTCGGACTCCAGCCGTGCAATTTACAAGCTTGACCCTGCCTGACGGTACAAATGTGCCGCTTGCAACCGAGCTGGCAAAACAAGGTGCGCCGATCTTCAGCCTGGTTCCGCCGCCGCCCAAAAAGGGCGGCTTTGTTCGTCAGCAGGTCGACGCCGGAAAGCAGATGGCCAGGGATCGGCTTGCGGTCTTTACTGGGCCTGATAAGCGCGATCGTCTGACACAGTTCCTCTACACGCAACTTCCATATCATCCGCAACGGATCGAGAAAGGAACGGCTTGGACCGTTGAGACGACCGCACCGACTGTTCTTCCGGATCACTCCTATCCGGACGACAGCGCAAAGCCGGCGGCGCAAGATTCCGTCGCCGTGACAGAAGCGGCCACAGACGAAAAGTCCTGGGTACTCCATGCCTCTCTCAAAGAAGCGCTCTCCTCAAAGACAACGATGCAAGGGGATATCATTCATGCCGTAGTCGCCGAACCTATCTATAACTCTGATCACACAATTGCTGTGCCGCAAGGCTCCGTGCTCGAAGGAGCTGCAACCCAAGTCAAGCCGGCGCGCCGCTTCGGCAGGGCGGGCGTGCTTCGTTTTGACTTCAGGCAGCTTACGTTTCCAGACGCAAGGGGCACGCAAAACATTCAAGCCTCTCTTCAAGGCGTCGATGCCATGGGAGGAGAGAAGCTGGCGCTTGATTCCGAGGGTAAGCTGAAACCCAAGCCTCAGGACAAGGTTCTCGTTCCACTCATTCTGTTTGCCTTGGCGACTCGCCCGCTGGACAGAGACCATGGTCACGACGGCTCGTTTGGGAGAGACGCCGTTGCGTCGAACAGCCTGGGTCTAGCCGGTTTCCTGGTAGGCACAGCAGGAGGCTGGCACAACGCAGCCTCCGGAATCGGCTTCTACGGAACAGCGCTCTCCGTCTACGAACGCTGGATCAAGCGGGGTCAAGAGATCACCTTCGTGCACGACACGCGTATCGTGGTCGAGACCACGGCGCGCCGCACGTCTCCACTCATAGCAACGCCTCGTTGACGACATCTCTATGTAGAAAATAGAGGTGGAACGAAGGAGCATGGTTTCATGCGCATTTTAGTGGTTGAAGATGAACCGCGGCTGGCGACAAATATCGCTCAAGCGATGCGGGAAGGTCCAGGATTCGCCGTAGACGTCGCCAGCGATGGGCAGGATGCTCTGCTTTACTGCGCCGGCCAGCACTATGACCTTATTCTTCTCGATCTGATGCTCCCGAAACAAAGTGGAAAGCAGGTGCTTGAGCAGCTCCGCTTTCGTGGAGATCACACACCCGTCCTGGTGTTGACTGCCATCAGTGATGGAAAGATGATCGTCACTCTGCTCAATCTGGGCGCCGACGACTATCTCACCAAACCCTTTGATCTAGGCGAGCTGATTGCCCGATCCCGAGCACTCATTCGCCGAAGCAAAGGAGCGACCCAAGCCATTCTCCACTTCGGAACTCTTACCTTGAACACCACGACACAAGCTGTTCTCACGCAGGATCGAGCCGTCGATCTCTCGCCGACGGAGTACCGCATTCTTGAATACCTTATGCATCGACCGCTGGTGATTATCTCCAAACGCGAACTGCTGGAGCATCTCTTCGACTTCACGTGGCAGCATCACTCCAACGTCATCGAGGCACACATCTCCAATCTTCGAAAGAAGCTTCGCGCAACTCTGTCGGACATAACAGTCGAGTCATACCGCGGCCGCGGCTATCGATTGGCAACCCAAGGATAGTTCCGTGCAGATACGATCCCTGAAGAGTCAGATTATTCTCAGTGTTCTCCTGGCGGAGGCGCTCTGCGGAGCCGCCTTCACAGGCGCTGCCCTGATCCATGAATGGAACGTCCGGGTTCATGCGTTGGACACAACCCTGCGGGGAAGGGCTGATTCCCTGCTCGGGGCCATCCAGGATGCCGAAGATCCGAACGACAACGTCCTGGTCGATCCGACTGAGCTGGATGTCCCCAAAGCTGATGTGTATGCGGTCTACACCCAGGATGGACGCCTGCTTGGCTCCTCTCTTGCAGCGCCTGCTGTCTTGATCGCCCGTGACCAGGAAGGCATCTCCACGCGTCGGGTTGGAGATAAGCCATATCGTGTGCTGCAACGTAAGGGCATCCGAGTCATCGACCGAGCCGAGTCGGGAGGCGTCGGCCTTCGCAGACCTGTCACCATCCTCTATGCGGTGCGTAGTGGGCAGATCTGGCATGAGGTTCGCGAGGATATCGGCTTCTACGTGGGTATCGACGTCTTGATCATTCTGCTCACCGCTGTGATCATCATCGCCTTGCTTCGCCGAATGCTCATCCCACTGCAGGAGCTTGCCGCGGAGGCGGCCACGCTTTCTCTTCGCTCGCTCACGTTTGCCGCTCCCGAATCCGCTCTGCAAATTCAGGAGCTCAGACCGTTGGCAGAGACGCTCTCCGTCACAGTCAGCGGACTTCGGAGCTCATTCGAGCAGCAGACTCGCTTCATGGGTGATGCCGCTCACGAATTGAAGACTGCCGTCGCGGTCGTCCGCTCTTCCACTCAGCTTCTCCTGCTTCGATCGAGAGATCCCGACGAATACATCGCCGGCCTGCAGGCGATCTTCATCGATAACACGCGTGTCGAAGATCTCGTGGCACGCATGTTGATCTCGGCTCGCTTTGAAGAGCAGGCCTCGACCAAACAGGAGAATCTGAGTGCTGTTGCAGATCCTTCCGCCGCGATTGAGAGAGTTCTGACCCGCTTACAGCCCTACACAGAAAGTCATGAGACCCCGATCATAGCGAGTCCAGTCGCGGGTCTGCGAGTCAGAATCGTGCAGGATGAGCTCGATGTACTTCTCTCCAACCTTATTGTGAACGCCGTGCAGCACAGCAGTCGCGGTAAAGAAATCCAGCTCTCTGTAATCGAGCAGCCGGGCCTTGCCGTCATCCAGGTGAAAGACGAAGGAGATGGCATCTCTCAAAGTGCACTGCCACACGTCTTCGAGCGCTTCTACCGAGAGGATCGGTCTCGCTCCCGCGATACAGGCGGCGCCGGCCTGGGTCTGGCAATCTGTAAATCAATCGTGGAGGCAGCAGCCGGCGAGATTGCAATCGAAAGCGAGCAGCACGCAGGAACCGTCGTCACGGTTCGTCTGCCACTGGCCATATAGTCTTCAGCCTAGATTAATCTCTGACGACGACACTATGCTTGGGCGTGAACGCCGCAAAGTTCCATAGGAGATCCAATGATTTTGAAAGCCACGTCGTCCGGTATACTCTCGCTTCTTGCGCTTAGCGCGATAGCGACGCACACCAGCTTCGCCCAGCAGCCCTATAAGATTGTCGATCATTGGAAGATCGGCGGCGCCGGCGGTTGGGACTACATCGCCGCGGACCCGAAAGCGCATCATCTCTACGTAACACATGGGCCGCGCGTAGAGGTACTGGATACAACCACCGGAAAGTCCGTGGGCGCGATAACTGGTCTAAAAGGAACGCACGGTGTAGCCCTCGATCCGGAAGGACGCTTCGGTTACATCAGCGATGGCCAGGCTAATAATGTCATGGTCTTTGATCGGAAGACCTTTGCCTCCTTGGCAACGATTCCGACTGGCACCAATCCTGATGGTCTCCTCTATGAACCAAGCACAAAGACCGTATGGGCGTTCAACGGCCGCAGCAACGATGTCTCCGTTATCGATACGGCATCGCGAAAGGTAGTCGCCACTCTCAAAGTTCCGGGCAAGCCGGAGTTCCCGCAGGCCGATGCCAAAGGACAGGTCTTCGTCAATATCGAAGACAAGAACAGCATCCTTCGCTTTGACGCCGCGAAGAAGACAGTAACCGCAACATGGGCGCTCGAAGGCTGCGAGTCTCCTTCAGGCATGGCGCTTGACGCGGAACACCATCGCCTGTTCTCTGTATGTGACGCAAAGAAGATGATCGTCGTCGATACGGAGACCGGAAAGCAGCTCGCCTTGCCCGCAATCGGCGACGGACCGGATGCAGCCGGTTACAGTGCGAAACATGAGTTGGCTTTCAGCTCCAACGGAGAAGGATCGCTCACCGTCGTGGATGCGGCGCACGGCTATCAGCCAATCGAGACTCTTCCAACGCAAAAGGGGGCACGCACGATGACCTACGATGACGTCACGGATCGCGTGTATCTCGTGACCGCGGAGTTCGGTCCAAAACCCGCAGCTACCGCGGAGAACCCAAGAGCGAGGCCGGCAATCCTTCCGGACAGCTTTACCGTCTTGGTAGTGGGCCGCAAGTAAAATCTGCAACGGAACACCCAGAAGGCCCGCATCCAGCATGCGGGCTTTTGGTTTGTAGCTGTCTCATGCATGCTCCGAAGACTTGGTCAGTTCGTAATAGATCACTGGAGTGACAACCAGGCTGAGAAGCATGGAGAGCATCAGGCCTCCAATTACTGCGATCGCGAGCGGCTGCAGCATCTGTGAGCCGGCTCCAAGTGCAAGGGCAAGCGGCAGCATGCCCGAGACGGCGGCAATCGCCGTCATTACAATCGGACGAAGTCGTCGTTGCGCCGCCAGCAGCATCGCTTCGCGCGCGGACGATCCCTCCGCCCGAAAGCGGTCGTCCGCATCGAGCAACAGAATTCCATTCTTCGCGACAATACCGATGACCATAATCAGTCCCATGAAGGAAGCCACGTTGAACGTCATCCCTGTAATAAGCAGAGCAACAAGTACGCCGCCGATCGAGAGCACGGAAGAGACCAGAATGGCGATAGGCGCGGCGAAGTTCCTGAACTCCGTCAGCAACACACCGAAGACAAGGACAAGAGCCAGCAGCAGCACGCGTAGTAAATCGGAGAAGGACTTCTGCTGTTCTTCGTAGGTGCCACCGTACTCCACACGGACGCTGGCCGGAAGGTGCATGGCGCTTACGCGGCTCTGAACCTGCTTGACGGCGGTCCCCAGATCTGAACCTTCCAAACGTCCACTGACGACAACGAGGCGCTGCAAATTCTCTCGCCGGATCTCATTCTGTGGCGGCAGCTGCGTCATCGCAGTCATTGAGCCGAGCGTCGCCGTATGCCCGGTGCTGCTGTTAAAAACCGTATTCTGGATCGACTCCAGCGACTGTCGTGTCTCTGAGGCCTGACGAATCCGGATCGTATATGGCCGCCCGTTCGCAATGAGCGGATCGGTTACGGCAATGCCATCAAGCATCGACGTGGCATCTTCCGCGACCTCCGTCGGCGTAAATCCGAGGCGCGCCGCCAGCACGGGATCGACCTGGAAGTTCGTCGCCGGCCCACTGATCGTGTTGTCGATTCCGTTCTGAACGTCAACGACTCCGCTCACCTTGGCAATCTCCGTCGCCACGCGCGGTCCAAGCGTCTGCAGCAACACAGGATCCGGTGTAAACAGCTTGATCTGGATAGGCTCGGGAGAGTTCGAAAGATCGCCGATCATGTCCTGCAGCACCTGCGTAAATTCAACATCAAGTTCAGGCTCGGTCTTCTTGATCTCAGCGCGGACATCCGCCATCACCTCGTCGATATCGCGGTCGCGCTTCTGCTTCAACTTGACCGTGAAGTCACCGGTGTTTGCCTCTGTCACAGCAGCAAGACCCATCTGCAAGCCCGTCCGTCGGCTCGTGCTCTCAACCTCAGGTGTGTCGTGCATGATCTTCTCTACATGCGTGAGGACCCGGTTTGTATCCGTCAAGGAGCTCCCCGCAGGCATGATGTAGTCGAGAACGAAGCTGCCTTCATCCATCTCCGGCAGCAGATCCGAACCCAAAAACCGATAGGCCGCAAAGCTTCCAATGGCGAGCAAAATACAAAGCGCACCAAGCCACAGAGGACGAGCCACCGACCAGTTCAGGGCAGCGCGATGCCACCCCATAACGCGGCCCATCGCACGACCCGGCTCCGGATGCACTATCTCTCTCGGCAGCTTCTCCTTTTCCGGAGAGAGCCGCTTATCCTCAAGCAGCACAAAGGCAAGCCCAGGCGTCCACGTCACGGCCAGCACCAGTGAAGTCAGAAGCGACACCGTCATGGTGATCGCAAGTGCTCGGAAGAAGCTTCCTGTGACCCCAGTGACCGTAATGAGCGGCAAAAAGACCACAACCGGGGTGATCGTTGAGCCCACCAATGGCCGGGAGATCTCATGCAAAGCCTTCTGTACCGCGACAATGCGCCGCTCTCCGGCGTCCCGATGCAGAACGATATTCTCAACGACAACGATGGCGTCGTCGATGACCAGCCCTATTGCCGCGGCCAGACCGCCAAGCGTCATCAGGTTAAAGCTCTCTCCCATTACCCAAAGAAAGAGCACGGTTATCGCCACTGTCACCGGAATGACGAGACCTGCAATCAGCGACGATCGCCAGTCTCTGAGAAACAGAAAAAGAATAATGCAGGCGAGTGCAAGCCCAATCAGAATCGCATCCCGAACACTCCGAATGCTTTCTCGCACCAGTGACGATTGATCGTAGAAAGGTCGCAGCACCACGTCTTTCGGGAGCGTCTGTTGAAGACGCGCTATCTCGGCATCCACCGCATTTGCGACCGTTACAGTATTGCTGCTTGGCTGCCGGCTGATGTTGAGCAGAACTGCATTCGTGCCGTCGGCTGTCACGGCGGTATACATCGGCATAGTCGCCGGCTCGACCGCCGCAACATCACCAACTCGAACCGGAGCGCCCGTTGCTGTTGTCTTCACGGCGAGTCGACGCAGGCTCTCCACATCATGGGCCTGGGCGCCGACCAGGCCAAGCACCAGTTGATGGTTGAACTCATACAATCCGGGAGAGTCAATAATGTTTGCTGTCTGAATGGCGCTGCTGAGATCGAGAATCGTCACCCCGGCCGCCTGGAGCTTGGCCAGGTTCGGCACAACGTGAAACTCAGGAATCTTGCCGCCTTGCACCGTGACGGTGCTTACCCCGAGGACGCGATTCAGCGGCGGCTTCAACGCATACGTCGCCAGCTCCCACAGAGCAGTTTGCGAGGTCATCTTCGAGGTCAGACTGTAGCCCAGAATGGGAAACGTCGCGAACGTCAGTCGATTCGTCGTGAGCTTTGCCGTTGCAGGAAGTGTCTGCTGCACCTTGCTCAGAGCAGCATCCACCAGCTGCAGCGTCCGGAACATATCAACGCCCCAGTCAAAGAAGAGACTCACGTCGGCAGTGCCGCGGCTGGTCGTCGATCGAACCGTGACCAGACCGGGAACACTGTTCACCGCATCTTCGATGGGCTTTGTAATGGTGACCTGCATCTGCTCGACCGGCATCACTCCGTTGTCGACCCCGATCACAACACGAGGAAAATCTGTCTCAGGAAAAACCGAGATCGGCACCTGAAATGCGGCGTAGACGCCAATGAATGTAAGCGTCACAGCAAAAAAAAATATCGTGCGTACAGAACGCGACAGCCAGAATGCATCCTTCGGTGATTCCTTGCTATGAGGAGCGGACTGGTTCATTCCTTGGTTCCCTTCTCATCGTCCGCCGCTTTACCGTCGGCGAGCTTGATCTTGGTACCCTCATCGAGCCCGTAAGATCCCTCTGTAATCACGTTATCCGCGGCCGAGACTCCTTCCTTAATCTGCACCGTATCGGCTGTCCGAAGCCCGATGACAACCGCCTTCTTGTGCGCTTGCCCATCGCTTCCGGCCACCATCACACTATCGGAACCGTCCTGTGTCGGCAGCAGAGCCGATGTCGCGATAAGCAGAGCCTGCGGCACTATCGTTCCCGTAATCACCGCGTGCACCGGCGTTCCTACCTTCAGAGTTCCACCAGAGTTAGGCAGCTTCAGCCAGACCTCAACGGTTGTAGAACCTGGGTCAAGCGCCGGGCTGATAAAGGAAACTGTGGCGCGAATCGGATCGTTAATTCCCGGAACGTGCACCTCAGCGGTTCCTCCCAGCCGTAACTTCTGTGCCGTTGCCTGCGCAGGATGTAACTTGGCCAGCAGCGACGAAGTATCCATCACCGTAATCACTGGGGATCCGGCCGCCGCCGTCTCGCCGGCGAAGAGGGGTCGATCCGTCACAACACCGTTGATCGGACTTCTAAGATTGGCGTAGCTGACCTGCGCCTGAGCGAACTGGTCTTTACCCTTTGCCGAAGCAAGCAGACCTTCAGCCGTTCTCGTATCGGACAGCTTCGTCGTCTGCCGCACGGACTCAAGATGCTTGACTGCTATATCAAACGCCGCTCTGGCCTGCACCGCCGCTGCCACTGCCGTATCCACGTCTCTGCCGGCAATAGCGCCCTGCTGCAGCAGGAGCTTCCGCTCCTCCGCCATCCGATCGGCAACATCAAGGTTCGCCTTCGCCTGGTTCACATCCAGCTGAGCCTTCTGCACCGCTTCAGGAATGGTGGCGAGCGTCGTCGCCGTAAAGGTCGCATCGGCCGAGATCAACCCACCCTTCGTATCGAGCGCCGTTCCCTCTAGGTCGCGGGCCTCCAGCGAAGCCAGCAGCTGCCCTGCCTTTACATGAGCACCGCGCTGTACATAAATCGCACGGATCGGCGAACTGATCTTTGGCGCCAGCGCCGCCTGCGCCAGCGGCGCGAGAATCGCATCCGCCGTAATCTCCTCGGAGATCGACCCCGCCTCCGGATGATGCGCCTGCACGGCAACCGCAATCTCAGGCTGGTCCTCCGCCTTCTTCTTGCATCCGTGAACACCGACAGAGAGGGCGAGAACAACCGGAATGCAGAAGCGAAATGCCTGATCGGCGCGTAAAGAAAAAAACATAAGTTAGAGGCTCCCCGTCAATGTTTGAAGCTGCGCCAGCGCCTCTTGATATCGAAGCATTCCATCCGCCTGCATCGTCTCAGCTGCCGTCAGGGTATTCTGCGCGTCCACTACCTCGAGTACGGTGCTCTCCCCATTGATGTACCGCAGGTTCGTCAAACGCAGGCTCTCACGCGCGTTGTTCATGCTCATCTCAATGGACGCGAGCTGCTTCTGCGCAACCGCGGCTTCATCGTAGAACTCTGAGAGATTTGCCAGCAGCCGTCGTTGAGCAGCCGTAAGCCCAACCTTCGCTGCGTCCCTGCGAATACGGCTCTCCTTCAGCCTTCGTTCCGTTGTCAGCCAATCCCAGATCGGAATATCAAGTGTGACCGCACCGGAGTAGCCGAGGTTCCGCAAACGGTCGATATCGATGACGGCGACTTGCGACGCGTCGATGCCATACGTCACGTTCAGGCCAAGATCCGGCAGAAAGGCGGCCCGTGCTGAGTAGACCTCAGCTTCACTCATCTGTACCGATGCCAGAGCACTCCTGAGTTCGGGGTTATTCTCGCGTGCCGCGGCCTCTATACTCTTATGCTCTGGAAGCAGCGCGGCGAGTGCGGGCGCTTCCGTTCTATACGGAGTCTCCGGGTCGGGAAACAGAAGTATGGCGAGTTCCAGACGAGCCCGTTTCTCAGTAAGAAAACTGTCGTCCAACTCACGCTGTCGCTGTTGCTGCTGCTGCTGCGCTTTGAGAACATCCGCATGCGCGGCCTCACGTCCAGCCTCCCGCAACTCAGTAGTCCTAACAAAGCTGTTCGCCTCATCGAGTGCTCGTTGCGCCGCGGCCAGCTTCAATCGCTCTGATCCAATCGTGTAGTACAGCGCCACCACCGTGCTCACGAGCCCTCGCCGCGCCACCTCCGCCTCGGCTGCGGCGCGTATAGAGTCCGCATCCGCCAGCCGTATGGCTCCGATCTGCTGAAAGCCAAGGGTCTCGTTGAACAAACCCTGACTGACATACTCGCGAACTGCATTATTGGCGATAAACACTGGAGCCGGCGTTCCCACCGGCTGTCCAATGTGGCCAGCCTGCACCGCAGTAGAGTTCCCCTTTGGTTGCGTGTAAAGCACCTGATTGTGATAAATGGCTGTCGGCAGCAGTGCGGCACGCGCGTTCTTCCGTTCCAGTGCGAGCGCGCGACTCTCAGCCTCAGCCGCGCGAAAAGCAGGCTCGTAGACCTCAGCAAGCCGGATCGCCTCCGTAAGTGAGATCGTCTGCTCCACTGCCTGCGATGCCGTCGCAGAGGAAGCTTGCGGCGATGTAGCCTCCTGAGCGATCAGCGCTCCCGCTGCGGTGCCCGACAGACACGCGGCAACGAGGATTTTGAGTTGCAACCCCATCGCTAGAGCATAAAGCTACTCCCTTAAATGAAGCTGAAGAACGTGTCGGCCACGTACCTCCGCTCGCCCAAGGAAAGACATTCCTTCAGCTATGCCAGGTTCAATCCGGCGGGTCTAGCGGGTCGTCATCACTGGGCGACAGGAAGGCTGAATGTAAACACGGATCCATGCTCCAACTGGCTCGTGACAGTCAGGCTGCCCGCATGAGACTCAACAATCGCGCGACTGATCGCCAGACCCATCCCCGTTCCCGGTGTCCCTCCGCTCTGTGCGCGGGATCGGTAGAGCCGGTCGAAGATCAACGCCTGCTCGGCCGTGTCGATTCCGATTCCACGGTCGGCAACACTCGTCAGAACAAAGCCATCTCTCTCTTCTGCCGAAACCACGATGCTGGAGTCCGGCTTCGAATACTTCGCAGCATTCTCGAGCAGATTGCATAGCACCTTGCCCACCATCTCCGCGTCCGCCATCACCTTCGGCAGCAGCGGCAGGCTGACCGTAAGCGTATGCGTGCTGGCCACAGATCCGCAGCCTGAGCGCGCATGCTCGACAACATCGGCGATGGAGATCGGCACGAAGTTCATATGAATCTCCTGCGCCTCAATCTGAGCCATCTCGACCGCCTGACTTACCAGCCGGTTCAAACGATCGGACTCCTCATCCACAATTGTCAAGAGCTCGCGACGATCCTCATCTCCCATTGCATCCATCGTCAGCAGCGTGCTTGCCGCGCCTTTTATTGACGTCAGCGGCGTCCGAAGCTCATGCGTGATGGAATCGAGGATGAGCGTCCGCAGCCGCTCACTCTCCTTGTTCGCCTCGCTCTTCGCCACATCCTCGAGCGCCTGCGCGCGGTCGAGCGCAATTGAGACCAGACCGCCGATCGCCTGGAAGCTCTCCGGCGAAAGCCGCACACCGCGCACCATCAGCAAACCTCGCGGTCTCACACCAGCCCGCAACGGAATCAGCGTCTCCTCACCCGCGCTTGTCTCCGGACCTGAGAGCGTAAGTGCCAGCTGCCGAAAGTGCGGAATCTCCACGCCAGAGATCAGCTGCAGACCGGATTGATACAGTCGATCTCCGTCAAGCAGATAGAGCACCACCGCCTCGGCTCGCGATGAGGAGTTGATCAGCTTCGGCAGCGCGTACACCAGGGCGGCAACATTCTCAGTCCGCAGAAGCTCGCGGCTCAACGTGAACAGGACCTCAATCTCCCGTTGCCGAACCCGCGCCTCCTCCGCCTCATCGCGCGCCTTCTGCGCCAGCCGGCTGCCGATGACGCTTGTCGCAAGAAACGCCAGCAGCGCCAGCCAGTTCTCCGGGTCCGAGATCACAAACGTGCCGACCGGCGGCAGAAAATAGAAGTTGTAGCCGGCAGTCGCGGCAAGAGAGATGACGACCGCGTGCCGCAGCCCCAACTGCGCCGCAAGCACTAAGATGTAAAGCAGCAGCGTAAGCGCAACCGTCGTAGGATTAACATGAAGCCACAGGTGATACAGGGTGATAATCCAGGCGAGAATGCCGAACGCTACCAGCCAGCGGGTGATCTCTGTAAAGCGCCGCGAGTTCATGAGGTGTATCTTACGGCGTGGCCGAATCTCCTGATCCAACTCGAAAATCGCCCGAAGACTGGCTTCTCACCAGCTCGCCGGAGAAAGAGCGGGGCCGCTTCAAGCTCTTCCTCGGCTATGCCCCTGGCGTCGGCAAGACCTTCAGCATGCTCAGCGAAGGCATTCGCCGCAACGGCCGTGGAGAAGACGTAGTCATCGGGATCGTCGAAACGCACGGCCGCACCGGGACAGCTGAACTGGCGGAAAGGCTCGAACAGATCCCTCGCCGTGATGTGGACTACAAAGGAACTCTCTTCTCCGAGATGGATGTCGATGCCATTCTGGCTCGCGCTCCGCAGGTCGCTCTCATCGACGAGCTGGCTCATACCAACATCGAAGGCAGCCGCCTGCCAAAGCGCTATGAAGACGTCCTTCTGCTACTCGATAACAAAATCGATGTTCTCAGCACCATCAACATCCAGCATGTTGAGAGCCTCACGCCCCGCGTACAGGCGCTTACCGGCATCTCCGTCCGCGAGCAGGTGCCGGATTGGGTGCTGGACCGTGCGGACGAGATCGTCATCAGCGATGTCACTCCAGAGGCCCTTGTCACGCGCATGCGTCGCGGCGACATCTACCCTCCCGAGCGCATCGAGCGATCCCTCGCGAACTTCTTCCGTCGCGGCAATCTGATTGCCTTGCGCGAGATGGCTCTCCAGCGCGTCACACGCGCGGTCGATCGCACGCTGGATGACTACGTGAAACGCAAGCGGCTCGGGTCGCATTGGACTGTCGCGGAGAAAATTGCAGTGTGTATCAGCTCCAACCCGCAGGCTCGTGATCTCATTGCACGTGGCGCTCGCCTCGCACAGGCGCTCGATGCGGAGCTGTACGTCCTTCATGTCCCGCGCGAGCAGGATGCCGGAACCGACCGAAAACGCGTCCTCGAAGCCAGCCTACAACTGGCCGTCAACCTCGGTGCGCAGATCGTCACTCTCCCCGGCAAAGACACCGCTCGCACCACTGCCGCGTACATAAAAACTAATCGCATTACCCAGGCCATCGTCGGCCGATCCGCAACGCATGGCCTGCGCTCTTATCTGTATTTTCTCGCCTTACAGCGATTCATGGCAGAGGCGCCGCATGTCGACCTGCACATCGTTACTCAGGAGACCGCGTGAAGCGCATTCTTGTTGTCGATGATGAACGCCAGATCACGCGCATGCTTCGCACATCGCTCCAAAGCAGCGGCTACGCAGTTAGGGTGGCAAATGATGGATTGGAAGCTTTCCGGCACTTTGAAGCGGAACGTCCCGACCTCATCATTACTGACCTCGTCATGCCGGAGTTGAACGGCTTGGAGCTGACACAAGCCGTGCGTCGCGTTGCCTTCACTCCCATCATCGTCCTCAGTGTCCGCGACTCCGACGCCATGAAGGTCAAGGCGCTCGACGAAGGCGCCGACGACTATCTCACCAAACCGTTCAGCATGCCGGAGCTGCTTGCTCGCGTGCGCGTCCATCTCCGCCGTATCAACGACCCCAATCCTGTCGAAGCACACCTGGAGGTCGCGGGCTTTATTCTCGACGTAGCCGCGCACACCGTCACGCTCGCTGGACAGGATCTCCACCTCACCCCAAAAGAGTTTGAGCTTCTTGCTCTCTTCCTGCGCAACCCCGATCGTGTTCTGACGCACAAGGTTCTCTTGCGTTCCATCTGGGGTCCGGCAGGCGATGGCCAGCCCGAGTACCTGCGCGTTCTCGTCGGACAGTTGCGGAAAAAACTCGATCGGGGTGACGGACAGAGCCTCATCGTCAGCGAGCCTTGGGTGGGTTATCGCCTGCGCTCTGAGATAACTCCTGAATAGGCCGCCACACGCCCACACTTACAACTTCTTTACGGCTTTCCTACGGACTTTCTATGGCCTCTCGCCTTGAAATAGAAAGTCGAGGTATGTATGACGCTTGTCTATCATCCTGCCTGGCACCTCTAAGCTTCTTTCACAAAGCGAGGCTCTCTTGGATATCATCGCTCTCGTTATAATCCTCATCCTCTTCGCAATTAGCATCTCGTATCTGCACGGTTGCGACAGCCTCAAAGGAGATCGCCCTTGATCCTTAACATCATTCTCTTGCTTCTCTCGGCGCTTCTTCTGATCTATCTCGTCTACGCTTTGCTTCGTCCGGAAAAGTTCTAAAAAGGTTACATATCTATGACTCTGAACGGTTGGCTTCAAATTGCCGTCTTTATCGCGGCGATCCTTCTGCTCGCGAAGCCGATGGGCAGCTACATGACCCGGGTCTTTGATCGACGCAAGACCTTCCTTGATCCTCTCTTGCTCCCCTGCGAACGTCTTCTCTATCGCTGCACAGGCATACAAGCCGATATCGAGATGCGCTGGACCGAATACGCCGTCGCGATGCTTATTTTCAGCGTCGTGACTCTCGTACTCACCTACATCGTCGAGCGGCTTCAGGGTCTTCTTCCGCTCAATCCGCAGCATCTTCCCGGCGTTGAATCTGCCCTCGCCTTGAACACCGCCATCTCCTTCACCACAAACACCAACTGGCAGGCCTATGTGCCCGAGTCCACCATGAGCTATCTCACACAGATGCTCGGGCTCGCAACGCATAACTTCTGGTCCGCCGCCGTCGGTCTTGCGCTCGCCATCGCGTTTGTGCGCGGCATTGCCCGTCGTGAAAGCAAGACCCTCGGCAACTTCTGGGTCGATCTCACGCGCGGCACACTCTGGATTCTTCTTCCACTCTCGATCGTCTTCGCTCTTGTTCTCGTCTCACAGGGCGTCGTTCAAAATCTGAAAAGCTACGACACGGTCAAGCTCATCGAGCCGCAGACCGTCACCGGCACCGACGGCAAAACCACTACCGTGACAACCCAGACCATTGCACAAGGTCCGGTCGCCTCGCAGGAAGCCATCAAGATGCTGGGCACAAACGGTGGCGGCTTCTTCAACACCAACAGTGCACATCCCTTCGAGAATCCAACAGCTCTCAGCAACTTCCTGCAGATGCTGGCAATCTTTCTCATCCCTGCGGCGCTCACTGTGACTCTCGGACAGATGGTTGGATCTCCAAAGCATGGCTGGGCTGTACTCGCCGCTATGGTCGTCCTTTGGTTTGCCGGTACCTTCACCGTCTACTGGGCTGAGTCCCACGGCAATCCGCTTCTTCACCACGTCGACTCCCAAGCCTCGCTTACGCAGTCCGGCGGCAACATGGAGGGCAAGGAGGTCCGCTTCGGCATCGCCAACTCCGCCCTCTTCGCCACCGTCACCACAGACGCCAGCTGTGGCGCCGTCAACAGCATGCACGATAGCTTCACACCGCTCGGCGGCATGGTTCCGATGATTAATATTCTGCTGGGTGAGATCGTCTTTGGCGGCGTGGGCGCCGGTCTCTATGGCATGCTCGTCTTCGTCGTCATGGCCGTCTTCATCGCCGGGCTCATGGTTGGCCGCACACCGGAGTACCTCGGCAAGAAAATCGAATCCTTCGACGTCCAGATGGCCATGCTCTATCTGCTCATCTTTCCCTTGCTCATCCTCGGCTTCTCCGCCGTGAGTGTCCTCCTGCCGAAACTCGGTCTCTCCAGCCTCGCCAATCACGGGCCGCACGGTCTCAGCGAGATCCTCTACGCCTATACGTCGGCCACCGGAAACAACGGGTCCGCCTTCGCCGGCCTGAACGCGAATACGCCTTGGTACAACTACTCGCTTTCGCTCGCCATGTTCTTCGGCCGCTTCATGATGATCATCCCTATGCTCGCCATCGCCGGCAATCTCGCAGGCAAGAAGATCGTCCCCGCCTCCGCCGGCACCTTCCCTGTCACGACGCCGCTCTTCACCATTCTGCTTACAGGCGTCATCCTCATCGTCGGCGCGCTCACCTTCTTTCCCGTGCTTTCGCTTGGGCCCGTACTTGAGCACCTCCTCCTGCGCGCCGGACAGACCTTCTAATCGCGCGCTCGCTTTCCAGAAAGAGACGTACCCCGATGGCTACAAATTCAAAACGCCGCTCGCTGTTCGATAAAAAAATCGTCCGTCGTGCCGCATTCGACGCGCTCGCAAAGCTCAATCCACGGCTCATGATGAAAAATCCGGTCATGTTCGTAGTGGAACTCGGCAGCGTTCTCACGACGGTCCTGCTGGTCGTCAATCTCGCCACCCATCATGCTTCACTCGGCGACCACTTCAGCTTCGATCTCCAGATCACCCTCTGGCTATGGTTCACTGTCCTCTTCGCCAACTTCGCTGAAGCCATGGCGGAAGGCCGCGGCAAAGCCCAGGCCGACGCTCTTCGTCAGGCCAAGTCCGAGACCACCGCCTATCTTGTCACCAACGGCCAGGTCAGCGAGGTTCCAAGCTCGCAACTCCGCGTCGATAACGTCGTCCGCGTCACCGCCGGCCAGATGATACCCGGCGACGGCGAAGTCACCGAAGGTGTTGCCTCGGTCGACGAATCCGCCATCACCGGCGAGTCCGCGCCCGTCATCCGCGAGGCCGGCGGCGATCGATCCGCAGTCACCGGCGGCACCCGCGTCCTGTCGGACGTCATCACCGTCCGCATCACCTCCAACCCAGGCGAAACCTTTCTCGATCGCATGATCGCCCTCGTCGAAGGCGCCGAGCGCCAGAAGACTCCCAACGAGATCGCTCTCAATATCCTGCTTGCCGGCCTCACCATCATCTTCCTTCTGGCCGTCGTCACCCTGCAGCCCTTCGCCATCTACTCCGGCGCACCGCAGACTGTGTTCGTGCTTATCTCTCTGCTCGTCTGCCTCATCCCCACCACCATCGGCGGTCTGCTCTCCGCCATCGGCATCGCCGGCATGGATCGGCTGGTCCAGCACAACGTGCTCGCCACCTCCGGCCGAGCTGTTGAAGCCGCCGGCGACGTCAACACACTCCTCCTCGATAAGACCGGCACCATCACCATCGGCAATCGTCAGGCAGCCGAGTTCATCCCCGCCCCAGGCGTCACCGCGGCTCTCCTCGCCGATGCCTCCCAGCTCTCCTCCCTCTCCGACGAAACCCCGGAAGGCCGCTCCATCGTCGTCCTTGCCAAGGAGCAGTACAACCTGCGCGGCCGCGAGCTCGCACACTTGAATGCGGAGTTCGTTCCCTTCTCCGCTACCACCCGCATGAGCGGTATCGAGGTTGACGGTCGCTCCATTCGCAAAGGCGCGACCGATGCGATCGCCGGCTATCTGCAGGAGCACGGCGCTCCCATGCCGCCCGAGGTCCGCGCCTCGGTCGAGGACATCTCCCGCCGCGGCGGAACCCCGCTCGTCGTCGCGGAAAACGGCCGCGCCCTCGGCGTCATCTACCTCAAAGACGTCGTCAAGGGTGGCATGAAGGAGCGCTTCGAGCAGCTTCGCTCTATGGGCATCCGCACCGTCATGATCACCGGCGACAACCCCCTTACCGCCGCCGCCATCGCGCGTGAAGCTGGCGTCGACGACTTCCTGGCCGAAGCCAAGCCCAAGGACAAGATGGACCTCATCCGCCGCGAGCAGGCCAGCGGCAAGCTTGTCGCCATGACCGGTGACGGCACCAACGACGCGCCCGCCCTCGCTCAGGCAGACGTAGGCGTCGCCATGAACTCCGGCACTCAGGCCGCGAAAGAGGCCGGCAACATGGTCGATCTCGACTCAAACCCCACTAAGCTCATCGAGATCGTCGCCATCGGCAAGCAGCTCCTCATGACCCGCGGAGCCCTTACTACCTTCTCCATCTCGAACGACGTGGCCAAGTACTTCGCCATCATCCCCGCCATGTTCGCCGGTGTGTTTCCGGTCCTCAGCGCGCTCAACATCATGCATCTGCACAATGCTGAATCCGCCGTGCTCTCCGCCGTCATCTTCAATGCACTGATCATCATCGGCCTGATTCCTCTCGCCCTGCGTGGTGTCGGGTATCGGCCTATGTCCGCCGCTGCTCTGCTGCAGCGCAACCTGCTCGTTTACGGCCTCGGCGGTCTGATCGTTCCCTTCGTCGGCATCAAGCTGCTCGACGTCCTTATCGTGGCTCTTCACCTGGCCTGATCAGAACGTAACCGTTTCAAGCACATATAACTCCAGGAAATTGGCCCATGAAGCAGCAACTCCTTATCGCCCTCCGCTATACCCTGATTACGGCGCTCCTTCTCGGTATCGTCTATCCACTTGCCATTACCGGCATCGCCCATCTCACCATGCGCGATAAAGCAGACGGACAGCTTATCCTGCGCGATGGCCAGCCTATAGGCTCCGCGCTCATCGGCCAGGCCTTCACCGGCCCCGGCTTCTTTCACAGCCGCCCCTCCAACGCCGGCACCGGCTACGACGCCTCAGCCTCCTCCGGCTCGAACTACGGCCCCACCAACAAAGCCCTGATTGATCGCGTCGAGGCCAGCGTCAAGTCTGAATCCGTCAACGCCACTGCATCTGTCCCCGTCGATCTCGTCACCGCCTCAGGCTCCGGTATTGACCCCGACATCACTCCCGCGGCCGCGCTCTACCAGGTTCCTCGCATCGCCCGCGAGCGTCACCTCTCTGAAGCCGCTGTAGAGAGCCTCGTCCGTCAGCACATCGTCCAGCGTCAGCTCGGTCTGCTGGGCGAGCCACGCGTCAACGTCCTCAGCCTCAACCTTGCCCTTAGCCGATAGCGATTCGAGTCCTCACCAGCAGGATCTCACCCGGCGCAAGTCTCCGCCGCTATAAGTGCAATAGAGAAACAGTTCTCAAATAATCTTGACAGTGCCGTTCCACCGGCTTACTGTTGCCCTCGAAATCTCAGGCTCGGTTCCGCTCGCGTTGAGCGAACCACACGAAAGCGACCCTCAACCCGCTCGCCAGATCCTGGCGGAGCCTCAATAGGGGACTCGCCTCCGTGCACGGCCCGTTTCGCGGAGGCAGCAATGGATCCACGACGGCATGGAATACGGCAGCGTCTGCTTGCTCTACCCGCAGCGCTCGCGCTCCTCTCAGCGGTATCCCTCGCGCAAGGAAATCAGGGGTCCATCCGAGGCACAATTACCGACGAGACAGGAGCGGCCCTTGCGGAGACACAGGTCATCGTCACCAGCGAGGCCACCGGCGTCGCCAAAACGCTCACAACCAATGCCAGCGGCTTCTACAGCGCGGACGCCCTCATCCCAGGCGAGTACTCGGTCCGCGTCACCAAAGACGGCTTCTCCTCAACGGAGGTGCAGCACGTCGCTCTCGATCCCGGCCAGACGCGAGAGTCCAGCCTCAGCCTCAAGGTCGGCAGCACCAGCCAACAGGTTGAGGTCACAGCCGATCAACTTGCCGTTGAGACGCAGGACTCCGGCTCGGCTGGAACCATCACCTCCAAGCAGGTGGAAAATCTCATGCTCAATGGCCGAAACTTCCAGTCTATGGGCCAGCTCATACCCGGTGTTAGCAGCACTGCGGGCAACAATCAGCAGTCCGCGGGTGGCCTCACCGGTGGAACCACGCTGATCGTCAACGGCGCCTCTATCGAGTACTCCGTCTACACCCTCGACGGCGTATACAACATGAACACCGGCAATCTCGCAAACATCAACGTCCTTCCCATCGTCGACTCCATCGACGAGTTCCGCATCCTCAAAGACAACTACAGTGCCCGCTATGGTCTCGCCGGCTCCGGCCAGGTTGTCGTGCAGACGAAGTCCGGCAGCAACACCTTTCACGGCAGTGCGTGGGACTACTTCCGCAACGACGCTCTCGACGCCAACCCCTACTTCGCAACCATCAAAAGCAAGCTCCGCCAGAACATCTTCGGCTACTCCTTCGGTGGTCCGGTCTCGGTGCCGCACCTTTACAACACCGACAGAAAGCACAAGACCTTCTTCTTCGCCTCAAACGAGTGGCGTCGCATCACCACCGGATCGACAGCCCAGGGCCTGGTCTTTACCGCCGCGCAGCGTGCCGGCACCCTCACTAACAAAACGCCTCTCGCCTTCAAGGATGCCCTCGGGCCCTCGCAGCTCGCCGCGCGCGGAGCCACCAATTGCATCACCGGCACCAATACCATCAGTCCCGCTTGCATCGATCCCAACGCCATCGCTTTGCTGAACACCCTCGGCGAGCTCCCTAACAATCCAGGAAGCACTCTCAACTACATCAATCAGCAGTCGCAGACGCTTGGGCAGGACAGCTATAACTACCGAGTAGACCAGTACATTACGGACAACGAAGTCCTCACCGGCCGGGTCACCTACGAGCAGGTAAAGAACGGCATTCCTTATAACTCCTTCGGCGGCGGCATCTTCTCGACTACGCCAACCACGTACTACACAACCGGCATGAACATGATGGTGCGCCTCAGCTCCACCATCACACCTCGCCTCATCAACACAGCCACGATCGCTGAGACCTACGACAAGCCGCGCATCAATACCTCCAACTACCAACTGCCGTCCGGCGTAACAATTAATCAGGCCTTCCCGAATGCCAATGTCCTGAACAAGTCGCCATCTATCTCCTTCAGCGGCGGCTATAACGGCTTCGGCGCCGGAACTCCACCCATCCACGCCTCGGACGGAGAAGGCATCCTGCAGGACGACGTAAGCTGGTCCAAGGGATCGCACGTCCTCCAGTTCGGCGCGCTCTATATCGCCGGCGTCAAAAACCAGAACGTCTTCACCCTTCCCGGCGGCTCCTTCGCCTTCAACGGCACGCGCACCGGCGATCCTGTCGCCGACTACCTCCTCGGTCTCGACTCCTCCTATCATCAGGACAGTGGCCAGCGCAGCGGCTCCTTCCACTACCGCCAGGGTGAGGTCTACGCGCAGGATGACTGGCACGCCAGCCGCAAGCTCACCCTCAACGCCGGCCTGCGCTGGATCTACTTCTCCCCCAACACAAGCTCAGGCGACCAGGTCTCCTCCTTCTTCGCCTCGCAGTACAACGCTGCGCAGGCTCCCGTCGTTCTGGTAGGCGGTGGCTTCGTCACTGGCGTAAATGGCACGCCGCTCAATAGCGCCGGTGCCGCGGCCAATCTCCAGACAGGTCTCGTCTTCGCCGGCCGGAATGGCGTCAAAGACGGCTTCTTCAGCGCCAAAATGAAGAACTTCGCGCCCCGCATCGGCTTCGCCTATGACCTCACCGGCGACGGCAAAACCTCCATCCGTGCCGGGTACGGCATCGGCTACTCGCGCCTCGCGGTCGAAGCCATCTACAACGCCTTCGGTCAGAACCCGCCCTTCACGCAAAGCTCCAACATCACCTCCGGCAGCCTAGAGAATCCCACCTCGGGGCTCGCCACCGGCCTCTCTCCCCAAACCCTCAACGCGGTCGGACCGAACTTCACACCGTCCATGCTGCAGTCCTACAGCCTCTCCGTTGAGCGCGAGCTCTTCCCCAGCGCAGTCCTGAACATCACCTACGCCGGAACCCAGTTTCGTCATCAGGACACCTTCGGTTACGACCAGAATGAGCCCCTGCCCGTATCCGCTCCCAGCCAGTTTTCCGCGACGACCAACTGCATCGCAGGCCAGCCGATCGTCGCCTCCTATAACTTCGATCCCTGCATCAACACCAATGCCTCCAGCCCCGACTTCACACGCCCCTACAAGGGCTACTCCAACATCTACACCGAGGCCGGCATCGGCTCCGGCAACTACAACGCCCTGCAGGCCGGCTTCGTCTACCGCAAGAACTCCGTCAACGCCACAGTTGCCTACGCGTACGGCAAATCGCTCTCGCAGTTCGGCCACTCCAGCAACGGCGGCGGCGGCGGCAGCATCGCCGGCGGCGGCGGCCAGGGCATTCAGGACTGGCGCAACCTCGCCGTCGAATATGGCCCATCCAACTTCGATCGCACGCACGTCCTTACCTTCTCCGGCGTCTACGACATTCAGGCCTTCCGCACCGGCGGCAACCTCCTCGAGCGTCAGGTCCTCGGCGGCTGGAGTCTCGCCACGCTCAGCGTGCTTGAGAGCGGCTTCGCCTTCACACCAGGCATTTCCACCGGCAATAACGGTCTCGCAACGCGGCCCAATCAGATCGCCCCCATTCGCCTCCTGAAAACCAAAACCGAATGGTTCGACACCGCCTCCTTCGCCGCGCCGGCGAATGGCTTCTACGGCAACGCGCGCCCCGGCACCATCCGCGGGCCGCGAGAGATCTCCTTCAACATCGCCGGGTACAAAACCTTTCCCCTCTACGAACGGCTGAACCTGCAGTTTCGCGCGGAGGCCTTCAACTTCCTCAATCATCCCAACTTCGGCAACGTAGATACCTCGGTTGGCTCCGGAACCTACGGCCGTGTCACCTCGGCCCTCGATCCCCGCATCCTGGAGTTCTCCGCGCGCGTCAACTTCTAACGCCACCCGGTATTCGTCGGCGGCGCCGCATACGGTGTGCGCTCCGCCGACGCCTTTCTCCGTAGCCCTCCCTCGAAAACTGCCTCTCGCTCGCTTCGATCGTCTCGTCTCCGCGGCTCGTCTCCGCCGGCCACACCGACCCGCCCACCCGCAACTCAACCAGCACGGAGATCGCCGATGCCCGCCACAAACACTCACCGCAACTTGGTAAAGTGCCGTCATTTCGACCGGAGCAGGACAGCTCTATCGTCCTGTGGAGTGGAGAAATCCCCGTATTTCGTCCTTCAGACGCGATTCCTCCGCCGCGTCTCCGCCCTCGCCCTCGCCGCCTGCCTCATCTCCCCCGCCCTCGCCCAGCAACAAGCCGCCTCCGATCCCCTCGCCGCCAACTTTGCCAACCCACCCGC
>CAXTRT010000036.1:0-43068 GCA_964246835.1 uncultured Acidobacteriaceae bacterium | reverse complement strand
TTGGGGTGTGCGATGGTGATTCGGGCGATAGCTTGACGGCTGGGATTTTGGGGGGGCATCTGGGCGCGGGAGGGGGGATTGAGGGCGCGGAGGGGTCGTATGGGGTGGAGATGGCCAGCAGAGGGAGCCGCATGCAGGCGCCGAACGGCATGTTGCGGGTGAATGCGGAGGGCCGTCCGGAGAGGGCGCAGATGACGGGCGGAGTTCGGTTCGCGAGTGAGCAGATGGCGGCGGGGCGGGCGGGAGATGTGGTTGAGGGTACGGCGGCGGCGGGCGCGGCGGAGTTCGATGCGCGCGGATCGGTCGAGGCGGTGCGGCTCTCGGGCGGGGTGCAGGCGAGATCGCAGGAGACGGGAGTGGAGACGGCACGCACGCTGAGCGGCGACGCGATGGAGCTGCATCTGGTGGGCAGGGCGGGCACCAGCCGACGGTTCTTGCAGCAGGTAGCGCTGCGGGGCCAGGCGCAGGTGCAGAGTGCGTTGCCGGCCGAGGCGGGGCACGCGGCGGGCTCCGAGGAGATGCGGGCGGATGTGCTGGTGGGACAGTGGCAGCAGGCGGGGGGAGCGTCTGTGCTGCGCGCGATGACGGGGACGGGGAGGACGGAGATTCGGCGAAGCCGCGATGGGGTGGAGGAGGTGAGCCGGGGGGATACGCTGCAGGCGGCGTTCGGGGCCGTGAGTGGAGATGGGAGTGCGGGGAGACGGCCGGGTGGGCGGTCGGGTGTTCGGGCTGGGATAACGGCAGCGACGCAGATGGGGAGCGTGGCGATCGAGCGTGTGGTGCAGGCTGCGGCGAAGTCGAAGGGAGGAACGGCTGCAACGGGGACTGAGACGATGCGGGCACGGGCGCAGCGGGCGAGCTACGACGCGGTCAGCGGGCATGTGACTCTGACGGGCGAGACCGAGATCGCCGACGCGGAGAGCGTGCTGCGGGCAGAGCAGGTGATGATGACGGAGAGCACGGGTGACGCGGAGGCGGCGGGATCGGTGCAGGTGACGTATCGTCAGGCGGCGGCAAGCAGGGCGGGGGAGATGCAGGCTGGTGCGCGGCCGGAGGCACAGGCGTCGTCACCGGGAGCGGGCGCAACGCCGGAGCCGATTCATGCGGTGGCGGAGCGGGCGGTGCTGCACAAAGAGACGGGTATTGCGACGTTCTTCGGGACGCCGACGCTGCGAGCGCGGCTGTGGCAGGGAGGCTCGCAGGTGGAGGCGCCGGTGCTGGTCTTCGGGCGTGAGGAAGGCACGCTCGACGCGTATGGAGCCGGTGCGGGCGATGCGATGCCGGTGCGGACGGTGCTGGTGAGCAGGGCAGGTGCGAGTGCGGCGGTGGCGGCCAAGCAGGCGGAGAAGCCGCAGGTGCTGCGGGTGCAGAGCGGGCGGCTGCACTACGCGGATGCTCTGCGGCGGGCGGAGTTCAAGGGTGGTGTGGTGCTTGAGGATGCGGATGGAACGATGCGAAGCCGCGAGGCTGTGGCGACGCTGGCGTCTGCGGCTGCGAAGACGCCAGTGGGTCCGACTAAGACGGACGCGGGTAGCGAGGCGGCGAAGGGGAAGGCCAAGGTTGCGGGTCTGGGTGGGCTCTCCGGCGCGGGGCTGGAGCGGGTGACGGCGGTGGGGGATGTGGAGGTTCGGCAGCCGGGACGACTCGCGACGGGGCAGCAGGCGGTGTATACGGCGGCTGATGGGATGTTTGTACTGACCGGAGGCGGCGGCGTGCTGCCGAAGGTGACGGACGACGGGAACGGATCGGTTACGGGCGCGGTGCTGCGGTTTCGGTCGGGAGAGAGGACGGGGAGCGGGGCTGGGAATGGGACGGGGGATAATAGCGTGATGGTCGAGGGTCGAGCGAAGGATGGGACGGGTCTCGCGAAGGGCGAGACGGCGGCGGTGGGCGATGGGCGCGTGCATACGCGGACGAAGGTGAAGCAGTAGGGATGAAGACGCTCGCGGCGGAGGAGATCGGCAAGCAGTACGGCGGGCGGCAGGTGGTGCGCGGGGTGTCGCTCGAGATCCGGCAGGGCGAGGTGGTGGGCCTGCTTGGACCGAACGGCGCGGGGAAGACGACGAGTTTTTATATGATCGTCGGGCTGGTGCGGCCGGACACGGGGCGGGTGCTGGTGGACGGCAACGACATCAGCCGTCTGCCGATGTATCTGCGGGCGCGCAAGCACGGGATCAGCTATCTGCCGCAGGAGCCGTCGATCTTTCGCAAGCTGACGGTTGAGGACAACATTCTGGCGGTGCTCGAGACGCAGGAGCTGAGCTGGGAGACACGGCGCACGCGCACGGAGCGGCTGATTGAAGATCTGAACCTGGGCCATGTGCGAAGGACGCGAGGCTACGCGCTGAGCGGCGGCGAGCGGCGGCGGGTGGAGATCGCACGATGTCTGGCGATTGAGCCGGCGTTTATTCTGCTGGATGAGCCCTTTTCCGGAATCGATCCGATTGCAGTGTTGGATCTGCAGGAGATTATCTTCGGATTGAAGCGCAGCGGTATTGGTGTGTTGATAACAGATCACACGATCCGTGAGACGCTGTCGGTGACGGACCGCGCGTACATCATCGCGGAGGGCCGGATCTTTCGCGCCGGAACGCCGTCGGAGCTGGGGCGGGACCCGGAGGTGAGGCGGATTTATTTAGGCGAGAACTTCTCGATGGTGTGAGCCCGCGGGCTTTCGAGAACGTTACAACTTCTGTTGTAAAGCCGGGTTTTCGAGGGCACGAGGAACTTGCGGTAGGCATAGACTGACACCACATGCAGGTGCGGCATGTAGACTGTGGCCACCTGAGTGACGTTGAGATGAGGCGCAGCGATTGAACCGGGAGCTCAACCTCTTTGTAGCGGAGGCGGGCAGGACATTTACAGTAAGCGGGCAGAGAGACAAGTCTGCATGGAAGGAATTGAGCAAGCGTGTTACTTCAACCAAAGCTGAATTTGAGAGTGTCGCAGCGGCAGGTACTGACTCCTGGACTGGTCCAGATGGTCAGCGTTCTGGCGCTGAACAAGCTTGAGTTGAAGGAGATGATCAACACCGAGATGATCGAGAACCCGGTGCTTGAGGAGCTGGAAGAGACGGGTGTTTCGTTTGAGGAGATTGCCGGGCGCGAGGGCGACCGGGAGCGCTCCGCCGAAGAGGTTGCGACGGAGGCGGAGCGGGTCGAGAAGGACCCGTTCGACGAGATCGACTTTGGCGAGTACTTCAAGGACTTTCTCGACCCGGGATACAAGACGGCCTCGAACTTTGAGGAGTACGACAAGCCATCGTTCGAGCATTTTCTTTCGCAGCCGAGCACGCTGACCGATCACCTGATGTGGCAGCTGGGGTCAATGACGCTGCACAGCGAGGTGAAGATGGCGGCGGAGCTGATCATCGGCAATCTCGAGGACAGCGGCTATCTGCTGACGACGGAAGAGGAGCTGATCGACTCCATGCTGCAGTTTGCGGCGCCGCCGAGAGCGCAGCCGATTCCGTTTGAGCGCGGGATGCGGGGACGGATGGCTGAGATGGCGGTGGAGCCTGGCGCCGAGTCGCATGAGGGTCAGGGGATCTCCGCGATCGCGGCGGGCGCCGATGCGGAGCGGGCGCGTCTGCGGGTGGTGGTATGCGACGCGCTGAAGGTGATTCATACGCTCGATCCGATCGGTGTGGGTGCGCGCGATCTGCGCGAGTGTTTGCTGCTGCAGATCGAGGCGCAGAGGATGGAAGCGGCTGTGGCGCTTGGGCGGGCGGCGGCGCGGAGCCTGCGCAAGGGCGTTACGGCGGAGGCCGCGGCGGGGATCTTCGGTACGGCCTCGCACATTGTGACGAACTGCCTAAGCCTGCTGCAGAAAAAAGATATGCGGGAGCTGACGCGCGCGTGCGGGTGCACGGCGGAGGAGGTGAACGCGGCGGTCGAGTACATACGCACGCTCGATCCGAGGCCAGGGCAGCGCTACAACGAGTCCGAGACGCGGCTGATTGAGCCGGATGTGGCGTTTGTAAAGCGCGATGAGAAGTACGTGGTGCTGATGAACGAAGAGGATATGCCGGCGCTGCGGCTGAACCAGAGCTATCGCAAGATGATTGGACAGGAGCAGACGGAGAAGCAGGTCAAGGACTACGTCAAGGAGCGGTACAAATCGGCGATCCAGCTGCTGCGCAACATCGAGCAACGGAAGAACACGATTCTGCGGACGTGCGAGGTGATCGTGCGGCGGCAGGTGGACTTCCTCGAGCACGGCGTGGAGGCTCTGCGGCCGATGATGATCAAGGAGGTGGCCGAGGAGATCGGTGTGCATCCCTCGACGGTGAGCCGCGCGGTGGCGAACAAGTATGTTCATACGTCGCAGGGCGTGTTTGAGCTGCGCTTCTTCTTTTCCGAAGGCGTGAACGGGCCGGAGGGCGGTGATCTGCCGCTGGTGCTGCTGAAGCGCAAGGTGAAGAAGCTGATTGAGGATGAGGACTCACGCAAGCCGCTGACGGACGATCAGCTGGCGGCTGAGCTGCAGCGGCAGGGCATCCAGGTGACGCGGCGGACGGTGGCGAAGTATCGCGAAGATATGCAGATCCCCAGTACGCACCAACGTCGTGTACGCTGAGACGCATCGTAAAGCATTTCTCCTGATGCTGAGCCGCTGTTGAACTGCGGTGGAGGCCATTTTCCTTGAGAGAAAATGGCACGGGCGAATGCGGCCCGGGGTACACCTTCAGGAGAAATGCTATAACCGGGAAGATGTATCTCGAGGTGCACGCACGATGAATGTTGAAGTGACTGGACGACAGACGATTGTGACTCCGAAGCTGAAGCAGCAGGCTGAAGAGGGACTGAAGCAGATCTCGACCATTGTTGGAAAGACCGGCAATTGCCATGTGATTCTGACCGAGGACAAGTACCGGAAGATCGCCGAAGTGACGGTGAAGGGAAAAGAGATTGAGTTTGTGGCGACAGCGGAGGGCGCGGACATGAGCGTGGCGCTGCACGATGCGCTGGCCAAGGTGGAGCAGCAGACGGTGCGGCACAACCAGAAGCAGACGGTGGGCCGCAGGCACCCGAAGGACGATCTGAAGACGGCGTCTGCCGCTCTGGCGGATGAGGGTACAGGCGGAGTGTAAGAGGCCGTCCCGCTGTGCAAAGAGCGATCGCAGAGGATGCAATACGGGGATCTCTCCACTCCGCGTTGCTCCGGTTGAGATGACGGCTCGAGTTACGTTTGAACCGGAGTTCATGGCTGCGGGTCACGAGTTTCGCCGAGGCTGCGGGTGGATGCTAGGATGCCACCATGGCGGCGAAGCGTGTGCCAAAGAAGACGATGCCTCCGCGCAAGAAGATGAAGGACGGGCCATCCGGAGCGCGCGAGCTGGTGGTGCTGACGGGGCTCTCCGGTTCGGGAAAACTCTCAGCGCTGAAGACGTTTGAGGACCTGGGCTACTACTCAGTGGACAATCTTCCGCTGGAGCTGATTCCGCAGTTTGCGGAGCTGGTGCGGCAGTCGAAGTCGATCGATCGTGCGGCGCTGGTGGTGGATGTACGCGAGGGCATGAAGCTCGAGCAGTTTCCCGCTACGCTGCGCACGATTCAACGCATGCTGCCGACGCGGGTGGTTTACCTTGAGGCGTCCGACGAGGCGCTGATCCGGCGATTTTCGGAGACGAGGCGGCCGCATCCGCTGGGCCGGGATGAGACGGTGCTGCAGTCGATTCGCGCAGAGCGGAAGCGGTTGGACCCGATCCGGAACGTCGCGGACATTCTGCTCGATACAACAAAGTTCACGGTGCACGAGCTGAAGGCGCACATCAATGCGCAGTTCAATCGCGGAGAGAGTGACCGCAATCTTACGGTGTCGACGATCAGTTTTGGATTTAAGAACGGGGTTCCGGCGGAGGCGGATCTGGTGTTTGATGTGCGGTTTTTGCCGAACCCGCACTTTGTTCCAGAGTTTCGCAAGCTGACCGGCAAGCACCCGAAGGTGGCGAAGTATGTAAGGCAGTTTCCGCAGACACAGGAGTTTCTGGACAAGGTGACGGAGCTGATGAAGTTTCTGCTGCCGCACTACATCAAGGAAGGCAAGAGCTATCTGACGGTGGCGTTTGGGTGCACGGGCGGGCAGCACCGGTCGGTGTTCATTGCCGAAGAGATGAAGAAGCGGCTGGCGGTGGATGGATATCGGGTTAAGACGGGGCATCGGGATATGCCGCGGTGAGGTTGTGATGCACTCAGCTTTATGGTTCGCTCACGCGTAAGGGAGATGCTCCGGCGAAATACGGGATCTCTCCACTTCGCGTTGCTCCGGTCGAGATGACGGCTTCTGGATTTGTCTCTCGATTGGTTGTGTTTCGATGACTTGCATTCCGGCAGCAGCGGAGACCTAGGGACACTCTGATTCAGTCCTGAACCATGACCAAGCTCACCTCAGCGGTCAAAGCCGTATTGCAAAGAAAAGGCTTGCGGCATGGCTAAAGCCATGCCCTTAACCAACGGTGGCTCAATCAGAGTGTGCCTAGAATAGAGCCATGGCGGAACGAGCTCAGCGGGTGACGGCGGCGTGAGACGACTCTGGCGGCTGCTCGAGTATCTGCGACCCTATCTGGTGTACTCGGCCGGGTCTGTGGTGCTGTTGGCGATTGTGGGCGCGATGGCGGCATTTCGTGTGCTGCTGGTAAAGCCGATCTTCGATAATGTGCTGGCGCCGGACGCACCGCTGTCGCGCGATGTGCTGGTGTTCAAGGTGCCGCATATGGCGCATGCGCTGAACCTGCACTTTCTGGTTCCGAGTCACTTCCATAATGCATGGACGGTGGTGGCGTATGCGCTGGTGGCATCGGCGCTGGTGAAGTCCGCGTGCGACTACGTGGGGACGTACCTGGTGAACTACGCGGGCTTTGGGATGATTACGGATCTGCGCAATGACCTGTACGAGGCGGTGCTGCGGCGATCGGTGGCGTTCTTTCAGAAGCATGCGACGGGCACGCTGCTGTCGACGTTGATCAATGACATCGAGAAGGTGCAGTTTGCGATGTCGAGCGTGCTGGGCGATCTGCTGCAGCAGATCTTTACGCTGCTGTTTCTGATCGGCGTGGTGGTGCTCTATGGCGGCAAGCTGGCGTGGGTTCTGCTGCTGTTTGTGCCGGTGATTGTGTCGTCGGCGCGGCGGATCGGCAGGCGAGTGCGGCAGACGACGCGGCGCGGGCAGGACAAGCTGGCGGAGATCCAGAACATTCTGCACGAGACGATTACGGGCAACCGGATTGTGAAGGCGTTCGGGATGGAGCGCTGGGAGATGGGGCGGTTTCAGCAGGCGGCGACGCGGCTGTTTCGCGCCAATCTGCGGTCGGTGAGCGTGCAGGCGATCAGTTCGCCGCTGATGGACGCGCTGGGATCGGTGGCGATTGCGCTGCTGTTGATGCTCGGGCGTGAGCGCATCAAGCAGCATGCGATGACGACGGGATCGTTTATCGCGTTTCTGGTGGCGGTGTTTACCTTGTACGATCCGGTGCGGAAGTTCGCGCTCTACTACAACAGCTTTCAGCAGGCGCTGGGGGCGAGTGAAGAGATCTTCCGCTTCATGGACGCGCAGGATGATGTGACCGAGAGGCGGAAGGCGTTTGTGTTGCGAGGCTTCGAACGCGAGGTGTGGTTTGAGGGTGTGGGCTTTGCGTATGAAAGCGAGGGCGAGGTGACACAGGTGCTGCACGGGATCGATCTGCGGGTGGAGCGCGGCGAGGTGATTGCGCTGGTGGGGCCGAGTGGCGCGGGCAAGTCGTCGCTGGTGAACTTGCTGCCGCGCTTCTTCGATGTGAACGAAGGCGCGATTCGTGTGGACGGGCACGATGTGCGGGATGTGACGATCGACTCGCTGCGGCAGCTGATCGGCAAGGTGACGCAGGAGACGGTGCTGTTCAACGATACGGTGCGCAACAACATCGCGTATGGCCGTCCGGATGTGCCGCTCGAGCGGGTGGAGACGGCGGCACGAGCGGCGCTGGCGCATGATTTTATCGAGCGCATGCCGGAGGGGTATGACACGGTGATTGGCGAGAAGGGAACGCGGCTAAGCGGTGGCGAGCGGCAGCGGATTGCGATTGCGCGAGCGATTCTGAAGAATGCGCCGATTCTGATTCTGGATGAGGCGACATCGGCGCTCGATGTGGAGAGCGAACGATACGTGCAGGCGGCGCTGGCGAACCTGATGCAGGGGCGGACGGTGTTTGTGATTGCGCACCGATTGTCTACCGTGAGGCGGGCTACACGGATTGCGGTGATCGAGGGCGGCAGGATCGTGGAGATCGGGACGCATGAGGAGCTGGTGCAGTCGGGCGGGCGGTATCAGCGGCTGTACGAGATGCAGTTCGCGGATGCCGAGGACGAAGGTGCGGCGGTGCCTGCCGCGGTCGAAGGGATTGCATGAGCGTGGTTCGATCGATGACGGGCTTTGCGGCGGTCGAAGGAAGCTTCGCAGATGGCACCGCGTTTACGCTGACGCTGAAGAGTGTGAACCATCGCTTTCTGGATCTGCAGCTGCGGCTGCCGAGTGGGTGCGATGCGCTGGAGATGGAGCTGCGGCGGGTGCTGAAGGCGCGGCTCGAGCGCGGGCACGTCGATGTAACGGTGGAGATTGGACGCGGCGTCAGTGCGGGGTATGGCATCAACGAAGAGGCGCTCGATGCGCTGGTGCATAGCCTGCGAGCGGCGACGGCGCGGCTTGGGCTGACGCAGGAGCCGGAGCTGGCGGCTCTGCTGCGTGTGCCGGGGGTGATGACGGCGGGGGAGCGAGCTGGCCACGCGCCCGAAGGCGAGATGGCGGCGGCGGTACTTGATGCGATGAGTCCGGCGATAGAGCAGCTGCAGGCGGTTCGGGAGCGTGAAGGAGCAGCCCTTGCAGTGGAGTTGCGAGACGGCATGGGACGGCTGCAGGTCTTGAGCGATGCGGTGAGCGGGCTGCGCGCGGGTGTGCGGCAGGCGCAGTTCACACGGCTGCGGGCGCGGTTGGAGGAGCTGCTGGGGAACAGCGCTGTGAGCGAAGAGCGGCTGCTGACCGAGGCCGGGCTGCTGACGGAGAAGAGTGACATCGAGGAGGAGCTGGTGCGGCTGCGGACGCATCTTGAGCGGTTTGTGGGCATTCTGGATGGCGGCGGCGCGGTAGGAAAGCGGCTTGATTTTTTATTGCAGGAGCTGAGCCGCGAGGCGAATACGACGCTCTCAAAGACGGGCAGCGCGGCCGGGCCGGACGGCCTGCGGCTGACGGAGCTGGGGCTTGCGATGAAGGCGGAGATTGAGCGGGCGCGGGAGCAGGTGCAGAACCTGGAATGAAGGGTATACGCGATGCTTTGAAGGAATGCTGACCCTCAGCGCGTGGAAAAAAAGCAAAGGCAACAGCAGATCCCTGCGGGATGACAAGCAAAAGGTGGTACGGATGACAAGCAAAAAGGCCGGAGCAGATATCGATCAGACCGCGAACTCTGCGGCATACTCGTGAGAGCGGTACGAGAGGGGATCGAACGACAGCGATATGGCGGGCATTCTGTTCATCATTTCGGCGCCTTCGGGGTCGGGGAAGTCGACGCTGGTGAGCCAGCTGCGGACGCTGGTGGAGGGCCTGGATTTTTCTATCTCGTATACGACGCGTCTGCCGCGGGGCTCTGAAGAGGACGGACGCGAGTACCACTTCACGACGCGGACGCAGTTCGAGGGGATGATCGCCGCGGGCGAGTTTCTGGAGTGGGCCGAGGTCTTTGGGAATTACTACGGAACGGCGCGAAGTGCGCTCGATCATGCCAAGCGAGTCGGCAAGGATCTGCTGCTGGACATTGATGTGCAGGGCGCGCTGCAGGTGATGCAGGCGCTGCCGGCGGCGGTTTCGATCTTCATCGTGCCGCCGAGCCCGGAGGTGCTGGAGATGCGATTGCGCAATCGGAGCCAGGCGGAGCATGTGACGGAAGAGGCTGTGATTGCTCGGCGGCTGGCGCAGGCACGGCAGGAGATGCTGCGCATATGGGACTACAAGTACGCGCTGGTGAATGACATTCTGGACCAAGCTGTGGCGGAGCTGCGGTCGATCGTGCTGGCGGCGCGCGGGGAGAATGGCGAGCTGCGAGTTATGGCGGAGTCCTGTCTGTCAGATGCCGATGCGGGACGGCTGCGGCCGGTGCTGGACCGGTTTCAGTGACGACCTACGGAGTTGCGTTCGAGACGCTTCGGGCGGTTTCTCTGGTGCCGGATGCAGGGGTGCGATAGAGTCATGACACGGGGTGAACGGATGACGACAGCAGACGGAGTGCTCCACAATAAATACAGCCTGGTCAAGGGCGCGGCGCGGCGGGCACGGCAGCTTCAGAATGGTGCGCCGGCGATGATTGTGAGCAAGTCAATGAAGGCCTGCCGCGTGGCGCAGGACGAGATCGAGCAGGGGCAGGTCAGCTACCGGTTTGGCGTGAAGAAGCCTTCCGGAGCCACGATCCTGGAGATGCCGGCGAAGGTTGCCGCCGAGCATGCCGAGCCGCTCTCGTAGATGGATTGAGGGATGGCGCTCGAGGCAGAGCAGATCCGCGGGTTCGTTGAGTATCTGCGCGATCTTGGTGTGTATGACATGTATCGGCGCGGCGAGGCAGGAACGCTGACGGTAGCGGAGTTGCTGGGCGAGAGCCGGGACGGTACCGGGACTGTGGCGCGCGTGGATGCGGCATCCGCCATCCCTGCAGGGAAGAGTGCCGCCGGGCCCGCGAGGTTGGCTGAACGAGACGCTGCCACATTGCAGACACTTAGAGCGCCTCTAGTGAGTGAGGCAGAGACCAGAGTGCAGCCCCCGCAGGCCATGGCGGCTGAGCCGAGTACGGAGAGTTCGATTCCAAAGCCGATTTCGTTTGATGATTTAGCGCCACTGCCTGAGGCGCGTGTTGCCGCGAAGGACAAGGTTGCGGCGCTCGATGCTCTTCGTGAGCGCATCGGCGATTGTACGCGATGTCCGCTGGCGTACGCGGGGCGGCACTCGATCGTGTTTGGCGACGGCGATCCGAATGCGCGGCTTTTGTTTGTTGGCGAGGGGCCGGGTGCCGATGAGGATGCGAGCGGGCTGCCCTTTGTGGGCAAGGCGGGGCAGCTGCTGAATAACATGATCGGCGCGATGGGGCTGGCGCGCGATCAGGTGTATATCGCCAACATCGTGAAGTGCCGACCGCCGCAGAATCGGGCGCCGGAGCCGGTTGAGGCGACTACGTGCTCGCAGTTTCTGCTGGAACAGATGGACGTGGTGCAGCCGAAGGTTGTGGTGGCGCTGGGGGGAACGGCGGCGACGTATCTGCTTGGCGTTAAGCAGTCGCTGAGCTCGCTGCGCGGACGCTGGCATAGCTGCCGTGGGGCGAAGCTGCTGGTGACCTACCATCCGGCGTTTCTGTTGCGCGATCCGCGGCAGAAGGGCGAGGCGTGGAAGGACCTGCAGATGGCGATGGCGGAGCTGGGGCTGAAGGGTGCGGCGAAGGGGTAGAAAGTCTCGCGGACGGAGCCGGATCCGCGAGGTGAAAAGCAGATCCCTACGGCATGATAATAAAAAGAACAGCAACAACGTGCGAGGGTCTGTGCTAATTGGCCGTGCCACCGGGTGGGACGATGCGGACGCTGTTGGCGCGGCAGGAGCGGACGTTGCCGCAGGCCACGGCGTGCAGGTCTTTGTTCAGGCAGACCTCAACGGCGGTGAGATAGTTGTTGCCGCAGCTGAGGGCTAGGCTCTCGCGCGGGATCGCCGGATTTGCCTGAGTCAATTGCGTGAGAATCTGGTCCGGGGTGGAGGACGTTTGCTGCTGGAGGGCCGAGAGGCTGCTCGGGATCTGGACGGCATGCAGGGCGGTGCGGGCCTGGGCGAAGTAGGTGTCTGGTGTGAGGCCGGAGCAGGTGCCGTGGGTGGACCATTCGTGGCGAAGCAGGCCGGCGTCGGGGAAGAGGTCGCGGAAGGCGGAGGGATTGGAGGGGCCTGGCGCGTCGGAGCAGTGTTCGGGGTAGGTGCCGTCGGTGTTCTGCGGCCAGAGACCGTGCAGGACGAAGCCGAGGTGGGCGGCACACTCGGGTTTGCCGGGGTGCGTGGCGCAGAACTCGGGTGACCAGGAGAGTGTAAGCAGGTAGAAGTCGAAGGCGCCGGGCTGTTCCGAGGCTCGCTGGGTGCTGCTATGGCGGCGATCGTCGCTGCGGCCGGTATTGCCGCTGCGCTCGTCGCGGTAGGCGGCCGGGGAGGGCTCAGCGGCCGGCTGGCGATGGCCGCGGGTGTACCACGCGAGGAGGAACATCGGGATGAAGATCAGGAGGGCGGAAAGGCGCTTGTACATAGGTGGCAGTGTAAGCATACTGCGCGGGGACATTTTCCTGATGCTAGCCTCACCCATTCGTCAGATCGCTCCCATGGATACGATGAACGTTTTCCCTAGCGAAGTCATGGTCGATCGCTTTGACGGTGCCGGGAAGGTCCACGGCCGCGGTCAGGTCTTCAACGACGATGCTCTCAAAGCCGAGGCGGGCGGCGGCGGTGGCGGAGTGGCCGACACAGAAGTCGTAGGCGACGCCGGTGAAGAAGAGACGGGTGAGAGCGCGCTCGCGGAGGTAGCCGGCGAGGCCGGTGGGGGTAGTGCGGTCGTTCTCGAAGAAGGCGGAGTAGCTGTCGACGTTGGTGCGGAAACCTTTGCGGAGGAGGAGTTCAGCATGGGGAAGATCGAGGCCGGCGTGGAGGTTGGCGCCGGGGGTGCCCTGAACGCAGTGGTCGGGCCAGAGAGCCTGGGTGCCGTAGGGGGCTTCAATGGTGTCGGTATATGGCTGCTTGCCGTGGGTGCCGGCGAAGGAGATGTGGCCGGCGGGATGCCAGTCCTGGGTGCAGAGCACGTGCGTAAAGCGGCGGGCGAGGGCGTTGATGCCGGGGATAAGGCCGCGGCCGCCGCGCACTTCAAGCGGAGCGCCTTCGAGGAGGAAGTCGTTCTGCATGTCGATGACGAGGAAGGCGTCGTGCGGGGTGAGGCGCATAGCTGGATTTTAGCGGGCGGAGGGAGTTCCTGGAGGTGTCTGCTGCAGTGGTGGAGATGCGGGTCTCTCCACTGCGCGGACGACAGAACAGTCCGCTGCGGTCGAGATGACAGCTCTGTATGGGGGAAGACTGCCATCGAGGCCGTAGACTGGAGCGATGACTTTGGTACCGGGTGAAGCGCGGGTTCGGGTGCGATATGCCGAGACGGATCAGATGGGTGTGGTGTACCACGCGAACTACCTGATCTGGTTTGAGGTGGGCCGGGTGGAGCTGATGCGGTCTATGGGGTTCGACTATGGATCGCTCGAGCGGGAGGAAGGCTGCCTGATCGCGGTGGTGGAGGCGACGGCACGCTATAAGCTGCCGGCGCGGTATGACGAGGAGCTGGTGATCCGGACGCGGGTGAGCGGGGCGCGCTCCTCGCTGATCAAGTTTAGTTACACACTTGTGCGAGCCACGGATGAGGTGGTGCTGTGCACGGGCGAGACGACGCACGTGGTGGTGGGGAGGGATATGAAGAAGCGGGCTTTGCCGCAGCGCTATCTGGAGGCATTTCGGAGTGCGGTGGGGGAGCACATCCGTGTGGGATGAGCGGCAGATGATATTTGTGTCCTATTGATCGCTGGTACTTGCGAGGAGCGGCACCCTGGGCGGAGTGGCTGACGGGTGGTGTTTTGTGCAGATCCAAGCTGAAATGCGGGGATTCTTCCCTTCGGCAAGCTCAGGGTCAGAATGACAAACTTTTAAGTTAATTGTGAAGTGGCGGTTCAGTGGTGGGCATGCTGGCGGAGTCGGCTTGCGGCAGCGGGACGGCTGGTTTGGTGCGGCGTGCGATGTCCCAGCATTTGGCGTACTTCCAGCTGACGTAGGCGGAGTGGTAGAGGTGGAGCAGCAGGCCTTCGCGGCCGTCGAGAAAGCCGAGACGGAGGAGGTAGTTGCGGAAGAACTCGAAGGTGGGAATGACGAAGACGTTCCAGTGGAACGAGAGCCAGGAGCTGCCGGTGCGCTTCTGCTCGAGCAGAAGGCGGGCGCCGAGGGTGCTGTAGCGGTCCATGTGCTCGAGGTAGCTTTCGAGTGTGGGGTAGGCGTGGTGGATGAGGTCGTAGTCGAGGGTCTCGGAGACACCATCGAAGTGGATGGTCTCGTGCACTGGGCGGTCTTCAAAGGCAGTGGCAAAGGCGACGGCGTTACGGCGAAAGAGGCGCAGCTTGGGGTCGGGGTAGTAGCCGCCGCGGCGCATCCAGCGGCCGAGGAAGAGGTTGCGGCGGCGAAGATGGAAGGCGTCGAAGGGCGGGTTGGTGGGCAGGAGGGTGCGGAGCTGGGTTTGGAGCTCGGGTGAGAGCTCTTCATCGGCGTCAAGCGAGAGAACCCAGGTGCCGCGGCACTGCTGGATGGCGAAGTTTTTCTGACCGGCGAAGCCGCGCCAGGGCTCGGAGAAGACTCGCGCCTTGAAGTCGCGGGCGATCTCGAGAGTGCGGTCGGTTGAGCCGGAGTCGACGAGGACGATGTCGTCGGCGAAGCTGACGCTGGCCAGGGTGCGCGCGAGGTTGGCTTCTTCATTGAGGGTGATGATGGCGACGGAGAGAAGCGGGGGCGGACCGGTGAGGTCGGCTGCGGCCTGGCTGGCGTCCAGGCGCGATACGTGAAACAGGTGGCTCAGAGTGCCTCCGGAGGGCGAGAGTGCTGGGTTACGTTCAGTGTACTTGGAGCTGTTGCAGGATGCGGGGCTTGTTCGCGAGCTGGGGATGAGCGGCTTGTTGTGCGTTGCGGGTGGGAGTAGGGACAGAAGCAGATCCTCCGCTGCCCACCCCAGCGAGCAACCGCGCTCTCTGGGGATCCCGGTTGCGCGAAGGATGACACCAAAAAGAGGGAATGACAACGAAGGGAGCGGCTTGTGGTCAGGCGAGATGGATCGCTGGGTCTTCCAGGAACTCGCGGAGGAGACGTTCGATGAGCGGCTTCAGGGCTTCGCCGGTTCTGGGGAGAAGGAAGACGCTGTGCTCGGCGGACCAGTCAAGTTTGAAGCTGGTGGACTGGGCGGAGATCCAGAGCTGGCGGACGGGGGTCTGCGGGGTGAGGACGAACTTGCCGGGGCGATCCTCAAAGAGGATGTTGAGGACGCCGTTATTCTCTTCGGCTTCGAAGCCGCCCTCTTCCTCGGCGTCGATCAGAGACTTCTTGAGAGATTCGAGGGCGCGGTCGGCTTCGCGGCGGAAGGTGGCTTCGTCGATCATGTGGCTATTGTAGAGGCAGGCCGGCATAGAGCCGCGACGGCGGCGCAGCGGCAGCGATTGGTGAGAAGAGCAGAACAGTAGATCCCTTCGGGATGACAATCCAAAAAGGCAAGAGCGACACAGGGATGTATCTGCTGTTTCTGTCGCGGCTGACTGGTCTTGGAGCCTGTTTGGGTTCTTAGAAGGGGATGTCGTCGTCGGTGATGCCGGTATCGCCGAAGTCGGGGGCGCCGGCGGGCTGGCGCTGGTCGTAGGCGGTGGTGTTGGACTTGGCGTAGGAGTTCGAGTTGGACTGGCTGTAGGAGCCGGAGGAGCGCTCGCCGCCGCCTGCGGAGTCGCCGCCGCGGCCGCCGAGGAGTTGGAGGTCGTTGACGAGGATCTCGGTCTTGTACTTCTTCTGGCCGGACTCTTTGTCGTCCCAGGAGCGGGTCTGGATCTTGCCTTCGACGTAGATCTGCGAGCCTTTTTTGACGTAGTCGCGGACGATCTCGGCGGTGCGCTGGAAGGCGACGAGGTTGTGCCACTCGGTCTTGTCGGTCCACTGACCGTCCTGGCCCTTGGTGCGGTCGGTGGTGGCGAGCGCGAAGCTGGCGATGCTCATGCCGCCCTGGGTGGCGCGGATCTCGGGGTCTTTGCCGACGTTGCCGACGAGGATGACTTTGTTGACGCCTCTTGCCATGATGTGGGGTCGCTTTCGTGGGCGAGGTGAGGGCGCTCGCCTGAGGATCTCTTGAGGGATGAGGATACCAGAGGCGGGCTTGGTGGGGGTGTTAGAGGAGGGCTGTGGCTGCTGGCGTGGTCCGGACTGGCTGCGGGTCTCTCCACTGCGCGGACGATGGAGTTGTCGTCCGATCAAGATGACACTTTTTGTCAGGACTGTGCCGGTACGAACGCTTTGCTAGCGGCGGGCGTCGCCGATGAGCTTGAGGGTGGCGAGCAGGAGGGTGAGGAGGCCGGTGGGGACGCAGCCGAGGGCGAAGACGAGGGCGAGCCAGCCGGCGTTGGTCTGCGGGCCGTGCGGGGTGTAGCCGCCGAAGAACCAGGCGACGGAGGCGGCACAAAGGGCGCCGACCGAGAGGATGCTGAGGCCGGTGGTGAGGAGCTTGCGGGTGTCGGGCTGCATGGTTGAGGGCGAACTTTCTTCAGCGGCGATAGCTTCTGCTAAGCGGCAGGAACAAAAGGGAGATGAAAGCAATCCCTGCGGGATGAAAAGAGTAAGACAAAGCAGATCCCCTCGGGATAACAACAAAGGGATGACAACAAGAGCCTAGTGGGTGCGTACTCTGTTCAACGGACAACGGACAACGTTCCAGTCGTCAACGATAGGCGGCGAGCATGGCGTACACGACGACGCCGCTTACGGAGACGTAGAGCCAGATGGGGTAGGTGTAGCGGGCGAGGCGTTTGTGGGCGGCGAAGCGGCCGGAGAGTGAGAGGAAGAAGGTGACGAGGATCATCGGGAGCGCGATGACGGAGGCGAGGATGTGCGGGGTGAGCAGGATCCAGAGATAGACGAAGCGGGCCGTGCCGTGGCCGGGGAAGCGGGCGTCGCCGTGGAGGGCGTGGTTGGTGATGTAGGCAACGAGAAAGAGCGAGGAGAAGAGAAAGGCGGTGAACATGCTGTTGCGGTGCGCGGTGATGGCGCGGCGGCGGATGTAGGTGAGGCCGAAGAGGAGGGCGATGGTGCAACAGGTATTGAGCGCGGCGTTGAGGGCGGGAAGAAAGGTGAGGTGGGTGCCGGCGACGTCGATGGGTGCGTGGAAGTAGACGAGCCAGGCGAGGAAGGCGCTGGCGGCGGCAGAGACGGCGATAATGCCGACGATGATCGAGGGTGGTGTGCGGTAGGTGACGGGTTCGAGGATGGTGGAGGTCGGCATGCGCGGGCTTTCGAGAGGATTGAGAATATAAAGCTGAAAACAAGAAGCTAGAACAGAGAAGCTGAGAACAGAGAAGCTGAAACAGGAAAGCTACGAACAGAAAAGCTGGAAATAGACGCTGAGAATAAGAGGCTGAAACGGTTTGCCGTCCTGCTTTTGCTTGTGACCCCGAAGGGATTTGCTTTGCTGTATGTTTGTACGTCCTGTGTGGGCATATGACTACGGTGTGAACGACCTAGAAGATCAGACGGCCCTGCGCGTTGAGGATCATGGCGGCAAGCAGCAGGGGCAGATAGATCACGGAGGCTTTAAGGAGATCGCGGGCCAGGGTGCGGGATTCCGGGGCGAGCGGAGCGCGCAGGATGCGGGCGAAGCGTACGGTGTACCAGAGATAGACGAGGCCGAGGAGCGCGGCGACAACGGCGTATGGTTTGCCGGTGATGCCGAGCCAGGTAGTCCAGAGCGAGACGGGGATCATAAGGACGGCGTAGAAGAGGCTCTGGATGACGGTGGCGCGGGCGGCGTCCTCAATCGGCTGCTGGGCGGCTGTGACCTGAATGCCCCCGCTGCGGTAGTCGTCGCGATAGAGCCAGCCGATGGCCATGAAGTGGGGGAACTGCCAGACGAAAAGGATGGCGAAGAGAGCGACGCCGGGCCATTCGATCACGCCGCGGGCGGCGGTCCAGCCGATAAGCGGTGGGAGGGCTCCGGGAAAGGCACCGATGAAGGTGTTGAGGGTGGTGATGCGCTTGAGCGGCGTGTAGATACCGACGTAGCCCGCGGCGGTGAGCAGGGTGAGGAAGCCGGTCAGCGGGTTGGCGACGTGGACGAGATAGAGCGTGCCGAGGACGATGGCGGCAAAGCCGAGCAGAAGGCCGTGCGGGAAGGAGATGCGGCCGGCGGCCATGGGGCGTGAGGCGGTGCGGCGCATGGCCGCGTCTGACCGGTGCTCGAGCGCCTGGTTGAGGACGGAGGAGCCCGCCGTGACGGCGGCGATGCCGATCATGGCCTCAAACAGGCTGGCATGAAAGGGACTGATGCCGCTGCGCAGCGAGCCAAGGTAAAAGCCGGCCGCGGCGGTGATGACGACCATGGTCGAGACGCGCGGCTTGAAGAGGGTGATGTAGTCGGCGAGGAGCGAGGGACGCGCGATGGCCTTTGCGCGCGAAGCCGGCTCGGAGGGGGATGTTGCGGTGAGGGCCACAGACTAAGTTTATCGCCTGGAGGGGCTGGTGCGCGGAAACTCTGCGGGGTTGGTGTGATGGCGATGAAATATCCCGTGTGCGGGTCGAGAGGACTTGGGCCGCACACGGGGCTTGGAGGATGCTGAGAAAAGCAAAGGCGACAGCAATCACTGCGGAATGACAGCAATAGAGGAAGCAGATCCTCCGCCTTCGGCGAAGGATGACAACTAAAACGGCGAAGAATGACAACCAACGTGCAAAAGAAGATAGGAGCGAGCTTAGAGCCTGTTTAATCCTTCGTGCTGCGGCGCTCCGGTGAAAGAACAAGCAACGACAACGGCGGAACACGGGGATCTCCCCACTCCGTCGTGCGATAGAACTGCACGACTCCGGTCGAGATGACGGCATTTTTCAGTAATCTACACTCAGGCGGCGCGGCGTAGGCGGTGGCCCAGACCGATCAGCCCGGTGAGGCCGGTGCCGAGAAGAGCGAAGGTTGAGGGCTCGGGAACGGGCGCGGGATCGTCGAAGCTGGTGTCGATAAAGCCTTCAACGAGGATGTTGACTGGGGTTCCTGCGCCTGTGAAGTTGCCGGTATGGGTGTCGTTCAGGACGAGGATGAGGTCCTGGTTGGTGGGAGCGATGATCTGAAAGGAGATGGCGTTGGTGCCGAAGTAGTTGGGGCTGGATCCGGCGTCGCCGAGATAGTTGGCCGCTTTGTTTGCTGGGTTGTAGCTGCCGGCGTAGGCAGAGAGAAAGTTATCGCCGCTGCTGGCGTAGTCGAAGATTGAGACCTGCACATAGGGGGTCTGGGCGAGCGAGGCGGCGGTGAAGTCGAAGGTGACGTACTCGTATTTGGTCCCGGTGTTGATGACGCCCGGGAAGGCCTTCGCGGCCGACCAATCAGACGGGACGCCGGAGCGGCTGAGGCGGCCCGACTGTGTCGCGGAGCCGGCAGGAATTTTGGTGTCGAACTGACTGATGGTCTCGGCGGCGGCGGCCACGGAGAGAGAGGCAAGGGCACAGGCGGCAGAGAGAAGCATCTTTGAGGCGTTCATGGTGTCTCCTGGGAGGAATCGTCGATAAAAGATGAAGCAGAGAGGGTGGTGTGCGGGAGAGTCCGTTTGCCGGACTCTCCCTTTACGGCGTTTGCGAGGGACGGGCTATTTGACGGCTTGCACTACTTGACAGCCTGGGCAGCCTGAACGGCGGGAAGCGCCATCAGGATGCCGTAGCCGCTGTCACGATCGACGCCGGCGGCCATGTTGTCCAACGTGGTGGTATGCAGGATAGTGGTGACCTGCGCGTTGGTAAGCGAGGGGTGAGCCGACTTGACGAGCGCCGCGATGGCTGCCGCGTGGGGCGCGGCGGCGGAGGTGCCGAAGAAGGGAAGGAAGCCGGGCGTTTTGGTGTAGACACCGTCAGCCGCTGTGGCATCCGGCTTCTGCAGGGTGGTGCCACCCCTGGACGCGTAGGTGAACTTCCCGGGGGTGATGGCGCTGCCGTCCGGATTGAAAAAGATCGTGCGCGGCCCGTCCGAGCTGAAGGTCTCGATCGGGTTCGCCTGTCCGGTAAAGGGTTTGACGCCGGTGCGGGCGCTGTTCCAGTACGTAGCCGCCATGCTGAAGGTGTTCTTGCCGGCGTTGTGGCCGAAGGTCGCGCTGGCAGTGCCGATCGAGAGCGTGGCGCGTTCGGTATCGATGTGGAAGGCGCGGGTGGCTCCGTTGAAGAGCGCGACCACAACCTGATCGCCGATGGCCGGGCAGTAGCCGGTTGGCGTGCTGCTGGCGCAGACCGTGGGGGAGCTTGGGTAGATGTACTCGAGCGGGTCCTGGGTGCCGTTCTGGGTGGCGGTGCTGGCGCCCTTGATCACGGTTCCGGTGGCGTCAAGGATGTAGAGATCGTAGTCATCGGCGGCGCCGGCAAGGGGATCGGACCAGTGCAGCCAGACGCCCGAGTTCGGGATGCTGGTCAGGGTGTCGCCGATCTGCGGCGCGGCGGCCGTGCCGAAGTTGTGCAGCTCGCCGATGCCGGCTACGGCGCCGCCGTTATGGAAGTCGCCATCCCAGGTGCCCGAGGTGCCGGAGGTCAGGTTGCCGGAGTTGGCGGCTGAGGAGAAGTAGAGACCGCCATCCGCGGTGATGTCGTTGACCGCTTTGGCGATGATCCCGTCCTGGTAGACCGGCTCATCGAAGTAGCTGATGTCGTCGACGATGATGTCGCAGTGGTAGGTGAAGCGGAGGGTGCGGATGTTATCGGCAAAGCTCTGCTCGCTGTTGAAGGCAGTCGCAAAGAAGAGGTTGGCGCTGGGTGCGAGGTCGTGAATGATCTCCATCATGGCGGTACCCTCGTCGGCTCCGCTGCCGGCCTGACCGGGCAGAACGGTAACGTTTGCGGGCAGATCGCCGCTAGCGATAAGGGCTGCGACCTCGGCGGGGCTGGCGCTGTCGGAGAGCACGCCGATGTTGACGCCAGCGCCGCTGACGCCGAGCGCTACGGCCTTATTGGCGGTATGCGTGATGTAGCCCTGCGAGGTGACGGAGCCGACGTTGGTGTGGGCGTGCGAGGCCTCACGCAGCGTATGCACGTCGGTGCTGCCGGCGAGTGTGAGCAGATCCGCGGCGGCGACGTGGGTATTCAGGCGATGGGCGGCGAAGGCGGTCTGCGGCGCGGGGCCGTCGATCTGCTGCGCCGTGCTCATGATGTGGCTGCTCATAAGCGAGGGTGAGAGATCCGCGCTGAGGTCGACGACGACCTTGCCGGTCGAATCAATCGCGCCGGGGTTGATGAAGCGCGCCATGCTGCCGAGGGGCTGGTGGTGTGCCTGCCGTGAGAGAAGAATGAGATTGAAGGACATCTTCTTCTCGGCATTGGTGAAGGTGTTCTTGAAGGCGGCGATCTCGGCCATCTGCTTCTGCGCAGCGGGTGTGAGCGCGGCGGGAACTTGCGCGTTGGCTGGAATGAGAGAGCCGGCTAGGAGCGCCAGTAGAGGAGGGATGAGACCGGGCCGGCGTGGAGACCGGCCAGCAGAGAGAACGGGCAAATGATGCATGGAAGAGCTCTCCTTGGGATCACAACCATCCGCTACACACAGCTCTGAAGCCGCTCCATAAGAATCTTGGGGACGGTCTGTCTTGACACCGCTCTCGACCGGAGAGGCTTCGCTCCGAATCGTTCAGCGGTATGTATCGTGTGCGTGCAGCAGTGAGCAGGAGTGTAACGGCAGAGAGCAGAACCTGAAACGTGAACGATTTTGCAACATGGCAATATGGAAGCATGGCAGCGCATGAGCGGTCTGCTGTACACCCCCGGGAGAGATGCTGTAGCGTTCGCTGTGCTTGGGGCCGTGCCGCGAATGACTTGCTTTCCTGGTTGTGATCGTTCGTGTCGTGAAGGATTTTGTCTGAGGAGACGGGCCTGAGGAAAGACGGGCGCGGGCGAGTGAGGAGTGAAGATGGCGGAGCGGCGGTTTGTTCTGGCTCTCGATCAGGGCACAACAAGCTCGCGGGCGCTCGTAATCGATGAGAGCGGCGCGGTGGCAGCGACGGCGCAGCGGGCGTTCAAACAGATCTTCCCGCGGCCGGGCTGGGTCGAGCACGACCCGATCGATCTGTGGTCGACGCAGATCGGGGTGGCGGCCGAGGCGCTGGCACATGCGGGGCTGGACGCGGCGGATATCGCGGCGATGGGGATTGTGAATCAGCGGGAGACGACGCTGGTGTGGGATCGGCGGACGGGCGAGCCGGTCTACAACGCGATCGTGTGGCAGGACCGGCGGACGGCGGAGTTCTGCGAGGGACTGCGCGCGGGTGGGCATGAGCCGACAATCCAAGCGAAGACCGGGCTGTTGGCGGACGCGTATTTTTCGGCGAGCAAGCTGCGATGGATTCTGGATGAGGTTGACGGTGTTCGAGCGCGAGCAGAGCGGGGCGAGTTGTGCTTCGGCAACGTGGACAGCTGGCTGATCTGGCGGCTTACGGAGGGTGAGCGGCACGTGACGGATGTGACGAACGCCTCGCGCACCATGCTGTTCAATATCCATACGATGGCGTGGGACGACGAGCTGCTGGAGCTGCTGCGGATTCCACAGTCGATGCTGCCGGAGGTGGTGGATTCAAGCGGTGTATGCGGCGTGACGAAGACGGGGATCCCCGGCATTCCGATCGCGGGCATCGCGGGCGATCAGCAGGCGGCGCTGTTTGGGCAGATGTGCACGTCGCCGGGCATGGTGAAGTGCACCTTCGGCACGGGCAGCTTCATGCTGCTCGAGACCGGCACGGAGCCGACGGCGTCGAAGAATCGGCTGTTGACGACGGTGGCGTGGCGACGCGACGGGCGTGTGGAGTACGCGCTTGAAGGCAGTATGCTGATGGCGGGCGCGGTGGTGGAGTGGCTGCGCGACGGGCTGGGAATCATCCGGCACTCGAGCGAGGTGGAGGCGCTAGCGGGGTCGGTGCCGGACTCAGGCGGTGTGGTGATGGTGCCTGCGTTTGCCGGGCTGGGTGCGCCGCGCTGGGACCAGAACGCACGCGGCGCGCTGCTGGGGATGACGCGCGGAACGACGAAGGCGCACATCGCGCGGGCGGCGCTTGAGGGCATCGCGCTGCAGGTGGTGGATGTGCTTGAGGCGATGCAGGCGGACTCCGGGCTGCCGCTGAAGGAGCTGCGGGTGGATGGCGGCGCGTCCGCGAACAATATGCTGATGCAGCTGCAGGCGGACCTGCTGGGCGTGCGCGTGGTGCGGCCGCGCAATACGGAGGCGACGGCGATGGGCGCGGCGTACCTGGCGGGTCTGAGTGTCGGCTACTGGAAGAGCACGGAGGCGATCGCGCAGCAATGGCAGGCCGAGCGCGTCTTTGAGCCGCGCATGAAGGACGGATGGCGCTCGGCGATCCGCGAACAATGGATTCAGGCGCTGGGAAGGGCGGCGGGATGGGAGCAGCGATGATGCCGAGCAGGGGAGCGCTGCTGCGCGAGGCGGCGGGGCCGGCGGTGTGGGATGTGGTGGTGATCGGCGGCGGTGCGACCGGGCTGGGTACGGCGGTCGAGGCGGCGTCGCGCGGATACAAGACGCTGCTGCTTGAGCGCGACGACTTCGCCAAGGGTACGAGCAGCCGCAGCACCAAGCTGGTGCATGGCGGCGTGCGGTATCTCGAACAGATGAACGTGACGCTGGTGATGGATGCGCTGCGGGAGCGCGGCGCCATGCTGCGAAATGCGCCGCATCTGGTGCGGCGGCAGCCGTTCATCGTGCCGATCTATCGGGCGATCGATACGCCTTACTACGGGCTGGGGCTTAAGGTATATGAGTGGATGTCGGGTAAGCGCTCGTTTGGCGCGTCGCGGATGTTGTCGCGGGCGGAGACGATGGAGCGGCTGCCGACGGTAGAGCGCGCGGGGCTGCGCGGCGGTGTGCTCTACATGGATGGGCAGTTTGATGATGCGCGGTACGCGATCTCGCTGCTGTTAACGCTCTTCGATCTGGGCGGGACGGCACTGAATCATGCGGGTGTGGTGAAGGTGCTGGAGCGCGAGGGCCGTGCGGCGGGCGTGCGGGTGCGCGACGCGGAGACGGGCAGCGAGTTTGAGGTGCAGGCAAAGGCAGTGGTGAATGCGGCGGGGGTGTTTGCCGAGGAGGTGCTGCGGCTTGACGGCGCACCGCGCGAGCAGCTGCTGGCGATCAGCCAAGGGACGCACTTCGTGCTGCCGCGAGAGTTTTTGCCGGGCGCGGACGCGATGATGGTGCCGAAGACGGCGGATGGCCGCGTGCTGTTTGCGATTCCGTGGCACGAGCACCTGGTGGTGGGGACGACGGATGTGGGTGTGCCGCGCGCGGATAGCGAGCCGCGATCGAGCGCACAGGAGAGGGAGTTTCTGCGCGAGCATATCAAACGCTATCTGGGGCGCGACGTACGGGAAAGTGAGGTGCGGAGTACATGGTCGGGCCTGCGGCCACTGGTGAAGACTGGCAATGCGACGACCTCGAAGATCTCTCGCGACCACAAGGTGATGGTGGCGGCGAATGGGATGGTGACGGTGGTCGGTGGGAAGTGGACGACGTATCGGCGCATGGGGCAGGACACCCTCGACAAGGTTGCGGAGGTATGTGGTTGGAGTCCTGTCGCGTCGCGGACAGAAGACTTGCGACTGCATGGAGCGACGGACGGTGGGAGTGCCGCGCTTGAAGCATGGGAGGGCGTGTATGGCACAGACGCAGATGCGGTGCGGGCGCTGAGCGATGACGCACCGGAGCTGGCGGAGGTGCTCGATCCGCGGCTGCCATACCGCGCGCGGGATGTGGTGTGGGCGGTGCGGCAGGAGATGGCGCGCACGACGGAGGATGTGCTGGCGCGGCGTCTGCGGGCGCTTTTTCTGGATGCGCGTGCGGCGATCGAGATGGCGCCGGCGGTGGCAGCGATGCTGGGCGCGGAGCTGGGCCGGGATAACGCCGGCGTGCAGAAGGATCTGGCGGAGTTTATGGCGATCGCCGAAGGTTACATATACCGCGAGAGAGAATCCACGCAGGCTTGAGGAGAGAGCATGAACGTTGCAGAGCCGTTCTGGGGCGAGTTCTTTGGAACGATGGTGGTGATCCTGCTTGGCAATGGCGTGGTCGCGGGTGTGCTGCTGGCGCGGTCGAAGGCGCAGGGATCGGGCTGGCTGGCGATCACGACGGGGTGGGCGGTAGCGGTATTTGCCGGTGTGGCGACGGCGTCGGCGATGGGGGACTCGGACGCGCATCTGAATCCGGCGTTTACGGTGGCTTCGGTGCTGATGACGGGCAATGCGTCGCGGCTGCTGACGTACCTGCCCGCGCAGTTTCTGGGGGCGTTTGTGGGCGCGGTGCTGGTGTGGCTGCACTACAAGCCGCACTGGGCGGCGACGCCCGAGCAGGACCTGAAGCTTGGCTGCTTCGCGACGTCGCCGGCAATACGTAACCTTTCATGGAACTTTTTCAGTGAGGTGCTGGGGACGTTTGTGCTGGTGCTGGTGGCGACGGCGCTGTTCTCGCGCAGAGTGTCTCCGGGCGGGCTGGCGCCGGGGCTGGGGCCTATGCTGATCGGCGCGCTGGTGTGGGGCATTGGCTTGTCGCTGGGCGGAAGCACGGGGTATGCGATCAACCCGGCACGCGACCTGGGGCCGCGGCTGGCGCACAGTCTGCTGCCGATCGCGGGCAAGGGTGGATCGGACTGGGGCTATGCGTGGGTGCCAATTTTCGGGCCGTGTGTTGGGGCGGCGCTGGCGGCGGGGTTTGTGCGGCTGTTTGGGGTGGTGTAAGGCAGGATAGTGGGTGTACCGCCAAGGCGAGCAGACTGCAGGTCTCTCCACTACGCAAGACGACAAGGCCGTCTTGCTTCGGTCGAGATGATACCTAATGTACTAACGGCAAAATTGTCTAGGCGCTTGTGTCAGCGGACAAGCGCGAGATAGACGGCCATGGCGATGCCGCCGGCGGCGAGAAGGACGGCCAGCACCACGGCCTCGAGCGAGATGCGGCCTGCCTGCCAGGTGCCTTCGCGCAGCTGGCGGATGAGCACGACGTGACGATAGGAGGCGGTGAGATTGACGATGACACCCAGCGCGACTAGGGCGATACCGGAGCCGCGCGGCAGCGAGGAGGCATGCCCTGGCAGATGCGCCTGCGCGGCGGTGAGCTCGCGAAGAAAGAGGCTGAAGCGGCTGACAGCAAAGCCGACGCCCATGAGGCCGAGGCCGGTGCGGATCCAGGCAAGGAAGGTGCGTTCCGCGGCGAAGTAGATGCGCGGGTCGTGCTCTGGCCGCGTCTGCTCGGATATTGGCTTTGCGGGCTCTGTCATGGGTTCTGTGGAGTAGCGTCGGTGACTTCAAGGAGTAGGTTGTCGCCGCGGTGCAGCTCCGGACGGGAGTGGGTGCAGACGATGGTGACGGCCGACAAGGCGGTGTCGAGAGCACAGTCCGGCGCTTTGCCGTAGAGGCCGTGGGCGGTGGTGGCGAAGGCGCCCATGGCATGAGGTGTCTCGCCGGCGACGCGGGGCAGAGCGTAGACGCCGTGGTAGTCAGCGAAGCCGACCGTCTGCGTGGTCGCGTTGATGACCTCGCCTGACCAGCCGGAGCGGGCGACCTCATCGCCGCCTACCTGCGACGTGGTCCAGTTGGCGGGGTTCGAGTTGGCGCGGTCGGTGGAGCCCGAGGCGGGAATGGCTGTGTCCGAGACGTCGGTGAAGTTGGCGGCGGCGATTGCCCGGACTCTGATCGGAACAATCTGCTTGCCGAAGCGGAGCGAGGTAAAGCTGAGGCTGAGGGTAGCGGGCGAGACGCTGGACGTGATGACGGAGCCCATAAGGTGAGCGCCGGCTTTGAGATACAGGCCGCCGGGAAGCAGGAGGCGCTGCGTGGTCACGGCTTCGACCGGCGTGCCCACGGAGGTGCGGCCCGCCTGCAGGCTCGCTGTGAGAGTGACGGGCAACGACAAGCCAGACGGCAGCGGCGCAAGTGTGGTGATGGGATGGCGGGGACCATCCTTATACTCCGCGGCCAGGCCAGATCGTGCGGGGACGAGGAGGGCGACGAGAGGGGAGTGGATCTTCATGGCTTGGGGCGCAGGTTCGCGAGCAGAGCCTCTGCGGTGGGCTGGGTGTTCAGGACATCGGCGGCGGTAAGCCAGGCGCGGCGAAGCTGCGTGATGCCCCAGCGGATGTAGTCGAGGTCTTCGATGGTGTGGGCGTCGGTATTGACGACGATGCGGCAGCCGAGTTGCTTGGCCAGGCGGAGGTGCAGGTCATTAAGATCGGCTCGGGCGGGCGCGGCGTTGTGTTCGACGGCGACACCGAGCTCGGCGGCGCGCCTGAGGATCTTCTCGATATGAAGCGCGTAGGCGTCGCGGCGGAGAAGCTTGCGGCCGGTGGGGTGGCCGAGGATGCGGGTGTGCGGGTTTTCGAGCGCGGCGAGGACACGGTCGGTCATCTGCTCTATTGGCTGGTCGAAGCGCGAGTGCACGCTGGCGACAACGATGTCGAGCTGGGCGAGGGTGCTGTCGTCGAGATCGAGCTCGCCCGCGCCGAGGATATCGACCTCAACGCCGGCGAGGAGGGTGATTCGGCCTTCCATCTCGCTGTTCATCTGGCGGATGCGGGCGGCGTGGGCGAGTGCGCGGGCGTCGTCCATGCCGTTGGTCATGGCGAGGTTCTTTGAGTGATCGGTGATGGCGATGTACTTGAGACCGCGGGCGAGAGCGGCCTCGGCCATGTCGCGGATGGAGCAGGCGCCATCGGTCTCGAAGGTGTGCATGTGCAGGTCGCCGCGGATGTCGTCGCGGGTGACGAGCCGCGGCAGGCCGGCTTCAGCTTTGTGCGCGAAGCTGGCCGCAGCTGCTTCGAGCTCGCCGCAGTTCTCGCGCAGCTCGGGTGGAATCCAGTCCATGTCGAGCGCGTTATAGATGGCTTCTTCCGTTGCGGCGGCGACGATGGTGTTGTCTTCGACGCGCAGCAAAGCGTATTCGGAGAGGGTGAGACCGCGCTTGATGGCGCGCTGGCGCAGAGCGACGTTGTGGTGTTTGGAGCCGGTGAAGTACTGCAGCGCGGCTCCGTAGCTGGCGCGGGGCAGGAGACGGACATCGACCTGCAGCTGGTTACGCAACGTGAAAGAGACCTTGTTTTGACCCTTGGCGAGAAGCTTGTCGATGAGCGGCAGGGCGGCTACGTGCTCGACTGCGGCGGAGACGACGTCCGGCTCGCAGGCTGGTCCGGTGACGAGCAGATCAAGGTCGCCGACGGTCTCGCGGCCGCGGCGCAGCGAACCGGCAGGGGTGATGGTGTCAATGCCGGGGAACTCGCAGATGAGGGCGCTGATGCGCTCGGCGAAGCCGGTGGCCTGGTCGATGCGGAAGCGGCCGGTGTTTCTGCGGTGATCTTCGATTCCCTTGAGCAGCTTGTCGGTAAACTTCTGTCCCATGCGCGGCAGCTTGAGCAGATGGCCGGCTTTGGCGGCCGCTTCGAGCGCGTCGATATCGGCAACTTCAAGCGTGGACCAGAGCAGAGCGACGGTTTTAGGGCCCATGCCTGGAAGCCGCAGGAGTTCAAGCATGGTGGGCCGATAGCGCGTGAGGAGCTCGGCGCGCAGCGGCATGGTGCCGGTGGCAACGAGGTCTCGGATGCTCTGCGCCATGGCTTTGCCGATGCCGGCGATGGCGAGCAGGGCTTTGGGATCGGAGTCGGGCGTGGTCAGGGTGGCGAGCTGGGTGGTCTGCTGCTCTACGGCCTCAGCAGCACGGCGATACGAGCGAATGCGAAAGGGGTCCTGGCCGTCGATCTCAAGCAGAGCGGCGGTTTCGTCAAGCAGCCGAGCGATGGTGATGTTGTCCATGGGCGATCTTTGGGGTTGGATGCGGAGCTAGTGATAAATGGTCGTCGCCGTTGGACTGCGCTCAGTGTTCGTCATTGGAAGATAGGTTGGGTGAGGCAGGCGTGGGGGTTCCCGGTAGACAAGCAGGTTCCTCGACTTTGCTCGGAATGACAACAAAGAATTCGGAATGACAACAAGAATCTAGTCACAGAGCTTTGCGGAGGACGATCACCTGTGAGGCCTGCGGGCCGCGCTCGCTCTCCACGATCTCGAACTCGACCTCATCGCCATCGCGCAGCTTTTTATACTCCTCTGTCTCGATCGACTGGTAATGGACGAAGACGTCCGGGCCGTCGCTGCGGCCGAGGAAGCCGAAGCCCTTGGCGGTGTTGAACCACTTGACAAAGCCACGGTGCGGCACAGGCGGCTAGAGCGTTCCGGCGCGGCGGCCCTGGGCGAAGAGCGAGACACCGATGAGGGTTTTACCGTCGTGGAGCTTGCGGTCGGCGATGAGCTGCAGGACCTGCGAGAGCGGCATTGGGAGGAGCTCAATGTGCTCGTCTTCTTCGGGCGTGGCCGTGCCGCGTTCGAGATCCTGCGCGAGATAGATCTGCATCCACTCGCCGAGGAAGCCGGGGCTGGCGAAGTATTTGGTGAGCATCGTCCAGCGCCTGGCGCGGATGCCGGTCTCTTCGATCATCTCGCGCTTGGCGGCGGCAAGCGGCCGCTCATTCGGCTCGATGCGGCCGGCGGGAAGCTCCAGCAGGAACTGGCCGGCAGCGTGGCGGTACTGGCGGATGAGGATGACGGCGGGATCCCTAGGACCGGTGCCGAGTTCGCGATTCTTGGTCTCGTCGATGGCCAGGATGACGACCGAGCCGTTGTGGCGGATGACGTCTTTCTCGCGGGCCTTGGTGTCGCCGGGCTCGATGAGGGTGTCGGTGTAGACGGAGAAGACCTTGCCCGCATAGGAGAGTCTGGAGCCGATCAGCTCGGGTCTGCCGGCGTTGCGGCGTTTGCGGATCCCGGGTGTGGGCTGTTCTATGTCCGAGGCTACGGGACGTTCGGCGGAGGTGGAGGGCTCGGCTGCCCCAGTGTTCAGCTTTTTTGTGATGGACGGAAACGCGACGGCTTTTTTATTCGATGTTGCGGCGGTTGCGGGCTGCTTCTTGACAGTCAGGGCCATGCGGCTACGGTACCATCAGCCTCGCACAGGCAACATCTGCATCGTGGCGTTTCAGTGAGGCATCCAACTGGATACGCGATGGTGTTTTGAGGCGGTATTTGGCCGAACCTGTTCCGGGCGGCAGCATTTGTAAGCGGGCGATGACGCCTTAATGATTTTGTGATGGAAGCGTAGGGACAGACCTGAATGAATGGTGCCGCGAGCGCTGAGTGTTTTCCGATTACGGTTTTGCCGCATGTCTCGGCGCTGTACCAGGCTTACCTGGGGCTGGGCGGAGCTGACGGCGGCGGGGCTCCAGCGGCCTGGTATGGACCTGGTCTTGCCGGCGGAGCCTTTTCAGGTAGTTGGATGGGCCGTCCGGTTGCGGGGGGGAAGGATCGCGAGCGGCTGGCGGCGGAGCTCGAAAGACAGGCCCTAAGCTTCGGCGCGGGGGAGGCGACGTTGGCAAATATTGCGCGCCTTCGTTCCGGAGCGCGTGCCGTGGTGACAGGTCAGCAGGTTGGGCTGCTGGGGGGCCCGCTACTCGTGCTCGAGAAGGCGGCGACGGCGATCGTGCGGGCGCGCGAGGCGACGGTGCGTTCCGGCGCTGAGCATGTGCCGGTCTTCTGGCTGGCTACCGAAGATCATGATCTGGCGGAGGTCGACCAGGTCGCGCTGCTCACAAAGACGTCGGTAGAGACGTTGCGCGCCGGGCTGAAGAGCGGCGGCGCGCCGGTCGGCGGCGTGGTGCTCGGCGAAGAGATGGAAGCGGTCCTGGCGCAGGCCGACGAGCTATTGAGCTGGGCGCCGGTCGCGGGGTTGCTGCGCACGTGTTACGCGCCGGGTGAGACGCTGGGCAGCGCGTTCGGGCGATGGATGGTGCAGATTTTTGCCGCGCATGGATTGATCGTGATGGACGGCTCATCGCGGGAGTTTCACGCGCTCGGGGCGGCAGCGCTGCGAGTTGCGATCGAAGACGCAGGGCCGCTTGAAGAAGAGCTGGTCGCGCGCAGTGCGGAGTTGGAGGCGGCGGGGTTTCACGCGCAGGTGAAGGTTGCCGACGGCATGAGTCTGCTATTCCTGATCAGCGAGAGTGACGGAGTGAAGCAGCGGGTTTCACTGCGACGGACCGCTGAGGGATGGAAGGCTGGACGCGAGAGCTATACGACGGCCGAGCTGCTGGCGATTCTTGAGGCGGAGCCCGAGCGGCTGAGTCCGAATGCGCTGCTGCGGCCGGTCTTTCAGGACACGATTTTGCCGGTGGCGGCCTACGTGGGCGGGCCGGCCGAGATCGCGTACTGGGCGCAGAGCGCGGTGGTTTACGAAGAGGTGCTGGGCACGGTGACGCCGGTGCTGCCGCGGCTGACGGCGACGCTGCTCGAGCCGGCGATCGCTGCCGTTATGGATAAAGATGAGGTGCAACTGCCGGATGCGTTGCGTTCAGCGGACGACTTGGCGATGCGGCTGGGAGCTCGCGCCATGCCGATTGAACTTAAGCGCAGGCTGGCGGCTGCCGGCAATGCGATGGAGACGGAGCTCGATGCGCTAGGGGTGTATCTGGGCACAATGGATGCAAGTCTTGGTCGATCGGCGGATGTCTCGGGATCGAAGATGCGCTACCAGATGAACCGGCTGCGGCGGATGGCGGCGCGGGCGGAGCTCGAGAAGGAAGAGAGCCTGCGCAAGCATGCGGCGGCAATCGCCCTGAATGTCTTTCCCGATGGCCATCCGCAGGAGCGCGTGATCGCCGGGGCATGGTATCTGGCGCGGTATGAGGGGCTGGTTGACCGCCTGCTCGAAGCCGCGAAGGGCATGTGCGGCGGGCATGCCGTCATCCGGCTATAGTGCAGTTCTTCGACAGCCTGCCCGCTCTTACAATAGGCGTGTGAGGTAGCGGACGATGGGGATGAGCGATGCGCCGTTTGAGGTGATGTGTCCGGACTGCGGAGCGATGATCAAGGTGGATCCGGTGACGCGGTCCGTGATCTCGCATACGCCGGTCGCGCGAAAGAAGACGTTTGAGGACTTTGGCGATGCGGCACGTGCGTTGCGCAAACAGGATGCGCGGCGCGACTCGCTCTTTGCGCAGAGTGTTGAGGCGCAGAGGAACAAGGACGACCTGCTCTCGAAGAAGTTTGCTGAAGCCGTGAAGAAGGCGAAGGAGAACCCGAATAGCGGCAAGCCGCTGCGGGACTTTGATCTAGAGTAGGGGAGCTTGCGTCGTTCGACTCTCGCCGCGGAGACGATAGACTAGAGCTATGCCGCCGATTCTGAACGCTCAGGGCCTGACCAAGGCCTTTGGAGCCACGCCCCTCTTCAAAGATATTTCGTTCACCGTTTCCGAGGGCGAGCGCATCGGTCTGATCGGGCCGAACGGCGCGGGAAAATCCACGCTGCTCGCGTGTCTTGCGGGCGAGCAGGATGCGGACACGGGCGAGGTGGCGATGCGCAAGCGGGCGCGCGTCGGCTACGTGCGGCAGGAGTCAAACTTTGCCGAAGGCATCCGTGTCCGCGAGGTGCTGATCGACGCTCTGGTTGACTCAAAGGTCCCGGAGGGCGAGCACGAAGGGCGGCTGCGCGAGACCGGCGGCCGGATCGGTTTTGCGTCGCTTGAGGCCATGGCCGCGTCGCTGAGCGGTGGATGGAAGAAGCGGCTTGCGATCGCCGAGGCGATCGTGACGGCACCTGATGTGTTGCTGCTCGATGAGCCGACGAACCATCTCGACCTTGAAGGTATCGAGTGGCTGGAAGGCATGCTGCGCACCGCGCCATTTGCCTGTGTGATGGTGAGCCATGACCGTTATTTTCTCGAAGAGGTCGCGACCGAGATTGTAGAGCTGAGCCGCGTGTATGCGGACGGCATGCTGCGCGTGAAGGGAACCTACTCGAAGTTTCTCGAGGGCCGCGAGGCCTACATGGAGTCGCAGTCGAAGATGCAGGACGCGCTGCGCAACCGTGTGAAGACCGAGGTGGAGTGGCTGCGGCGCGGACCCAAGGCGCGGGCGACCAAGGCCAAGGCACGCATCGATAATGCGCATGGGCTCATCAGTCAGCTGAAGGATGTCGATCAGCGAACACGTACGGCGAGCGCGGGGATCGAGTTTGCCGCGACGGATCGGCAGACCAAGCGGCTGGTTGAGCTGGAGAACGTATCTGTAACCCTGGGCGATCGCGAGATTGTGCGCGGGCTGAGCTTTACCGTTGCGAACGGAACACGCGTCGGTCTGGTGGGGCCGAATGGCTCCGGCAAGACGACGCTGCTACGGCTGATCACAGGCGAGCTCGAAGCGAGCGCGGGCTTGGTGAAGCGGGCCGGGGCGTTGCGCATGGTGTACTTCAGCCAGATGCGCGAGCTGCCGGAGTCGATGACGCTGCGCCGCGCGCTGGCGCCGGACTCGGACTCTGTGGTGTATGGCGGCCGTGTGGTGCATGTGGCGAGCTATGCGGCGAAGTTTCTGTTTACCGGCGAGCAGCTGAACCAGCCTGTAGAGCGGCTGAGTGGAGGCGAGCGGGCTCGAGTGCTGATTGCACGGCTCATGTTGGAGCCGGCTGACGTGCTGCTGCTCGATGAGCCGACAAACGATCTCGACATCTCGACGCTGGAGATCCTGGAGGAGAGCCTGCTCGAGTACGCAGGCGCGCTGATCCTGGTGACGCACGATCGCTACATGCTCGATCGCGTGTCGACTGTGGTGTTGGGTCTTGACGGCACGGGCCGCTCGGAGGCCTTCGCGGACTACTCGCAGTGGGAGCAGTGGCGCGGAATCAAGCCGGGGCGTGACGAGGGATCGGCCGAGCCGGCGGCTGCGAAGAAGAGCAGCTCCTCTTCGTCGAAGAAGAAGCTTTCGTACCTGGAGGCGCGGGAGTTTGACGGCATCGAGGGGGCGGTTGAGGCCGCGGACGCGCGCCTTGAAGCCGCTCGCGATCGTGTCGACGAGCCGGCGGTGGCGACCGATGCGGCTGCGCTGACCGCTGCGCTGGCGGAGATGGAAGCGGCGCAGGAGGAGAGCGACCGGCTTTATGCACGGTGGGCGGAGCTGACCGAAAAAGCAGGGTGACGCCGATCGTTGGTGACGTATGCTGCTTTCACGATGAAGCCTTTCTCTAAGCAACATAGTTTTCGTTCCGCGGCGATGTATGTCTTGTTCCTCCTGACGATTCTGCCAGCGAGAGCGCAGCTGGCCGAGCCGAAGCAGGTGGTAGTGCTGCACGCGGCGCGCATGCTCGATGTACAAGCCGGCAAGCTGATCGCGCCGGCGGAGATCCTGATCGAAGGAAATCATATTGTCGAGGCGGGTACACATGTCTCCCGGCCGCCGCTGGCGCAAATCATCGAGCTTGGCGACCACACGCTGATGCCTGGCCTGGTCGATGCGCACGTACATCTCTTCCTGCATCCCGGCGCGGAGGATCTGCAGACCGTGCAGGAGAGTGTGCCGCAGCGCGTGCTGCTCGCGGCGGAGGCTGCGCGTGCCGATTTGCAGGCGGGATTTACGGCGGAGCGCGATATGGGAACGGAGGGTGCTGGCTCGGCCGACAGTGCTGTGCGCGACGCGATCGATGCTGGCCTGATCCCGGGGCCGCGCCTGCGTGTGAGCGGCAACGCAATCGATCTGCTGGGTGGGCATGAGGACGCGATCGGCTACAACCCGGCGCAGCATGTGCTCTCGAATGCCGATGTCGCGAATACGGCGGACGATCTGGTGCAGATCATCCGGGCGCAGCGTAAGGAGGGCGCGGATTTCACCAAGATCTATGAGACGGGCAAGGATCGGCTGAGCGGCGATGACTTTTCGTCGCCCTATCAATACACGGTCGAGCAGCTGACGGCGGCGGTTGCGGAGGCGCGGCGCTTCAGTCTGGACCAGCCGGGCCATGGCGTGGCGGTGCATGCGACCAGCGAGCCCGGAACCGGCTATGCTGTCGTTGCCGGTGTTGCGAGCGTCGATCATGCTTATGTTCTGAATGAGCGCACGATGGCTTTGATGAAGGCGAACGGTATCTATGCGGTGCCGACGTTTGCCATAACCGAGTATTTTGCGCAGACGGCCGCAACTGCCGAGCGTAAGCACTTCGATGAGATGGAGCAGGCGCTGCACGCGCGTGAGTTCAAGCGGCAGATGGCGGCCGGCGTACCGTTCGCGGTCGGCAGTGATGTCGGTCCGTTTCCGCACGGCACTCAGGCGCGTGAGCTGGAGCTGATGGCGCAGTTCGGCATGCCCGCGGCGGATGTGCTGCGCGCTGATCTGTTGAACGGTGCAAAGCTGCTGGGCTGGGAGGGCAAGATTGGCGAGTTGAAGGCCGGTTTTCTGGCGGACATCGTGGCGGTCGAGAGCGACCCGCTGGCGGATGTCTCCGCGACCAGCCGGGTTCGCTTTGTGATGAAGGGCGGCGTGGTGTTTCGGCGGCCTTAGCGATGGTGCTGCGCTCTCGTGCCGCCATAAGCTGCTTGCAGGTCTCTACTTCGCGGACGATACAGCCGTCCACTCCGGTCGAGGTGACACTTCAGTCTATGAGCGAAACTATGTCGCCGACAGCGATCGTTCCGGGTGTGAGCGTGCGTGCGTAGATGCCGGCGCGACCCTGCCGGTGCTGGGCGAGCCAGCGCAGGATCGTGCGATCCTCGACCGCGGTTTCGGGATGGAGCGAGACCATCCGGCAGCGTGGGATGCGCTCAAGCATTCGCAGCTGGACGTGACTGCCCAGCTGCAGCATGCTTCCGAAGAGAGCGTCTTCCGCGAATGCTTCGTTCTGGTCGAGCGAGAGGATGATGTTCGAGCGAAGGCGGCGTGCGTCGAAGCCGCCGACTTCGCTGGACACGGCGCGCTCCGTTGCAAGCGAGTGCAGCGCGATAGGCCGCACATCCGTGAAGGGGCCGATTGCGTTCGAGCAGGCGCAGGCTTCCCTTTGCGTTCGGAGCAAGCCCAAGGCGGCCGGCCAGATCGACGGCTTCGACTCCTAGTGTTGCATCAGATGAAACACAAACCCTCACTTGCCCCGTCTCGCTGTGTTCCGCACGGGAGAGCAGCATGGCGGAGCGCTCGGCCGAGCGGAGCAGCGGCTTACCGACGGGCGCATTGGCGCTTTCAAAGGCGAAGCGCCGGTCTCCGTCGATGCCGTACGGACCGACAGCGAGTGTGTCGCAGCGTTCGCCCTGCATGCTCTTGACCGGATATCGCCAGAGCTGTGCGATGTGGCCGAGGATTGTCAGATGCCGGTGATGTTGAAGCCGCAGTCGACGAAGGTGATCTCGCCGGTGATGCCGCTGGCAAGCGGGCTGGCGAGGAACAGCGCTGTGTTGCCGACCTCATTTTGTTCGACGTTGCGATGCAGCGGAGCACGGCTGGTGACAGCGTCGAGGATCTTTGAAAAGTCGCCAATACCGCGCGCGGCGAGGGTCTTAATGGGGCCGGCGGAGATGGCGTTGACACGGATATTTCTCGGGCCGAGTGAGGCGGCGAGATAACGCACCGTCGCCTCGAGCGCGGCCTTTGCGACGCCCATCACGTTGTAGTTGGGGAAGACCTTGTCCGCGCCGTAGTAGGTGAGCGTGAGGATGGAGCCGCCCTCGCTCATCAGCGGAGCCGCGCCGCGTGCGAGAGCGATCAGCGAGTAGACGCTGACGTCGTGCGCGATGCGAAAGCCCTCGCGGCTGGTCAGCAGAAAGTCGTTCTTGATCTCGTCGGCTGGGGCAAAGGCGACCGAGTGGACGAGGACGTCGATCTTCTCAAAGCTCTGCTTGATCTGCGCGAAGACCGCGTCGATCTGGTCGTCATGCGCGACATCGCAAGGGAAGGCGCGGCCGGTGCCGGTCTGTCCGAGGTCTTCAAGCAGCTGTTCGGCCTCGCGCTGCAGGCGCTCGGACTGGTAGCCGAGCACCAGGGTGGCACCGGCCTCGGCAAGCTTCTGCGCGATGGCATACGCAATGCTGCGCTTGTTGGCGAGACCAAAGACGACGGCGACGTTGCCCTTCATGTCAATCATTGCTTGCGGGGATCTCCTGTATGGCGGTTCGCGATTCCATCGGTAAGGATAGCAGCGGCCGTTCAGCCGTGCAGCAGCCAGTCGTACTGTTCGTCTGAAAGCGGCACGACGGAGAGGCGGAACTGCCGGAAGAGGATTGAATCGTGAAAAATAGAAGCCTCGCGGAGGGCGACGAGCGGCCTCTCCTGCTTCAGGCGCTTGCCGGCTTTGATGCGGACCCGCGGGTTTTTGGGGTCGGTGGCGTCGACCGAGACCACGGTGGCGGTACCGATGACAGCCTTGCCCACGTTCGAGTGATAAATGACCAGCTTTTCGCCCTTTTTCATGCCGCGGAGACTCATCAGGGCTTGCGGGTTCTTGATGCCGTCCCATACGGTTTCGCCCTCGCGGAGAAGATCGTCGAACGAGTACTTGTCGGGCTCGGTCTTGAGCAGAAAAGGCATGTGTCTAGGTCTCCTGTGTGAGTTAACCGCCTAAATCGACGAGGGTTACGGGCGGCAGGGGGCGGCCGAGGAAGTGCGAGCCGAGGTGCTCGAACTTATCGACGGAGTCGGTGGCGAAGACAGTGAGGGGCTGCGGTTCGGCTGCGAGTGGGGGTGACGGCGGCAGGTGCGCGAGGACGGCTTCGGCGGTGGCGCGGGCGGAGTCAATGATGTGGAGCGGCCGGTGTATCTGCTCTAACACTTTGTGTAGCAAGGGTTTAAGGAGGGGATAATGGGTACACCCGAGGAGCAGAGTGGATGCGCCAGGGGCTACCGTGAGGGCTTCCGTCAGATAGATGCGTGCGACATCGGCGGTGACGGGGTGGTCCGTCCAGCCCTCTTCGACGAGCGGCACAAGCAGGGGGCAGGCTTTCTCGGCGGAGGTAAGGCCCATCGAATGAAGGGAATGGGCGTACGCGCGAGACTGGACGGTGGCGGCGGTGGCGAGGACGAGGACGTGGCCGGCGGGGTCGGCGGTGTGGGCCGCGCGGACGCCGGGCTCGATGACGCCGAGGACGGGAACGGGCTTGGCAGCGGTTTGTATCTCGTTGAGCGCAAGGGCAGTTGCGGTGTTACAGGCGATCACCAGGAGATCGGCACCCTGGTCGAGGAGAAACTGTGTGCTGGAGATGGCGTAGCGGGCGATGGTGGCCTGAGACTTCGATCCGTAGGGTAGGCGGGCGGTGTCGCCGAGATAGATAAAGCGTGCATTTGGAATGAGATCGAGAAGCTCGCGAAGGACGGTGAGACCGCCGAAGCCGGAGTCGAAGACGCCGATTGTCAAGGGTTTGGATGTCATGGGCGGTTGGTCCGGGTATCGAGGGCGGGGTAGGTTCGGGTGAGGTCGGCGTGGCCGGCGAGGGTATCGCGTGGGTGGCCGTCTACGACAAAGCGTATCTGCCTTATTTGCGGCAGGTTAGCATGCAGCGTGCCGACGATGGAGTCGATGGTGAGGGCCTCGACTTCGACGCCGGAGGGATGATTGTCGGCGAAGGCGCCGTGCAGATTGACGATGGCCAACTGTCCTGAATCGCCATAAAGAGGTGTGTTTTGGTTGAGTTTAAGCGCGTTTTTGCGAGAGAGAGAGGGGTTTTGGACGGGTTCCTGCAGAGGCAATGGGAGCAGGAAGACGTCGTCGATGGCCGGGCCGCTCTGGAGCGGGTGAGAGGACCCGGGGAGGGTGTAGAGGACGAGAAGCTGCTCGAGCAGGGCGCGGGCGCGGGTGGAGGGTTCGGCGGGAAGGGCGAGCGGCCGGTCTTCTGGAGTGATGGCGCCGTCGGTGTCGGAGGCGAGATCGAGGGTGACTGTTTCGTTGCCGGCCGATGTTGGGGCGGCGATGGGGGTCTCGTCCTGTGGGGTGGCGAGCCGCTTCTCGGCCTGGCGGCAGCCGTGCAGGAGAAAGGCGAGCGCGAGCAGGATGCCGGCGGCGAGCGTCCAGAAGAGATAGCGCTGGTGGCGGGGGATCATGGCTGGGCGGCGCCGGAGGTGGTGTCAGGAGTGTCGGGTTCGGCGTGGCCGCGCCAGAAGAGCAGGGCGGTGGCGACGGATTGGGCGATGCGGGCCTGGTAGCCGGAGTCCGCGGCGGAGAGGCCGTGCGATGGGGCGAGCTCGATGAGGACGGCGGGGCAGGTGAGACTGTCGAGCGGGCGGAGGGTGGCGCGGCTGGTGTGGACGGGGATGCCGGTGCGGGCGATAGCGGCGGAGAGCTCTGCGGCGAGGCGATCGCTCTGCGGGAGAAGGTTTGTCTGGGCGGCGTCCCACGGCACCAGAGTGGGCGCTGAATCGGGGTACTGCGGAAGCGGCAGGGCGGAGGTGATGAGGTGGACGCCGGCACCGGTAGCCGTGGCGTGCAGAATGATGCAGGCGAAGGGGTGGACGTGGTTGGCGAGACCGGCGCGCTGATCGGGCGTGGGCGCGGCTGCCGCAGATGACGTGCCGCTTGCGGACGGAACGCCCGGGGCGGGCGGTTCGGGCTCGCGGGTGGAGAGGACGGTGAGACCGAGGGCGGAGAGCTGGGAGCGAAGGCGATTGGCGAGGGCGAGCGTGAGGTCTTTTTCGAGGATCGGTTCGCCGGCGGGCGTGGCGAGATGAGCGCCGGCGTCGTCGCCGCCGTGGGCGGGATCGAGGAAGACGAGGGTGTGATTGAGGGTGGGTTTGGGTGCGGGCGGCTGGGTGGGAGAGTCTTGAGCGGCCTGTGCTCCGGCGGAAAGAAGCAGGCCGAGCAGGGCGAGATGGCAGGCGAGCGGGGTCACGTCAGATGCTGATTGTACGTGCTGGCAGCGATGGACTGTGACCAGCGCCTGCCTGGCGTTTGCTGCCCTGTTTCTCGGGAGACGGTGTTACTTGTTTCCAAGACCAGGGTGTCGTGGGTGGAGCGCTGGATGGGTCAACATAGGCGCGCTTATAAGGCTTTGGATTCTGGAGAGCTCTTATCTGTCGTTTGCTGACATTCCTGAACTCATAGAGCGAATCTTGTCGTGCTGCGTAGGGCGCATCGGGTATACCGAAAGGGCAGCGTCCAACTACAATTCTGAAACATAGATGCGCCTATGCCGAACAGCGAAAATTTTAAGAAGCAAGCCAAACAGTACCTGCGCTGGCATCGTGAGCGGAAGTATCCCGGCGCGGCCCAAATCAGGTCTAAGCTCACTCGATTCGCGAAATGGACGATGTGCAAATACTAGAGTCGGTCTTCAAGCTAGTGGATGCTCAGGAGCTTGTTGCGCGGCAGCAGGGATTGACGGATGGCAGCGTTCATATCGGGAGCAGATGCCATGAGCGATACAACTAAGCAGTCGCCGTCCCGTCCTAGTTTCACCTCCATTGAGGCGCAGATCTTCGTTGCGAACATTCAACAGTCCTGCGACTTCTACACGGAGAAGCTCGGCTTCACAGTGGAGTTCGTCTATGGCGATCCTCCATTTTATGGGCAGCTTCGTCGTGATCACGCGCGACTCAATCTGCGACTAGTTTCCGAGCCTGTGTTCTCAGGCGATATTCGAAGGCGCGAAGGTCTACTCTCCGCTTCCATCACAGTTGCTACCGCGAGCGAGATCAAGCAGCTTTTTCATGAGTATCAAACTGTAGCAGTCTCGTTCCATCAGACATTGAAGAAGGAGCCTTGGGATGCCAGAATCTTCGTCGTCACGGACCCAGACGAGAACCTAATCCTCTTTGCAGGCCCGTCCGACTAAACTGACTCGATCAATAAAGCAACCTAGTTGCTGGCGTCACCACATCTGAAGTCATACGCAATGTTTCTCTTAAGAGCATGCATATTTGCCAGACATGCTGCGCCGCAGTGACTTTAAGTTTGACCATTCAGCTTAGCTATAAGCTGGGGTGACCAAGTTGCGAGTGTTGCACCCTTGGCATTTGCCTGCTCCGCGATCTGGTTGTACATAACGAGGAGCTTCCTAGGGTCGAGTAGACATTCGTTGAAGGCGGATCGCCCATAGCGTGTTTCGACCAAGGCTGCCATCTCATAGCCCACGGTGTACCAGGCTCCCTGAACATCTCCCCAGAATGGAGCGGCCCTTCTTCTAATATCTGCGTCAGAGGTCAACTGTCCGTTGAGAATATCCATTAGGAATTGCTGTATTGCCTGCAGGTCAGGATTAAAGTGCATCATGTCGCCGTCCCACCGGGCTCGGGCCATTCCATCATCTTCCCAATGCGGATGACGGCCTGCCGATCCTGCGGCGGCGAGCATCGCTTCGCCTTCGCCAAACCCGCCGACCCATTCCATCGCTTTCTTAGCGTTGGGCAGCAGACCAGTTTGGATCGCCTCCTGCTGTTTCTGTAGGCTTTGGAGCCCAATATGGTGGCATTCGTGGGCGACCGTGTTCTCGAATTTGTCCTTGGACTGTTTTTCAAGGTAAAGAAAGATCGCAGGACCCTCGCTGGATTTCGCCCACACAAAGCTGTTGTGCAAAGGCTTAATCTCAGGAAAAACGCGAGCCTGAATCGTTGCGCCGGGCGGCAACCACGACAGCACTCCAGTTCCCAAGGCAGTCATGTTCGCCTTCTTAAGAGTCGCAAGCGTGTCATGCCACTCTGCTCTTCCACTGAGCGTTTCGGGCTTAAGGAGAAAGTGCTCGAAGGTCTCATCGGTAAAGGCTCGCCCCATGGCAGCTTCGCGCTCCTTCAACCACTGGTATGGGACGGTAGCAAACAGCTTTTGCCAGTCTCCAGGGGTCACCGCTTGATGAGCTGCTTCTTTGTCGAGAATCTGCAACGCCTGGTCTGCCTCAGACACGTCCAAGGTGAGCTGGACTGAAGGCGACGTTTGCGCTGCGGCAAAACCAATACCGCATAAAAACAAGATGAAAGCCACACCCGCTATTTTGCGCACCCCACCGCTCCTGAGCTATGGATATTGCAACGACTTCGTCAACGTACGTCAAGACGTATTGTTGCGAAAGACTGTCTGTTGCGCAAACGAATCTTTGTGTACGACTGAGAGCAAGGGCGCAGACCCCACCTGTATGACCTGGCTTCGTCCTGTGAAGGCAGCTTGTTGGACGTTATAAAAGTAACTGGCGGCGGGTTAGCGCATCGAAACGGCAGAGGAGCATAGGACATGGCACAGCAGGGCGCGCCGGTGTGGTTGATTACGGGATGTTCGACGGGGTTTGGCAGGGAGCTGGCGAAGCTGGTGCTGGCGCGAGGGTGGCGGGCGGTGGTGACGGCGCGCAGGGTAGAGCAGGTCACGGATCTGGTGGCGGGGCATGAGGACGCGGCGCTGGCGATGAGGCTCGACGTGACGGATGCCGGCCAGGTGGCGGCGGCGGTGAAGGCGGCCGAGGAGAGGTTCGGGCGGGTGGATGTGCTGGTCAATAACGCCGGGTACGGGTACCTGGCGGCGATTGAAGAGGGGGAAGACGAGGCGGTTCGAGCGATGTTCGAGACGAACTTCTTTGGGCTGGTGGCGATGACGAAGGCGGTGCTGCCGGGGATGCGGGCGCGCAAGAGCGGATGCATCGTGACGATTTCGTCGATCGGCGGCCTGATGAGCTTTGGCGCGACGGGGTACTACCATGCGACGAAGTATGCGGTGGAGGGGATGTCGGAGACGCTGGCGCTTGAGGTGAAGCCTCTGGGGATCAAGGTGCTGATTGTGGAGCCAGGGCCGTTTCGCACGGACTGGGCGGGACGATCGCTGCTGGAGTCGAAGACGGTGATCGCGGACTACGACCAGACGGCGGGGGCGCGGCGGCGGGCGAGTAAGGCGAACAGCGGCAAGCAGGTCGGCGACCCGGTGCGCGGAGCGGCGGCGATCCTGCAGGCGGTTGAGGCCGAGGACGCGCCACTGCGCCTGGTGCTGGGCAAGCCGGCGATTGGGCTGGCGGAGAGGAAGCTGGACGCTGTGCGAAAGGATCTGGAGGCGTGGCGGACGGTGAGCCTGGGGGCGGACTATCCGGAGTCGCAGGACCCGGCTTGAGGAAGATGTCAGTGTGGTGAGTTATAAGTCCTTGCATAGTGCAAGGCCAAGCTGCTTCGCTGACACGGACAAACAGCAGGTCCTTCGCTGCGCTCAGGATGACAAACTTGTTATGCGAACTCCAGACTCAAAACACTCGATAGTTCGTTGTCTAACTGGTGTGACACAGGTGTGAGAAAAAGGGCTTGAACCTTGTGGAGGTGTGCGAGGATCTGGGAACCAACCAGGTGGCGCACGAGGGACGGGACCCACGATGGAGAACACTGGATCGCCCGCCGTAGAGACCGCGGCGATGTCCGCGGCGACGGAACATGGGCTGGCGCGGCGGCTGGGTGTGGGCGATCTGGTACTGACGCAGGTGCTGTGCGTGGTGGGGAGCTCCTGGGTGGGAGTGGCGGCGGGGC
>CAXTRT010000035.1:0-43199 GCA_964246835.1 uncultured Acidobacteriaceae bacterium | reverse complement strand
ACCCCCGCCTCTTCGCCACCGCCGGCATCCACCCCGACGAGGCCGCGAACGCGGATCCGCAGGCACTGGACCGCCTGAAAACCCTGCTTGCTGACCCGCTGGTGCTGGCCTGCGGAGAGATCGGCCTCGACTACTACCACGTCGAGAACCCAGATCCCGCAGTCCAGCAGGCCGCCTTCCTCGCTCAGCTGCAGCACGCCGCCGCAGCCCGCAAGCCCATCATCCTGCACTGCCGCACCTCCGAGCTCGCCACCCCGGCAGCCAAGGCAAGGTTCGGCCCCGCGGACGCCTGGGAGGACCTGCTGATGCTCCTTGAGGAGCACTGGCAGCCCACCAACCTGCCCGGCATCATGCACTGCTTCTCGGGTACGCCGGAGCAGGCGCGCCGCTCCGTCGATCTCGGCTTCTACATCTCCTTCGCCGGCAATCTCACCTATCCCGCTGCGAAGTCCATCCGCGAGGCGGCCCGGCTCGCCCCCGCCGATCGCATTCTGGTCGAGACTGACTCGCCCTTCCTCGCGCCCATCCCGCATCGCGGCCAGCGCAACGAACCGGCGCTCGTCCGGCACACGGCAGAAGCCCTGGCCACCCTTCGCGGCATCTCACTGGAGGATCTGGCGGCGCAGATCTCCGCGAACTTTTACGCACTCTTCCCTGCCGCCGGGACTACAACAGACCCACACTCAATCGAGAAGGATAAGAAACTATGGCAGCCGAGAACAGCTTCGACGTCGTCAGCAAAGTAGATCTGCAAGAGGTGAAGAACGCCGTGGACCAGGCCACCAAAGAGGTCAACGCACGCTTCGATCTCAAGAATTCCAAGTCGACCATCGTCGTCGAGGGTAACGACGCCATCCAGCTGGCCAGCCAGGACGAGTACACCCTCAAAGCTGTCATCGAGATTCTCGGTCAGAAGCTGGTCAAGCGCAGCGTCTCGCTCAAAAACCTTGAGTACGGCAAGCTCGAGCCCGCGTCGAACTCCTCGGTCCGCCAGAAGATCACGCTGCAACAGGGCATTCCGTCCGATAAAGCCAAGCAGATCGTGGCGCTAATCAAGGAATCGAAGAAGAAGGCGCAGGCCTCAATCCAGGGAGACACTGTTCGCGTGGTCTCGAAGGAGCGCGATACTCTGCAGGAGATCATCGCTCTGTTGCGCGGAAAAGACCTCGGCGTGGACCTGCAGTTCACCAACATGCGCTCCAACTGATTTCGTACGTTGCTAACGCATCGACGCCCGCTGCATCCTCTTCGTTTATCGACGCGGTGCTTTGTCCAACGCGAGATTTATGCGGTTCTTTGCGTGTCTCGAACGCCCCAGCGGGATGTCCAATCCTCTCTGAACCGTTGAAAGCAAACTGATACTCTCACTGACAGGTGAGTACCCTCTCCATCTCGAACGCCAAAGAGGTCTTTGACCTGCTTAGGCCCGACTTGATCGCGGTTGAGCAAGAGTTCGCCGCACAAGCCGTCTCCGATGTGCAAGTCGTCACCGAGATTGCAACCTATCTGATCGCCGGCGGTGGCAAACGCATCCGCCCCATGCTTCTTCTGCTCTCCGCCAAGGCACTCGGATCGGAGTCAGAGAGCCGCATCCGCCTCGGCGCTGTCGTCGAGATGCTCCACACCGCGACGCTGGTTCATGACGACATCATCGACGAGGCCGACACGCGTCGCGGCCGACCTTCCTCAAACGCAACCTGGGGTAACGCCAAGTGCGTCCTCGCGGGCGACTGGCTTTACATGCAGGCCTTCTCCGCGGCACTCGCCGAGCGCAACTTCCGCGTGCTCGATCTGCTCATCTCCCTCACGCAGCAGATGGTCGAAGGCGAGCTCCTGCAAATGGAGAAGCTCGGCCATCTCATCAACGAGGAAGAGTACTTCGATCTTATCTTCCGCAAGACCGCCTGCCTCTTCAAAGTCTCAATGCAGCTGGGTGCAGCCATCACGCCCGGCACCGACGATATCGAGCCGCAGATGGGCGAGTACGGCCGCAATCTCGGCCTCGCCTTCCAGATCGTCGATGATGTTCTCGACCTTACCTCCATAGAGGGCGTCCTTGGCAAGCCAGTCGCCAGCGATCTCCGAGAAGGCAAGGCTACCCTCGCCGTTATTCACGCGCTTGAGCGCGGCACCGGAGCCGATCGCGAGGCGATCCGTAAGGTCCTCGCCGACCGCAGCTTTGAACATGTCACCCACGCTCAGATCCTCGAGATCCTGGAGCGCCATGGATCGATCGAGTACGCCATGGACACTGCCTGCGCCTACGCCGAAGCCGCCCGACTTTCGATTGCCGATCTGCCCGACTCCGACGCACGCCGGGCTCTTCTCTGGATGCCAGGATTTGTAACCTCTCGCGACCGTTAATCTAACGAGTGATATCCGCTAGAGTCCGCAACAATCGTAAGTACGGGCGTACTCAGCAGCTTCGCTCTTCTTCACGAATCCACTCTAGCCTTTTGAGCTCCCACGCGACACCCTCGCGCCCACCCTCACCAACTTTCCGCAAACCCTGAAAATCCAACCCCGGCTCAATCATGGCTTCACCCTACTCCTCGTCTTCCTTCTCCTCTGAGTCCTGCACGTCGACCTCAAGCTCCATATCCGTCGCCACCATCGCTCCCCCCGGCCGGGCCGTCAGCACCTGCAGCCGTCCTTCCGCGGCATCAAGTTCCTGCCGGCAAGCCGCCGTCAGCCGCATTCCCTCTTCAAACAGGCGCACCGAATCATCAAGCGCCAGCTCACCCTGTTCCAGCCGCTGCACCACGCTCTCAAGCGCAGCCATCTGCTCCTCAAATGTAGGCATACTCCTCTATCTCACCCCGCCCGGCGACGGCAGCAGGCTATCTAGAACCTGCACCGCCGCGGCATACTTTCCAAACGGTGCGCTGACCTGGACACCCTGCACGTCGCCCCGAACCTGGGCCACCATCTCCTGCGCGATCAGCACCCCTTCCACCCGTGCCGCTTCGGGCGAGGCGGATCGCGCCATGCGCTCAATAATCTGATCCGGCATACTCACCTTCAGATCCTTCTTCATAAACTCGGCGTTCTTCGCACTTGTCAACGGCCATATTCCCGCGATCACCGGAATGCGGAATCCCTCGATGCGGCGTAAAAACTGCTCCAGCAGCCGCAAGTCAAACACCGGCTGCGTGATGCAGAACTCCGCCCCTGCCTCTACCTTGTGCTCGAAGCGCCGCACCTCTTCATCGATATCGGCCACGCCCGGATTCGCAGCAACAGAGATCGTAAAGCCGGTTGAGCCCACAATCGGATTCTTCCCGATATCCAGGCCGTAGTTCAGGCCGCGCACAATCCGGGTCAGCCCAATCGCGTCCACGTCAAACACCGCTGTCGCATCCGGATAGTTGCCCAGCTTCGGCGGATCGCCCGTAAGGCACAGAATATTCTTTAGCCCCATCGAGGCCGCTCCCAGCAGATCGCTTTGAATGCTGAGGATATTCCGGTCGCGGCAGGTGTAGTGCAGCACCGTCTCAATGCCGACCTGCTGCTGAATCTGCACACACAGGCTCTGTGCACTCATGCGGGCACTTGCACGCGGAGAATCCGGCACATTGATCGCATGTACGCCAAGCTGGTGCAGATATGCCGCACCCTCAACCTCGCGGCTGGAGTCGATCCCACGCGGCGGAACAATCTCGACCAGCGTGCAGAACTCACCCGCCGCAATCATTCCGCCAATACGCGAGCGATCCCCCAGCGCCGGCGGCTCGGTCTTGGGCGCATCCCCGGCTGCTTGGTCGCTCGCGGTCGCGCCTTCCACCTGCGCTTCAATCGCCCGCAGCGCTCCACGCATCGCGCGTATGTGGCTCGGCGTCGTTCCGCAGCAGCCGCCTATCAGGCTCGCGCCGGCCTTCATAAACTTCCGCGCATAGCTCGCCATATACTCCGGCGACGTCATATAAATCGAGCGTCCATCGACCGAGCGCGGCATGCCCGCGTTCGGCATCGCCACGAGCGGCAGTGACACTACCTTCCGCATGCGCTCGATCACGCTAAGCACGATCGCCGGACCCGAGCTGCAGTTACATCCGATCGCATCCGCGCCCCAGGCCTGCATGCGCTCCGCCGCCGTCTCGGCCGTCTCACCCTCCAGGCATCGGCCGTCTTCATCAACCGTCAGCAGAACGATCAACGGAAGCTCCGGCGCCTCTGTCTTGGCCGCCAGGATCACCTGCTCCGCCTCGTCAAGTGAAGCAATCGTCTCCGCGATCAACACATCCGCGCCAACTCCCGGACCACCTTCGGCCAGCGCGCGAACCTGCTCCGCGAACGCCGCGCGTGCCTCCTTCTGTGTCAGTTTGCCGTGCGGCTCCAGACGCACGCCCAAAGGTCCGATCGCACCGGCAACAAACGCCTCCACCGACTGCTTCTCTGCAATCTGACGAACGCTCTCCCGGGCCAGCCGCACGCCGGCAACGTTAATCTCGCGCGTCTTTCCCTGTAGACCGAAGCGCTCCAGCCGGACAGAGTTCGCACCAAACGTATTCGTCTCGATCATCTCCGCGCCGGCCTGCAGGTACTCCGCATGCACTGTTCGGACCAGATCGGGCTGCGAGAGATTGAGCTCGTCGTAGCAGCGATTGATGAAGACCCCACGCGAGTACAGCATCGTTCCCATCGCGCCGTCGCACAGCACCGCCATGCCGGAGAACAGCTTCTCCGTCGCACTCCCCACCGCCGTCGCTGCCGGTTGATCGCTCTCGATTGCAGATGGCATGCTGAACCTCGCCTTATCCTTGCCATGTGATAGCTGTAACGCCGTCAGAGGTCTCTGCCATGGTAAGGCAGCACCGACCCGCCGTCCAAACCGTGATCGATTGACGAGTGGCGTCGCCTTCGCCTCATAGCAGACGGGTGTCGTTTTGGTATACTCACGTCACATCACAGAGCCCGCGATCGACGTGTTGGAGCGGGTTCGGAGCATCTCCTCTTGAAGAATAGAAGTTCGCGGTTCCGGTCGCTTCGCACACAGTTCGCTCATCTGCTTTTGCTCGGCTTTGCGACCCTGACTCTTTGTTCCTGCGGCCCGCAGTACTACAAGTTCCCTCAGTACACCTTTGCCAATCGCCCCATTCCGCCCAGCCAGCTGGCGCAGAGGGTCATGGTTTCAGTTAGCGCCGATGGCTCTACGGGCGGTCTTACAGTACTCGACGGCAAACGCGACATCCGCGGCAATATCCAGAACACGGTTCGCAACTACACCATCAGCGGCTACTCTTCGGGCTATCCAAGCACGATCCTCAGCTTCCCCGAACAGATCCGCGGGTACGTCTACTCGAGCTCCGACGGCTCTCTCTTCAACGTGAACTATGGAACAGAGTCAGCCACGGCCGCGCCCGGCCTGCCTACGGGCTCGCGCTCCTCCTCCGTCGTTGTCTCGCAGGACTTCCTCGACGTCTACGCCGCGCAGGAGACCTCCGGTCAGCTCATCGTCTCCGATAGCAATGCACCGGCGCGAACATACGCCCTCAATCTTCCCGGTGTCTACAAAGTAGCCGTCAACCGCGGCAACACCGTCATCCTTGCTATGGTTCGCAACTCGAACCTGCTCTACCGCGTCGTTCGGCTCAACTCCAACCAGGCCAACCCGCCCGGCTACATCGACTGCCAGCCCGTCAACAACCCCGTCTACTGTGTCGTCCCGGTGAGCGGAACGTACGACCGGCCTGTCGACGCGTATTTCTCTGTCGACGGCGCCACCGCATACCTGCTGAACTGCGGCCCGGAGTGCGGCGGCCAGACAGCCAGCGTCAGCGTTCTCTTACAAGCACCGCTGAACTACAAGACTATTCCAACCGTCTCGCCCGAGCCCAGCCCTGTTTCCGCCAACGTGCTCGTTCCCGGTGGCGTCACCACTGCTCTCGCCGATGCGAATACGCTCTACGTCGCCGGGCAGCAGCAGCTCGCCGACGGCCTGTTCACCGGCAACCTGAGCACCATCAGCCTGGCCTCAAACACCGTTACCGGAACCTTCGGCATCTCGGACGGCTATCACAGCAAGCTACTCTTTGCCGACGACAACACCCTTTGGATCGGCTCGCAGTCCTGCGCCGGTGGTGAGCGGGCCAAGTTGAATGGGAACTACAACTGCCTCACCCGCTTCGATCTCGGCGCAAAGACCGCGCAGATCGTTCCCGCCGCCACCCCCGGCGGAGCAACCACTGTTCCCTACCCGAACGACAATCTGGACCAGTACTATTACGGCAGCCTTACCGGCCTCTGCTGGGTACAGAACTTTCATAAGGTCTACACCGCGTATGGCGGACAGGTTCACGCCTTCAACACCGCCGATGGATCGGAGATCAACAACACTCTGATCACGGTGCAGGGCACAGCTCTCGACGTCACCTACATGGACGCCGTCACAAACGCCGCCAACTAACGCATAACCAAGTTGTCATCTCGCAGGAATCTGCTTTCCTTCATCTGATCCCGAAGGGATTGCTGTTCTCGACTCCGCCCGCACGATGAAGGAAGTCTGCCCTGATGAGCAGCACGACCGCCCGGTTAGATACCATCGACATCATGGCAATCGCAGCGCACCGTGATGACGTAGAGCAGACCTGCGGCGGAACTCTGCTGGCCATGCACGCGCGCGGTTGGCGCACCGGCATCCTCGATCTCACACAAGGAGAGTCCGGCACCCGCGGATCTGCTGCGGAGCGGGAGTCCGAAGCCATTGCCGCCGGCGCAATCCTCCAGGTCGCCCATCGCGAAGCTCTCGACCTGCCGGACGGCAACGTGCAGAACACCTACGAGAACCGCCTAAAGATTGCCGCCGTCCTTCGCCGCCTCCGCCCCCGTGTCGTTATTCTCCCCTACTGGCAGGGACGCCACCCGGATCACTACACCTCAGCCACCCTCGGCTATGAGTCCTGCTTTCTCAGCGGCCTCTCCCGCCTGGATCTTCCCAGCGGCCAACCCCCGCACCGGCCTTACAAGATCCTCTACGCCTCGCTCTACGCGGACGTTAGACCCACCTTCACCGTCGATATTAGCCCTTTTATCGAGGATCGGCTTCAGGCTCTGCTTGCCTACCGTTCCCAATACGCCAATCAGGATCAGGGCGGCGCTCTCTTCGTGCCCGAGGAGGAGATCCGTGAGCGAAGCTTCGCAACTGCGCGGCACTACGGCCTGCTTAGCGGCGTTCGCTACGCCGAGCCCTTCGTGCAAAAGGAGGTCGCCCTAGTCGACGACCTTATGACTCTTCCTGTCGCTTCCATATAAAACGTGCTCGGAATATCTCTTAAGGCTGTCATCTCGACCGAAGCGGATAGTCCCATAGTCAGCGCTGTGAAGAGACCCTCAGTTTTACAAAGAGCGATGTCTTACCAAAAACTTCGCTGATATATGCAATCGGCTACCGCCGCCGCCGTTCGTTCATCTGCGCCTGCGACAGCGCAGCTCCGGTCTCCATCACGGACTCAATGACCTTGGTCGCCGCTACTACGCGTTCATTCCCGCTTCGCTTCGCCTCATACAGGGCGGCATCGCTCTCATCCACCATCACCTGCCAGTTCCATCCGCAGTGATCGCTGCAGCTCGCACCAAAGCTCGCCATCACCTTGACGGTCTCGCTGCGGTAGCGCACCTCTAGCCGTGCAATCTGGTCCCGAAGCCGCTCCGCAACAATCACTGCCTCGGCCAGCTCCGTATCCGGCAGCAGAATGCAGAACTCATCGCCGCCCATTCTTGCGACTGAGTCGCGATCGCGCAACGCCTCCTGCAGGCTCGCGGCAACAGCCTGCAGAACCGCATCGCCCCCGCTGTGACCAAGCCTGTCGTTCACCCGCTTCATCCCGTCCAGATCCATCATCAGCACCGAGAGGCGGCCCTGCCTCCGCATGGATCGGCCTGTCTCCCGGATGGCAATTCGTTTGAACGCCCAGCGATTCAGCAGACCTGTCAGCTCATCGATCTGTGCCCGCCAGAGCAGCTCGATCCGCTGCTTGCCCGCCGCGATAAACGTAAACCCAAATGTCGTGGCGCCGCCCGAGACCAGGGCGCCCGCGATGCATACCGTGGTGGTCTGCTCAATGGCTCGGGCATAGTTCGGCGAGCCAAAGCGAAGAACCACCACCGCTCGCAGCAGATACGACAGCGCGTACACCAGCATGGAGACGCCGGCAAAGCGCCCTGCCAGCTCGACACCCTCGCCTGAAAAGCTGAACAGAGCCGACGCTGTCAGAGCCGCCTGAATGCCCACCACCGTGCTGACCAGCAGCATCAGGACCGGATACGTCGTTCGCATAGTCGACGAAACTGTCGCTCCCGCAACGGTCAGAATCAACAGCGCAAGCTGCAGCCGCCACAGCAGCTTCGGCCGGTCGAGCTGCTCGGCAAAGCTTCGGTGCAGCATCGCGAGCGCCGCAACCGTCAGCACCGACGCGCCTGCGCTCGTCCGGATATCTGATGACGGTCCAAACAGCGCCAGAGCCAGCGCCAGCGCACGCATACAGCTTGATCCCGCAAACCAGACTGCGGATTGCACCCCGCCAAATAGGCGCATGCCGACCATCGCTGTGATGAAGTACAGGACGAACATGATCAGCGTTGCCAGCTGCAGCGCCTCGACAGAGCTCATGGCATCACTCCGCGATAAACCAGCGCTTCCATCCGGCTTTCACCGAAGGCGCTGCCTCGCCTGCCCGATCTGGTCGATGCCCCTGCTCGCAAATGTGTCCTCTACGCTCCATGACCATACGGTCGTGATCATCGTGTTGCAGTCGCAGCCGAAGCTCTCCTCTGCATGCTGGCCGCCTTCGATGGCCATACGTGCCTACACATGTCGCCCTACAGCCATCTTATCTTCGACAAAGCGGACCAGTTCTTCACTTACAAAGCTTTCCGGCTCAAAGTACATTACCTTTGATCGGCGCAGAACCCCTTCTAACGATCGCTGCCATGTCGCCCCCTCCTGCTGTCTGCGCGTCATGAGAATTAGATCCGCTCGGTCCAGGTAGCGCCGGGCTGATCCCTTGAAGTCCTCGACGGCGGGATCCAGCACGGAAAGAAACAAATCCGGTCGCATAAACTGCAAAAGACTGTTCGACTCCACAAGTACATTGCCTGCCTCCGCGATCTCGCGGCGCAGCCTTGGCATAGCCTCAAAGAGCTCACCCTGCTGCGTTCGAACCCACAGCGATCGCTTCGCGCCGGCCACCAGGTATCGTGAGGAGTCCGAATGTCCGGATCGATCGTGCTCCTCCGTAAACGCAACCGTGTGATCGGCCGTCGCACAGTCGCACTCCTTCCCATCGGCGGAGCAGATCCCGTGCCCATACTGTGTGATCTTGATCGCGGTCCAGTCTCGCTCTTTGAGCGCTGCGATAAGCCCGGCAACCACACTCGTCTTGCCGATGTTGCGAGTACTCCCGCCCACGATAACCAATGCCATAGTCCCTGCTTCTTACTTGTTTTACTGTCCGAGCTTTTCCGGCTTTTCAAACGATCGCTTCAAGTATGCAAGCTCCCGCAGATACTGCTGAATTGGACGCGCCGGAATGCCCCAGAACAGCTGTCCCGCGCCCTGAAGGTTTTTATTCGAGGGCACACCCGCCTTTGCCCCTAGAATGACGCCTCCGCCGATCGTTACATGATCCGCGATGCCGACCTGCCCGGCGATCACGGCTCCGTCCCCGACCGTGCTTGAGCCGGCTATGCCGGTCTGTGCCGCAATGACCACGTTGCGACCGATGGTGCAGTTATGCGCGATATGAACCAGGTTGTCGATCTTCGTTCCTCGCCCGATCCGTGTCTCGCCCAGCGCGCCGCGATCAATCGTTGTATTCGCCCCGATCGATACGTCGTCCTCGATCACCAGCCGTCCCCGTTGCGGAAACCCTATGTACTCGCCCGTTGTCGCGTCTCGAACGAACCCGAAGCCGGCAGAGCCCAAAACCGCTCCGGCCTTTACCGAGACGTTCCGTCCGAGAGACGTACCCGCGTGGATCACAACGCGAGCTCCGAGCTGGCATCCATCACCAAGCGCCACGTCCTTCTCGATCACGACACCCGGCCCGACTCGCACCCACTCCCCCATCTGGCAATCGCCTGCGATCAAGGCTGACGGATCGATCGCCCGGCCCTCAAACGGCGGGAGCAATCGCTCTCCAACCCGCGCGAACGCGAGACGCGCGTCCTTCACCCATAGAATGCGCTCCGTGCCGGAACACCGCCGGAGCCGCTCAGCCTTGTGCGAACGCAGCCGCTCCTCTGCAAGAATGGCCCCTGCATGCGACGCAAGCGCCAGCAACAGCGCATCCCCGTCCTGTGCGAAGACGATATGCTCGCGTTCTGCTGTCTGCGGCGATGCCACCTCCAGGATGGCCGCCCTGTTCACCCCCGCTCCAGTCTCCGGTGTGGCGGAGAGAAACGCGGCAATCTCCTCGAAGCTCATCATGGATACAGCCTGGGCTCGCCCGGCGGCCGTGTCTTCCATCGCCTGTGCATCCAGAGCCACTGCTCCGGAAAGCGGCGGATATAGGCTTCAAGTACCGCCGTAAACCGCGCTGTGTTCCGGGTCGCGTCGAGCTCTCCATCCTCCGTCCTGTCGATCGCCAGCTCCTCGCCGAAGTGCAGGCGATAGCGGCCGCCCGGCTCCTCCAGCAGAAATCCCGGCAGCACCGCGGCACCGGTCTTCCGCGCAATCCGCGCCAGACCGGACCCCGTGCACGCGGCCACACCGAAGAAAGGAACGAATGTGCCCTGCGGAGGTGTCATATTCGTATCCATCAGGATGCCTACCGTACGTCCCGCCTTCATCTCGGAGATGAGACCGCGAGCAAAATCGTCTTTGTGAAGCACCCGATTGCCGTGCATACACCGGATGGAGTTCACATACCGATCCACCAAGGAATTATCCAGCCGTCGAATGACCATGCCCATTGGAAATCCCATCATCGCGTGAAAAAAGCTCGACAGCTCCCATGCGCCAAGATGGCCCGTCAGTACCAGCACGCCCTTGCCCTTGCTGCTGGCCTGCTCGAAATGGTTCAACCCCTCATACGTGATAATCCTGCTAATCGTCTGCCGGTCATATCGCGACATCAGCGCGAACTCCGCAAGATGATGCCCTAGTTGGCGGTACTCAGCTCGAAGAATTCCTTCCCGATCTCTCCGAAGCATCGCAGGAAAAGCCAACTCTAGATTGCGCCGTCCCACCGCACGTAATCTGCCCGCCATGTAAAAGGCCGCAGCGCCGCAGAGTGCGCCCACACGCCGTGCCAGATCGCGCGGGAGGCCTCGCAGCAGCCCTAACACAAGCCGCACGGCCGCATACTCCATCCGCTGCGGAATCGTTGCACTCCCTATCTGAATAGGGCCGTGCGCAATCCGCGTCTGTGGTGTGCTGTGTGCGATCAAGATTGCGTCTAGTCTAAGCGTTTGGCCACGAGAACAAAAGAAACAGGCGGCCGATAAGGCCGCCTGTCCATGAACCGTTTATAGATAGTTACTGATTCTTCGCATCCTTCGACACGACGAAGTACTTGGCTACCGTCCGGACAAAGCCCATTGCATCCGCCGGCGTCTTCTGGTTGCCCTTCAGAATCGTGTCGAACGGCAGATCCGCACCGTAAAACGAGCGGGTGTCGTCCTGGTTCTGCGATAACACCGTTCCATCAAGATCGATGCCGGCAAACAGGCCTTTTGACCGGGAATAGCTCAGGAACTCCGCATTGAGCTTCCAGTCCGTACCCGCCTGCGCGTTGCGTCCTACAGGCCCAGCGGACGCAGCTGCATCGCCGCCAAGCTTGAACTTGTTCTTCAGCATGTCCTGAAGACCGTTCTGGTTCATCGCAACCAGGATCAGATCCGTTGCCTGACCGCCGATCTGGAAGCCGAAGCTGCCGCCGGTTAGCTGAATGAACACAGGTGCGCTCCATCCCCGGGGCGTTCTGCAGGTTGCGGCACCCTGACCATATTGAGCGCCCACCAGGAAAGCGCCCTTCTTATAGCTCGGAATCACAACGACGCACGAGGCTCCCGCAAGAATGTTGGAGGGAATACCCTTATCCGGAGTCGCCATAATCTCGCGGATAACAGCACTCGCATCCGTCAACCTGCCATCGAGCTTTGACTTATCCGTTGCACCAAATGCAGACAGTGATGTCGCCGTAACTACCAGCCCACAGATAGCAGCCGCAAATTTCCTCATAACCGTAGTACCTCTTTTCTCGATATCGCAGCATACATAGCTAATCACGTTGAGTAGCGCGACAAGAGTTACGATGTCATGAAGTTTGCGTGAGTTGCTTTTACAGTGAGCGGACAAGAGCAAAAAAATAGGGGCCGCTCATAGCCGCGTCGGCTACAAACGACCCCTCTCCCAGGTCTGTGTTGCTTGGAAAGATCATCGCCTTCGAGCGCCGTTCTCGCAACGGTACGGAGGTCTATAGACCATGTCCGCAGCGCATCTTCCGAGCCTCGTCGCATCAATCCAAGAGCTTCAAACGCGTCGCCTCCACACTCAAAGCCGTTCGGTTCGTAACTCCCACCTTACGCATAAGCCGACCCACATGAGCCTTGACCGCGGAGGCATCGATCGCAAGCTCCGCCGCAATCTCCTTGTTGGAGGAGCCCGTTCCCAGTTTGCGGAGCACATCCTTCTCCCGCGGCGTCAGCGCCGGAACCTTCTTCTCCTTGCGCTGCTCCGCCATCCCGCGATCGATCAGGCGCGCCAGCACCTTCCGTGGAGCCCACACCGACCCGTCCAGAACGATCCCGATCGCCATGCGGATCTCCGGCTCGGATGCGCCATGCGTCAGATATCCCTTCGCACCCGCACCGATCACCCCCTCCACATACGCCAGATCGTCCTCAAGCCCTACGACCAGCAGACGAACAGATGGCTGCACCTTCTGAAAAGCATCGATTAGCTCAAATAGGAGTTCGGTGCACGTCGCATCGATCACGATCAGCGCCATGCGTTTTACAGCTTCGGTGTTCGTCTCATCGAGCGGCACCAGATCCACGCCCGCTTCGGTAGGAAACATCGTCGCCAAGCCCAGAAATCGCAGCGGATCCGTCGCAACGATCCCGAAGCGCTGTCGCGCCGTGTTCTTCTGATGAGTCAACGTCAGGCTACCCCGCAGGCGATTGGAGAGTTCAGGTGCGGCCCGACCGTTGCGTCGAGCCTGACTTGCAGGCGCGATACGATTCTCGCCCTGAGATGCGTGCCTTTCAGCTTTGCGCGTCTATAACTTTGGTAGCACAATGCCCTGCTGATTCTGGTACTTTCCACGCCGATCCGCGTAGCTCACCTCGCATGGCTCATCGGACTGGAAGAAGAGAATCTGACACAGACCCTCGTTCGCGTACACCTTCGCCGGCAGCGGGGTCGTATTCGAGATCTCAAGCGTCACATAGCCTTCCCACTCCGGCTCGAATGGCGTGACGTTCACAATGATCCCGCAGCGCGCGTACGTACTTTTGCCCACGCAGATCGTCAGCACATCTCGCGGGATTTTGAAGTATTCGATCGACCGCGCCAGCGCGAATGAGTTCGGCGGCACGATCACGCTCGGCGCCTCAACCGTGACAAACGACCGCTCATCGAAGGCCTTGGGATCGATGATCGCACTGTTCACATTCGTAAAAATCTTGAACTCATTGGAGACCCGCAAGTCATACCCGTACGAGGAAAGCCCATACGAGATCACACCTTCGCGGACCTGCTTTTCACTGAATGGCGAGATCATCCCATGCTGCACGGCTTGCTCTCGAATCCATCGGTCACTCTTAATCGCCACAGTCCTTCATCCCCGCAATCTTCTAAAAACCCAGCCCGCGCACCGCACATCACGACCGGCAACGCAGTAAACATCGCTTTATTGCCCACCGATCCTGCGAAATCGCTCTTTCGTTGACAACGGTGAGGTGAGTTTCTAACATCACGGTACTACACGCACCGGTCCCCTCCCCCCGTTACGGAATCCAGAGTGAAGGATCCTTACTCAGATGATTAAGCAAGACCTGATACAGCGGGTTGTCGAACGCACCGGACTGCCGCGCACCAAGGCCGAAGCAGCGGTCGACGCCATCTTTGAAAGCATGAAACGGTCGCTGGTTGAAGGAGATCGCATCGAGCTTCGTGGGTTTGGTGTCTTCACTGTCAAGCCCAGAAAGACCGGGATCGGGCGAAACCCACGCACCGGCGCTGAAGTCTCCATCGCCCCCGGCAAGGCCGTGCGCTTTAAGCCCGGCAAGGAACTGCATCTGCTGACCTAGGAGCTACGCCTCCGTCAGCCGTCACATGAGACGAAGCGCATCCACATCCACCACCACCGCCCGTCGGGGAATCTCCCGCGCCGCGGCATGCGCCAACATGCCGCGCACAGCCTCGCCCAGTACTTTGCGTGACTCCGTCTTGAGCACAAAGTGAAACCGGTAGATGCGCTTGATCCGCGAGATCGGCGCTACCGCCGGACCCAGCACGCGCAGGCCCTCAATCTTTGCGCGCGCAAACCACCGCCCCAGCTCCGCCGCCCATCCCGCAGCCTCCTCCAGCTGTTCGCTCTGCACGATGATGTTTGCCAGTACGGTGAACGGCGGGTAGTGCATCCATCGCCGATACTGCATCTCCTTTGCCACAAACCCTGAATAGTCGTGCCGCTGCGCACACTGAATGGCATAGTGCTCGGGATGGTAGGTCTGCACCAGCACACGTCCCGGTAGTTCGCCGCGCCCCGCCCGCCCCGCGACCTGCGTCAAGAGCTGAAAGACACGCTCTGCCGCGCGAAAGTCAGGCAGCCCCAAAGCCAGATCGGCCCCGACCACACCGACCAGCGTGACCCCATGAATGTCGTGGCCCTTGGCGATCATCTGCGTGCCCACCAGAAGGTTGATCTCGCCTGAGTGCAGGCGTGTCAGCAACCGTTCCATATCACCCCTTCCCCGCATCGTATCGCGATCCATCCGGCCAATGCGCGCGCCGGGAAACAACTCCTGCAGTCGCTCCTCGCCCTGTTGCGATCCCGCGCCGAGGTAGTACAGGTGCTCGCTCTGGCACTTCGGGCATCGCTCCGGAATACTTCGCCGCGAGCCGCAGTAGTGGCACTCCAGCCGCTGCCCTGGGTCAGCATGCAGGCTCTCGCCTACCTGCTTGTGAAAGGTCATCGAGATGGCACAGTTCTCGCACTCGATCTTATCCCCGCAGCTACGGCAGATCACGACAAACGAGTACCCCCGCCGATTCAGCAGGATAATGGCCTGCTCTCCGCGATCGAGTGTCGCCTGCGTCTCTGCCAGTAGCTGGCGCGAAAAGATCTCTTCCCTGCCTACCTCGCGGAACTCGGTCCGCATATCGATCAGCTCGACCACCGGGAGCGGCCTATCCGCCACGCGGGATAGCATCTCGATCCGCAGATATCGCCCTCGCTCCGCGTTCGCCCAGCTTTCGAGCGAGGGCGTCGCCGATCCCAGCACCAGCACACACTCCGCCAGCTTCGCCCGCATCACCGCCACGTCGCGGCCGTGGTAGCGCGGCGTTTCCTCCTGCTTGTAGCTGCCGTCCTGCTCCTCATCGACGATCACCAGCCCCAAGCGCACCATCGGCGCAAACACCGCCGACCGCGTGCCGACCACCACCCGCGCCGCGCCGCGCCGGATCCTGTGCCACTGCTGCGCCCGCTCATCCGGAGTCAGCGCCGAGTGCAGCAGCGCCACCTCCGAGCCAAACGCCGCGAACATCTGCCCCGCCATCGCCGGTGTCAGCCCGATCTCCGGCACCAGCAGCATCGCCGACCGCCCCGCCGCCAGCGCCCGCTGCATCGCCGCGATGTACACCGCCGTCTTACCCGAGCCCGTTACCCCATACAGCAGATGCGGCTGGAACCCGCCCTTGTCCGTCGCCGCGACGATCGTCGCCAAAGCCTCGGTCTGCGCCTCGTTCAATGCATGCTCGTGCGCACTCTTTTTTCCTGCGGCGCCCACGCCACCCAGCCGGAACCCCGACTCCTCTTCCTCCAGCCGCACCAGACCGCGCCGCACCAGCGTGCCCAGCGTTGACTCCGGCACACCCGCCTTGCCCAGCCGCTCTCGCAGATCGCGCACGCGCTCACGCCCACCCACGCCAACCAGCGCCGCCATCACCGCCAGCTGGTTCTCATTCAAACGAGGCAACCGCCGCACATCCAGCATTACTCGCGGCTCCGCATCTTCTACCCTCTGCGGCCCACCCCACGACTCCTGTTCGCTGTTCCCTGTTCCGTCTTCTTCTGTTTCTTGCTTTTCTGTTTTCTGTCTCTCTGTTCCCTGCTCCACCACGACGGCCACCCGCTCCACCCGCCGCGCATCCCGCTCCTCGGCCACCGCCTCGCGCGTCAACCACCTCTTCCGCACCATGCCGTCGAGCAGCACCTTTCCCGCGCTTGCAGCCGACCACAGCGCGCTTGCCTTCGCTGTCTCGCCGTTCTCGAGATAGTTCAGCACCGCGTACTCCCGGTTCTGCGCCTCGGGCGTTAACCGCGACCGCCGCGACGATCCCTTCTCCGCGCCCTCATACAGCACCTTAAGGCCCTGCTCCGCAATGCGGTACACCCACTGCCGCCGCACCTCCGCCATGAGCGGCATCATGCCGCGCAGCACCTCACCCAGCGGCGCGACGTAGTAGCTCGCAATCCACCCCGCCAGCCGCATCAACTCCTCGGGCAGCAGTGCCTCCGCGTCGAGCACTGCCTGTACCGGCTTCGCCGCAATCCCCTCCGGCAGCGGCGTGTCGTGCACCCGCACCACCACTCCCATCAATCGTTGGCCGCCAAACGGAACCAGCACCCGCGCGCCTGCCGCGGGAACAAGCTCCGCCACGGCATAAGTAAACAGCCGATCAAGCGGCACCGGCAGCGCAACATCGCAGAACAAGGGCATTCACCCAGTTTAAAGCAGCGCTTTCCGCATCCACACCAGATACAAGCCCCACGCCGCAACCGAGCAGTTATCCTGCACCCGTCCGTCCAGTAGCATCTGCTCAAACTCAGCCACGGAGACGCGATGCACGGTCATATCGTGCTCCTCCGCCTCGCGCGCGCTGTCGCCCTGACTCAGCCCCTCGGCCAAAAAGATGTGGTGCCGCTGCCGCATGGCGCCGTACGCAATCCAGAGCGCACCCAACTCCGTCATCGTTTCCGCGGTGAGACCGGTCTCCTCGCGTAATTCACCGCGCGCTAGCTCCTCCGGAACCACATCCGCGCGTTCCCACCCACCCTGCGGAAACTCAAAGTAAGTCCCTTGCACGGTGTAGCGGAACTGCCGCACCAGGGTCAGGAACTCGCCTCCAGATGTCCGCTCCAGCGGAATAATGAGTGTCGCCGGATCCTTATCGACCACGCCGTAGATCCCGCGCTGGCCGTCTGCCCACTCGATCACATCTTCGCGAACGCTCATCCATCGATTGCGATAGACCTCCCGCGAACTGATGGTTTGGATCGGTGTCGCTGCCTCTTCTGCCATGCCCACCTTCTACTTCCCTTCCGCTGTCGGCTGCAGAAACTCGATGTGCGACGGGTACTTCTCCGATCCATAGATCGAGATCGTCTCCGGCTTATACGCATCCGCGCTGGCAGACATCATATTGGGCACAAACGTCTGAGGGTTGCGGTCGTACAGTGGAAACCAGCTCGACTGCACCTCAACCAGGATGCGATGGCCTTTCAGAAACGTGTGATCCGCGCCATGCAGGCTCCAGCGATACTCGTTTACCTCGCCCGGCTTCACCGGCTCCGCCTGCTCAAAGCTCTTCCTGTAGCGTCCCCGGAAGATCTCCTCGGCGATCATCAACTGATAGCCGCCCATCGCCGCCGGCGCGTCCTCCGGATACACGTCGATCAGCTTCACCACCCAGTCCGCGTCCATTCCTGTCGTTGCGGCAAACAGATCGGCCATGATATCGCCGGTGATGGTCATATCATGATCGAGCGGTTCTGTTTGGAAGTTGGCAAGATCCTTTCGCCCACTCACAAACCGCTGATCCTCCGCGAGCCATGTACTCCATGTCGATCCCTCCCCGTAGGTCGGCTGCACCGGCCGATGCCGGTACGGAACTGGATCGGCCGGATCCGCTACATAGGCCGCCGCCTTCACGTCATATGCCCCCGTCGGCTGCGCCGGTGTCAGCTTCTTCTCCGCGCCGAGGAACAGCTTCTTCGGCGTAAAATCAACTTTCGGCGGCCAGGCTTCGTACCTCTTCCACTGATTGACGCCGGTACGAAAGCTGGCCGTATCCTTGAGCGCAAATCCCGGCCGGCCCTTCAGGTAAAACTCAAAGAACGGCGCCTCAATCGTCTTCCGGTACTCCTCGCCCGTAGCCTCGCCAAAATCGATCGCCCCCAGCTTGCGTGCTGGGCCGCCCCAGCCTCCGTGATTCCATGGCCCGAGAACCAGAAACACCTCGTGCTTCGCATCATGCGGCTTCAGCGCGGCGTACTCGGCCTGCGGCCCCCACATGTCCTCCTGGTCCCAGGTACCGCCGACCTCAAGCGTTGGAACCTCTACCTTGGTCTGCCGTTGTTCGACCGCCATCTCCTGCCAGAACTTCGTATACGTCGGTTCGTTCAGAAACCGCACCGCCGTCGGCAGCCCGGTGATCCCCGCCGCCTTCGCCGCCCCTTCGAAGTTCACATTGTGAAGAAAGAAGTCATACGTATCCTCTTTCGACTGCACACGAACGTCCGTCTTTTGTGCCTCCAGTTGTTGCACATAATCGAAGCCGTACGTCTCGCGAAACGCGCCGTTGTGGAAGAAATCATCGCCCAGCCACACGTTCGTCATCGGCGCCTGCGGACTGATCGCTTTCACCGCCGGGTGCGCATCCACACCCGCCATCGCAGCTAGAAATCCCGGATACGAGACCCCGTATACACCGACCTTGCCGCTGTTGTTCGGAACATTCTTCAGCAGCCAGTCGATGGTATCGCGTGTGTCCGTCGTCTCATCCACATCCTTCTTCGTAGTGTGCGCCACAACCGCGCGGTTCATCACGAACTGGCCCTCGCTGCCATAGCGTCCGCGTATATCGGCGAACACGAAGATGTAGCCGCTGTCCATGAGCTCGGGCTTACGTTCGTGAAGCCCCTCTGCCGTTACCTGGTCCGCACCGTAGGGCGTTCGCTGCATCAGAAACGGCAGCGTCTCGCCCTTCTTCTCCGAGCCTGCGGGCCGCAGTAAGACGACGTGCAGCCTGGCGCCGTCACGAACCGGAATCACCGCTTCGCTCTTCGTATAAGCCTGTGCTGAAGCCGGCGCCGGCACATTCTGTGCCGGGCATAGATGCACCACGAAGGAGGCGCTGAGAACCATCGCGGCACTCCAAATCTGAACGACTCTGAACACCTGCATCCTCCCCGTCCCCTCCGCGCTTCGATCGCTCTACTGCCCCGTTAGATTCCCCGGCGTCGCCATGCACTGCCACCCGGCCTTGTTATGCGAGCCATCGCAGAACGGCCGCTTCTCACTCAGGCCGCAGCGGCACAGACTCACCGCTGGCTTGCCGGTCAGATCCCATGTCTTGCCATCGGCATCTTGCAGAACAATATGTCCTTCCACCCGCAGCGGCCCATTTGGTCGCACCGTAATCCTGACTGCCTCTTCCGCCATTGCCGTTGTCACTCCACTTTCCTGAACAGGCCCAGAATAACAAACGATAGGCTCGCACCCTTGCCGGTTATGGGCAGGTGATGGCCACTCTCTTCCAGCCGCCTATAATCTGCTCATGCCTGTGGCTCCTTCCGCTTCGCATTCCTCCGCTCCCGCCATCTTTCGTCCGGATAACCGCGCAGCGGATGCGCTCCGTGCGATCAGCATCCAGCCCAACTATGTCCGCACCGCGGAGGGCTCGGCCCTGATCGAAGCCGGCAACACCCGCGTGCTCTGCAACGCGACGGTGGAGCAGGGCGTGCCCGGCTGGCTGCGCAACTCCGGCCGCGGCTGGGTCACGGCGGAGTACGGCATGCTCCCGCGCGCCACGCTCACCCGCACCGCACGGGAGAGCGAACGCGGCAAGGTCGGCGGCCGCACCCATGAGATCCAGCGCCTCATCGGACGCTCCCTGCGAAGCGTCGTTGACATGAAGGCCCTGGGCGAACGCACCATCATCCTCGACTGCGACGTTCTCCAGGCCGATGGCGGAACTCGCACCGCCGCCATCACCGGCGCCGCCGTCGCCCTCGCCATCGCCCTTAACAAACTCGTCGCCGCCGGTACCCTCAAGACCTCGCCCCTGCGCCAGTCAATCGCCGCAACCTCCGTCGGCATTGTCGATGGCAACCTGCTGCTCGATCTCTGCTACGAAGAAGACTCGCGCGCCACGGTCGACATGAATGTGGTCATGCTCGCATCAGGCGGCCTGGTCGAAACCCAGGCCACCGCCGAAAAAGAGTCCTATACCCGCGCGGACCTGAACGGCCTGCTCGATCTCGCGCAAACCGGCATCGAGCAACTCTTTGATCTACAGCAAGCCGCGATCGCCGCTGTCTAAAACTATAAAAACTCCATCGCGCGGATCACCGGCGACGTGTATAGAATCGGCGCTGAACGCATCACATACCTTCAAGGAGATCCACGCCGTGCCCACACATCTGACCCCCGGAAAACTTGCAGGCCTCAAGGCCGTCTCGAACGCGCAGGGCGTCATCGCCGCGGCCGCCATGGATCAGCGCGGATCGCTGCAGAAATCGCTCGCCAACGCACGCGGCGCCTCGTCCGACGCGCACGACCTCGAAGACTTCAAGATGCTCGTCACCTCCGTGCTCACGCGCTACGCCTCCGCCATCCTGCTCGACCCCGAGTACGGCCTCTCCGCGACCAAGGTCCGCAACGATGCGGGACTCTTGCTCGCGTATGAAAAGACCGGCTACGACTCCGCCACGCCCGGCCGGCTGCCCGATCTGCTCGATCTCTGGAGCGTGCAGCGGTTGAAAGAGGCCGGCGCCGACTGCATCAAAATCCTGCTCTACTACACGCCGTTCGAGAAGACAGCCATCAACGATCTCAAGCACGCCTGGATCGAGCGCATCGGCGACGAGTGCCGCGCCAACGACATTCCCTTCTTCCTCGAGTTCGTCGGCTACGACGCCGATGGCGGCGACGAAAAATCCCTGGTCTATGCGCGCAAAAAGCCCTCCATCGTCTCCGGCTCCATGGCCGAGTTCGGCAAGGAGCGCTACGGCGTTGACGTCCTTAAAGTCGAGGTGCCGGTCGAGATGAGCTTCGTCGAAGGCACACGCTCCTACGGCGGCGAAAAGGCCTACACCCGCGCCGAGGCCCTCGATCACTTCCGCGATGCCGAGCAGATGACCCACAAGCCCTTCATCTATCTCTCCGCCGGCGTCTCCAACCCCGTCTTTATCGAGACCCTCGCCCTCGCCGCCGAGTCCGGCACCAAGTTCAACGGCGTCCTCTGCGGCCGAGCCACCTGGAAAGACGGCATCGCCGTCTACGCCAAGCAAGGCCCAAAAGCCTTTGAAGATTGGCTCAACACCACCGGCATCGAAAACATCCAAAACGTCAATAAAGCCCTCGAAGCCGCCAGCCCCTGGTACCTAAAGTTTGGGGCGAAAAGCATGGACGAGCTGGCGACTGATCGTGCCGTTGTATAGAACTGTCGTCTCGACCAAAGCGGATAGTCTTACCGTCCGCGCAGTGGAGAGACCTACAATTCTTCGCGGCAGAAGCATCACTCTACAACCATGTAGGGAGACGGCCAGGGTTGCAGTCCGCGGTCGTCTCTTCGCCTGAAACTCACTCCCACTCAATCGTCCCTGGCGGCTTACTCGTAATGTCATACACCACACGATTGATCCCGCGCACCTCCCCCACAATGCGATTCGAGATGCGCTGCAGCACCGCATCCGGCAGCGCTGCCCAGTCGGCCGTCATGCCATCCTCGCTCTCTACCGCTCGGATCGCACACGCATTCGCATACGTCCGCTGATCGCCCATCACACCAACGGACTTCACCGGCAGCAGCACCGCGAAGCTCTGCCACACCTTGTTGTAGAGCCCCGCCGCCTTGATCTCCTCGCCCACGATTGCGTCCGCCTCCTGCAGCATAGCCACGCGCTCGGCCGTCACCTCGCCTAGAATGCGCACCGCCAGTCCCGGCCCCGGAAACGGCTGCCGCTCAATGATCTCCGCCGGCATGCCCAGATCGCGGCCGATCCGCCGCACCTCATCCTTGAAAAGATCGCGTAGTGGCTCGATCAGCTTCAGCTTCATATCGGCCGGCAGCCCACCCACATTGTGATGGCTCTTGATCGTGTGCGACGGCCCATGCACGCTGCTTGACTCGATCACATCCGGATACAGCGTCCCCTGCACCAGCCAGGCAATCTCCTCACCCGCACTCTTCTCCGCCTGGAAAATTCTCCGCGCCTCGTCATCAAACACCGCGATAAATTCATTGCCAATCAGCTTGCGCTTCTGCTCCGGATCCGTCACGCCGGCCAGCTTCGTCAGAAAGCGCTCACTCGCATTCACAGCCACAACGTGCAGCCCCAGATCCTGAGACATGGCTCGCTGCACCTTGGCAAACTCCCCTTTGCGTAGCACGCCATTATTCACAAAGATGCAGGTCAGCCGGTCACCGATCGCGCGCGCCACCAGCACCGCCGCGACGCTCGAATCCACCCCGCCAGAGAGCCCGCAGATCGCGTGCCCCGTCTCACCTACCTGCGCCCGCACCCGCTCGATCGTCGTCTGGATGAAGTGCTCCGGCGTCCAGTTCGGCTCCGCCCCGCAGATATCGAGTGCGAAATTCTTCAGCAGCTCCGTTCCCTGCCGCGTGTGCGCGACCTCCGGATGAAACTGCACCGCCCACATCCTGCGTTCTTCGTTCGCGATACCCGCCGGCGCATTGTTTGTCTGCGCCGTCAACACGAAGCCGTCCGGCAGCTCCTTGGCCTCGTCGCCATGCGACATCCACACATCGAGCTCGCCCTGCAACCCGCGGAAGAGCCTCGTCTCCGCAACGATCTCGACCTGTGCATGTCCGTACTCGCGCCGCGTCGCTGGCTCAACCGTCCCGCCCAGGTGATGCACCATGAACTGCAGCCCGTAGCAGATGCCCAGAACAGGGACGTCCAGCTCCAGCACCTTCGCATCAGCCGCTGGCGCGTCCGCGTCATAAACTGAGTTAGGGCCGCCTGAAAGAATCACACCCGCCGGAGCTAGCGCGCGCACCTGATCGAGGCCCACCGTGCATGGCAGCACCACCGAGAAGACGTTGAACTCCCGTATGCGCCGGGCGATCAGCTGCGTGTACTGCGACCCGAAGTCCAGAATGGCGATGGTAGAGGTAGGCACGTCCTCAGTGTATCCAAGCCGCGGCGCCTGGCAGCAGCGAGCTAGTTAGGATCCTTACGCCGCGTGTTCTGCACAGCACTGATGATTCCCACACCGAACAGGATGATCCCGATCGCAATGATGTAGTTCTGCGGGATACGCATCAGGTGCGCGAGATAACAAATTCCAGCAATCAAAACCAAATACCCGGCAGCATAGATTCCAAACGACATGGCGCGCTCCTTGAACGAAAGTGACTCAGTGTCGCCCGAGGGCATGCACGTTGTCCATACGCGCGAGAGATATCTAACGACCAGGTGTACTCGCGGTACTCTTCGGTTCGCTATACACCGACCACAACTCAAGATACGCAACCAGCCGCGCTACATGGAAGAAGTCAGAGGCCAGCAGATACAGCACCGCCACACCCAGCGTCCAGTTCACCAGAAACTCCTGCGTCATCACGCTCTCAAACGGTAGCGGACAGGCCGAGAGCACCATCGCCAGAATAAGCAGAGCGATCTTCACGATGCCCATCACCAGATTAATCTCTACCAGCTTCAGCCGTATCGGCCCTCGTTCGACAGAGGCTCGCAGGCTGTCGGCGACACCCATCCCGCGCCGCATTGCAATCAATGGTGCCAGCGACAACGCCCAGCTTCCAACCGCCCAGAGCGAGAACAGTGACAGCGTCCCCACGATCACGATCGCGAAGTACTCAACCAGCTGAGGCTGGCCGCCGATCGCAAGCGGCTTCGTAACGGCCGTCGCTCCTGCCCATCGTACCAGCAGAAACCAAAGCAGCAGGCTCGTTCCCAGCGCGAGAATCCGCACCAGATGCAGCACGACCAGCGTCAGCGGCCGAATCCGCATTGCCCGATCCACGCGCCGCAGCACCACGGAGCGACCGATCGTAGACAGGATGAGCCATACCCCCAGCAGCAGCGGGACCACCCAGCTAGCCGCCTTCAGGAGCGGCGGAAGCAGCAGTCCAAGAGCACTCGCCAGCCGGCCAGCCGCGCCCATCGGGTCCGTCAGGCTCAGCTGGTCAAGGCCCAACGCCCTCGCCATACCGGCCAGATCACGCCTGCCGCCAATGACCTCGGAGACAACCTTCAGGCTCTGCGTACTCAGTATCCACAGCGCGAATGAGCCGAAGATCCATCGCCACAGCACCTCAAGCGCCGTCACACTCGGGTGCCGCCAGCACCACTGCATCACCCGCACAAACGACTGTGTGCCGCGCACCGGAGCCGTTGCCACATTGCTCCTGGCACCCGCCTCACGCCCCTCCTTCGGCCACTCATCCACTACCGCACCACGAAGTTCACGAGCTTGCCCTTGACGATCACAATCTTCACCAGGGTCTTGCCCTCCAGCCGCGCGCGAACCTTGTTCTCATCCAGCGCCGCAGTCTTGATGGCCCCTTCATCGCTCTCCGCCGGAACAGCGAGCACCAGCACGAGCTTCCCGTTGACCTGCACCGGGACCTCGATCGACTCCTCCTTTGCGAGCCCCGCATCCGCAACCGGCCAGCCAGTGCGGAAGACCGCGCCCTCGTACCCCATCGCCTCCCACAGTTCCGCCGATAGAAACGGTGCGAATGGCGCGAGCAGCAACGTCAGCCCACGAAAGACCTCCGTCACGACAGCCGGCGACACTCTTCCGGCATCCATCGCCGCCTCCTGCGCCGCAATCTCATTTACCAGAATCATGATCGAAGAGACGCATGTGTTGAAGTGCCACCGCCCGCTAAAGTCCTGCGTGATCTTGGCCGTAGTCTGGTGCAGCTTCCGCAGCAACACCTGCGCCTCCGCACTCTGCCCATCCCGCATCGCCTCACGTTGCGCCTGCTGTTCGCGAATCACCGGCGCAAACTTCGTAGCCAGCCGGTACACCTTGCTCAAAAACCGGCTCACCCCGGCGACGCCATCCTCCTGCCACTCCAGGTCGCGATCCGGCGGAGCCGCAAACAGCGCGTACATCCGCGTCGCATCCGCGCCATAGCGCTCGATCATCAGGTCCGGGCTGACCACATTGCCCTTGGACTTCGACATCTTAGCGCCATCCTTGATAACCATCCCCTGCGTAAACAGCCGCTCCGCCGGCTCGCTGTTTTCAACCAGTCCCAGATCCCGCATCACCCGCGTCCAGAAGCGCGAGTAGATCAGGTGCAGAATCGCGTGCTCCACACCGCCGATGTATTGATCGATGGGAAACCAGTACGCCGCCTTCGCCGGATCAAACGGCGCGCGATCATTCTTCGCATCGGTGTACCGATAGAAGTACCAGCTCGAATCGACGAACGTATCCATCGTGTCCGTCTCGCGCAGCGCCGGCCCATGGCAGACCGGGCACGTCGTATGTAGAAAGCTCTCCACCCGCGCCAGCGGCGATCCTCCCTGCTGCGTAATCTCCACCTGCTTCGGCAGCAGCACCGGCAGTGCACTCTCCGGCAGCGCCACCACACCGCCCGGCTGTACCACAGAGCCGGGCGCCTCTCCGTCATGACCACGCGTACAGTACACCATCGGAATCGGCGTTCCCCAGTAGCGCTGCCGGCTCACGCCCCAGTCCTTCAGTCGATATGTAACCGTAGCGCGTCCAAATCCGCCACGCTCCGCAAACGCCGCCATCGTCTCCTGTGCCGCCAAGCAGCTCTCGCCCGTCCACTCTCCGGAGTCAAGCAGCACCGCTTCCGCCTCGCCCAGATACGGCAGCGCCAACGCCTCCGGGGTCTCGTCGACGTTCTTCGCGATCACGCGCCGAATCTCCAGCCCATACTTCGTCGCAAACTCAAAGTCCCGCTCATCATGCGCCGGCACGCTCATCACTGCGCCCGTACCGTAGTCCGCCAGAATGTAGTTCGCGACCCAGATCGGCACGCGCTCGCCGTTGAACGGGTTCACTGCAAACCGGCCGGTCGCCACACCATGCTTCTCGATTGTCCCAATGTCCCCAGCCTCGCGCGCCGCACGCTGCTGCGCAACCATCGCTTCCACCTCGCGAGCGAGCGCCGCATCCATCCCGGACCAGTGCTGGATCAGTGCGTGCTCCGGCGCCAACTGCAGCGACGTAGCCCCGAAGATCGTATCGATTCGCGTCGTAAACACACGAATCGACATGCTATCCGTGCAACCGTCTAAGGCGAAGACTACCTCCGCACCTTCACTCCGCCCAATCCAGTTCGCCTGCATCGTCCGAACCTTCTCCGGCCAGCCGTCCATCGCATCGAGCCCGCGCAGCAGCTCATCGGCATACTGCGTTATGCGGAAGAACCACTGCGTTAGGTCCCGCTGTTCGACGATCTGATTGTCATGCCGCCAGCAGACTCCGCTGATTACCTGCTCGTTCGCGAGCACCGTCTGGCACTGCGGACACCAGTTCACCTTGCTCTTCTTCCGATAGGCCAGTCCCCGCTCGAACATCTTCAGAAAAAACCACTGGTTCCACCGGTAGTAGTCCGGCAGACACGTTGTCACCTCGGTCGACCAGTCGAAGCTCATGCCCAGGCGCTGAAACTGCTTCCGCATTGCAGCGATGTTGGCGAGCGTCCACTCCCGCGGCGGCGTGTTGTTCTTGAGCGCGGCATTCTCCGCCGGCAGACCGAACGCGTCCCACCCCATCGGGTGCAGCACATTGTGCCCGCGCATCCACATATACCGCGCCAGCGCATCGCCGATCGCATAGTTGCGCACATGTCCAATGTGCAGCTGACCACTCGGATACGGCAGCATCTCCAGACAGTAATACTTCGGCTTCACAGACGCGTGACCCTCCGCCGCATACAGCGTCGCGTCCGCGTCCCACCGCACCTGCCACTTCGGCTCAATCTCTGCCGGGTTATAGCGCTGCTGCTCCTGCCGCTGCTCGCTCTCGCTCATCTGCGTCTGTGCCATATCATCTACGATTGTAATGAAGCTGCGCAGCACTCCTTCGCCTCATCTGCCCTCCTGCGAACCTCGCGGCCTCTTTTCGACTAATTCCCCCTTGGTACCTGTCACCATGCAATAGATCATTGGTCCAGCGGGCCAGCTCACCAGCGGAAGCAACGCAGGGGCGATCATGTTGTTCCATCGCGCTCGCGTCATCTTCCTTTTGCCGAACACCACGTCGGTCAGCAGAAACTTCGCCGTGACCCAGGGAATATGAAATACCGACGGCGCCACACGGAACTGCAGCCGCTCCACCTGCACGTTCCTGAAGCCGATCCGCTCCATCTCACGCACGACCTCATCCACAACACCCAGCTGTTCAATCACCCAGCACTCGCAAAGTTTGTCGTAGATCCGCGACTGCCACCCGGCCATCGCTCCACCGTGTTCCAGGAACCCATCTGTCATTACAAAGCGGCCGCCTGGCCGCAAAACCCGGTACGCCTCACACAGCAGCGAACCCTTCGCCGCGCCGTGCGCATGGCAGGAGCTCTCGAGAGCGTACGCGCCGTCCATCGTTCCACCAGGGAGCGGAACACGCTCGTAATCGCCTTCAATCAAGTCGATGCGTTCCCCTCCGTCGCAGGCTTGATTCATCTGAGTTCCGCGTTCAATCTGCCATGGCACCAGTGTGATTCCTGTCATCTCCGCACGAGGCAGCCGCCGGGAGAAGCTTCGCAGCGTGGCGCCAAGTCCACATCCCATATCCAGCACCTGTACCGCCACTCTCGCGTCAAGCTGCAGTCGACGCAGGACCTCACCGTTCATGCTCTCCAGCATTGCCTCACGATCGAGCGGGTTCATTCCCCAGCTGTAGTACCCGAAATGCATGTTGTACTCCGCACTCCAGGCCGCATAGTCAGGACCCGCCTCGGAGTAGTACTGCTCCAGACCGATGCGATCCTCTTGTTGATCCGCCGCAGCTGCGGCCGCTGTCATCTCCAGGTCGCTCATCATCGCTTGCGTCCTCCAGGCAGAAACTTCGTCACACCCGTCCCGATCCGCATCAGCCCTCGCAGCGTCGCCACAGGCAGCAATTTCACCTCGTGGTACCAGCCATGGACCTCCGTCAGAAATGCCTCCATCGCAACGATCCGGGCCGTTACCCCAGCGTCCGTCAGGCGCTCTCGTTCCGCCTCCGCCTTACAACGCTGCAGCATCTTCAGTGTGGGCAGAATCTCGCGTTCCACCCGCTGGTCCACCACCGTCATAAACAAGGACCACACATCGTGCGAGGTATGGAAGTAGTCTCGACGCTCCCCCATTCGCGGAACCATCTGCACCAGGTTCCAGTTCTGCAACTCTCGCAGGCTCGTACTCACGTTGGAACGAGCCACGGTCAATGTCTCGGCAATCTCCTCTGCCGTCAATGCGTTCGGCGACAAGTACAAAAGCGCATGGACCTGCGCCACCGTGCGGTTAACCCCCCACCGCGTTCCCATCTCACCCCAGTGCAGAATGAACTCGTTCATCGACCGCGTCAGTTCCATGTGTCGATCCTATCAGTTATTTCTGTATATACAGAAATAACTGATACAAAAATCGTCCTCTCTTGCGCGCCGCTTTGGTTCCGCACCGTCCGCTAAGCATTTCTCCTGAAGGTGAGTGAAAGCCGCTCCCGTCGATGCCATTTTCTCTAAAGGAAAATGGCCTCCCTTGCACCTGAACAACGCCATAGCATCAGGAGAAATGCTCTAGATCGTCCGCTTGAGCGATCATCCCTCAGAGCAGCCAGCCTAAAGAAAGATCTCCAGCCGCAGCCCCCTATCCCGCCAACGCCCGCAGCGCACTCACGTTCCGTGCTTCATCTCCTGGAGTGTCCACCGGCGTCTCCGCCACAAACGCCGCGTGTGCACATCGCTCATCACACAGTATCCGCCGAAACGCCGCCGCACCGATCGTTCCTTCACCGATATGCTGATGCCGGTCCAGCTTCGAGCCCATCGCCGCCTTCGCATCGTTGCAGTGCCACACCTTCACTGCGTCGAACCCCACCGTCTCCTCAATCAGCTTCGCCGTCTCGCTCCACCCATCGTCCGAGACGATGTCATACCCCTTCACGTGCAGATGGCATGTATCAAGACACACCCCGACCGGCGCGCACGTCCGCAGCCGCTCCACCAGCTCCGCCACCTGCTCAAGCGATCCGCCCAGCGAGAACTCCGCACCCGCCGTGTTCTCGATCAGCACGCGAAAATCCGCATCCTGCCAAGCCAGACTGCCCGGCACCCGCAGCCCATCTGGTGCCCGCAGCCCATCCATAGCCTGCTCTATACCCCGTGCCGCCAGCAGCAGACCCTCTTCCCGCGTCAGCCCCTTCCAGCTGCCCGGATGCAGCACCAGGAACTCCGCACCCCACGCCAGCGCCCGCTCCACCTCGCCGCGAAACGCCGCCACCGCATTCATCCGTACGCTCTCCGTCTGCGAACACAGGTTAATTAGGTAGCTTGCGTGGATCACCAGCGGACTCACATCATGCTTCGCCCTCAGCGCCCGCATCGTCGCCCCATCCTCTGGCTTTACCGCCGCCGCCCGCCATGTGCGCGGACTCGAACTGAAGATCTGAAACGTGTTCGCCCCCGCCTCCACCGCCCGGTTCACTGCCGTCCAGCAACCACCCGCCGTGCCCACATGCACCCCAATGCGCTTCATCGCCGATATCATCCGTCTAGGCTATCGCAGCCCGCCCAGCCCCATACCACACCCGCGCGCATGCCAAGTCCCATCAATCGAAAGCTCATCCGGCCGGTTCTAAGTCGCAAGCAGACATGTAATGCGCTCCGCGATGTCTGGACTTGCCGGCAAAAAGACGACCATCGTGAGGTCCTGCCGTCCGTCCACCCCGAAGGTGGAGCACTCAAAACCGATCGTTCCAAGCACCGGATGCCGCAGGTCCTTCACAGCATGAGAGCTGTCCGCTACATCGTTGTCCCGCCACATCGCTCTGAACTCCGGGCTTGCATGCAAGAGTTCATCGACCAATGCGGTGACCTCCGTCATGGCGCCCGCTCGTGTCACATCCGCACGAAACGCCGCGACCGACATCCGCGCGACAGAGTCCCAGTCGTAATACAGGGCACGCGCGTGAGGATCAAGGAAAACCAGCCGCAGCGTATTGCGCTCCTTCACAGGAAGCTGCCCAAGCTTCGGCCAAAACACTGTCGCGGCCTGGTTCCAGGCCACGACATCCCACGTTGCAGTTTTGATAAACGCCGGCGCCGGACCCAACTGATCCAGCAGCCGCTGCAGCCGTGGCTCAATATCGTCAGGATGCCGGTAGCGGCTTTCGGGTGCTCTCCCTAATCCAATCAGAAATAGATGTTCGCGCTCGGCATCCGTCAGCAGCAGTGCCTTTGCCAGATTGTCGAGCACATCGGCCGAGGGCGCTCCGCCCCGGCCCTGTTCCAGGCAGACGTACCAAGCCGAGCTGATGTTGGCTCGTTGCGCGACCTCCTCCCGGCGCAGCCCGGGCGTGCGTCGCCGAACAGAGGAGAAGCCAAAAGAGGCTGGATTCAGTTTGGACCGCCGGTCCTGAAGAAACCTGCCGAGTGCCTGGCCGGCATCTCCCTGAGTCGCCAGGCTGTGAGTCGCAGTCATAGGATAAATCCTCGTCTTTACTACGATACCCGTTCCACCAATCATGATCTCAGGGTCATGGAGGCCCGAACGAATGCGCGTTTTTATTACAGGTGCAACCGGATGGATTGGTACAGCGGTCGTAAAGGAACTGCTCGCTGCCGGGCACAAAATCTCCGGCCTGGTGCGGTCGCAGGCTAATGCTGACGCTCTTACCAAAGCTGGAGGCAAGGCCATCCTTGGGTCAGTGAGCGACCTCGATGTTCTACGCAGCAGCGCAGTCCAGGCTGACGGGGTAATTCATGCAGCCTTCGGCTTAGACATGTCGAAGATCGCCGAGATGAGCGCGGAGGACCGTCAGGCAATCGAGACATTTGGCGATGTTTTCAAGGGTTCCGATCGTCCGTTCATCGTAGCGGGCGGCATCGGCATCTATCCGCGCGGCGAAATCTTCACGGAGGAAATGTCCATCGGACCTGTCATCCCGGCCTTTCCGCGGGCGACGGAGCAGACCACGATGGCTATGGCAGAGCGTGGGGTGCGGGCGACCGTCGTCCGGCTTCCACGTTCCGTTCATGGCATCGGAGAACGGCACGGCTTCATCCCCCAGCTCGCCAGCCTGGCACGCGAGAAAGGTGTATCTGCCTATGTCGGCGATGGAGAGAATTTATGGCCGTCGGTCCATCGCCTCGATGCGGCTCGCGTCTTCCGGCTTACTCTCGAACATGGCGCTGAAGGCGGTCCCTTCCACGCTGTGGCCGAGCAAGGTGTTGCTTTCCGGCAGATCGCTGAAGCGATCGGTCGTCAGTTCCAATTGCCCGTAGTCTCGTTATCACAAGACGAGGCCGCGGCTCATTTCGGGATGATGGCCATGTTTATCGGAGGCAATGGACCCGCTTCGAGCAAACGCACACGGGAACGTCTTGGATGGGTGCCGCAGGAGCCGGGTCTGCTTGCCGACATCAATCAACCGGAGTACTTCGCACAGGAGGCCGTCGGTGCTGATATTTTCAGCGGGAGGAAGCGGTAGCAAGTTACGGGAGCCATATTGAAGAAGCTCTAAGCGAATGACAATGAAGCGCGAGAACATCTTTGCTTCCTTCGTCAACCGTTCACGCTGGACTGTAACTCCAGCGTGAACACTTTTGTTTGAGCGCAATGCTCCACAGAATCCTTGACCCTAAACGCAGCGGTCAAGAGCCTTAAAGCGCTCTCCGTTAGTACACATCCCGCTGGTAGCGCTTCTGCTTCTTCATCTCCGCGAGGTACTCATTCGCATGCTCAAGCGTGCCGTTTGAGCCCTGCGCGATCGCATCCAGCAGCGCCAACTCGACGTCCTTTGCCATGCGGCTCGCGTCGCCGCAGACATAGAAGTATGCCCCGCGCTCCAGCCATGCATACAGCTCCGCCGCATTCTCCGCGATCCGGTCTTGCACATAGACCTTCTTGGCCTGGTCCCGCGAAAACGCCGTATCCAGCCGCTTCAGCAGACCATCGCGGTACATTCCCTCGAACTGCTCCTGGTAGAGAAAGTCCAACGCCCGTCGCTGCTCCCCGAAGATCAGCCAATTATCGCCGGTCTGTCCTGTCGCCTGCCGCTCTTCGAGAAATGCCCGAAACGGCGCGATGCCCGTTCCCGGCCCAATCATGATCACCGGTGCGGTCGTATCGTCCGGCAACCGAAACGCCGCATTTGCATGCAGAAAGATCGGAAACGTAGCACCTACCGGAGCCCGGTCGCCCATGTGCCCGCTCGCCAGCCCCTGCCGCTCGCGCCCATGCGACTCGTACCGGATCACCCGCACCGTCGTCTGCACGTTGTCCGCATGCTGCGCCTGGCTGGACGAGATCGAGTACATCCGCGGCGTCAACCGCGAGAGCACGTTGAACAGCTGCTGCGGCGCCGTCAACACGCCGGGAAAATCCGCTGCAAGATCCACAAATTCGCGGCCCCAGCAGTACTCCTCCGCCCGCGCCTTGTTCTCCGGCCCGAGCAGATCCTTCAGCCCCGCATGGCTTGGCGCCAGCTTCCCGAACTGGTTCACGCTCCCACGCGTCAGCTTGCCGATCGCCAGCCGCGTCCGCAGCGCTTCGTCCAGATCGATCTCAACATTATAGTGATCGAGCACCCGCTCCGATCCCGTAAACTTCAACGCCGCCAACACCTCATCCACAGCCTCGCGCCGGTTCTCGGGAATGATCCCGACCGCATCGCCCGGCGTGTATTGCATACCCTCGTCGAGCGATAGCTCGATGTGCCGGGTCTCCTTCTCTGATCCCGCGCCCGTCAGCAGATCGTTCACCAGCACCGTGGCATGAAAGGGATTGTTCCGCGTGTACTTGGAGGCATGGCTCGCAGCCGGTGCCTCAGTCTCAATTAGCGTCTGTTCGCTCATAATGGTCTCTTAAGGCTACCGCATTTCTCCCGCAGGTGCAGGAGAAAACACGACGACTCAGGGCAGCCGAAACACCAGCCCCGTACTGATTGTCTTTGGCGCATACGTCGCACCCAGCCCGCTCAGCCGGCCGTAGCTGAACTCCACCACACGCCAGTCCAGCCGTGGCAAAAATGTGAAGTCCACACCGCCCAAAAACTGATACGTCGCATGGCTCGCACTCTCCCGCGCCGTCCCCTGTCCTAACGTCAAACCGCCATATCCAACCAGCGCCTCAACGTACGGTTTGATCGGCAGCACATGCGGCGTCACCGCGGCGCGAACCCCAACCTCAAGCGCGTTCAGCGACTCGTTGCTGTCCGCGCCATGTGTATCGCCGCGCCGCAGAAACGAGCCGCGCACGTCGTACCCCAGCGCAAGCAGCCCCAATCCGTTGTCGTGGTAGAGCCCAATCGTCGGCCCAAACATCCAGTCCGTGTTCGCCGCCGGCACCTTGCCGCCCGTAAACTCCGCATAGATCGCCGTCTGCGCGTGCCCTGGACCTCCCTGCACGATCAATCCCGCTGCCACAACACCCATCCAAAGGCGCATCTCTACCCCAAGCCATAAGTGATCTGTTCCGAGTAATCTTCTTCTCCTTCAAGACTACGTTGCCCATCGATCGTCATTGAGAGCTCGCGCAGCAAGGGCACCACCTTCAGCAACCATCTCCCTGATGCCGCCTGCCTGCCTGTACGAGCAACCCGGCTTCAAGTCGCTACAATCCTGGAAACACCGTTGCTAAGCTCTTCGCGGTGTATCTCGCATCGTTTCGCGGAAATGTGGTCTCCATGTCATCTCGTCCCCGCGGCCTGGCCGCCCTTCCTGGTGCCGGCGCTGCTCTCCTCTGTGCATCGAGTGCACTTTCTGCGGCCGCCCCGCACCACACACCGGCAGCCCAGCAGATCGTCGGCTACATCTCCCCCAAACACGTCCTTACCGCAGCCGATGTTCCGGCAGACAAGCTGACCCGCATCAACTACGCCTTCTCCGCCATCAGGAACGGTGAAATGGTCGAAGGCTCCTCCTTCGACGCCGAGAACTTTGCCCTTCTCCTCTCGCTCAAGCAACAGAACCCCGGCTTGACCGTACTCGTCTCCGTCGGCGGGTGGGGCGGCTCCGGCAGCTTTTCCGATATGGCTCTTACCGTCTCCAGCCGCGAGCGCTTCATTGAGTCTGTCGTTCGTTTCATCACGCAATACAAGCTCGATGGCCTCGACATCGATTGGGAGTACCCGGGTTTGATCGGTGCCGGCAATACCTTCCGCCCCGAAGACAAGCAGAACTACACCGCTCTTCTTCGCGAGCTGCGCGCCCGCTTCGATCGCGAAGAAAAGCAGCAGCACCGCCACCTGCTCACCTCGGTCGCCGTCAGCGGCAATGCCGACTTTATCGAGCACACTGAGATGGCCGCCGTCGCCCGCTACGTCGACACCGTCAACCTCATGACCTACGACTACTACGGTCCAGACAGCGACACGATTTCCGGCAATCACGCGCCCCTCTTCACCGATCCCGCCGATCCCAAGAAGATCTCCGCAGACCGTACCGTTCGCGCCTATGAAGCCGCCGGCGTTCCTGCGTCCAAGCTCCTGCTTGGCCTCCCCTTCTACGGTAAAGGTTGGGCTAACGTAGGTCCCGAAAAGAACGGCCTCTTCCAGCCCGGCTCAAAACCCGCTGGCACCTTTCACGACTACAGCGCTCTCGCGAGCTACAGCCAGCAGGGCTACACCCGGTACTGGGATGCCGCCGCCTCCGTCCCCTGGCTCTACAACCCTGACACCCGCACCTTCATCTCCTACGAAGATCCCGAGTCCCTCGCCCGCAAATGCCGCTTCGTCCTCGAGCAGCACCTCGCCGGCGTCATGTTCTGGGAGCTCACCGAAGACGACAATGGCACGCTGCTGAACACCATTGACACCTCCCTGCATCACACGCCCGCGCCAGTTCCGACAGGCCCAACGCATGCCGCCACACGCTAGCACGGCTCCCGCGCCCTCAAGCGATCCGATCGCCTATGATCGCACCCTCTCCATCGACATCTTTCGCGGCTTCACCATGCTGCTCATGATCTTTGTGAACGATCTCTCGAGCGTGCGCGGCCTGCCCCGCTGGACCTACCACGCTCATACCAACGAAGACTTCATGACCTACGTCGATGTGGTCTTCCCCGCCTTTCTCTTCATCCTCGGCATGGCGCTCCCTCTCGCCATGGAGCGCCGGCTGCGCAAGGATCCCTCGCTCACGCGCCTCAATGGCCACATCCTCCTCCGCACCTTTGCCCTGGTCGTCTTCGGTCTGATCCTCGCCAATACAGACGCCGGCAGTAGCACTCTCATGCATGGACTCAACACCTACGTCTGGGGTCTGCTCGCACTGCTTGGCGCCATACTCGTCTGGGCCATCTACCCGCGCGGTACACGACATGCCGCTCTCTTCCGCGGCATGCGCGTCTCCGGCCTAATCCTGCTCTTTGTCATGGCAATACTCTTCCGCCGCGTAGCGCGCAACGGTCACGTCGCATGGATCGACTTCTCCTACCCCGAGATCCTTGGCCTCATCGGTCTCACCTACCTCTGCGTCTCAATCTTCTACCTGCTCACACGCCGCTGGACCTGGGCTCCCTTGCTCTGGTTCGTCGCGCTCACCCTCTTCTGCTGCGCCTCTGCGGACAGGCTGCTGCTCTTCCCGGACCGCACCTCCATGTGGGCTTGGCCCGTAAGCAACGGCTCCATGGCAGCCATCGCCATGGCCGGCGTCTTCACCTCCAGCCTCTTCTTCGGCCCGCTCTCCGCCAAACTCCAAACGCCGACTCGTCGCACGGCTGCGGCTCTCGGCTTCGCTCTTATCTCAGCAGTCGCCGGTCTGATTGCCGCCCCGCTCGGCATCTCCAAGAATCGCGGAACCCCAACCTGGAGCCTGTGGAGCATCGCCGCCAGCATCCTCGTCTTCACTGCCCTCTACTGGCTCTGTGATGTGCACCGTCGCTCGGCATGGGTCGCCTTCCTTATGCCGGCTGGCTCCAATACCCTGCTGACCTATCTCATTCCCGATCTCGTCTACTTCGCCATCGCCGCAACTGCTGCAACATGGCTCCGCACCCATCTTGCGTATGGCCTGCCCGGGCTTGCACGCGCCTGCATCTTCACCGCGCTTATGCTCGCCTTTGCCGCACTCCTTACCCGCACACGGGTTCGCTTGCAGCTCTGACCTCCAAAAAAAAGCAGAGCGCCGCGACTCAATCCCGTCGCGGCGCTCTCACTTCTTTGCTCTTGCAGCCAACTGCGGTCAGTGCTTACCCAACAACCCGCCCAAGGCATTGCCCAGTGGATCCTTCGCAGACTTCCCCGGAGCAGCGGTGCCTTGCCCAGCCTTGCCGCCCAGAATCCCGCCCGTCTTGCCGCTGATCAGCCCTTGCGCCGCACTGGCGCCCAGGCCCTTTGTCAAGCTAGCCAGATTCGGCGAGAACGTCGGGTTGCTCGTCGTGCCGCCGATCGCCACGGGAATGCCGGCCTTCAACAGTCCACTGGTAAGCCCGCCTGCCGCGCCCAATCCCTTCGCCGCTCCACCGGCGCCACCGGGAATAAACCCACCAGCCAGCCCCGCCAATCCGCCAAGGCCGCCTGCCGCGCCGCCGCCGCCGCTCGCTGCCGGTGCTCCGGCAGTCGGCGCTGCTCCGCCCGTCAGGCCGGTCAGCTTCAGCAGTACGTTGTAGTCGAGTGCCCCCGCTGCGCTTACACTTCCCGCCCCCGTGGCGGTTCCAACACCCGTCACATCAAGCGCAATCTTGTCCGTGCGAATCGCGCCACCCGCTTCGTCCACGACCATACTTAGCGAGCGTACGTTCGTTCCCGATCCAGTAGCCGAGCCGATGCGTCCACCTGTGAACTTCGATAGCGTCTGCAGCTTCGACCCAAGATCGAATCCAGCAAGCTGCGTGTTGCTTACCTGCACCGGCCCGCTGATCGTCGGCCGTGCCGTCGATCCCGAAACTGTAAGCGTCGTGGTTACAGTTCCTCCTTGCAACCGCGATCCCTGCGGCAGATTCACCCCAAGAGCCGGCAGAAATGCCTCAAGCTCATTGATCGACATAGCATTCCCATTCACCTTCAGGTTGAGTGCCGTCGTTGCTCCGCTCGTCTGGTATGTTCCCGAAAGGCCGATAGCCACGCTGCCGATCCGTATCGTCGCCTGCTGCAGCGTGCCCGTCATGGCTCGTTCATCCTGTGCCACCGTGAACTGCACATCAAGGGGCTTTGCCGAGGGCCGCCCATTCTTGGCCAGCTTGATCCCGTCCACATGCGCCGTCCCGCTCGCATTCAGCGTCTGCCCATTGGACCGAACCTTCGCATCCAGGTTCGCCAACCCATTGATGCCCGCATCGGGTGCGAGAACGCCGCTGGTCTCAAGTTCAACGTGCTTGAGCGAGACTGTCGCGTCGACCGGAGTTGCGGCTGAGTTCACCTGATCGAACGGTCCTGCCTTCCCGCTCGCACTCAGACTTCCACCGCCCGGCAGCTGCGCACTCACGGAAAAAGGTGAGAAACTCTTCGGTGTCAGATTCGTGATCGTCGCGTTCAGCTGTTGGTAGACTGCCGGCGCCCCGCCCTGTCCGGGCGTCGTCAGCGTCACCGTCCCATTCTTCACCTCGGCGCTATCGACAGAGAGGTTTTCCATCATCGTCGAGCCTTCAGTATTTCCTGCCGGCTTGACGGGCTTTGGTGCGGTGTTCCTGACCACCGTCACACGAGGCGTATCGACCAGCAGCTTCGTCACATGCAGCTGCGTCCCGCTCCAGGCCGCATCAAGCACCAGGTTCTCGACCGTTCCCGAGATCCCGGCCGATGAATCCACAAAACCTGCCGCTAGTGGATCGATATGCTTCATATCGAGATGGCCCGTAAACGGTGTCGCCGCCGCATCCTGCTGGTTCAGCGGCCCAGCCGTTCCATTCAGCGTGACCACACCATCTCCCGGCAAATGCGCCGACGCCGTAAATGGAAAGGCATTCGCAAAGCCAAAGTTCTTTACGTCCAGACTCACCTGTTCATACGTGCGGTTCGGCGCGGCTGGGGCGCTGCTCGTTCCTGGTCCAGTTCCGACCATAATCTGCCCATTCACGACCTCAATGTGCCCAACCGTCAGATCGGGAAATGCCTGCTTCGTCTCAGCATCCTGATTGCCTGACTTGCTCGCCGCGCCGCCGATTGACGAATAGTTCCACAATCCATTCGCTCCGCGCAGCAGCTGAATCTTTGGGGTTTCAAGCGAGAAGCTGCGGATATGTATCTCACGCCGCAGCACCAGCGGGATGATCTCTACACCGATCTTCACGCTCTGTGCCTGAATAAAAGGCTGCATGCTGAACTGCGGGTCGTCGGCAACCGTCGCATTCTCCGCGACCAGACCGCCCGACCAGACCGATAAATTCAGCTTGCCGATCGTAACCTTCCGTCCTAGCGACTTTGAGAGAGTCGTCTCTATCCGCGTGCGAAAGCTATCGGCGTTCAAGAACATGGGGAGCGCAACAACCGCCACGACCACCAGCAATACGATCACTCCCACAGCAGCTAGTAGCACACGCGTGACTCTTCCCATAGATAAACCCTCGCAATCTTGTAACCGTTGGGATGCCGTCCCGCACACTTCTGTTGCAACTCTCCTTTAATCATGCAACTCACGGAAGGCGCAACCTGCAGCAAACAGAGCAAAGGGGGAGAGCCGATGCTTAGCTCTCCCCCTGTCAAATCTTGCGTCATCATTCAACACCGCGGTGTTGCCTGACCCCGGATACATCGTCTCTTACCCCAGCCACTTGGGGTTCTGAGCCGTCCCGTCAAAGTGGTTCGTCGTCTTGAACAGCTCATACGTACCCGTCATTGCGGCCTCCTTCGTCTGTCCCAGTAGGCTCGCAATCTGCGTATCGGACATCGGCTTGAAGGTCTTCGTAGCCGTAAGCGCCTGGTCCAAGATCTTGTCCGAATCAATGCCTGTAATCACCACAGAGACCGGCAGCGTCAGCGAGTAGTGCAGCGCATCGATCGCCTGCACCGTCCCGCTGTCCAGGATGTAATGATCCCCAAAGGTCTTCATCGCCAGCACGCCCGTTCCCTGCTTCTTCGCAACCGGCATCACCTCATGCTGAAACGATCGAAAGTGCGCGTCCATCACGTTGATCGGCATCTGCACAGTGTCGAAGTGGAACCCATGCTTCTCCGCGATCTCGAACATGCGCAGATGCACCACGGGGTCCTTGTGCCCGGTAAATCCGATGTAGCGGATCTTTCCTGCGTCTCTCGCCGCAATCGCCGCCTCCAGTGCCCCGCCCGGAGCAAAGATGCGATCCGGATCGTCCATCCGGATTACCTCATGGAACTGCACCAGATCGATCACATCCGTCTGCAGCCGCCCAAGCGACTGCTCCAGCTGCTTGTTGTACTCGGCCTTGGTGCGGCCATCGATCTTCGTCATCAGGAAGACCTTCTGCCGATATCCATCCTTCAGCGCCTGCCCCACCCGGACCTCGCTGATGCCGTCGTTGTAATCCCAGCAGTTATCAACAAACGTGATCCCGGAGTCGATACCCTTGCGCGCCAGCGCAATCATCGCGTCCGCATTCTCTCCTTTGCCTAGGTGATAGCCGCCCATCCCGATTGCAGACACCCGCTCGCCCGTCGTTCCCAGCTCGCGGTACAGCATGCCCGGCGCCTCGGCCCGCTTGGTCGGAGTATGCTTCACGGCACCCGTCTGTGCTCCCCCCGAACCCGCAACCGTCGCTACACCCATTGCCGTTGCACTCTTCAGAAAATCCCGACGCTCCATGCTGGCTCCCTTATCTCCTATGCGTGCCTAATGTGATGCAGTCAGCCGCCACAAGGACAATCCGCCAAAGCGGCAATCTGAAGCAGGAATGCCATCTTCATCTTGGGATCTCGAGTCCTTGCTTCTCTTTCGTCCATTCCGAGCAACGCGAGCAACCTGCTTTTTGTCCGGACCGGCTAAACATTTCTCCTGAAACAGAAAGGTTGTTTCACTTGATCAGACCTTCCCTGAACCTGCCGCTCTATCGCGCGCCGCATAAGCCGCTATGGCACCTTCCACCACGCGCTTGACCGGCACCCCGTGCTGCGCCGCCGCCGACCGGCAGTCCTCAAACTCCGGTTGCGCATTCACCCGCTCCCCGGCAAGCATCCCGACCTTGACCCGGATCGATCCGAACTCCGTTCCCACCGCGACAGACGTCCGCTCCAGGCACGATCGCTCCTCCTCGTGCCGCCGCACCCCCAGCGTGCTCGTCTCCCGCAGCAGCATCTCCTCCAGTGCCGCGGCATCGCCTGCGTTGCACAGCAGCGTCAGCAGCGTTCCCTGCCGTCCCTTCTTCATGCCTACCGCCGTCGACATGGCATCGAGCGCGCCCCGCGCCAGAGCCAACTCCATCACATGCGCCAGAATCTGCGGGCTGCTGTCGTCGATCGCCGTCTCAAGCACCGTCACGGCTGTCCGATCGCCGATCGTCGAAGTCGGTGCCGAAGCCGAAAGCTTTGTTCGTCCCCGTTCCGCATCCGCGAAGCTTCCTTCTCCGCCCGGAGCCATGCCCTCACCAATCGACAGCCGCAGCACATTCGGAAAGCCCTTCGGGTCGCGTCCGCCCGCGCCATATCCGATCCGCTCCACTCGCATTGCCGGCTGCTGGCCGAATGCAGGCGCGAGCGCCCGCACCAGAGCCGCACCCGTCGGCGTCACCAGCTCCTGCTGCACATGTGCCGAGTACGTCGGCAGACCGCGCAGCAGATCCGCCGTCGCCGGAGCCGGTACCGGAAACCTGCCATGGGCACAGTCCACCATGCCGCCGCCCACATTCAGCGGCGAGCAGTGCCACGCCAGCACCTCACCCGTCTCGCGCATCGCCTCGTCGTTCAGCGCCTGCACACCCGCGCACGCCGCCACGATATCAACGATCGCATCGACCGCACCTACCTCATGGAAGTGGATCGCATCCACCGGCACATTGTGGATCTTGGCCTCAGAGACGCCCAGCAGCTCGAACGACCGGATCGCCATCTCCTTCACCGGCTCCGCCAGCGCCGCGCTCCGGATCAACTTCCGGATTACCGTCAGCGATCGCCCATGCTCGTGGCTATGTTCTCGCTCGTGGCTGTCCGCATGCTCATGGCTATGACTGTGCCCCGGCTCATGGCTGTGCGCCTCATGGAACGCCACCTCCTGCTCATGGTGATGATGATCGTGGCCGCCCTTGTGCAGGTGCTGCGTCTTCGGCTGATGCTGGTGCGTGTGCTCCACCTGCTCGTCGCGCCCGCTCTCGTCAGCTAGCTGCCCGTCCTTGATCACGTCCACCTTGGTCGCCGTGATCCCCGACCGATCCACCGTGCGCACCCGCAGGCTCGCTCCCAGCCTCAGCGCCGCCGTAGCCTCCTCCAGCACACTCCGCTCGACACCCGCATCGAGCAGCGCGCCCAGAAACATATCGCCCGAAATCCCCGCAAAACACTCCAAATAAGCCACACGCATGCATCCATTCTGGCACGGTTCCGTCTCCGCATCGTGCGAAGACCCACGGCCTGGTCCATCGCCGGCGACAGTCACGCACATCCCGCGATGCGACAATAGACCCATCAGGATGCGCTCTCTTCCCTACCTTTCGGCCGCTATGCTGGCCCTGCTTCTCGCCGGCTGCGGCTACCACAAAGCCGCCTCGGCAACTCACCTGCCGCCCGGCGTCCGCACCCTCGCCGTCCCCACCTTCTCCACCCGCGTGCTCAACTTCCATACCGAAACCGCCTTCACCGAGGCCGTCATCCGCGAGCTCAACAGCCGCACCCGCTACCGCATCGAAAACCAGCAGACCGGAGCCACCGACGCCGTGCTCACCGGCGCCATCCTCTCCCAGACCGCCGCCCCCCTCACCTACGACTCCCTCTCCGGCCAGACCTCCAGCTATCTCCTCACCATCACCGCAAAGATCGTCCTTACCGATTCCCACAGCAACCGCATCCTCTACGAGAACGACGCCCTCACCTACCGAGAGCAGTACCAGTCGACCACCGACCTCAACACCTTCATCCAGGAGGACGGAGCCGCCGTCAACCGCGTCGCCCGCTCCTTCGCCGCTGCCGTCGTCAGCGAGATGCTGGAGAGCTTCTAATGCCCCCACCAGCCCTTAAATGGTTCGCGTCTCCCGCCTTGAAGTCCTTCGCAAGCTCCGACCGCTTCATCGCCGAAGTCAGCTCGCCCAGCCTCCGCCCCGGTTATGTTCTCGCCGGCGACGAGATCTTCCTCCAGGACCGCTGCCGCAAAGCCGTCCTCAACGCCCTCGCGCCACCAGACCTCCGCGACTTCTGCCTGCACGACCTCGACCTCGCCGAGATCAGCATCTTCGAAGCCCTCGACCGCGCCCAGACCCCGTCCCTCATGGCGCCCTTCCAGGTCCTCTTCCTTCGCGGCTTGAAGACCCTCTACTCTCGCGGTTCTAAGAAAGCCGAGTTCGACGCAATCGACACCTACTTCCGCTCGCCCAACCCTCAAGCCCTGCTCCTCTTCATCGCTGATCACCTCCATCTCCCCGCCGATCTCCGCCGCATGGACCTGCAGGACAAGGAGCGCTTCAAACGAATCCGCGAGACCCTCGGCGACTGGTGCGGGATCGTCGAGCTCGCGCAGGTCGAAGAAGGCGACGCCGCCCGCTGGGTCATCGCGCACGCCGAATCGCAGTCCGTCCGCTTCGACCCCGACGCCGCCCGCGAGCTCGTCGACGCCCTCGGCGCCAACATGATGCTCATCGCCGGCGAGGTCGAAAAACTCCTCCTCTACGTCACCGCTCCCTCAGCCACCTCTTCGCTTTCCACCCCCGTCCGGCTATCCTCCGCCCCGCACACCCTTTCTTCAACCGCCGTCATCTCGACCGACCCTGAGCGAGCCGCAGGCGAGTCGAACGGGG
>CAXTRT010000034.1:0-44007 GCA_964246835.1 uncultured Acidobacteriaceae bacterium | reverse complement strand
ACCCCATCCCGCCCCCAGCGCAACCTCCGGCCCGATCCTGTGTCTAATCTACTGTGAGGCGGACCGAACCACTCGGCCGGCATCTCATCTGCCAGCCCGCCACGCAATCCGGGATCGAAGGCTACACCGGACAAGCGAAGGCAGGCGGCAAGGGTCGGAACTATGCAGATCGCACGCACAATCCGGAACGTCTTTGGCACAGCGCTGATCGCAGGCGCTCTGCTCGCCGCCCCCGCCGCCGCGCATGCGCGTGTCTTCCTCTCCATCGGCATCGCACCACCTGAGATCCCCGTCTACACCCAGCCCGAGATTCCCGGCGACGGCTACATCTGGACGCCCGGCTACTGGGCCTACGGTGACGAGGGCTACTACTGGGTCGATGGCGCCTGGGTCCTTCCGCCCTACGAGGGTGCTCTCTGGACCCCCGGCTACTGGGGCTACGGCGATAACGGCGGCAACTACTTCTGGAACGCCGGCTACTGGGGCAACAGTATCGGCTACTACGGAGGCATTAACTACGGCTTCGGCTACTTCGGAACCGGCTTCTACGGCGGCTACTGGAACGGCGGCCACTTCTGGTACAACCGCGGCTACAACAACTTCGGTCGCTACGGCGGACGCTTCAATAACGTCTATAACCGCCCATGGGGCGGCGGCCCGGTCCGTCCTGGCGGCTTCAGCTACGCGCGCGGCGGCGGATACGCAGGCTTTCGCGGATCAAACATCGGCGGCCGCGGCTACAGCGGCAGCTTCAACAATGGAAATCGCATGACCGTCAACAACTACAACGGCGGCGGCTTCAATAACAGCCGGGGCGGTTACGGCTCCCAAGGCTATAACGGCGGTCAACGAGGCTTTTCAGGCAGTAGCAACCAGGGCTATGCCGGCACGCATGGCTATGCTGGCGGGCAGCATGGCTACACCGGCGGGCAAGCCTATGGCGGAGCCCAGCGCGGCTACACCGGTGGTCAAAACTATGGTGGAGGCAACCAGGCCTACAACGGTGGCCAGCGTGGCTTTGCCGGCGGAAGTCAAACCTACAGCAGCGGTCAGCGCGGCTTCAGCGGCGGCAGCCAGCCTTCTGGCAGCCGCGCCGGCAGCTTCTCCAGCCAGGGACGCGCGCCATCAGGAGGTGGCGGCTTCAGCGGCGGTGGGCATAGTGGCGGCTTCAGCGGCGGTGGCGGTGGCTTCCATGGCGGCGGAGGCGGCGGCGGATCCCACGGCGGCGGCGGGCATCGCTAAGTCTTGGCTCCCCCCAAACCACAAACAAGAGGGCTGGGCGTAACTGCCTGGCCCTCGTTGCTGTAGGCGATTGATCCGGCGCGAAGCCGGATCGTTATCTCTTGCCGGCCGCCAGCTCTGCAACCATCTTCCCGATCGTCGTCACAGCGTCAGGCCGCCCCAGCCTTCGCGCCTGGTTCCCCATCTCCTCCAGCCTCTGTGTGCTTCCCAACAGGCCCGACAGCCGCTCCAGCAGTACCTCCGCCGACATCTCCGCTTCGAGCAGCAGCTCTGCCGCACCCTCCCGCGCAAACGCCTCCGCATTCTTCCTCTGGTGATCGTCCGTAGCCTGCGGAAACGGCACCAGCAGAGACGGCCTCGCCGCCGCCGCCAACTCCGCCACCGAACTCGCCCCGCTGCGGCACAGCACCAGGCTGGCCTCCGCCATCAGCAGTGGCATGTCGTCCAGAAACGGCACCACGCGCCACCGTGCAGGGTCCGCGCCAGAGCTGAGAAATGCAGCCTCGGTCGCTGCGGCATGCCGGCTCCCTGCCTGGTGTAGCACCGTCAAGCCCGGCACACGCTTGAGCAATGCTCCAACGATCTCTGCCATGCGCGTATTCAGCACCCGTGCTCCCTGGCTGCCGCCGAAGACCAGCAGATGCGGCGGCGCCGCGGCATCCCGCGCCGGAATCCCAAAGAACTCCCGCCGCACTGGCACTCCGGTCACCACCGCATTACGGAAGAACCGCCGCGTCTCGTCAAAGCTCACCGCCGCCGCTGAAACCAGCCTTCCCACAACCCGATTCGCCAGCCCCGGAACTGCGTTCGGCTCGTATACCAGCGTCGGCAGCCGCAGCAGCAGCGCCGCAAGCATCGCCGGTCCCGACGCATACCCACCCACCCCGATCACCACCTGCGGCCGAAAGCCGCGCAGCAGCTGAACACACCGCAGCACCCCGCGCGGCAGGTCCCCCACCGTCCGCAGCCTCGTCCCAAGCGACACTCCCTTGAGCTGTCCCACCTCGATCAGCTCGAGGGAAAATCCTTCCGCCGGCACCAGCCGCGTCTCCAGCCCGCGCGCCGTCCCCACAAACTGTACCTCAGCCCCATACCGGTCGCGCAGCTCACGCCCAATCGCCAGCGCGGGAATGACGTGCCCACCCGTTCCACCCCCGGCAATCAGAATGCGCATCGGTAAACCCAATCCAGAATCGTCCTACGTTGTTCGTTCTACGTTTGATAACGAACAACGGTCAACGAAGAAACGGTCAACCGCCTCTAATCGATCTCACGCGTAATATTCAGCAGCACACCCATGCTCGCCAGAGTAATAAACACGCTCGTCCCACCCGAGGAGATAAACGGCAACGGAATGCCCTTCGTCGGCAGCAACGCCACCACCACGCTGATATTAAAAAACGCCTGAACGAGTATCGTAACCGTCAGCCCGAACGCCAGAAAACGCGCAAACGGATCGGTGGAGAGCACCGACGCCCGCAGCCCGCGATACCCAAGAAAACAGAACAGGCCCACCGTGCAGAGCGCGCCGATCAAACCCAGCTCCTCGCACACATTGGCAAAGATAAAATCGGTGTGCGGCTCCGGCAGATAGAACAGCTTCTGCCGCCCTTCCATCAAGCCCAGACCGCGGAATCCACCCGTCCCCACGGCAATCAGCGACTGCATGATGTGGAAGCCCGCGCCCCGCGGATCCGCCTCCGGGTTCAGAAACACCTTCATGCGCGCGAGACGCCACGGCACCATAAACAGCATATAAAACAGCGGTGGCGCCGCCGCAAACAGCGGCAGCGAGAGATGCAGCGGCCGCGCCCCGGCCAGGTACAGCATCAGCACCGTCGTCGCCGAAAGCACAATCGCCGTCCCCAGATCCGGCTCACCCGCGATCAGCACAATGAATAAGGCCGGCAGCGCCACAGCGCGCAGCACCACATTCTTCAGATCATCCATCTGGTGCAGCTTATTTTGTAGGAAGTACGCCAGCAGCAGCACCAGCACCGGCTTGGCAATCTCCGACGGCTGAAACGTAAACAGCCCGCCAAACCGGATCCATCGATGCGTATGGTGCGAGTCATGCATTGCAAACACCGCCAGCAGCACCACCACCGTGCCTGCAACCGCGGTGAAGACCACCTTCGGACTGTTGTAGCGCCGGTAGTCGATCTTCATCAGCGCCGTGAGCGCAACCATTCCCAGCAGCACCCACAGAGCCTGCTTGGCCACATAGCTGTAGGGCGACCCCAGCGTCGACTGCGCCATCACGGCGGACGCCGAAAATACCGTCACCAGCCCGAACAGCACCAGCAGCAGCACCGTCCCGAACAGCCATTTATCGACGCCAACCCGCTTCGCCATGTAAATCACTCCCCTAAAAAATCCGTCATCTCGACCGGAGCAACGCGGAGTGGAGAGACCCCCGTATCTCGTTTTTCAACCCCTACAACCCCATCACCAGCTCCCGAAATACGCGCCCGCGATGCTCATAGCTCTCAAACTGATCGAAGCTCGCGCAGGCCGGCGCCAGCAACACCACATCGCCCCTTACTGCAGCCGCGGCAGCCGCTGCAACGGCATGCTCCAGCGTCGCCGCTTCCACTATCTTCATGACACCTGCCAGCGCCCCAGCAATCTTTTCCGCCGCCGAACCAATGGTATAAACAACCTTCACCCGCTCCTTCAACAGCGGAGCCATCACGCTGTAGTCCGAGTCCTTATCCTTCCCGCCAAGAATTAGGTGGATTCCCTTCGGAAACGACGCAACCGCCTTCAGCGCCGCATCCACATTCGTCGCCTTCGAGTCGTTATAAAAAACAACTCCGTTGCGCTCCCGCACCAGCTCCAGCCGATGCTCGACCGCCTTGAAGCTCTTTACTACCTCGCGAATCACCTCCGCCGGCACCCCCGCCAGCCGCGCAACTGCTACCGCCGCCAGCACATTCTCCACATTGTGCAAGCCCTTCAGTGTGATCTCGCCCACCGGCATCACCGGCACCGCCTTTGCTCCCTCCTTCGGCAGAAACACCACGCTCCGTCCATGCACGAACGCTCCCTGCTTGATCGGCCGCCGCGGGCTGAACCAGAAGATCTGCGCCCGCGTCTTCGCCGCTACCATCTGCGTCGCCTTGTCCTCCGCGTTCAACACCAGGAAGTCTTCCGCATCCTGCCGCTCGGTAATCCGCGCCTTCGCCGCCGCATAGTTCTCAAACGTCTTGTGCCGGTCCAGGTGATCCGGCGTGATGTTCAGCACCACCGCGATCCGCGGCCGAAACGTCTCGATCGTCTCCAGCTGAAAGCTCGAGACCTCCAGCATGTTCCACGTCTCGGGCCGGCTCTCCGCCACCAGCTCAATCACCGGCGTACCAATATTCCCACCCACCAGCGTCGCCATCCCCGCCGCCTTCAGCATCTCGCCCACCAGCGTCGTCGTGGTCGTCTTCCCGTTTGACCCGGTGATCGCAATCACCTGTCCCTGCAGGAACCGGCTCGCCAGCTCCAGCTCACCCACCACCGGCATACCCAGCGCCCGCACCCGCACCACCTCCGGCGTTAGCGTCGGCACCCCGGGCGAGATCACGATGAAGTCCTGCCGCCGAAACGTCAGCAGCCCATGCCCGCCCGTCTCAACCATGATCCCCGCCTCCATCAGCGCAGGAATCTCCCCCGCCAGCGCCGCCGCACTCCGCGAGTCGCTCACCGTCACCTTCGCGCCCTGCCGCAGCAAAAAATGCGCCGCCGAGATGCCGCTCTTTCCAGCACCGACAACGAGCACGCGCTTGTTCTTCAGATCCATTATCGTTTGTGTGTCTTGCACACAATCAGGATAGCGCCCATGCGCTTACTCTCGCAGAGAAAGCCGGTTCCCTCTTCGGACTCGGGATAATCGATGGTGAGATGATCGTTATCGGGCCAGGACAGCTTGGGTTCAATTGGCTCGAGTGATGTACCGACGCTCCCTGCTTCACTTACTTCGCGCCAGATTGGGCTCCAGCTCTTTCGTTCGATGACGCGTAACGACGTTCCGGCAGGTACATTGCCGTAGATCATCAACCGCACAACATGCCTTCCATCCGGAGATCCAATCGGCGCGCGATCTTCTTCGCAGCTTTGCGCAGACAAGAGAAAAGCCGAGCCGATGATGGCTAACAAGATGCTCGATGTCGAAGCAAGCGAACTCAGCACCTTCAGTAGAGGACGTTTGGATCGATTACGGCTGAGAACGTAAACAACAAAGCCTGCGAGCATCAGCGGCAGCACACCTCGAATCCAGGGCCACCAAACTTCCATTTCCTTACCTCAGCTTCAACGTCGTCAGCGCGAACAGCGCAAACACCAGCGCCATAATCCAGAACCGCGCAATCACCTTACTCTCGCTCCACCCCATCAACTCAAAATGATGGTGCAGCGGAGCCATCTTAAAAAGTCGCTTCCCGCCCCGCAGCTTGTAGCTGCCCACCTGCAGCATCACGCTTACTGCCTCCAGGATGAACACACCGCCAATGAACGGCAGCAGCAACTCCTGCTTGATTACCACCGCCACCGTGCCGATCGCGCCGCCCAGCGCCAGCGATCCCACATCGCCCATAAACACCTCGGCCGGATGCGCGTTATACCAGAGGAAGCCGATGCTCGCCCCCACCATCGCCCCGCAGAAGATTGTCAGCTCGCCCACCAGCGGCATCCGCTGTAGCTCCAGATAGTCCGAAAAAACCGCGTGTCCACTCACATACGTCAGCACCGCCAGCGCTCCCGCCGCGATGATCGTGCATCCGATCGCCAGTCCATCCAGTCCATCCGTCAGGTTCACCGCATTGCTCGAAAATGTAATCACCAAAGCTACAAATGCAATAAACGGCAGGAAACTGAGCCAGTAAAAGTGCGGAATGTGCGCCATCCATCCCACAATCAAATCCGGCCGAAAGCGCTTTAGAAACGGCACCACCAGCCGCGTCGAGTAGCTTCCCCGCGACTGCATAATCACCAGCACCACAGCAACCGCGGAGCTCACCAGCAGCTGCAGCGCCAGCTTCGCCCGCGCCGTCAGCCCCTGGTTCTGCTTGTGCACCACCTTGATGTAGTCGTCCGCAAACCCAATCGCCCCGAACGCCACCGTCGAGAGCGTCACAATCCACACAAACGGGTTCGACAGATCACTCCACAGCAGCGTCGGCACCAGGATCGAAATGCAGATCAGCACCCCGCCCATCGTCGGTGTTCCCTTCTTCTTCTGATGGCTCTGCGGCCCCTCTTCGCGGATGTACTGGCCGATCTGAAACTCGCGCAGCCGCTCAATGACATACGGCCCAATCAGCAGACCGATCAGCAGCGCCGTAAGACTCGCAAACACCGTGCGAAACGTCAGATAGCGAAAGATCCGGAACAGGCGAAAGTAGGGAAACAGCTTCTGGTACAGCAGCCAATAGAGCAAGTCATCCGCCTTGAAGGAATGGATCGAACGTCGGGATCATAGCTATCCTACAAGCCGCTCCACCCCGGGCAGCGCGGCAATCCATGGCCGAACCACGGCAGAGTCCACCGCTGCATCTACCGCTCCAACATCGCCAGAGCCCGCTCCAGCTTCACCCCACGCGACCCCTTCACCAGCACCGCGTCGCCCGCACGCACATGCTCCTGCATCCACATTCCAGCCTCCTCCGGCGTAGCAAAGAACATCGCCTCCGCCCCGCCACCCAGCGCCCCCTGCACCAGATGCTGCGCGAGCCCGCGTACTCCGATCACCACATCCAGGCCCAGCTCCGCCATCCGCACGCCGCAGCTCTCATGCAGCGTCGCGCCCTCCGGCCCCAGCTCCAGCATCTCTCCCGCAACAACAATCCGCCGCTTCGCCGTCATCGTCAGCAGCGCATCCACCATCGCATCGAGCGCCTTTGGATTCGAGTTATAGCAGTCGTTCACCATCTGCGCGCCACGCCACTCCAGCACCTGGCCTCGTCTCTCGCTCGCCCGCATCGTCTTGAGCGCCCGCGCGCACTCGTCGAGCGAAAGTCCGCTCTCCACGCCAACCGCAATCGCCGCTAGCGCATTGGCGACATTCTGCCGTCCCAGTAGATGCAATCGCACCGTCGCGCGTTCACCCGTTGCCGCAACGACAGCAGCAAACTGCAAACCCTCGGCTCCAAGCTCCTCCACCTCGTCCGCTCGAACAGCCGTCGCCACGCTCTCGCCATAAAGAATCGTTTGCACATCGAGCCCGCGGCCGAACTCCCGTACCCGCGCATCCTCCGCATTCAACACCGCGACACCACCGGCAGGCAGCGCCTCGACCAACTCCCGCTTCGCTGCCGCAACCCCGGCAAGTCCATCCGCGAAATACTCCAGATGGACCGCAGCCACGTTCGTCACCACCGCCCAGTCCGGCCGCGCAATCTCTGCCAGCGCCCGCAGCTCCCCTGCATGATTCATCCCCATCTCGAGCACGGCCACCTCGTGCTCCGGCTCCAGCTTCAGCAGCTGCAGCGGCAGCCCAAAGTGATTGTTGAGATTGCCCTCACTCTTCAGCACCCTGAACTTCGCCGCGAGCACCGCCGCGACCATCTCCTTCGTGGTCGTCTTCCCCGCCGATCCCGTCACTCCAATCACGCGCCCGCCCCACTCCGCACGCACGCGTTTCGCCAAAGCCTGCAGCGCGCTCAGCACGCAATCCTCACCCTCCGGCACACGCAACAGCCGGCATGGCTCGAGCTCGTCGGGCGCCAGCCAGTGTTGACTCACCACCGCTCCTACGGCTCCATTCGCCAGAGCCGCTTCGACATAGTCATGCCCATCCACCCGCTCTCCCGTCACGGCAAAGAACAGCTCTCCGGCACCAATCGTGCGCGAGTCGATCGAGTAGCCCACGGCCTCGAGCCGCGTCGTAAAGTCGCCCTCGGCATGTATCCAGTCCGCAATCTGCCCCAACGTCAACGTCATTCGCCCTCCATCTCCCGCAGCACATCGTGCGCAACCAGCACATCATCAAACGGCACAGTGCCGTCCGCGAAGATCTGCACTCTCTCATGTCCCTTGCCCGCGATCAGAACCACATCGCCCGTCCGCGCCGCGCGGATCGCTATCGCTATCGCCCCTGCTCTGTCCTCCTCCACAATCACATCCGCCGCCGTCGCCCGCACACCGACCATCACCTCTTCAATGATCGTCTGCGGATCTTCCGTCCGCGGATTATCGCTCGTTACCACCACCAGATCGCTGCCCTCGCCCGCCACCCGCCCCATCTTCGGCCGCTTCGTCTTATCCCGATCGCCTCCGCATCCAAAGACCGTAATCACCCGGCCTCCGCGGGCCCGCACCAGATCCCGCGCCAGCGCAAGCAGATTCCGCAACGCGTCGTCCGTATGCGCGTAATCCACCACAACGGAGATGTCTGTAACCGTTGAAGATACAATCTGAAATCGTCCGGGAACCTGCATCAGCCGCTCCGTCGAAGCCGCAATCTCCTCCAGTCCCAACCCACGCGCCAGCGCCGCGCACATGGCCGCCAGCAGGTTAGACACATTCACCACACCCGTCAGCGGCGATCGAATCGGCACCGTCCCGAAGCTCGTCTTCAACTCGAACCTCGTCTCGCCCGCCGCGAGCTTCACCCGCTCCGCGCGGAACTCCGGCCCGAATCCGCCCTTGACGCCCATGCCATATCGCCACACCTCGCTGCCAGCCGCCCGCGCCACGTCCCCCACTCTCTCGCCTGATGCATCGTCCGCATTGACCACCGCCACCCGTGGCGCTCGCGTTCCTACGCCCGTAAATAGCTTCACCTTCGCCGCGAAGTACGCCTCCATCGTCCCGTGATAATCCAGGTGATCCTGCGTAAGATTCGTCCAGATCGCCACATCAACCGGCATCCCCCACACCCGCTCCTGCTCGAGGGCATGGCTGCTCGCCTCGATCACCGCCTCGGTACAGCCCAGAGCCACGCCATCCGCAAACGTCCGCAGCAGGTCGCGCGGCTCCGGCGTCGTATGCGGACTCGCCCTTACCTCGCCCGCTACATGCGTTTCAATCGTGCCCACCAGCACGCTTTTTCGCCCGGCGCTCCGTAGCATCTGCTCCAGCAGCCACGCCGTCGTCGTCTTTCCATTCGTCCCCGTCACCGCGCTCAGCATCAACACGCGTTCCGGATGCCCGAACACCGCCGCGCTCACCTCACTCAACCCGCGCCGGCCATGCGCCACCAGCGCCACTCCCAAGCCCCTTCCCAACAAAGACCCACGCAGACTGTCATACTTCAAACGCGAGTCCGTCACCACCGCGGCGGCTCCCTGCTCGCGCGCGCGATCTACAAATCGATTCCCATCAGCGCTCTCACCGCGCATCGCCACAAACACATCACCCGCACCCACGCGGCGCGAGTCATACTGCACGCCCGAGACCTCCATCGACGACTCGCCCTCAGCCTCCAGCGTCCGCACATCCGCCAAAACGTCCACCCATCGCATCCCGCCATTCTACGTCGCAACTTCGCACCGGCTCATGGGTTGTGATCCTCTGTGGATCAGACATTCCGAAGACCGTCACCGTGAAGATCCTGCACCTCTCTTTGCTTTAGTCTCCCTACTCACCGCCATCGCGCACTCTCAGACCTCGCAGCCTCCGCTCTGCAAAGCCGATCAGCTCCGCCTTATCACGGACGACAAAGACGGCAACTTCGATGGCATGTCGCACAGCGGCACTCTCGTTATCACCTTCGAACAGACGCGCTTCGCAACGGATCCTGTCTACAAATCTGCCGACATCCTACCATCTGTAACCGAATAAGCTACGAATCGAGGATCGTCTCTCTGTGCTGTTGTTCGGCCCGGGTTACACCGTCAGGAGAAATACTTCATCGCAGAAAGCGCACAACCACCTCGGTCCCGGCCGGAACCATCGCTCCCGCCACCGGCACCTGCTCCCGCGCCAGACCGCTCCCGACTGGCCGTATGCGCAGCCCCGCTCCGCCCGCACGCTCCACCGCCAGCCGCAGATCCACGCCCTCAAAGCTCGGCACATAGATCTGCTTCGAGGCATCCACCACCACGCCGCCACCCTTCATCTCGGGCCTGGGGATCGGCATCGGCGTGAGCCGCGCGCTCGCGCCCTCCGCCGCGTCCGGCATCGCACTGGTCGTTCCGCCGTTCGCCCGAAATGCCGCGAGCGCCCGCTCCGGCAGCAGCTTCATCAAGCCGTCCATGTGCCGCGATGCAAGCGGCTGCACCGCCGGCCTCTCCTCCGCATCCGTCTTCGCCGTCAGTATCCCCGGAGACCGCAGTGGATCATCCGCCGGCAAGGTGTTGATGCCGTCGAACATCGCCTGCAGGTCCGGTCCGGCCTCGGACGGCGCCTCCTCCGGCACATCCTTCCTGGCCTCCAGCATCTCCTTCGGCGACTTGAGTGGCTGATCGTGCGGCACGCCCAGATACTCGAGCACCTGCTGCGCCACCTGCGCGAACACCGGCGCACTGGCATATCCGCCATACCGCTGCACATCGCTGCCCTGCGGCGTGTCCATCACCACCGCAACTGAGATCGCAGGATTGCTCACCGGAGCAAACCCCGCAAAACTCGCGACCAGCTTTGTGTGCGAGTACGTGTGCGTCGCCGGATCCACCTTCTGCGCCGTGCCCGTCTTGCCTCCGGAGCTGTAGCCGTTCAGCGCCGCGTTCTTACCTGTCCCCGTCACCACGATGCCCTGCATCATGCTGCGCATCTTCGCCGATGTCATCTCCGAAATCACGCGGTGTGCGCCGTCCGGCAGCGTCGTCGGCAGCTGGTTCACCGGCCGGAACGGCGTAGGCTTCAATCGGGGATCGCCCTTCATTGCGTCCGCGCTTTCGAGCAGCACGTGCGGCGGCATATAGACCCCGCCGTTGGCAATTGTGCTCACCATGGTTACAAGCTGCACCGGCGTCACGCCGACCTCCTGCCCGATCGCCATCGACAGAATGCTCGTCGCGCCCCACTTCTTCGGCGCCCGCAGCAGCCCTCGCGTCTCGCTTGGCAGCTCAATCCCCGACCGGTCGCCAAAGCCGAACCCGCGCATGTAGTCGTAGAACTTATTCGGCCCCAGCTTCAGCGCCATCTTCGCCGCGCCCACATCGCTGGAGTGCTCGAGCGCATACTGCACCGTCACCACGCCAAAGTGATCGCTCTTGTCGTCGTGCAGCGTGCGCCCATACATGGTCATCGCACCGCCCTGGCAATCGACCATATCCGTCGGCTTCACCCCCGCCCCGTCGAGCGCCGCCGCATACGTCACCAGCTTGAACGTCGACCCCGGCTCGTACACATCGCTTACCGCCAGGTTCTGCAGCACGCTCGCATCCATGTGCCGCTGGTCGTTCGGATTGAAGCGCGGCGCGATAGCCAGCGCCAGCACATGCCCTGTATGCGGATCCTGCACCACCACCGTGCCGTGCAGCGCCTTCGTCTTCTCCATCTGCGCGTCCAGCGCGCGCTCCGCCATGTACTGAATATTCGCGTCGATCGTCAGCACCAGGTTCTCACCCGGCTGCGGCTGCTGCTCCTCTGAGCCCAGCACATGCCGCTTCGCATCGAGCGCCGTCAGCATATGCCCCGGCTCCCCATGCAGCTCACCGTCAAACTCGCTTTCAAGCCCGCCCAGCCCCGTGTCGTCCGTGCCCACATACCCCAGCACCTGCGCGCTCAGATCGCCGTTCGGGTAAAACCGCTTGAACTCCTTCTGCAGGTACACTCCTTTGAGGTTCAGCTCGCGGACCCGCGTCGCCGTCTCCGCATCCAGCTTGCGCGCCACCCACGCGAAGTTCTTCGACGCATTAAAGCGCGCCAGCATCTGCGGCTCACTCGTAAACCTGTCCCACGACTCCTTGTGCACCAGCTTGGCCAGCATCTCCGCCGCCTGTGGCCGGTTCTCGCCCAGTTCGCTCGGCACCGCATACACGCTATCCACCAGCACCGTCATCGCCAGCTCGCGCAGGTTGCGGTCGTAGAGCACCCCGCGCCGCGGCGCTACCTCAAATGTCCGCTGCTGCTGCATCGCCGCCGTATGCACGTAGTAGCCATGCCGCACCACCTGCAGCCACGTCAGCCGCAGCCCAATCGCCGTCGTCCAGAAGCAGAAAAACAAAGCCACGTAGGTGAAGCGAATCCTCCGTATCGGAGCCGTCATCACCTGCCGTGGCGTTGTCTGCTGCATTTGTAACTCTTTCCACTACATATTTACCATTCCACGCCCGAGATGCGAATGACGGTCAACTGACAACGGACAGCCGCTTACTGCAGCACCATCGGCCCGGCCTCCGCCATCACCGGAGCATTCGAATCGCTCACACCCAGCCCATCCGGCCGCACCACTTGTCCGGGCTGAGGCACGTTCAGCCCCAACTGCTTGGCCAGCACATCGATCCGCTGCGGATCCGTCAACTGCGCCTCCGCCAGCCGAAGCTGCCGGTTCTCCTCGCGCATCTGCTCCACCGTCGTCTTCTGCGCCTCGACTTTGTACCCGATTTCGATCGCCGAAAAGTGCTGCCATACATACACCATCACCAGGCAGAACAGCACACTCATCACGATCGAGAACTGCCGCATCTCTCGCCGCCGCTCCGGGTCGTCTGCCTTCACAATCCGGCTGTTGTCCAGGTGCTTGGCAAAGAAGACCTCGGGCGTCGGCCCGCGCCGAGCCCTTCGCTGCATGTCGAACAGCATGGCGTTATGCTCCGTCAGCGACCGTCGCGGATCCCGCCGCGTCGTCGGCAGTGCCGCACTCATCATCTCGATCTCTCGCCCTGCCATCGCCGCCGTTGCCATCGTCCTACCTCGTCCAATCCATGCCGGGCGCGCCCGGGTCCTTCCAATCTTCGCCACATCCTCAAGTCAACCGGGCTGAGGTTGCTATAGGAGGATGGGATGGGTAGTACAAAGTTGTCTTTCGCCTGAAAGCACGGTAGGACAACCCCAGCCCGATCTTTTGTCATCTCTTTCTTTTACATAAGACTGCACTAAAAATGGTGCAGGTGGAAGCTGCCTTTTCCACAAGAGACGCGATTTTCTAAACCTTCTCCGCCGCCCTCAGCTTCGCGCTGCGGCTCCTCGGATTTCTGAGCTGCTCTTCCTCAGCCGCAACCACCGGCTTCTTGGTCAGCATCTCGAACCTCTTCTCCCGGCCGGCCTCCCGAAAGGAGTCCTTCACCAGCCGATCCTCGAGCGAGTGAAAGCTGATCAGCACCACCCTCCCGCCAGGCTTCATCAGAGACCCCGCGCTCGTCAGCAGCGATTGAATCTCTCCCAGCTCGTCATTCACGCGAATCCGGATCGCTTGAAAAGTCCGCGTCGCCGGATGAATCTTGTCACCTTTCATTGATGGGGCGCTAACCGAGATCACCTGGGCCAACTGCGCCGTCGTTGATATCGGTCGCGCCCGCACAATGGCTCTGGCGATTCTCCGCGACCTCCTTTCCTCTCCGAATTCGTAAATGAGATTGGCAAGCTCTTCCTCGCCCGCCTCATTTACCACCTGTTCGGCCGTCTCGCCGCTCCGCGTATCCATCCGCATGTCGAGCGGCCCATCGGCCCGAAAACTAAATCCCCTGTGCGCCCCGTCCAGCTGCAGGCTGCTCACGCCAAAGTCCGCCAGCAAGCCATCCAGGCTCCGCGGCTTCAACGTCCCCAGGCCTTCCGAGAACGCCATCGCCACAAACTCTACCGCCGGCATCGCCTCGCCAAGCTCCGCGGCCAGCGCCTCGAGCCTTGCCCGTCCCAGCGCCATCGCCTCCGCATCGCGGTCAAAGCAGATCAGCCTGCCTTCGCCGCCCAGCCTCCGTGCAATCGCCTCGGAGTGCCCGCCCAGCCCCAGCGTCGCGTCAACCACCACGCCGCCCGGCCGCACATTCAGGTATTCAAGTACCTCGTCTAAAAGAACCGGCACATGTCGCGGTTGCTGCATCTCGTCCCCGCTCTCTGTGCGCCCCACTCAGGGGTCACGTCACTCCAGCCTGCTAAATCCCCAACTCCGCCAGCCCAGCCACATCCTCTTCCGTAAACGGCTTCGCCACCGCTTCAAAGGCCGGCCGATTAGCAACCTCGAAATACGTCTGCATCCCGAGCACGACCACCTCCGCCTTCAATCCCGCTGCATCCCGCAAGATCTGCGGCAACAGTAGCCGTCCTTGCCCATCCATCTCCGCCATCTGGCCGTAGTAGTTCGTTATGTCCAGAAAAGCCTTCTTCCGCGGATGAGAGTTTGGCGTCGCCGCCAGCTTTGCCTCGATCGCCTCCCATGCCTTGATCGGCCACAACTCAGCCCGCTTTCCGTCCTTGCTCGTGATGTAAAACTCCTGCTTTGCCTCCGGCCCACCCTCCAGCTGCGAACGGAAGTCAGCCGGCAGCTTCAGCCGGCCCTTCTCGTCCACGCGCGTCGGGTGATTGCCGCGAAACATAACTTCCCGCCTCAGGAACTGGCCGTCGCGGTAAGATCATCTCGAAAGAGGCTGTGTTCAGTCCCTTTCACTCCACTTTCGACCACTTCGATCCACATACTCAACCGCCCCCATCCTTGAAGCAAGCGGAAAATCCTTGAGCACAGTGGAAAATCTGCGGAGAAATGCAAATAGATGCGGAGAAAATCGTCCGAATCCGCTATACCGCAGGCAACCTTTCTATAACCACAACCTGTAGTAGTTAACGAGCATGGTTCCATATAACTTCGCCTAATGTTCGCCCTAGACACCGCAAGGGCTGCTCTGCTAGCGAACTAAAAGCGAAACCACCCCGCCTGTTCCCTGCTTCTTTTCTATATTTTCTGTTTTGTTTTTCTGTTCTATTCCAACGGCCTACGCCCGCGTCGCCCGCTTCCGCTGCAGCAGCCACACCAGATACCACAGCACCAGCAGGTTGATCACCAGCAGACCGCCCCGCATCGCGCTCGGCCGCCGGATCAGCTCGTACAGCTCCCACGGTAGGAAGGAAATAGTCAGAATCAGCGTCAGGTACTCCGCCCACACCTTCTCCAGCAGCAGGCCGATACCCTCCGTCAGCGCCAGCGCGGAGTACGCAAACGTCGCAAATCCGATCTCCCGCAGACGCTCCGCATCGATCAGATCCACCTTGTCCATCACCAGGCCCACCACCCGGCTCTCCGGATCAAACCGCAGCGCCGCCGCCAGCCGCATCACCTCGTCGCTCAGGTCTTTATGCAGCAGATGGATCGCGCCGATCCCGATGCAGAAAAAAAACAGCGACTTCGCCAGCTTGAATAAACCGATCAGCAGCAGACCGTTGTCATGAACGCTCGTCTGCTCCTGAACGCCGGTCCCGCCGTGGCCTCCCACCTCTGTCTGCACCGTTTGCCCCAACACACCCTGCCTCGCGTCACGCATCTCGAGCATCCATCGTCCCGAGTCTTCAGTTGACGGCGGCACTTCGCAAATGTCAACGAGCCACCCGCGCCCTGCCTCCCGCCGCATCAACCCCTCGCGTCGCCTTCTTGTGGATGCCATCAACGCTCTTCGAAGAAGTACGCGCCATATGCACAGACACACTTTCCGCTCACGCACACTTAGCTGTGGTGATTCTTTTGAATCCACTCCCCGGCTAGCACCGTAGATGCTAGTGAACGATCTGATCGCAGAGGCTGGGCCGAAGCCTCTCCTACCGTCTCACCTGCACCGCGCACCAATAGTTCGAAAGGAAATGTACGACTATGAAGAAGACTCTCCTCGCCTCTCTGGCTGCAACAGCTCTCGCCGTCTCGACCCTTAGCCTCTCCGCCCAGATGAAGGATCCTGATGTCGGCGGCGCGCCCATGTCCCCGACCAAGAACGTCGTGCAGAACGCCTCGGCCGCCCCGAACCTCTCCACCCTGGTCGCCGCCGTCAAGGCTGCCGGCCTGGTCGATACCCTCTCCGGCCCCGGCCCCTTCACCGTCTTCGCTCCGGACAACGATGCCTTCAACAAGCTGCCCGCCGGCACCGTGGACACCCTCGTCAAGCCTGAGAGCAAGGCCGACCTGACCAAGATCCTCACCTACCACGTCGTCTCCGGCAAGTTGGACTCAAAGGCGATCGCCAAGGCCATCAAAAAGGGCAAGGGCACCGCAACCCTCACCACCGTGCAGGGCGGCAAGCTGACGGCCAAGATGGACGGCACCAAGCTCGTCCTCACCGATGAGAAGGGTGGAACCTCCACCGTCACCACCGCGGACGTCTATCAGTCCAACGGTGTCGCTCACGTCATTGACACAGTGCTGATGCCTAACTAAAGTGTCGAAGGGTTTGCGGAAGATCTTTCCGCAAACCCCAAACCTTCGCTCGAAACTCTGCACTGCCATCTGCACCAAGCAACTGCAACACAACCTCCCTTCCACCTACAAGGCGCCCAGATCACCGGGCGCCTTCTTCTCCTCTTAGTTTTTCATTCTGTGCGCCCCCTTATCGGGAAGCATTTCTGAGCACACCCTTACTGGTTTGTCATTCTGAGCGTGCCTTTATTGGTTTGTCATTCTGAGCGTGCCTTCTACTGGTTTTCATTCTGAGCGCAGCGAACGAATCCCCGCACTTCGCCTTTTACGACGAAGCGCAGCGACGTACCAGGTCTCTCTCCTCTTGTTGTTCTTCCGACTGAACTCAAAGAACGAACTCCTAAGCACAGCTTCTTTTTTATTTGTCATTCTGAGCGCAGTGAAGAATCCCCGCATTTTGCTTCCGCCCGCAATCCACTTCAAGGCACCCCACACGATCCCACTTCCTCCCGCATCTCACACCAAAGACACCCATGGCCCATACCTTTCACGCAGAGCAGTGGCTCCCCTTCCCCCTCGAGCTCGTCTTCGCCTTCTTCGCCAACCCCGAGAACCTTCCTCGCCTGATGCCCGGCTGGCAGAAGGCCCGCATTGAAGAGGCCTCCTTCGCCCCTCCGCCGCCGCGGCCCGCCGGCACCCCCACCCTGCCCGGAGTCGTGGCCGGCGCCGGAACCCGCATGACCATCTCCTTCCGCGCTCTTCCCTTCGTCCCCATTCGCCTCCCCTGGGACGCCGAAATCACCGAGTTCGCCTGGAACGAACACTTCTGCGACGTCCAGCACCGTGGCCCCTTCAAGCAGTGGCGTCATTGTCATCGCCTCCGGTCAGAGCCCCACACCGACTCCAAAGGCGAGACCATCCCCGGCACCCGCCTCACTGATCAACTCGAATACGACCTGCCTCTAGGTCCACTCGGCACCCTCGCCAATGCCCTCTTCGTCCGCCATCAGCTCGGCAGCACCTTCCGCTACCGCCAGCAGCGCACCGCGGAGCTCATTCCTCTCTTCGCCGCCGCCACCCGCTAACTGCTCGCCAACTGCGCCGTCGTAACCTCAACGTCTCATACTCATTTGGTTTTCATTCTGAGTGCAGCATCATTCTGGGTTGTAATTCTGAGCGCAGCATCTTTCTTGTTTGTCATTCTGAGCGCAGCATCTTTCTTGTTTGTCATTCTGAGCGCAGCGAAGAACCCCCGTATTCGCCTTTACGACGGAGCGTAGCGACGTACCAGATCTGATCTCGTCCTTGCCTTTCTTGTTGTCATTCCGAGCGAAGTCGAGGAACCTGCTTCTCGCTTTCCGCGACGGAGCGTAGCGACGTACCTCTTGCCTCTCTTTCTCTACTTTGACCCCGAGCGAAGCCAAAGGGCAAAACCCGCACCACGCAAAGCCACGCCAAAGGCCGGGTGCCCCATGCATGACAGCTTTATCGTCATGCGTGGGTCCATCGACCGCAGGTCGATCCGCTCCGGAACGGAGCTCCTGCTCGATATCCCTCAAATCGCCCTCACGCATTGTCCAGCCATAAAGCAACCGGAACCACTGCTACCTTAACCGCAGACCGTTTCGTTGGAGCATCGCATGCATCGCAGAGACTTCCTATCCTCCAGCGTGGCTCTCGCCGCAACAGGAGCCATCATGCCGCAAAGCCAGACACCAGCCGCCGCCCGCGAGTTCTACGAACTCCGCCGCTACCACCTCACCAACGGCCCGCAGACCGCCCTGACCGAAGCCTTCTTCGCCAAGGCCCTCATTCCCGCCCTCAACCGCCTCGGCATCGCGCCCATTGGCGCCTTCCGCCTCGACGTCGGCCCGGAGACGCCCAGCTTCTACCTGCTCCTGCCTAGCCCCTCCGCGGAAGCCCTCGTCACCGCCGACCTCCACCTCGCGAAGGATCAGGAGTTCCTCACCGCCGCCCAGCCCTTCTGGGCCGCCCCGGCCACCGCGCCACCCTTCGTCCGCGTCGAGAGCTCCCTTAGCATCGCCTTCGAGGGCTGGCCCAAACTCACTCCGCCAAAACAAGGCGTCACCGGCAAACGCCTCTTCCAGCTCCGCACCTACGAGAGCCCCAGCCCCGCCGCCCACATCCGCAAGGTCGAGATGTTCCACCACGGCGAGTTCGACATCTTCGCCAAATCCGGCTTCGGCCAGGTCTTCTTCGGAGACACCCTCATCGGCGGCCACCTGCCCAATCTCACCTACCTGCTCGCCTTCAACGACCAAGCCGATCTCGACGCCTGCTGGACTCGCTTTCGCAACGATCCCGCCTGGGCCAAGCTCTCCCACGATCCGCGTTACAGCTACGAAGAGATCGTCTCCAACATCACCAATCTCATCCTCACCCCGCTACCCTGCTCCCAGATCTAGTGTCCTGAGTCTGAACCTCGCATAGTAAATCTGTCCTTCTGAACGCAGCATCTCCTCGTTGTCCTTCTGGAGCGAAGCAAGAATCCCCGCACCTTCTACGTGGCGGCACAACCCCTCACGAGCCACGCCAAAGGCCGGGTGCCCCCATGCATGACAGTCCCACCGGGGTCCCCGGCGAACGTGTTCGCTGGGGTGGCTACCGTCATGCGTGGGTCCATCGACCGCAGGTCGATTCCGCTCCGGAACGGAGCCCAATCCCTTGTTTTTGCTTGTCATTCTGGAGCGCAGCGAAGAATCCCCGCACCTTCTACGTGGCGGCACAACCCCTCACGAGCCACGCCAAAAGCCGGGTGCCCCATGCATGACAGCTTTATCCTCATACGTGGGTCCATCGACCGCAGGTCGATTCCGCTCCGGAACGGAGCCCCACCCCCCTTGACTCCTCGAACTCTTATTTTCGGTTGTCATTCTGGAGCAAAGCGAAGAATCCCCGCACCTCGCTTTTAGCGACGGACCTGAGCGTAGCCGAACCGGGACGTGCAAAGAATTCGCCCCTTCACGTCAATCCCAACTCCCCTCTACCCTGTTCACTCTGCACCACTTAGCGCTGGCGTCGGCACCGCAACGCAACCGCTATCCTTGAAGACAAGCGACACACCTACATCGACCGGCAAGCCTGCAAGGCCGTCGATCGATTCAACTCTTGCCACGCAAAGCCTAAGGAGACAGAGATGCAGTACCGAAACACCGCAAGTCCCATAAACCAGATACTTAAGCAGACAAGTACCCCGGAGGAGGGTCCCTGGCGACAGACCCCTATCGCCCCGCGACCAGCGCCCCCAGCAGCGGCCGCACCCGCCGCAGTGCCGCCTCCGCCGTCAGTCCATACTTCTCCCGCAGCGCCTCCACCTTGCCGTGCTCGATAAACGCATCCGGCCAGCCCACCCGCACCACCGACGTGTCGAGTCCCGCGTCGCTCAGCGCCTCGAGCACAGCGCTGCCAAACCCTCCCGCCAGCACATGGTCTTCCATGGTTACAAACGTCTTCACGCTGCGGCCGAACCGCTCGACACACGCCGCGTCCACCGGCTTCGCGAACCGAGGATTCACCACCGCCGCTCGTATGCCTTCGGCCGCCAGCAGATCTGCCAGCCGCATCGCCTCCGGCAGCATCGCGCCCAGCCCGAAGATGCACACCTCATCCCCGCGGCCCTCGCGCACCACCTCGGCCTTGCCGATCTCCAGCGCCACAGGCTGCGCCTTGATCGCCGATCCCGGCCCAATCCCGCGCGGATACCGTATCGCTGCCGGACCATCGTGCAGCATCGCCGTATACATCATGTCCGCCAGCTCGTCCTCGTCCTTTGGCACCATGTGCACCAGGTTCGGAACGCCCCGCAGATAGCTGATGTCGAACAGCCCATGGTGCGTCGGCCCGTCATCCCCGCTCAGCCCGCCGCGATCCATGCAGAACACCACCGGCAGCTTCTGCAGGCACACATCATGCACAATCTGGTCGAACGCCCGCTGCAGGAACGTCGAGTAGATCGCGCAGAACGGCTTATACCCCTTCGTCGCCATCCCCGCCGCGAACAGCACCGCATGCTCCTCCGCGATGCCCACATCGAAGTACCGCGCCGGATGCTTCGGCCGGAACAGGTCGAGCGCCGTCCCGTTCGGCATCGCCGCCGTAATCGCCACCACCTTGTCGTTCCCGTCCGCCAGCTTCACCAGGCTCTCGGCAAACACCTCCGAGTACGTCTTCTGCCCGGCCGCCTTCGTCTCGCCCGTCTCCGGGTCATACGGCCCCAGCCCGTGAAACTTCTTCTGCCCGGCAAGCGCCGGCTCGAACCCACGGCCCTTCTGTGTGATCGCATGCAGCACCACTGGCCGCCTCTGCTCCTTCAGGAACCTGAACGTCTCAATCAACAGCGGCAAGTTGTGCCCGTCGACCGGCCCGAAGTAGCTCAGCCCAAACTCCTCGAACATCATGCCGCGGCCCACAATCCCCTTCGCCGCCTCCTCCGCCTTCTTCGCCACATGCCGCGCCGCCTTGCCGCCCACCTTCTCCACCAGGCTCACAGCCGTGTCATGCAGAGAGTTGAACGTCGAGTTCATCGCGATCTTGTGGAAGTACTCCGCAATCGCTCCCACATTCTTGTCGATCGACCACTCGTTATCGTTCAGCACGATGATCATCCGCTTGGTCGTCGCCGCGATATTGTTCAACGCCTCGAAGCTGATCCCATTCGTAAACGCCGCATCTCCGGCGAGCGCCACAATATGTTCGGTGCCGCCGCTCATATCCCGCGCCGCCGCCATCCCCAGCGCCGCGCTTAGCGCCGTCCCGGCATGCCCCGCGCCGAAGCTGTCGTGCGCGCTCTCGGTCCGCAGCATGAATCCGTTGAGCCCGCCTGCCTGCCGGATCGTGTGAAACTGGCTCTCCCGCCCGGTCAGCAGCTTGTGCACATACGCCTGATGGCTCACATCAAAGATGAAGTGATCGGTCGGCGTATCGAACACGTAGTGCATCGCAATCGTCAGCTCCACCACACCCAGGTTCGGCCCAATGTGACCCCCCGTCTTCGCCACGCTCCGGATCAGCCGCGCACGGATCTCCTCCGCCAGCCGCTCCAACTCCACCATGCCGAGCCGCTTCACATCTGCCGGCGATTTGATCCGATTCAGATACTCTTCCATGCTCTACCTGCCGGCGCGCGCAATCGATCCCACGTCTCAGCCGTCCATTCTATCAATCCGCTCCTCTCCTGCCCTGCTCCCTTGTTCATGTCCCGCACTTTGGTGCCGGTTCTCCGCTACCATGATCCGCATGCGCTGTCTCGCTCTTCCGCTTATCCTTCTTTTATCTCCCGTCTTGCTTCCCGCGCAGCAGCCCGAAACGCAGCCATCCATGTCAAACTCCAGCCACATTGACGCCGGCGGCGCCGCCCACATCACCCGCGTCATTCCCGTGCCCAAAACCATCAGCCCCGAAGCCCAGCGCCGTCTCGCCCAGCCCGTCTCCGATCAGCAAACTCACGAGACCCTCGCCCAACGCCGTGCCAGCACCGACACCTGGCAGACTGGCGCCGGCAAGACCTCCGCCGCCCTCTTCCCCGTCCACATCGCCGACTCCACCATCGCCGGCGTCCCCGTCCGCGACATCACCCCCACCGACGTCACACCGCTCCACCCTCATAGCGTCCTGATCAACCTCCATGGCGGTGGCTTCAACTCCGACTCAGGCTCCCTCACCGAGTCCATTCCTATCGCCAATCTTACCCATACCCGCGTCGTTGCGGTCCTCTATCGCCTCGCGCCCGAACACCCCTTTCCCGCTGGCCTCGACGACGCCATCGCCGTCTACCGCGAGCTCCTCAAGACCTACAAGCCCGAGCACATCGCCCTCTACGGCACCTCCGCCGGCGCCATCCTCACCGCCGAGGTTGCCGTCCGCCTCAAGCAGCTCGGCCTACCCCAGCCCGCCGCCCTCGGTATCTTCTCCGGCCTCGGTGACTTCTCCCGGTTCGGCGACTCCGAGTCCATGTACGCCCTCAACGGCCTCTCCGGCCACCTCGATCCCCTCCCCGCAAAGCCCCTCGACGCGGAGTACATCGGCACCACCGACCCACGCGACCCCGTCCTCTCCCCCGTCTTCGCCGATCTCCACGGCTTACCGCCCACGCTCTTTATGACCAGCGGCCGCGACCTCCTGCTCAGCGGCACCACCATCCTTCACCGCGCCTTCCTCCGCCACGGCGTCGACGCCCGCCTCATCGTCTTCGAAGCCCTCCCCCACGCCTTCTGGAATGACGTCAGCCTCCCCGAATCCCGCGAGGCCTATGACGATATGGCCGGCTTTCTTGGTTCCCACATAAACGCAGACTTTGACGCAAGCTCAGAGATACTCACCGGATAACATGCACCTCAATGCCGGCATTAATCTCCGCCCAGGCTCGATCCGTCGTGTAGACAGGCAGCTCCAGCACCTTACCTAAAGCAAGGCAGGCACGGTCCCCAAGTGAGAGTCCATGCTGCCTCGTTCTCTCGATCAGCGCACCCGCTACTTTAGCCTGCTCTTCGGAAAACGGCACGACTTCATCCGCAGACTCCGATGCATCCAGCCAAGCCTCCTCCAGACTGGCTCCCTGCGTAATCAGCTTGGTTACAATCTCAGCTAAGTTGACCGTGCTCACCACAGCTTCAATATCTGTAAACAGAAATGTATCGCTAACCGGCTCTTGCCGGATATACGCCAGCAGAACCGATGAATCGACCACTGCTCTAGTCATCTAAAAGCTCTTTCCGTGCCTCTTCGCGTCGCTCCGCGATGAGTTCATCCTCCAGCCGCACGCCTGGCTTGAGATAGCGCGCGGCCCGCAGCTGAACCGCACGAATCCGTGCTCGCCGCGTCATCAGCCGCAACTCCTGACCCTCCACGGTCAACCGGATCGGCTCACCAGGAACCAGCCCGAGCTGTTTTCGTATCTCAGCCGGAATCAGCACCCTGCCATTCTCACTCATTGTGACTGAAACATGCATACATGACACCTCTAGACGATCATGACACATTTAGTAGTTCCTGTCAGATAGAGCTTCTCAGTTGCGCACCCTCCGCCACCACCGAATCCACCGCCTCCTCCCCAAACACCCCTTCCCACCGCGCTACGACCGCACTTGCCAGGCAGTTGCCCACCACATTCACCGTTGTCCGCGCCATATCCATCAGCGCGTCCACACCAAGAATGACAAAGATCGGCTCCGTCGGAAGCTTGAACGTCGCCGCCGTCGCCAGCAGCACCACCAGCGTCGCCCGCGGCACCCCCGCCACTCCCTTGCTCGTCAGCACCAGTGTCCCCATCATCAGCAGCTGCTCGCCCCAGGGCATCCGCACTCCTGCCGCCTGCGCCACAAAGATCGACGCCACCGCCAGATAGAGCGTCGACCCATCTAGATTGAAGCTGTAGCCCGCCGGAATCACAAAACTTACCACCCGCCGCGGAACTCCTAACGCCTCCATCGCCTCCATCGCTCGCGGCAGCGCCGCCTCGCTCGTTGAGGTCGCAAACGCAATCGTCGCCGGCTCCGCCACCGCACGCACAAATCGCCGCACCGGCACGCGGAAGAGCAGCGCCGCCGGCAACATCACCAGCAGCCCGAACGCCAGCAGCGCCCCATAAAGCGTCAGCAGCAGTTTACCCAGGTTCACCAGCACCCCTAACCCCATATGCCCGACCGTATATGCCATCGCCGCCCCCACCCCCACCGGCGCGAAGTACATCACCACATTCGTGAACTTGAACATCACCTCGCTCAGGCTCTCCGTCAGTCGCAGCACCGGGCCACGCTTGGCCTCACTCAGCGAGGCCAACGCGACTCCGAAGATCACTGCAAAGACCGCCACCTGCAGGATCTGCCCCTCCGCCACTGACTTCGCCAGGTTCTCCGGAAACACATGCAGCAGAAACTCGTCCCACCTCATCCCCGATGCAGCCGGGGCTACCGCAACGCCGGGTGCCACAGGTCTCGACTCTGAGACCTGGACTTGCGTCACCGGCATTGCCAGCCCAACCCCGGCCTTGCTCAGGTTGATCGCCACCAGCCCAATCACCAGCGCCAGCGTCGTCGCCACCTCAAAATAAATCAGCGCCTTGACCCCCATGCGTCCGACGCCCTTCAGGTCTCCGTGCCCGGCAATCCCAGTAATCAACGTCGCCAGAATCAGCGGCGCCACGATCGTCTTGATCAGCCGCAGGAACACATCGCTTAGCACCCGTGTCTCCACCGCAAAGCGCGGCGCATCCAGACCCAGTTCGATGCCCGCCACCATCGCCCAGAAGATCCACGGCTTCAGCCCTCGTCTTCGCCAGCACCACACCGCCAGCACCGCGATCCCCGCCCAGCGAAGACCCTCCGCCCCCCGCAGCAGCCCCGCACCTGCCTGCAAGCCTGCTCCAACCGCCATCAGCACCACAGATGCCCCCAGCAGCGGCACCGATAACCGATCTCTAGCCATGGCGCGAAGAATATCAGTCCACTCTCGCCAGATTTCGCTCTGTCTCCCGCAAATGATTGCAGGTCAAGATTTACACAAGTTCCTGTGATCGCACCCTGCCCTTGTCCCGCGGTCAGATCGAGTACTACTTGGTTCATCCACTCGCAAGATCTTCCTGCTGCCTCGGAAAGGCATCTATTATCAAGTCTCATCACGGCTATTCATCCGGCCGGAGCAGGCTGCACCGGCATCTCTGAGCAAAACACCTATCTCCTCATGCCTGTGTCCCTACGCGATCGTTCCCGCTGCTCCGCCGCCGTTCTCTTGTTTCTCACCGCTGCTGCACTCCTCCGTGCACAGGCGGTCCAGCAGATTCAACCCCTGCAACCTGCCGCGCCGGTCAGTCGGCCCCAAACGGGCGTGCAGCCGAACGCCGGCCCCAGTATCATCCCGCTCCAGCCCGGCGCTCCCGGCGCCACCCCGTACAGCATCCAGAGTCTGGTTCGCACACCGACCCTCTCGCCGGGCGCCCTTACCCTGCTTGAGCTTGAAGGCCGTTTCTCGCAAGCCGTTGCTGCCGGCGGGGGTAAGGTCTTCGCGACCTGGTTCGTGGACGATGCCGTCACCCTCAACAACGGCCGTCCCGCCATTCAGGGACGCGGCAACATCGCCGCGCAGGCCAACTGGGACCCCAAAGACTATCAACTCTCCTGGGTCGCCGAAGGCGCGCAGATGGGGCCCTCCAACGACATGGGTTTTACCTGGGGCAACTACGAAGGCCGCTCCAAAGATAAGAACGGCGAGCCCGTCGTCACCACCGGCCGTTACATCACTGTCTGGCGCAAGCAGCCGGACGGCGCCTGGAAGGTAGCCATGGATGCCAGCGCCAACGCCCCACCCGATGCCGGAACCTGCTGCTCGCTCCCGAAACCCTGACCTTCTGAACGAATGCACTCGAACCAGAACTCACTCGAAAGTAGCAGTGCACCGCACCCGAAACTTGCCTACCGTTTGAAGTGGAACTATGAACGCTCTGCTGGTCAAAGACGAAGCTCTCCGGCTTGAAGCCCTCAACCAGTATGAGGTTCTCAACTCCGCGTCTGATCCCATCCTGGACGACATCGTTCGCCTTGCCGCTCGCTTCTGCGACGCTCCCTTCGCCGCCATTTCCCTGCTCGACTCCGACCGCATATGGCTCAAGGCCAGGCACGCCATCAAGTCACCCGAGATCTCCGTCGGCAGCACCCCGTGCGAGACCACCATCCTCGGAGACGGAGTCTACGAGCTCACTGACGCCCGTCAGGATCCTGACTTCTCTCCGAACGGCATCCACATCGACGGCCGCGATCTTCCCTTCTACGCCGGCGCGCCGCTCACCACACCCGGCGGCGTCTCCATCGGCTCCCTATTTGTGCTGGACGCCGAACCGCGAAGGCTCTCGCAGGCTGAGAGCGAGAGCCTCGTGACCCTCGCCCGCCTTGCCATTGGCCGCCTTGAGCTCAACGCGCGTGTCCGCCAGATCGATCGCGCCGCCCGCGCCCGGCAGCGCGTCGAGTCTGCCCTCACCGTAGAGCGCAACTTTGTCTCCGCCGTCCTCGACACCGTCGGCGCCCTCGTCGTTGTCTTCGATACCGCCGGCCGCATCGTCCGTTTCAATCGCGCCTGCGAGATCGCCAGCGGCTACGACTTCAACATCCTCGTCGGCCGCTACGCCTGGGATCGGCTCATACCCGAAGAGGACGTTCCCGAGGCCATCGACACCTTCGAGAAGATTCGTGCCGGCGGCTTTCCCGCTGCCTTTGAAAATCGCTGGGCCGGCCGTGATGGCTCTATCCACCGCATCGCCTGGTCCGCCACCGCGCTCGTGGATCAGCAGGGCCAGGTCGGCTTCATCATCGCCACCGGCATCGACGTCACCGTGCAGCGCGCCGCCGAGTCCACTCTCCGCGAGTCCGAAGCCCGCTACCGACAGCTCGTCGAAGGCTCCCTCGGTATGGTCTGCACCCATGACCTCGAAGGCAAACTACTGTCCATCAACGGTCACGGAGCCAGCACCATCGGCCGCACCACAGACCAGCTCGTCGGCCACTCCCTGCTCGAGTTCATCCCCGCCGAACGCCATCGCAACCTCGGTATCTACCTCAAGCGCATCATCGAAACCGGCGAAGCGCAGGGACTTCTTCACCTCAAGCACATTAACGGCGACATCTGTGTCGTCGCCTATCGCAACAAACTCATCTCCGTGCCCGGCTATGAGCCCTACGTCCTCGGCTTTGCCGTCGACATCACCGACCAGACCCGCATGGAAGGCCGCATCCGCACCCTCACCCGGCAGTCCGACTCCATCCTCGAGTCCGTCGGCGACGGCATCTTCGGCATCGACCTTGATGGCCGCGTGACTGTCATCAACTCCGCCGCCTCCCAGATGCTCGGCTACAAACCCGGAGACCTGCTCGGCGCGGACATGCACGCGGCGGTCCATCATACCCGCGCCGATGGCGCACCCTATCGCCTGGAAGACAGCCCCATCCGCCGCTCCCTCACCAGCCTCGATACCGTGCGCGTGGCGGACGAGGTCTTCTGGCGCAAGGACGGCACCAGCTTTCCCGTCGAGTACGTCGCGCGCCCTCAGATTGAGTCACAGACCGATGCCCGCACCGATCCCTCGCGCACGACGCCTGCCGGCAAGGCGATCGGCGTCGTCGTCGCCTTCACCGATACCACCGAGCGCCGCGCCCTCGATCGCATGAAGGACGAGTTCATCTCCACCGTCTCGCATGAGCTCCGCACCCCGCTCACCTCGCTGCGCGCCGCCCTCGGTCTCGTCACCGGCGGAGCCCTCCTCGCTCGGCCCGAGAAGATGCAGCAGATGCTCGAAATCGCCCTCGACAATACCGATCGCCTGGTCCGCCTCGTGAACGACATCCTCGATCTCGAACGCATCTCGTCCGGCAAATCCGAGCTCCAGCTCACCATGTGTTCGGTCGACGATCTCCTCCAGCGCGCCTCCGACCTCCAACAGGCCGCCGCCGCCAAAGCCGGCATCCAGATCAACTGCATCGCCTCTAACACCCGCGTCTGGGCAGACTCCGACCGCATCCTCCAAACCCTCACCAACCTCATCTCAAACGCCATCAAGTTCTCCCCCCCCGGCTCCGATGTCCTGCTCTCCGCGCACGCTATCGACGACAACGAGGTCGCGCTTGAGGTCACCGATCACGGCCGCGGCATCCCCGCCGATAAGCTCGACAGCATCTTCGAGCGCTTTCAGCAGGTCGATGCCTCGGACTCCCGCGCCATGGGCGGCACCGGCCTCGGCCTCGCCATCTGCCGCTCCATCATCACCCAGCACGGCGGCCGCATCTGGGCCACCAGCACCCAGGGCCAGGGCACCACCTTCCACTTCACCCTGCCCACCCGACCCAGCGTCACCCTCCGCTAAGCCGCTACTTCGGAGCGTAGCTGAAAAGTCTCACACTTTCACTTCCGACAACCGCGTTTATGGGGACTTATGAAAAGGCGAGGCGCTGCTGGCAGTCTTCCAGAAAGGCTTGAATTATGACCGGGTCTTCCGTGAGATGGACGTCTTCAGCAAGACCGGGTCCGTTTAGCTGACAAGCGATGCAGAATGAGCTACCGTTGGCCCTCTGAAATTGAAGAACCTTGTCGTAAATGACGGATTCGCTGGCGTCTTCCAGATCAGGAGCAGAGTAGGTATAGACGCGAATGTTCGTCACTTCCAATCCACCGTCTCCGTAGAAGTGAATAGAACACGGTGAAATCATCGCGCTCTCCGCATTCGTGCTGATGCCAAGGGGAGCTGGCCCCTCGAACGCCTGCAACTCCCAGTAATCGTTCATAAAGCGGGGAGTCTCCGACCACACAGCCTTCAGGTTCAGAAAGCGATGAACCCACCGCCCGCCAACCTGGTCTGAAATCGAGATTGCAAGACTAGGCGCCGCCACATGAGCGCCAGCCACAGCAAGCACTGGTGCGTAGATGGTGTGGACCTGACGACCAATCAATACTCTCAAAGCAGAGATCGTCTCTTGAGAAACTTGAGCTTTGTGCGTCTCCATCGCCGCAATTGTATGGGCTTGAGGAGCTTCTTACTAAATAGAAGGACGTTGATCCACACAAGTCGCATTATCGGAAGTGATCCGGCCGGGTAGGCGCCAACGCGACCGCGCTCGATCTCAACTTCCCACAACCGCGTTTACCGGTACTAATGCACAGCTTGAGCCACGACGGTTCAGACCGAGATGCCTTCCATGAGGCCGACCGCAAACAACACGATCAGAGCAACGACTAGTGCGATCACCGTCCGGCGAGAAGCACCCTTCATCCCGGCTGCGATGGTAAACGCGAGACCAATCGGAGCGAGCAAGAAGAGCATAGCCAAGTCCAACGTCTCGGGGTCCTTCCAAGGAGGAGGCGAACCGGGAGGAGGGTCAAATGTATATCGTGTGAAGACATACGCTGCGTATGCGCTCACCAGCCACGCGATACCCACCATCCACATAGCAGATCGCTTTGCCTGATCGTTCTTTTGGCGGGCGAAGGTTTCCACTAGAGCAGCAGTCGAGAGGAGACACGGGCCAAATGTGAGAAGAGTTGGAACAAGAAGCTCGCGCATTCCGTTTGCTAGACCTTACCCTTCCACCATCCTCACTGATAACGGTAAGCGTAAGCCAGAAACTGTTTAGCGGTACAGATACCGAGAAGTCGCATTCTCGGAAGTAATCCTCCGCCCCTACTCCTCATCCCCGCGCAGCTTCGCCAGCACCCCAAAGTCCTCGAGCGTCGACGTGTCCCCCGTCACTTCCTTGCCTGCCGCAATCTCGCGCAGCAGCCGCCGCATGATCTTGCCTGACCGTGTCTTCGGCAATGTCTCCGTGAACCGCAGATCGTCCGGCCGCGCCAGCGCGCCAATCTCCTTCGCGACCCACTGCCGCAGCTCCTGCTTCAGTTCCTCGCTCGGCGCGGACCCACCCTCAAGCGTCACAAATGCGGCAATCGCCTGCCCTTTAATCTCATCCGGTCGCCCCACCACCGCCGCCTCCGCCACCTTCGGATGCGCCACCAGCGCGCTCTCCACCTCCATCGTCCCCAGCCGATGCCCGCTTACGTTGATTACGTCATCTACCCGGCCCATCAGCCAGAAATAGCCATCCTTGTCCCGCCGCACGCCATCACCGGAGAAGTAGCTCCCCGGCACCTCGCTCCAGTACGACTTCACGTACCGCTCATGGTCGCCCCAGATCGTCCGCGCAATCGATGGCCAGCTCTTTCGGATCACCAGCAGCCCGCCATGCCCTAGCGGAACCGATGCGCCCTCTTTTGTAACCACATCCGGCATAATCCCAAAGAACGGCAGCGTCGCCGATCCCGGCTTCGCCGCCACCGCTCCCGGCACCGGCGCAATCATGTGCGCGCCCGTCTCCGTCTGCCACCACGTATCCACAATCGGACACCGCTCATGCCCAATCTCGCGGTAGTACCACATCCACGCCTCCGGATTGATCGGCTCGCCTACTGTCGCCAGCAACCGCAGACTCGCAAGCGAGTGCTTCCGCACCCACTCCTCACCCCATTTAATGCACGCGCGAATCGCCGTCGGCGCCGTGTAAAACACCGTCACCTTGTGGTCGTCCACAATCCTCCACATCCGGTCGCACTCTGGCCAGTTCGGCGCGCCCTCATACAGCACCACCGTCGCCCCACATGCCAGCGGCCCGTACACCACGTAGCTGTGCCCCGTTACCCACCCGATATCCGCCGTGCACCAGTACACATCGTCATCCCGCAGGTCGAAGTTGATCTTCGTCGTCAGGTACGTCCCCACGCCATACCCGCCGGTCGTATGCACCAGCCCCTTTGGTTTTCCGGTAGTCCCCGACGTATACAGCAGATAGAGCGGATCCTCCGCATCCATCCACTCCGCCGCACACGCTGCACCAGCGGCTTCGACCGCCTCATGCCACCACACATCACGCCCGGCCTTCATCTCCACCACTGTCCCGCTGCGCTTATAGACCAAAACCTTCTTCACCGACGGACACTGCGCCAGCGCCTCATCCACAATCGCCTTCAGCCTCACCTCGCCGCCCCGCCGGTAGCTCGTATCTTGCGTGAGAACGGCAACACATCCCGAATCGTTAATCCGATCCACCAGCGCATGCGCCGCAAATCCGCCGAAGATCACCGAGTGCACCGCCCCAATACGGGCGCAGGCCAGCAGCGCCATCGCCAGCTCCGGACACATGCCCATGTAAATCGCCACCCGGTCCCCGCGCCTCACCCCCATCGCCTTCAGTGCATTCGCCAGCCTCTGCACTTCTACGTGCAGGTCGCCGTACGTGATCGTCCGTACCTCCCCAGGCTCACCTTCCCACAGGAGCGCCACCTTGTCTTTCTTCGCGCCCAGCGCATGCCGATCCACACAGTTATGGCAAAGATTGAGCTTTCCCCCTACAAACCATTGGGTGTCCTGCGCCTCACCCTCGCGCACGGCTCGCCACGGGGCAAACCAATTCAGCTCGCTCGCCGCCTCCGCCCAGAACGCCTCTGGCTCCTCCACACTCCGCCGATACATCGCGTCATATGCCGCACGATCCTTAATGCGTGCACTCGCCGCAAACTCTACCGGCGGCGGAAACAAACGGCTCTCATTCAGGCTCGACGAAAGATTCTCTTCAGCAGCAGTCGATGTCACGCGCGCACGTCTCCAAAGATCGCAGAGGCAATCACTCAGAAACCTACGCTAAGAGAAATCTCATAGCAACTTCTTCGCGGTCGTATGTAGCTGGCCTGCCCGTTTGCTCGTTTCCTGACCAGGTTTACTGATTTTTTATGGGATTCACCCTTTTACTTATAGAGAAAGGTCGTCCCATGTCCCGGCTTGTCGCCTGTCTCTTCGTTCTCTCGTCTGTTCCGGCTCTCTTCGCGCAGCAACAAGAAAAAAACAACACCCCCGCCCCGGCTGCCGCGACAGAGGGGAAACCGAATCTTCCGGATCGCAACTTCTTTCGCCGGCTCGCCGACGCGTATTTTGAAGACTGGCATCCGACGCAGCCCTCCGGCCCGGCCCCAACTCGCCGCGGCTACGACGGACCCATCGACTCTCCTCCGTTCCCGAGCTCTGACTATTCCGTAGGCGGCACACCGACCATCGGCGCACCCGATACCCAGACCTACCCCCTTATGCAGGCCATCAACGCCAACAAGAGCCGCATCAAGGTCTATGGCTGGTTAAATGGCGGCTTTAACGTCAGCACCTCGAACAAGGGCGACGGCGCGAACTCACCCGCTGCCTACTACTACAGTCCGAACCGCGTCACCGCCGATCAGGAGGTGCTCTATATCGAGCGCCTGCCCAATACCGTGCAGACCGATCATGTCGACTGGGGCTTCCGCCTCGCGCAGCTCTACGGCCAGGACTACCGCTACACCACCTCGAAGGGCGTCTTCTCTCAGCAGCTCCTCGCCCGCAATCACCAGAACGGCTATGACCCCGTGATGTACTACTTCGACCTGTACATCCCGCGCGTAGCCAAGGGTATGAACATCCGCATAGGGCGTTACATCTCCCTGCCCGACATCGAAGCCCAGCTCGCTCCTAACAACTACACGTACTCGCACTCGCTCCTCTACACCGTAGATCCGTACACCCAGACCGGTATCGTTGCCAGCGTCAAGCTCACCGATCACTGGCTCGTCCAGGCCGGCATCTCTGACGGCAACGACGTCGCTTTATGGACCCCCGACGCCAAGCCCACTGCGACCGCCTGTGTCGACTACACCTGGCACAAGGGCGGGGACGCCCTGTACACCTGCGCCAACTCCGTCAACTCCGGCAAGTACGCCTACAACAACATTCAGAGCTACTTCGAGACCTGGTACCACAAGTTCAACGCGCGCTGGCATACCGACACTGAAACCTGGTACATGTACGAGCGCCAGGTGCCCAATATCGGCGGCAATCTTGCCCCCGGCCAGACCGCCGTCCGTACTGAAACCGGCGCCAACGGAGCCTTTTGCTCCTACGGCAAAACCACCTGCTTCGCTCCTGAGGTCGCTATCACCAACTACGTTGAACGCGAGTTCAACGCCCACAACTATCTCTCGATCCGCAACGAGTTCGTCGACGATATCAAAGGCCAGCGCACCGGCTATGCCACCAAGTACTCCGAGCACCTCATCAGCTACGGACACTGGATCGGCTCGACCGTCCTCTTCCGCCCGGAGCTCCGGCTCGAACACTCCTACGATCTGCCCGCCTACGATCTAGGAACGAAGCACACCCAGTTCGTCGTCGCCGGCGACTTTATCTATCACTTCTAATGCGTGCATCGATGCTCGCCCCAAGCGCATGCGACATCCTGGACCAGATGGTTCTTGTTCGCGGCGCTTGGGGTAGCGGCTCCTGTATCCGGACCGGGATTGCTCCTCCCGCGCTTTACTCCCCATTAGTCATCTGGACACATTGCCTTTCCATCACTAGACTGCCCCTCATTGACCCCTGTGGCGATCACCGTCACTTGGGCTGTTGCACTTCGAGGGCATACAACCACCATGAGTTTTTTAGACCGCGACCGATCCATCGCCCCGGTGCACTACAACCGCTGGCTCATCCCACCCGCCGCCCTCGCCATCCATCTCGCCATCGGCCAGGTCTACGCCTTCTCCGTCTTCAAGAACCCTCTCATCGACGCCTTTAAGCCCTTCGTCTCCGGCGCCAATCTCAATAAAGACATCGGCTACATCTTTTCCATCGCGATCGCCTTCCTCGGCCTCTCCGCGGCCCTCTTTGGTGCATGGCTCGAAAAGGCCGGCCCCCGCCGCGCCATGTTTTACGCCGCCTCCTGCTTCGGTGCCGGCTTCCTCGTTGCCTCCCTCGGCGTTCAATCCCACCAGCTCTGGCTCGTCTATCTCGGCTACGGCGCCATCGGCGGAATAGGTCTAGGTCTCGGTTACATATCCCCGGTCTCGACCCTCATCAAGTGGTTCCCCGATCGTCCTGGCCTCGCTACCGGCCTCGCCATCATGGGCTTTGGCGGCGGCGCCATGATCGGTGGGCCCCTCGCCAATCAGCTCATAGCCCACTTCCGCGCCGCGGGCCAGCCCGGCAGCTCTGCCATTGCCCACACCATGATCGTCATGGGAGTCCTCTACTTCTGTTTCATGATGTTCGGCGTCTTCACCATCCGCGTCCCCGACCCCGAGTGGAAACCCGCCGGCTATACCGCTCCCACCCACGCCGCCGGCAGCAAAGACACCGGCCTCATCTCCTCCCACAACGTCGCCGTCACTGAAGCCTGGAAGGCCCCGCAGTTCTGGCTTCTCTGGATCATCCTCTTCACCAACGTTACCGCCGGCATCGGCATCCTTGAAGAAGCCGCGCCCATGATCCAGGACTTCTTCAAGGGCCAGGCCGGGCCCGTCGCTGCCGTCGGCTTTATCGGTCTGCTCTCGATCCTCAATATGGCCGGCCGCTTCTTCTGGGCCTCTACGTCGGACTTCATCGGCCGTAAAGCCACCTACTTCGCCTTCTTCACACTTGGACCCATCCTGTTCTTCTTCCTTCCCCTCACCTCGAGCCTCCATCTCAACTCCATCCCGCTCTTCGTCATTGGCGCCGCCGTTATCATCTCCATGTACGGCGGCGGCTTTGCCACTATCCCCGCCTACCTCAAAGACCTCTTCGGCGGCTACAACGTCTCCGCCATCCACGGCCGCCTGCTCACCGCCTGGTCCACCGCCGGCATCGTCGGCCCGCTGATCGTCAACGGTATCCTCGACCACTACGTCACTAACAAAATGCCACGCGAACAGGCCTACCCGCTCATCCTCCACATCATGACCGGCCTGCTCTGCGTCGGCTTCGTCGCCAACCTCCTCGTGCGGCCCGTTGCTGAACGCTTCTGGATCAAGGGCGAACTCGACATGAGCAAAGCCGGCCCGGCCCATTAACCTCACTGCAGCAGCCACCCCTGCCTGGACTCAATGCAACCTCATGGAGGTATCCCGAATGCCGCAACCCGAAAGATCCCAATCCCTCCTCGTAGCCGCAGCCTGGCTCATCGTCATCCTTCCGACCGCCTGGGGCCTCTCCTACACCGTCAAGAACGCCCTCAAGCTCTTCACTGCGCCGCCCGCCGCATCAGCCTCCCACTAAGCTCGGACCGCATTCACCGAATGACCGCGCAGAAGCACAGCCCGTTCCCATCCGGATCGGCCACGGCAAACTCCCGCAGCCCCCACGTCTGATCCACAGGCGCGGTATGGATCGGAGACTCGGGCCTCCCCGTTGTGTCAAGCCCCCGCGCCCGGAACAGCGCATACTGCGCATCCACATCGTCTACAAACACGCGGTTCACCGAGCCAAAGACACCATCCCCCACATGCCGCGAGAGCATCAAGACAGCGCCCTCTCGCGCCAGGTAGACCACGCCGTTCGCTAGCTCCAGCGCCTGTGTGTCCGGCCACCTCCACGCAAACGCCAGCACCTCCGTGTAGAAGCGCACCGAGCGCTCGAGATCGCTGGTCTTGACTACCGGAACGATCGTCATCCCGCCTCCTTTCTGAACATCGCAACGTCCTGAGCGCGCGAGACCCTTACTTCGCCGCTGCGCTCTTCGCCGGCCGCGACGCCGTCTTGCCCTTCGCATTCAGCGCCACTGCCGCGCGAAACAGCGCCTTCAAAGCCGCGCCATCGATCGCCTCCTCTTCGCGTATATCGATCGCCCGCCTCACCTTCCCGTCCATGCTGGAGTTGAACAGTCCCGCCGGATCCTTGAGCGCCGCACCCTTCGCAAACGTCAGCTTCACCACGCTCTTGTAGGTCTCCCCCGTGCACACAATCCCGCTATGCGACCACACCGGAACTCCCCGCCACTTCCACTCCTCCACCACCTCCGGGTCCGCCTCGTGGATCAGCGCCCGCACCTTCGCCAGCGTCTCACCGCGCCAATCCCCTAGCTCCTCGTTCCGCGCATCGATCCGTTCATCGATCCGCCCGTCCATCGTCTCCTTGCGCACCTGCGTCGCTGCTTTCATCGTTCACGCCCTCCTAAGGCAAGCAACCGCGGCCCACAGGTCTGTCACATCACCGCCAGCCTAATCCGCCGCTCGCGCCATGGGAAGCCTCTTCTCACCATGCAACCCGTACCATCAAACCCATGAGCTTCACCGCTACGGCCCTCATCGGCTTCTTTCTCGGCTTCGCCTTCGGGGTTGGCTGCGCGCTTGCGGTGATGTACTCCATCTACTTCGGCGGCTATCGCGCCGCCGTCCGCGACTCCCTCCTTCCAGACCCACCAACGCGCTTCCGAAACGCCCGCGAGAAGGCCATCCATCACACCACCGAAGGCTGAGCCACCCTTCCCCAGCCACCCGCCTCTAATCCGCTACATGACAAAGCAAGCCGACGACGCCATCCGCTCCGGAGCCCAGCACGTAGACCAGACCGAACAGCTTGCCACCCACCGCTCCGCGCCCCGCGACATCAGCGCCTTGGAGTCGGAGCCTGAAGAGCGGGTCGGTCAGCCGCCCATCACGACCGAACTTCCCAACATCACCCTGAGTATGTTCGAACAAGGCTCTCAGGTCCGCGTCCGAGTCGGCAACGCCCACAATGCCTCAGAGCTCTACGAGCAGATCTACAGCTCCGCCGAGGAAGCCAACACCGCCATGCTCGACGGAGACATCCTCTCCGACGATCAGGTCCCCGACTCCACTGCTCTCGCCGGCACTGGCATCCCACTCGCCGGCATCACCACCGAAAAGCTCGTAGCCGCGGGCCTGAAGCGCCGCGGAGGCGACACTCTCTAGCTCTCGCCCTCAGTTTGAAGTTTCATCCTCGCCGTGTCCGCCGCTCGCGATCCTTCATCCGAGCCTCCTCCGCCCGTCTCTCCGCCTGCTCAAACAGCGACGAAAAGATGCCTCCCAGAGCGATCAGCAGCGCCAGCACAAGCAGCCCAATCCCAGTCGTCCGCCACAGCGACGAGTCGCCCGGAGATCCCGGCTGCTGCGCTACATTCGTGAACGAAAGTCCGCAGCTTACCAGAGCGAACAGCCCCAGCGTCGTTGCCAGAATGAAAAGATTTCTACCCATCGCACCTTCAGCATAGACCTTCACCGAAATCGCGCAAAGTGGTTCGGAACTAGACCAAAACTCGCTCAATCCGTGTGAAAGAACGCCTCTACATCGGTGATATCGTCCGTCCGTCGATACGGCGGCAGGGAATCCAGAAAGATCTTCCCGTACCCCGACCGCTGCACTCGTGGATCCAGCAGCATCAGCACACCCCGGTCGTTAAGCGACCGGATCAGCCGCCCAAATCCCTGCTTCAGTGTAATCACGGCCTGCGGAACCTGAAGATCGAAGAATGGCCGTCCACCCGCTGCCTCAACCGCCCGCATGCGCGCCTCAACTACTGGGTCCGACGGCACCGCGAACGGCAGCTTATCGATCACCACGCACGACAGCTGCTCGCCCTGCACATCCACTCCCTGCCAGAAGCTCGACGTCCCGAACAGAACCGCATGCTCCGTCTCCCGGAATTGCTGCAGAAGCACATGCCGCGGCGCCGTCCCGTGCAGCAGCAGCGGGTAGGGCAGCTCGCTCAAGAGCCGCTCATGCACCGCGCGCATATGCCCGTAGCTCGTGAACAGGCAGAACGCTCGCCCTTTCGTGATCTCGAGCACACGCCGTATCCGCTCCACCGCTTTCTCCGTGAACGCACGGTCGCGCGGGTCCGGCATATTCTGTGGCAGGTACAGCAAAGCCTGCGTTGCATAATCGAAGTGGCTCGGCACCACCAGCTCGCGCGCAAACTGCAGTCCCAGCCGCTTCGAAATGTGAGTGAACCCTGGCACTCCCTCAGGTCCCGCAACCGTCAGCGTTGCGCTCGTCAGCACCACCGCAGGAAACGCATCGAACAGCGTCGTCTGCAGCAGCTCCGAGACATCGATCGGCGTTGCCAGCAGATGCGTGTGGAAGGCCGCCTGCACCCCGCTGCCGCGCCCCGCCGCCCGCACCCCACCGGCTGCCCGCCGGTCGATCCAGAACACCGTATTCTTGTCCTCGGACTCCAGCAGAAACTTCAGGTGAGTGCGAATGTCCGTCGCCCGCTTGCGCAGCCCCGGGGCTTCCTCGACATTCTTTAGCTGATCGAGCTCTCCCTCCAGCCGCTGCAGCGCATTTGAGATCGAAAGGTACACATCGCCCGAGTTCTCCAGGAAGTCCGCGCGCTCCGTAAACGGCATGCGCCCGACACCAGCCGTCCCATACCCACCCTCCACCGGCAGCGCCGAAAAGAACAGCCGCGCCCGATCCCGCACCATCCCCAGCGCGCTCTCGATTCCCGAGCTGGTTGCGTTCTTCGCCCGCAGCAGCGTCTCCGTATCGCGTGTCAGCTCCTCAAAGCGCGAAGTCGAAAGTCCGATGCCGAAGTAGTTGCTGGCCACCTCTTCCAGCTCATGCGCCTCATCGAAGATCACCGCGCACGCCTCCGGCAGAATGCCCGCATCCGGCGCGCCGCCCGCTTGCTGCTTGATTGAAAGATCAGCAAAGAAGAGGTGATGGTTCACGATGACTAACTCGCTCTCAAGCGCCTTTCGCCGCATGCCGGTGATGAAGCAGCGCTCCCAGTCCGGGCACGTCGTGCCCAGACACGCCTCTGTCCGCGCATCCAGCTTGCCCCACAGCGGCGAGTGCTCCGGCAGTGCATCGATCTCCGCCCGGTCGCCCGTCTCGGTCGTCCGCTCCCAGTTCGAGATCGCATGAAACTGCGCGATCTCCTCAAGGCCCGTCAGCAGCGGCGAATGCCGGAGCGCATACAGCTTGTGCCGGCAGAGATAGTTCGCACGTCCCTTCATGTAGCAGACCTTCAGCGGCCCGCTCGCCGTCAGCACCGACTCCAGAAACGGCACATCCTTGAAGTAAAGCTGCTCCTGCAGGTTCTTGGTTCCAGTTGAGATGATCACCCGCTGCCCCGTCTCGCGCGCCAGCCGCAGCGCCGGCAGCAAATACGCCAGCGTCTTGCCCGTCCCCGTCCCGGCCTCAACAATCAAACGCCGCTTGTCCTTCAGGGCCAGTTCCACCGCCTTCGCCATCTCATACTGTCCCGGCCGATGCTCAAACGCGAGCGACGATTTCGAGAGCAGGCCGCCCGGTGAGAAGAACGCATGCAGCGTCGGCAGCCTACGCGGAGCCTCCGTCAGACTGCTCTCCTCAGGCTCCGGAGACGACGGCACGATCTGAAAGGGGGAGGACACAGAAGCTCTCCCGATGATAGCTTCGCCCGTCTGCCTGCGCGGAAGCGTCAGACCTGATGCATCCGAACACCGCGGCCGGTCAGCGAACCGGAACGAGCACGCCCGACCCGCTACACTCAAGCCAGGCACGTCCATGCGCATCGTCACCCGCTACATCCTCGGCGAAGTCCTCTCCCACGCGCTCCTCGGCGGTCTGCTCTTTACCTTCATCCTCTTCATGCCGCGCCTCGGCTCCCTGCTTCAGCTCGTCGTCCGCGACTCCGCCTCGCTCGCCGACACCGCCCGCCTCTTTCTCTATCTCCTCCCCAACACCCTCACCCTCACCATTCCCATGGCCGTCCTCGTCGGCATCCTGCTCGGCCTCTCCCGCCTTGCCGCCGACTCCGAGATCACCGCCATGCGCGCCGCCGGCATGGGCGCTCTTGAGTTCGTTCGCATCGTCTCCCTCGTCTCTCTCGTCGCTCTCATCGTCGGCCTCGCGAACTCCCTCTTTCTCGCCCCCCGCTCCGCCCGCGCCCTGCTCGATCTTGAAGCCTCCCTCAAGTCTTCGCAGGCCTCTTTCGAGATCCAGCCGCGCGTCTTCTACGAGGACCTCAAGAACTACGTCCTCTACATTCAGGACGTTCGCCCCGCCGCTGGCGCCGCCGTCTGGCGCCACGTCTTCCTCGCTGATCTCTCCCAGGCCGCCGCCCCCACCATCACCACCGCCGACCAGGCCATCGTCGTCGCCGGCCCCGCCAACACTCCAGACGCCGGCACTCTCCGCCTCCACCTGCTCAACGGCAGCCAGCACCAGACCTCGCCCGCCGACCCCAACCAGTACAACATCTCCACCTTCACCACCACCGACGTTCCCATCGAGCTCGCCGCCCCCGACGACGCCCACGTCTCCCGCACCGACACCCCCATCCTCGCTCTTCCGCTTAGGGAGCTCTGGCGTCTCGGCCGATCCAGCAACCAAACCGCAGGCCGCGGCAGCAACATCTACCGCATCGAGTTCAACCGGCGCATCTCCTACCCTTGCGCCTGCTTCGTGCTCATGCTCGTCGGCGTCCCGCTCGGCCTCTCCTCTAAGCGCGGCGGCAAGTCCACCGGCTTCGTCGTCACCCTCCTCCTCGTCTTCCTCTACTACTTCTTGTCCTCGGTCGGCGTCGCCCTCGCCAAGAACGGCAAGCTCAGCCCCTTCCTCGGCGTCTGGGGCTCGAACCTGATCTTCACCGCCGCCGGTGCCTTTCTGCTCTACCAGCTCTCCCGCGGCGGCATCGCCCTCTCCATCTTTGCGCAGATCGGCGACGTTCTCAAAAGCCTCACCACCGGCCTCTTCGGCTCCTCCAAGCGCAACGGCGTCGCCGCCACCCAGGGCCGTTTCCCCACCATCGCCACTATCCTTCGCCGACTGCGTGAGACCTTCGGCGCCCGCTTCCCGCTCCTGCTCGACGATTACGTCCTCCGCGAGTTCTCCCGCAACCTCGCCCTCGTCCTCGCCACCTTCGCCACCCTCTTCCTCGTCTTCACCTTCTTCGAGCTCATCGGTGACATCATCCGCAACCGCACACCACTCGTCACGGTAGGCGACTACCTCCTCAATCTCATCCCCTACATCCTCTACAACACGACCCCGCTCTGCGCCCTGGTCGCCGTCCTCATCACCTTCGGCGCACTCAACCGCACCTCCGAGCTCACCGCCATGAAGGCCACCGGCACCAGCCTCTATCGGGTCGTCATCCCCGTCCTTGTGCTCTCCGGCGTCATCGCCTGCGCGCTCTTCGCCTTCGACGAGTTCTACCTGCCCCAAGCCAACCGCCGCCAGGAGGCTCTCCGCGCCACCATCAAGGGCAAGCCCGCCCAGACCTTCCTTCGTCCCGACCGCAAATGGATCTCCGGCTCCAACGCCCGCGTCGGCGAGCCCGGCCGTATCTTCTACTACCAATTCTTCGATGCCGACCGCAACGTCTTCGCCAACCTCACCGTCTTCGAGTTCCAGCCCGGCACCTTCACTCTCACCCGCCGCATCTTCGCCTCCTCCGCGCATTGGGACGACCACGCCAGCCAGTGGATCTTCGAGAACGGCTGGCAACGCACCTTCTCGGGCGAAACCACCTCCGGCTACACCCCCTTCACCCTCTCCTCCTTCGCCGAGATTCACGAGCAGCCCACCTACTTTAAGAAAGAAGATCGCCCCTCGCAGGAGATGAGCTACAACGAGCTCTCGCGCTACATCACCGACCTTTCGCAGTCCGGCTTCGACACCATGCGCCTGCGTGTGCAGCTCAATCGCAAGCTCGCCTACCCACTCGTCACCCTCGTTATGGCCGTCCTTGGTGTCCCCTTCGCTCTCTCCATGGGTAAGCGCGGTGGCCTGGCCGGTATCGCCACGGCGATCGGCCTAGCCATCGCGTATTGGATCGTCGCCAGCACCTTCGAGGCCATGGGCAACGTCAACACACTCCCTGCCCTCCTCGCCGCCTGGTCGCCAGACATCCTCTTCGGCCTCACTGGCGCCTACCTGTTGATGCGCACTCCGACATAAGCGCTGTCAAACGGATTGCGCCTTGCTCCCCTCGCAAATCACCGCGCCGTTATCCATGAGCGGCAACTCCTCGAAACGATGGATCCTACGAAGGCAACGGAAAGCCGCTCGCGGGACTCGCAAGCACAAGAGGGTTCAGTCCATGAGCGTCATCGCTATCTCCGTCATCGTAGCCGCAGCCTTTCTGCTGATCGGAGCCGTCATCTTCGGGCTGGTCAGAAACAGCCAGGCAAAACCGACACCGGCCTCAGGCAGCAAGACGCACGACTCTTCGGCAACACGTTGAAGCAGGTTCATGTTGGTGGATCTCTGCGCGTTATCGAGAGTATAAAACGTTCCACACAGGCTGGTTGTGTTTGCCATGGCTTCCGCTGTCAGCACCGGCATCTGCGCCCTGGAGAAGAACGCCAGCTGCAGCATCTTACCCCGCACCGCGGTCGTCATCCACTGCGTCTCCTCGCCACCGCACATCGTATTGCGATTGAGGAACCGCTGCTCCGCAGGAATGCTCAGCCTGTAGAGATGTCCGCTCATCGCTGCGCCCTTGCCTGCAGGATCGTCCATCGCAACAACCAGCAACTCCCCCGGAGCCAGCTCCCGTATCTCAGCAATTGGAAACTTGAAGAAACTGATCATCAGCTTCTCATCGGAGAATGCCACGCCTCCCGTGATGCCCCGAGCCGTCGTACTCAGGGGCTGCCATCGCCCCTTCTCTTGCGCCGCCACAGGAAGACAGCAGCTCAGTCCCAGCACCGCACTCGTCGAGATCATCATCCATCGTGTCATCCGTCGAGCATGACACCGACAGCCGCACGCAATCAACCAGCGCCGCTCACACCTTCTCCAGATACCAAGGCACATTGATCACCGCAATTCGCCCATTTCCGCGCACCAGCAATGTCGCCTTGAGCGCCGTCGACCGGTGGTTATGTAACAAATACTGATACCAACGGCGCGACACCAGCTCTGGAACCACCACCGCCACCGATCGTTCCGGATTCGCCGCCTCCACCTGCAACACATGATCCACAATCGGCTTCGTGATAAAGCGAAACGGCGACGTCACCGTCATCAACGTTGGCGCGCGAACTCCCGCCCGCTCGGCCGCATCGCCGATCAGCGGCCGCCAGTCCTCGCATCCCGCCTCACCCTCCTCGCTCGAGCAATCCACGTGCAGCACTTCGACATCGTCCGTCAGCGAGCACGCAAACCGCATCGCAGCCTCCGCCGGCCGGTCCCACCGCGACACCGGCACCACCGCCAGCATCTTCCCCTTGGGCGTTAGATCCAGCGCCCCTACCCGCGTCAGCTTCTCCACACGCACATAATGCCGGTGGACGGCCCGCATCAACAGGATCACTATCGGCACGATCACCACGGTGATCCACGCGCCTTCGACAAACTTAGCTACCAGCACCAGCACCACCGTGGTGCCCGTCGCCACTGCGCCCGTAGCGTTGATAGTCATGTTCAAGCCGGCACCCTTGCCGCCCTCGCGTCGCCAGTGCGCCACCATGCCCGCCTGCGACAGCGTAAAGGCCAGAAATGCCCCGATAGCGAACAGCGGAATCAGCCGGTCCGTCACCCCGCCAAACACCACCAAAATCGCGCCCGCCAGCACCGCCAGCACCAGAATCCCTTCCGTGTACACCAGCCTCCGCCCGCGAATTGCAAAGAAGCGGGGTAGGTAGCCGTCCTCAGCGATCACCCGGCACAGCTGCGGAAACCCCGCAAACGCCGTATTTGCAGAGAGCGACAGCACCACCAGAATCGATGCGATCGTCGTGTAATACACGGCCCCGCGCCCCGCCACCGCCGCCGCCACCATTGAGAGCAGGCTTTGATAGTCCTTCGATCCCGGCTCCGTCGCCTCAATCCCGTACGCCCGCACCACATACCCGATCCCCGCGAGCATCAGCGCCAGCAGCACTACCAGCACTGTCAGCGTCCATCGCGCCGTCCGCGTGCGCGGCTCCTTAAACGACCGCACTCCGTTACTGACTGCCTCCACCCCGGTCAGCGCCGTGCATCCGCTGGCAAACGACCGCAGCAGCAGCCACGCCCCAACCGCAGCCACAGCTCGTCCTGCCTGCGGATGCGGCGGTGCTATCACCGGCTGCGGATGCCCGCCGCTCAACACCGTCTTCGCCACGCCCCACCCCAGCACACCCAGCATGCAGGCCACAAAGACATATGTGGGCGCCATGAACAACACGCCGCTCTCCCGCACACCGCGCAGGTTGATCACCGTCAGCACGACCAGAATTCCCAGGCAGATCGCGAGCGTATGCGGCGCCAGCTTCGGCAGCGCTGAGACCAGCGCCCCCAC
>CAXTRT010000033.1:0-45422 GCA_964246835.1 uncultured Acidobacteriaceae bacterium | reverse complement strand
GTCCAGAGCTGGGGGCCGGCCCAGGCGCGGTGGGCGGTGAGATCGAGGCGGGTGGGACCGGTTGCACGGTTGCGGGGCAGGGCTTCCGCGAGGCCTTCGCCAAACTGCGGGGCGGCGGCGGCGAGCGCGAGCAGGCGGGGGATGGCGATGAGGCCGGTGAGGTGGAGAGTGATGCCGTCGCGGCTGGCGAAGCCGTCGAGGATGGCGGGATCGCGGCCGCCGAGGGGGAGCTGCACGGGATGGAGCACAAGCGTCGTTGAGTCGCCGCCGGCGACGGTCTCGAGTGCCGCGTCGCCGAGGGGGACGGGCGATTCGCCGAGGCGGCTGCCCACTAGGGCAAGATCGGTGAAGGTGGCGTGGCCCTGCCAGATGCCGGGGCGTTTGCCGCCGGTGTAGAGCGTGCTGGCGGCGAGTGAGCCGGTGGCGTGGACGTCGGACGGGATGCGCGCGGAGAGGACGTGGGCCCAGGTGGAGAGAACGGAGGCGGGCAGCCGCGGGGTGCCGATCTCGAGCTGGGCGGAGCGGCGGAGGTCGAGCAGGTCGGGCAGGGTTCCGGCGAGGGCGATGGTGGCGCCCTGGCTATTGGGTACGGGCCAGCTGCAGCGCAGGTCTTCGAGCGAATGGACGAGGTGGGTGGCGAGAGCGGTGCAGTCGAGATCGACGAAGAGCGCGTGCTCGGGGATGAAGTCGGCGCGGTGGAGGTTGTCGACCTGGGCGCGCAGCGTGAGGCGCGCGGAGGCGAGCTGGCCGCTGAGGTGGGCGGAGAGGTTCATCTGGCCGCGCACGTCGGCGTCCTTGCCGGTGAGCAGACGGCTGGTGGCGCCGAGCGGGGCGTCGGTCCAGGTGGCGTCGGCGGTGAGTGGGACCTCGCCGAGCGCGGAGGCGCGGTTGAGGCCGGCTTCGAGCTTCAGGATACCGGTGTCGGAGACGCTGATGTCGGTGCGTGCCGGTTTGGCGCTGATGCGCATCTTCCATTGCCGCGGCTGCGGGAGCCAGAGGGCGAACTCGGCCTCGGTCAGCGAGAAGGGGGTTTTTTCCTGGCCGAGCTTGAGGTTGATGCGGGCGCCGGCGGCTTCGATGTAGGGGAAGCGGGGGGCGGCGCCGGCGGAGGTCTGCGCGGTGGGCGCGGCGTCGACGTGGGAGGCCTGGAGGAGGAGGCCGGAGAGGTTCCAGCGGCCATCGGGCAGATGGACGAGGTTGACGCTGGGGTCGGTGAAGGTGATGCGGGAGAACTCGACGCGGTGCCGCCAGAGGGAGCCGATGCGCAGCTGCGCGTGGACGGTGTTGGCGCGGATGATGGGCTCGGCGCCGAAGGGTGGGAGCTCGTCGATGACGAGGTTCTGAAGGGTGAAGCTGGGGAGCGGCAGCAGGTTCAGGGTGACGTGATCGAGATGCACGGGACGGCCGAGGACCTGCGCTATGCTGGTGGTGACGCGGCGCTGATAGCGATTGAGGCTGATCAGGGGTGGGAGGACCGCGAGCAGAAGCAGGCAGGCACAGACGACAAGCGCCGCGATGTTTCGCGCGGACAGGCGGCGGAGGCTGGAGCCGGCCCTGGGCCGCGGAGTCTGGGTCAGAACGGTCGCGGTATAGGTCTCCTGCTGCATGGAGCATTTCTCCTGATGCTGTGCGCTGTTTGACTCCCGGTTTTTGCGTGTCTACTTGCGTGTCTCTTTGTGTGTCTATTGTGTGTCTATTGTGTGTCTAAGGGAGGCCTGATCAGTTTAAAGAACTTCTATCGTTCGGAAGAAGTGTTTAGCCGGTCCGAGCAAAAAGCAGGTTCCTCGCGCTGCTCGGAATGGAAGAAAGAAAAGCAAATGACTTCTTCAGAGCTTCCCTAGAGATTCTCTAGGTGCTGCAGATTCTCAGGGTGCTGCGCCGGGATGGTAGGCGCTACTTGATGATGTGGAAGGTGCGGGACCAGCGGGTCTGATCGAAGATGTGGACCAGCACGTGGCCCATGAAGGCGATGCGCTCGCCGAGGCCCTGCTTGTCGATCTGGCTGGCGGGGGTCTGGAAGGACCAGTAGACGAACATGGGGCGGCCGACGATGTTCTCGCGCGGGACGAAGCCCCAGTAGCGGCCGTCGAGGGACTCGGTGCGGTTGTCGCCTAGGGCGAAGACCTTGCCGGGTGGGACGATGAGGTCGCCGTTCTGGACGTGCTTCGGCAGCTCTTCCGACCAGAGGGCGGTGATGTTGCTGTAGGCCTGGCCGCCGGTGGGGAAGTCGTCGCGGTAGGCGTCGTAGGCGTGCTGCGGGTTGCCGTCGTCGGCGGGCTTGGCGGCGAAGGGCTCGTTCTGCGCGACGCCGTTGAGGTAGACGATGCCGTTGTGCAGGTGGATGCGGTCGCCGGGGACGCCGATGGCGCGTTTGACCAGGAAGAGATCGGGCTCTGTGATGCTGGGCTTGTAAAAGACGATGACATCGCCGCGATGGACGTCGCGGTAGGGAAGGAAGCGGGCCCAAAGCGAGGGTGGGGCGAGGGTGATGCGATCGACGAGGACGTGGTCGCCGATGAGCAGAGTTTTCTCCATGGAGGCGGAGGGAATCTCGAAGTTCTGGAAGACGAAGGTCATGACGAAGAGGCCGATGGCGAGAACGGTGCAGATGGAGGCGAGCGATTCGAGCGGGGTCTCGGTGCGGTCGTCACTCTTGCCGGGCGCGTCGGGCTTCGCAGGCGCTGTCGCGGTGGTGTCGAGGGCGGGGCCGGCGGGCGCGTTGGGTTGGTTGGGCTCGGTCGTGGTGGTCATGGTGGCTCCGGATGTCAGTGTATCGTTCCCGGGCGAACCTGCGGACGGGCGGCCGGGGGCGGTCAGCGGACGATGTGCAGGGCGCGGTGCCAGCGAGCGAGGCTGCGCAGGTTGGCGAGCAGGCTGGGCTGCGTGGTGGCGCGGTCGGGGCGGATATTTCCGTCGTCGGACTCGGGCTCGCGCAGGGAGAGATAGACGAGCAGCGGCTTGCCGATGATGGCGGAGGCGGGCACCAGACCCCAGTAGCGGCTGTCCTCGCTGTTGTTGCGATTGTCGCCGAGCACGAAGTAGTTGTTGGCGGGGATGCGCAGATCGCCGTGGTCTTCAAGATGGCGCAGCTGCATCCACCAGCGGGCGTCCACGTCCGGATCGGTCATGGTCAGGCGCGGAAAGTTGTCGCGAAAGGAGTCGGGCGGGGAGGGCCGGTAGACGGCGTAGGACTCGGCCAGCGGCTTGCCATTGATGAAGACCTGGTCGTCGTGCATGTGGAGGCGCTCGCCGGGAAGGCCGACGACCCGCTTGACGAGGTGAACGGAGGGACTGGAAGGGAAGTGGAAGACGATGATGTCGCCGCGATGGATTTTTCCGGGAGCAAGCGGCAGACGGTCGAGGTTGGCGGTTTGTTTGTCGACGAGCAGGAAGTCGCCGACGAGCAGGGTGGGCACCATGGAGGCCGACGGGATCCGAAAGGGCTGCACGGTGAAGGTAATGATGAAGATGGCGACGATGATGATCGAGAGCAGCGCCTGCAGGGCAAGAAGCAGGGTGTTCTCCGCGGCCGCGAGCTCCGCGACGGGGGTGTGCCCGGCCGCGGTGTGCCCGTCTGGGGTGTGCTCGGCTGGGAAGTCCGGTGCGGGAGCGGATGGGTTTCGGGTCACGCGCGATCCTCCGCGATGGCGGTGATGCCGGCCGGGTGCTCTTCGAGGTGCAGCAGGGCGAGGCGAGCGGCCTCCTGCTGGGCTCGTTTTTTGGTGCTGCCTTCGGACTCGGCGAGCGGCGTTGCCGATCCGTTGGCTGCGTGAATTTCAACGGCCACGCGAAAGAGACGTTTGTGATCGGGGCCGCTTTCATCGGTGAGCACATAGCGGGGCTGGCCGAGGCCGGTAGCCTGCAGGCGCTCCTGGAGGGCGGACTTGTAGTCGCCGATGGCCGCGCCCTGGGCGAGCGCCTGGCGCAGGTCGGGGAGCGCCGGGCGGACGACCTCGCGCTCGATAAAGGCGGCGGAGGCGGGCAGGCCGCCATCGAGGTAGAGTGCGGCGATAACGGCTTCAAGCGCATCGGCGAGCAGCGCGGGCTTGCTGCGGCCGCCGCTGCGATCCTCGCCGCGGCCGAGACGAAGGTGCGCGCCGAGGTGCAGGCGCACGGCGACCGACGCCAGATGTTCGCTGCTGACGATTGAGGCGCGCAGGCGGGTCAGATCGCCCTCACGCGCGGAGGGGAAGTTGCGAAACAGGACCTCGGCCACAACCAGGCTGAGGACGGCATCGCCGAGGAACTCGAGCTGTTCGTTGTCGGGCGCGGGCTTGGCCGGGCTGCCGCCGCGCAGCGACGGATCTTCATGCAGGAGAGAGCTGTGGGTGAGGGCGAGATCGAGCAGCGTGGGATCGCGGAAGGTGTGGCCGGTGGCGAAGGTCTCGGCGGCACGGGGCTTCAGGGACCTGGTTTGCATCGTCTCGGCGGCAGGTTGGGTGCGGGTCACTCTCTTGATCTCCCGATGCTTGGAGCGGCTTGGTCCTGAGAAGCTATCCAGAAAGTATATGTGCATGTCGCCTAAAGAGGAGTTGCGGCAGCGGTGACGAAAATGCGGGGATCTCTCCGCTGCGACGAGCGATACGACTGCTCGTCTTCCCACCCCAGCGAGCAACTTCGCTCGCCGGGGACCCCGGTTTTCGGTCGAGATGACGGCATCTTGGGGGATGAGACTGCTTCCCTTCGGTCGAGATGACGGCTTTTGGGGATGAGACCGCTCGACTTTAACCAAGCCAACCTCAGCGGCTAAAGCCGCATTGCACGGAAAGCACTTACGGCATAGCTGAAGCTATGCCCTTAACGGAGAGCATTTGATCAGAGTCGCCCGAAGTCAGAGTCGCTCAAAATCAGAGTCGCCCGAAGTCGAAGTCCCCCGAAGAAGGTGTGCTCAAGTCGAAATGTATTTAGCCGATCCAAACAAGAAGCAGGTTTCTCGCGTTGCTCGGAATGGAAGGAAAAAAGCGAAGAATGGAAGGAAGAAATGCAAAAGATTGTTCAGAGTTGCCCGCAGCGGAGTTGAGATCAGGACACGAGTTGGGCAGCTACATCTTACTGTTTGGCTTGTAGGCGTCCTTCTCGGCCTTGCCGCTGGGGTCTATCGCCTTGTCGTCGTCGTCTGGCGCCGGTTTCTGCTGTTTCGGTAGGGCGAAGGGCGTTTTGAGGCCGGTGGCTGCCGCCGTGCGTGTCTCGGTGGGCGCGCCGGGGACGGCCAGAGCTGCCTGGTACTGCTCGAGCGCCTTGCGGCGGTCCGGCTGCACGTCGTACAGGCGGCCGAGATAGATGTGCGACCAGGCGAGAGTGTGCGGGTTGCGGGCGCTTGTGAGGGTGGCCTGGAAGTGCGACATGGCCTGCTCGGGCTGGCGCTCGAGAAGCGCGATGCGGGCGAGGATGTAGTTGGCCTCGGCATGGTCGCCGGCAGGATCGGCGAGCGACTTGGCGGCGATCTCTTTGGCAGCCGGCGCATCGCCTTGAAGCAGCTTCATCTCCGCCAGGCGCAGGCCGGTTGGCGGCAGGGCAACGCGGCGGACAACGTCGTGGGACTCTTCCGGAAGAAACGCGACCTGCCGGGCCTCATGGGCCTGCCGGTCGACGTCCATGCCATAGACCATCTGGCCGATGTTGTCCTTGAGGCTGACATTTTCGTGTTCCTGCTGGATGAGCTGCTGGTAGAAGTAGTTCGTCAGCACCCATCCGTGACGCGTGGCGAGGTCGGCTGCGTTGCGGCGGGCGGCCTCGGTCTGGCGCTCGTAGAGATTTTTCGCGGCATCGTACTTTTCAAAGTCGACACGCTCGCGCAGGCCGGATGGTTTTATCGGCGGCGTGAGGCCGGTGTCCATGGTGCGGGCCTCGATGGCTTTGATGAGGCACTCGGTGAGGAGCGAGACGATGTCGGACTTGTGGGCGAAGTCGATGGGCGCCTCCTGCACCGACTTCAGGATGGGCACGAGGCGATCCATGGCGGCCGCGCGGGCGTAGATCATCGGCTCGACCTCGTAGTGGAGGTAGGTGTGGCGAATCTGCTCCATGTGGAAGGAGCCGGAGGCCGAGGGCGAGACGGCGATGATGTAGTTCGATCCGTAGATGCGGGCGTTGACGGCGGTGGGCGCGAGCATGGGCTCAAGCAGAACGAGGAAGCGGCGGCCGTCGTAGCTCGATACGGGCGCGCGGAGGTAGATGTTGGTGTTGAGGATCATCTTCGTCAGCGGGTCGTGAATGCGGTCGAGGATGGCGTTATAGGCGGGGCGGTTCTGCACCCAGAGGGCGTGCAGGTGAATCGCATCGGCGAAGTTGTGGACGAGCGGAAGGATGGTGAGGACCTGGTTCGAGTCGGGTGGAAGCTCGGTCTCGTCGGCGGTCGGAGTCAGCTCGGGCGAGGTGTAGAGGGCGAGCGAGACGTACTGGGCGATGTTCAGGCCGGCATCCGAGAGCGTGTGCTGCTGGATGTAGGTGCACAGGGTGTCGCGGCTCTTTGCGGCCTCAGGAGAGGCGGCGACGGCGGCGGCAACCTGATCGCGGATGGTGGCGCGAAGGGGATCGGAGGCGGCGAGATCGGCGTTGTAGCCGCAGGTATTGAGGGCGACGGCGAGGTCGAAGAGCGGCTCGCTGGTTTCAAGCGTGACGGCGGAGCCGCTGGCCTCCGATTGGGCGCCGCGGATGGGGGAGTCCTGCCCGCCACTGCCGGATGAGGAGCTTTGGGAGGGGTTCCTGACCTGACTTGGGGTCTGCGTCCAGGCTGGGGTGAAGAGCAGGGTTATGAGAACGAGGGCGATGCAGAGGGAGCGAGGCTGCAGGAGGGCGCGGTGAGAGGAAGGCGCGGCGGCACCGGAGGACGGGATCACGATAGGGTTTCGACGCACCCATGGAGTGTAGGAGAGCGCGTGGACTGCGTGCAAGCGGCCTTGCTTGAAGTGCTTGTGTGGCGTTTGGTGAAGGCGTTGCAGCGCTAAGGTTGAAAATGCGGGGATCTCTCCGCTGCGGCCTTCGGCCTTCGGTCGAGATGACGGCGATCCAGGTGGCGTGGGCACTCGTCTTCGGTCGAGATGACGGCAATCTGGGGGGAGGGTGTTTTGAGTCGTTGGACAGATCTTTGGGGCAGAGAAACGGGTCAGCCGCGGACGGAGACGCCGGAGAAGGCTATGACGACGTGCCCGCGGACCGGGACGCCGAAGACGCTGGCCGGGCGGAAGACGCTGGCGAGCAGGCGATCGACGATCTGGTTGCGGATGGCGGCATCCTGCGGGCCGGAGACGATGCGATAGTCATAGACCTCGCCGCGGGCGTTGACCGAGGCTTCGACGACGATGGTGCTGTCCTCCGCCGTGGCCACGGGCTGAATGCCGGCTACGGAGTAGAGGTAGTGGGGCGCGGTGATGGCGCCGAGCGGCTCGTCGTTGGCCATGACGGGGTTGGCGGCGCTCATGGCTCCCAGCAGAAAGAGAATGCTGCCAAGAAAGAGCACAGCCGCGGCCATGCCGGCGCTGGCCTGCAGGACCAGCGGACGGAGTGCGTTTTGCCAGCTTAGAGCGAGCCGGTCGAGACGGCTGGACCAGCTGCGCCGGCCTTCCTGCGAGATAGCCAGGCGCAGGCGCAGGTTGAGGTCCGCGGGGACGCGGGGCGCGTGGAGAGTTGCCAGAGTCTGCTGCATGCGGCGTGTCAGGGCGAACTCCGCGGCGCACGCAGGGCAAAGCTCAAGATGATCGGCAATGTGCCGCATCTCCACTCCGGTAACGGCACCGTCCAGATAGTCGGACAGGGACGACCTGACCTGCGTGCAGAGAGCCGGCGCGAGCTGCGGCGAGGCGACGGGGTAGGTCATGCGGACCTCCGCGCGGCGAGAGCGGGTTCGGAACGGCCGGGCTTGAGGCAGGGACGAAGGAGATCGCGAAGCAGATGGCGGCCGCGCGTGAGGCGGCTCTTGACGGTGCCCAGGTTGACGCCTAGAACCTCGGCGATCTCCTCGTAGGCGAAGCCTTCGATCTCGCGAAGAACGACGACGGTGCGGAAGGCCTCGGGAAGTTCGCGCAGAGCTTGCTCCACACTGGCGCGAAGCTCGCTTTGCTCGGCGTGGTCGAGCGGCGTGCCGTGGCCGTCGGCAAGGATCATGGCGAGGGTGGGCGCGTCTTCCTCCTGCTCGGAGGGCGGGGTATCGAGCGTGATCTCGCGGCGTTTGTGGCGAGACCACCAGCGGCGCTGGTTCGAGGCCTCATGGAGCGCGATGCGATAGAGCCAGGTGCGCAGGCTGGAGCCGCCGTTGAAGCTGCGGATGGAGCGGAAGACCTTGATGAAGACTTCCTGCGTGATGTCCGAGGCGTCTGCCGGATCGTCAAGGCTGCGGGCGATGAGAGAGTAGAGCGGCTGGTGGTATTGTGCGATGAGGATGGCAAAGGCCTCCTCGGAGCCGGCTTTGAGCTCGGCGATGAGAGAGGCTTCCTCGGTGGAGAAGCCGATCGCACTTGCAAGATTTCCCACGATAGCGCCTGCCTGCGTCAAAGGAGTGTCCTCTAAAGTACGACTTCCGCGCCAAAACGCGCAACCTGCGCGAGGGAACTGCGCCGCCGGCGGCCGAGTGCTCGCTCACTCTACTGGACTTAGACACCGATCTCGACGCAAAGGTTCCCGTGACACGAGGCCGTGCGCGGTGAGCCGCATTGACGAATGCTGCTCTGTCCACGAGAATGACAGTAGTCCTTCCTCACGTGTGGGCCTGTGGCGCAGCTGGGAGCGCGCTTCCATGGCATGGAAGAGGTCATCGGTTCGATCCCGATCAGGTCCACCAAATACTTCAACAGCTTAGCAGGACCTCACCCAAATTTTTGGCAGAAAATCTATTTGCCAGCTGCCAGTTCTCCACCAAATGCTGCTCCGGTCGGAAGGTCACCCGACTAGCTGTCCTCCTCTACTCCTGAGGTGCGCGCCCACTTGGCGACAGCAGACCCGTCTTCGTTGAGTGGAAGTTCAGCAGCAGCGTTCCGCGCACCAAGCAGTAGCGTGAAGGCCGCCTGTTCCAACTGACTTGCAACCTCGAAGCCTCTACCTTTGTTTGCTTCCGTGATCAGCGCTACTTTTCCTGAAGTACTCTCGCGACGTCATAGCTCTTCGCACGGTGGGAGGCCGTGCGACGACTACAGTTTGCATCTGTGTCAGCCCTGTGCGACAGGAGTGGTGAGCTTCCAGCCCCAGTAAACACGATGGTGCTGGATAAGCCCATCTCTGATCTTCATCACTTCGACGATGTCGATCTGGTCGCCTTCAGGCGTGTGCCTGGGGTACTCCCAGATCAGCGTGTCTCCTGCGCTGAAAAAGCGGTCTTCGCGCCACCAGCGCATCGGTGTCTTCAGCTCGCCAGATGAGGAGACTTGGCGGCGAGCTTCGTCGAGAAAAAGCTTGATGTTCTCCCGGCCCAGGATCACACCACTTTCCTGTTTCAAGACCTTAGGAATCGTGGGTGTCTCAAGGACTGCGTGGTCTGCATACAACGACAGCAATGCGGTTTGATCGCGATCTATAGATGCCTTATGCCAGGCCTGCCATATGCGGCGATGATCTTCATATTGCACTTTCTATCCTCCTTGGCCGTGAGCCTCTATCATCATAGGTCCGTAGACACGCCGATTCTGGCCGCGGGCGCGCACGTTTCTGATTGAGACATGCGCAACGTCGGTGATCCGAAGAGGCCATACGAGATCTGTGAGGTCCGCTTAAACAAGGGGAAGACTGGCTGTGAGACAAGCGAAACTGGGCTCCTTCCGGGATCACGTTTTCCTGGAGCCTAAGTCGGGTCCACACCCAGACGGGTGGTCAACCTAGACCCTGGGATAGGCTGAGAGCGCTGCGACTCCACTCACGAGAACGACGTTCACGAGGACTTACGAAGGTTCTTGCCAGTACTGTGGCGGCCTTCAGATGGCACTAACGGCTCGACAAGTGTTTCGATGATTTTCGCCATCTGCTCGGCCGGCCGGCGATCTTTCGTCTGCGCCCAGCGGCTTGCGGCGCCAAAGATGGCCCAGGCCAGGGTTGTGGCGAAGGTCTCCAGATCAACGCCGGCCGTGAGCATGTTGCAGTCGATGCTCTTGCGGAAGAGAGCTTCGAGGACCGGGATGACGAAACGATCCTGCGGCATTTTGCTCAAGCTGCTCGGGCAGCCCAGAGCCTTGGCAAGGTAATCACAGACGCCGAGCGCAATGGCGTACAGGGCACCGTCGCCTCGGGGTGAGGTGATGCCGCGCTTGCGGAGCATCTCGCCGAAGCGCTCGGCAGACAGGGCCTGTAAGAGTGAGCCTTTGTCGGGATAGTGGAGATAAAAGGTGGCCCGGGTCAGGTCCGCTTCGTCTACGATCTCCTGCACGGAAAGCTCGTTAAAGTCTCTCTTCCTGAGCAGCTTGCCGAGGGCGTCGATCAGCAGCCGTCGGCTGCGAAGCACCCGACGATCTATGGACGCGGCGGCTTCGGGGGACTTGGTGAACTCGGGCTGCGCTGGCGCAAGAGGCATGCCCAAGGATAACTTTTCTGAACCCTTCCGAAACACCATACATCTGTCTCTTATTGCTGGTAGACAAGTGTCCATGAGTGGCCACTTGTATTCACGAAGGAGAACTCCTATGCCTACCCTGCTTCATGTTGATTCTAGCCCGCTCTACGGAGCGTCCATCTCTCGCGAGCTGACCGCGGCGTTCGTGACCGAGTGGAAGACTGCCCACCCTGGCGCGACCGTGATCGACCGCGACCTGAATGCCACATCCATTCCGCCGGTGACGGGCGCGTGGGTTGCGGCCGCTTATACGCCCGAGCCGTCGCGGACTGAAGAGCAGAAGCAGCAGCTCGCTCTTTCCGATACCCTGACTGCGGAACTGCAACAGGCCGACGAATGGGTCATCGGCGTCCCGATGCATAACTTCAGCATCTCCTCGCCCCTGAAGCTCTGGATCGATCAGGTGGCGCGCGCTGGCAAGACCTTCGCCTATGTCGACGGTAAACCGCAAGGGCAGCTTACCGGCAAGAAGGTGACGTTCGTTGTGGCCAGCGGCGGCATGTATGACGCCGGTACGCAGATGGCCTCGTTCAACCATGTGGAGCCGTACCTCAAGGATGTGTTCGGCTTCCTCGGCGTAAAGGAACCGAAGTTCCTGACCGCGGGTGGAACGATGGCGCTCCGCCAGGGCAAGGACCGGAACGAGTTCCTGGCCCCACATCTCCTGGCGGTCCAGACGCAGGCAGGCCAGGTCCAGTAGTGTGCCGGCTTCGGAGGCGAGTGCCTTCGAAGCCGTTCCTAATCTCGGACGCAGTTCAGGAGACGAACATGGTCGATCAGGACTTCCTCACCTTTGGAGCGGTTCATCTGGAGGTCAGAGACCCCGAACGGACCGCAGGTTTCTGGGAAGAGCTTTTTGGTTTTGAGCGGCGACTGAGTGACAATGGCGGCATCGCGGTCGGTACCGCGGAAGAGACGCTCCTCGTGCTCCACGGTGGCGCCAGCCTTCCATTTAAGCAGGGACATAGCGGCATCTACCACGTTGCTATCCATCCACCGGACGCCCGTGATTTCGCGCGCATTCTCAAGCGGCTCATCGACCGCACGTACCCGATCTCTCCGACGGACCACACCTTCTCAAAATCGATCTACCTGGATGACCCAGACGGCATCAACGTGGAGATAACACTTGAAACTCCGGAGAGGTTCCGGGAGTGCGTGCCCGGTCCCGGTAACCGGCTGACCTTCGTCGTCGCAGATGGCGTGGGACGGCCCGGAGCGTACTTCCTGGACCTTCATCAAGTGTTTGAGGCGTACGAGCCAGGTTCAGAGCAAGAGATGGCAGCTAGGGGAACCAAGGTCGGGCACCTTCACCTGTACGTCGGTGATCTTGAGAAAGCCCGGAACTTCTATACCGGCCTCGGCATGAAAATGGCGCGGTGGTGGCCACCGATGCAGGTCGCTGATTTCGGCGCAGGGGGACCGTTCACCCATCGCATTGCCATCAACACCTGGCAAGGGATCGGCGCTCCGCCGTCGCCTGCAGGCACGGCCCGGATGCGTCACTTTGAGATACGCTTCGCCACGTTGGAACATCTGCAAGCTGCGTTGGCGGCGAACCCGACTGCCATCGACACCGGGAACGCCTACGAAGTTATAGACCCTTCCGGCATCAAGTTGCGACTTGCCAAAGAACCGCAGTTGGCAGACTGGCGAAGAAGCGCGACAGCTGCCCAGCAGGCGTAGTGATACGAACGATCAGCAAACCATACATCGCATCGTGTTTACTGATTCTGCTCTGTGGCTGCTAACAAATTTCTCGGAGAATGAGTTCCAAGTCGCCTCCAAAAGATTTTGCCGCTTTGTGACCATACGATGTCATGCGCCAACGTGGAACTTCGTCAGAGACAGATTACGCAAATGGTCTTGTGGCTGCGAAAGCCTGTTTCAGGCTAGATGGAGGACGACTTTACCGATGCTTTTTCCGGACTCCGATGCCTCGTGAGCCTCGACGATGTGGTCGAGGGAAAAACGAGAAGCGATGGTCGGTTTGATCCAACCCTCTCTTAGGCCCACCGTGGTGGCCGCAATCGCGCTCTCATGCGCCTCCCGCGACATCCTGTACACATTCACAAAACGTATGGTGGCGTCGAGAAAAAGGAGCGGCAGGAACGGAATGGTTGGCTCTGGCTGAGTGTCCGAGGAGTAGGTGGCAATTACGCCGCCCACTTTGAGGAGCTTAATCGAGGAGGCGAGTGTCTCGCCGAACGCAACATCGATGATCCTATCAACGGCTGGCGCTTCTACGGTGTCCGCCGTCTCCTGGATACGACCTACCACATCTTCTTCAAGTCGGTTGATGACAAGATCTGCCCCCGCGGCTCTAGCGACGAGCGCTTGCTCGAGACGGCTGACGGTTGCGAATACCCTGGCGCCCGCCGCCTTCGCGAACTGGATCGCATGGACACCGACAGAGCCCGCACCTCCGGTCACGAGCACGGTCTTACCTGTAACAGGACCATCCGCGAATACGCAACGGTGCGCCGTCAAGGCCGGAACGCCAAGGCACGCACCCATCTCGAACGAGGTGTCTTCCGGAAGTTCGACCGCATTCCCGCTTGGAACGACGACGTATTGTGCGGCACACCCAGCTTTCCCTTCAATCAGAGCTTCGTGGATCCACACTCGCTCTCCGAGTCGGGAAGTAGAGACACCGTCACCTACCTCCTCGATGACACCGGCTCCATCCTGGTGCGGAATTTGTTGCTTATTCCCTGGGAGGAGAGGTGCGCGTGCTCGCCGTTTCGTGTCCGACGGATTGACCCCAGTCGCGTGCATTCTCACCAGAACCTTGCCTGGTTCGATAACAGGTTTAGCAAGTTCCCCAACTATCAGCACGTCACGTGCGCTGCCGTTTCGTTCATACCATGCTGCTTTCATTACGCTTCCTCGTGTCTCGGACTTAGTTGTTGAATGACGATTTCGGACTAGCCACTACTGGCTCGTTGCATTGGTTTACTGAAGCAGCGTTTGTGTGATGGGGTGTGGCAGGGCGAACTCTCCCGCTAAGTATCGGGAGAGACCAAGGTCCTTGGGATGGTCGCCGCAGGCCGGCAGATTCATGGGGTATCCCAGCTTGACAAGCCTGATCCATCCAATACGTTCGCTCATAACACCTCGCAATCAAGACATCTACTATACGTAAACGTCATGTTCTGGCCAAACGTAATACTGTCTGACGTGTGAGTTTAGCCAACCTTCAAAACGCTTGATGTGGTTCATCAACTCGGAGCGAAAATCTCCCGAACCGAGACATCGACTCCCGACCTTGCAAAAACTCAGCCGCTGCCTGCACTACGGAAGCTACTTTGCGCTTTGCCTCTCACTCCAGGAGTACGCCACGATACGTCTCGCCAGCAACGCATCCCTCGATGAGATCGGTGCCGTGTGGGAGACCAACGCGTTCGGCACTCTCGCCGTCCACCAGTCGATCGACCTACGTTCCTTTTCCTAACGCGGCAAGAACGACATCAACCTGGAGTGCGATCAGACGGCGCATGTGGGCCCCGTCTTCCGCAATGTCTTTCAAACCACGCATGGAAAAGATGAGCAGACGCGCCAGCTCGTCGGGAGTCGTCTTCAGCTTGGAGCCAACAACCGCTTCACGAAGCAGGTCAGCCCAGAAGTGCTCTAAAGCTGCATACATCTCTCGTACAGGAGTGAAGCCGAGGTTGAACACGTCTTTTGCATCTGGATGAGCCTTTGTCATGTCGTAGCCGACGCCGGCCCACTGCTCACAGCAAAAATGTAGTTTCTGCTTCAGCGTTCGCATTTTGGGGAGAGCGTGCCGGTACTGCTTCAGTTTGTCCTGGATCAGCCGTTCGGTGACCGCGGCGAAGATATCTTCTTTGCGCGGAAACACCAGATAAAGCGCCGGACGAGAGATTCTCGCCTCTTCGGCCACATCATTCATGGTGGTTCGCGCATGACCGTACCGCAGGAACACCGCAGTGGCCGCGACGATAATCTGATCTCTCTTCAGAGCCGCTTCTTGAGGCGTCTGCTTCAGAGCCATCACTGCAACTCCCCATGTTGACAACATTATCATACAACGTCAGTATGCCGAGATGTAATCTCATTCAGTACAGCCGTTGTTTACCACGGTTCGAGAGTGGATCGCGCGCAGGACTCGTTATCAGCAGGAATTCTTTCTGAGAACGAATTGCGCAGCGAGGAAGGATACAAAGCTATGCCAGCAGTTTTCATTCATGGTGTTCCTGATACATACCGGGTTTGGGAACCGGTGATTGAACATCTGCATCAGGTAGACACCGTAGCTCTCGCTTTACCGGGGTTCGACAGCCCACTTCCTGAGGGTTTCAAGGCCACCAAAGAGGAGTATGTCGACTGGATCATCGGGCAACTGGAGCAGCAGTCTGGCCCGGTCGATCTTGTAGGACACGATTGGGGGTGCATCTTCGTTGCGCGAGTCGCGTCCGTTCGGCCCGATCTGATCCGGACCTGGGCGGCGGGTGGTGGGCCGGTCAGCAAGGATTACGAATGGCACCCACTTGCAAAGATCTGGCAAATGCAAGGCGCGGGAGAGCAGTTCATGACAAACCTGAAAGCCAGCGAGTTCAGTGGACAACTGGAGCAGCTGGGGGTCCCGGCGAACCTCGCCAAGCAAGCGACGGACCTCGTGGACGACCGCATGAAAGATTGCATCCTCCGGCTCTATCGTTCCGCGCTCAATGTCGGACGCGAGTGGCAGTCCGACCTGAAAAAGATCAAGGCACCTGGCCTGGTGCTTTGGGGCGCTCTCGATGAGGCCTGTCCGGTTCGCTTTGCCGACGAACTCGCACAGGACTCCGGCGCTACGCGTGTGCTGAAGCTCGAAACTGGCCACTGGTTTCCCTTGCAGGCCCCGGCTGAAACAGCTCGGGCGCTTGAGGAACACTGGCGGTCTGTTGCCCAAGGGTCGATCCTGTCACCCTCTTATTCAACCCAAACCGAATCTTGAAAGGATTCCCCAAGATGAACCTCACCGAACTGAGCAACCAAGACATCGCTGAAGGCGCCAGCGCCATTGCTGAGAACACCCCCTTCGTCATGCTGAACCTGCTGCGCTACAAGAAGCAGGCCGACTATGGTGATCGAACCGACCTACCACCCTGTTCGGGGAAGGAAGCCTACTACCAGCGGTATGTCCCGGCGTTCGCGAAGATCGCAGCGCAATCCGAGAACACGAAGAACTTCAAGCCGGCCTTCGTTGGTTCTGTCTTGGCTTCGCTCGTAGGCTCCGAAGATGAGCCTTGGGACGATGTTGTTTTGGTGGAATACGGCAACTATGCTGCGTTCCGCGACGTAGCCGGCAGCGCCGTGTACGAGCGCGAAGCGGCACCCCACCGCAGGGCAGCTCTGGAGAACTGGCGGCTGATCGCCATGCACAGGCAGCCCATCGGCTAGCGATAAGGAGATCATGATGTCATTGGCCTGCGGCGCTTAGAAGATGCGTGTGCACCTCCGGCCAGATCATGTCCGCTGTCGCCCTGTTTAGGGAGACCTGCGGCCCGAGCGACACAGAAGTTGAGGAGTACCTCAGTGGCAACATCTGCCGTTGCGGTGCCTAACCCAACATCGTCGCATCTGTTCAAGCCGTACAACCGGAGTCATGACCTTGATGGTCTTCGGCCTGTCCTTAATGGGGCTGACTTACGGGTCATTCGGCACACTCGTTGCAGAGCTTTTCCCAACCCAAGTTCGTTACACGGGAAGCTCAATTGCCGTCAGCATGGCAGGAACTCGGGGCTTCGTTTGCTCCTATAGCGCGACATCACTAGCCAAGAACTATGGTATGCATTCCATTGGGTACTACGTTACGTCATCCGCTATAGCCGGAGAGCCTTGATAAGAGCGATAAGAGCGGCAGGCTGGTTGCGCCGACTCGGATAATAGAGAAAATAGCCGGGAAAGGCAGGACACCAGTCTCGAAGCACCGAGACGAGATTCCCTCTTGAGACATGTTCTTCCACCTGCGCCTCCATGGTCATCATTAGGCCCGCACCCTCCAACGTGGCCTGAAGTGCAAAATCTGAATCGCTGAATGTCAGTGAACCACGCGGGTTGACCGTTAAAGATCGCCGCCCCTTTTCAAACTCCCACCGATAGACTCCGCTCTTTCGCAGCCGAAGCGCGATACACGAATGTTCTTTCAGATCACCGGGGGATTTCGGAATCTTCCTGGATTGGAAGTAGGCGAGCGAGCCTACAACTGCCAGCCGCATGTCTCCACTTACTTTGGTCGCAATCATGTCGCGTTGAATGAATTCGCCAATGTGTATTCCAGCATTGAACTGCCCTGCGATTAGGTCGATCGTGTCATTCGAACAGGTAATATCCAACTCAATGTCGGGGTAAGCCTGGGAGAATGAAGTGAGCTTGGGAAGCAGGATCAGGCGAGCAGCCAACCGAGAGAGGACGAGCCGAATTTTACCCGCGGGATGATCTCGAAGATTACGCGCCGCCGCCAGTGATTGCTCGATGCACTCCAACGCGGGATTCAGATCCCGTAAGATTGCCGATCCGGCCGCCGTCGGCGATACATTTCGCGTAGTACGCGCAAGCAACTGGATACCCAACTTCCTCTCCAGCGTTCGCATCATGTGACTTACCGCTGATTGTGAAAGGCCTAAACGCGCTCCGGCTCGGGTAAAGCTTCTCTCCTCGGCCACGATGGAGAAGATCGCGAGTTCACTCAGTTCATTTTGCATGATTCATGAATTTTATTCATTACACAGTTCAACGTCACCCCACTACCGGCGCGAGCGGCGCAATTGTAAGCTTGTCTAACTACAGGGCGCGTCACTTGAAGATTGAACTCTGAAGAGAGTTTAGGAGGAACTACATGAAAGTCGCGCTTGTCACTGGAGGGAATAAAGGCATTGGTTATGAGCTTTGCCGGAACCTCGTTCAAGCTGGCCATTTCGTGCTGCTCGCGACGCGCAACGAAATTCTCGGACTAGAAGCCATTCCCCCGCCTGAAACAGGCGGGAGCGGAAACGGTAAGGTTCATAGAGATCGACACGACAAAGCAGGACACGGTTACCGCTGCCGCAAAGCAGATCGCAGACGCATTCGGCCAACTCGATGTTCTTGTAATCAATGCCGGCAACTCGGCTCCTTGACGCTCAACAGCGATCCTGCATGGAAGCATGGCAACGTAAAACTGATCGGCTATAACGCTTCGAAGGCAGCGCTCAACATGCTCACCGTGCAGCTCGCATGGGAATTGCGCGGCACAAACATCAAGGTCAACTCGGTGAACCCGGGATTCACCAGGACCGACTTGAACAGAACCAGGGCACGCATTCGGTTGAGATCGGGCTTTAGCAGCCACGCGGCTTGCCCTGCTGGATGAGAGCGATACAACGGGAAGTGCTATCCCCAAAGATCGAATAGACCCGTCGTAAACATCAATTGCGATGGATAACCAGAGTGAATGGAAGGAGAATGTTATGTCTGTAAACCAGACAGCAGGCATATCGGGACTCAGTGAAGCTGAAACGCAATCAATTGAGAAGTTCTACCGAGCATTCAATGAGCGCAAACCTGATTTATTAGACGAGGCATGTTGGCCGGACTGGGAAGATAAGGATCTTACCCCGGGGCAAGAAGCAAGCGTCAACGGGTTTAAGAAGCTGATGCCCATGTTCTTTGCAGCTTTTCCCGATCTCAGGATCGAAGTAGACGAGATTTTCGGCGCGTCTGGGAGGGCTGGGGTGCGTGCACGTATGGTTGGAACGCACCAAGGCGAGATCTTCGGCGTCCCCGGGTCGCAGCAGCCCATCGAAGTACGACTTTATGAGTTCCATCATCTTCGAGGGGGACGAGTAAGCCACAGCTGGCATCTTGAGGACTGGTTTGGAATGTTTCAGCGCCTGGGAACGTGGCCTCCGGGGCGAGGCTAGAGCGACGATCGAGTCTGTTGTCTTAATCCGGCACTCTTGGGAGAGTCGTTTACCAGGAGTGTCGCAGCCCCGGTTTACTCAGACCTGAGAGGCACCCAATGGACATGGTTGCGTGCTGTCCTTCACACGATAGGTCTCGCGTGTTTTATCGTGGAGCTTATTGGCCGTAGTCTTTTGACCTCCGCGTACGCAGTTATACAGACGCCTGGCTAAGCCAGGAGCTTATCCATCACGATCGGTAAGTCGCGGACACGTTTGCCGGTCGCATGGTAGACCGCATTGGAGACAGCGGCGGCGGTAGCAACGATGCCGAGTTCCCCGATACCCTTCACACCTAGCGGATTGACCTCGTGATCCTTTAGAGTCGGTTTGTGAGCATAACTCATGTTCGCCCAGGTTTGTAGGTAAGCCACGGTGAGAGGACTCCTTACTATGCGCGTGCCCCTCATACCAGAAAAGAAATAACCCCTTTTCAGAAGGCGCTGTATGACGCCTTTATCGGACGAATCTGGAAGAAGTACAGCGTGTTCAAAGCGGTGCGTCAAGATGGAGCTCTGCTAGGCCCGTGGAGCGTTTGGTTGCAGATTCCAAAACTCGGCGAGGTGATACGGCAATATCTCGAAGCTGTGGAAGCGATGCCAGGGCTGAGTAAGAAAGCGGTGCAGGTGGTCACACTGGTCGTCGCGGGTCGATTCAACGCTGCTATGAGATTTATGTTCACGCGACGGTGGCTGCCCAAGCCGGACTTTCCAAAGACCAGATCGCAACATTGTGCGCCGGTGAGACACCGGCCGACCTGGATGTGGAGCCAGCTCTTGCGGCACAGGTTGCACGCGGCCTGCTGAAGGGCGACGCGCTGCCCACTCTGCTCTTCAACCGCGGGGTCGATGAGCTTGGGCTAGATGGATTCAACCACGTCATCTTTCTGACTGCACAATACTGCCTTGTTTCAATGACTCTCAATGCATCCGATGTACGCCCGACGCGGCGTATCCGATGAAGGGTGTGGGGCCGTTTACCCATATTGATCCGAAAGACCGTCCGCGATCTTCGGCGGTAAGTATTGGCTGCACTTCGCCGAAGGTAAAAAGCCGTATCTGCTTCTGCCGATCATCCCCTAAGCATAACGCGGCGGTGTGCGAGAGCGATGGCTGCTCTCTCGCCTTTATTCATCTCCGGCTCACGCGGTCCGTGCGCCACAGAGTACCCAAAGGCTTCCCATGCTCCAGACGAAGACTCTGCGACTGGTCATCACGACGGTTGCCTCATTCCAATTCACTACTTTTTGGAAAACCTCGTCGTTCGACATGACCATTCGCTTCTTGTGACCATGTTCGATCATAACGAGCTCTGGTATGTGCCACCCTCTGAGAACGCGGAGCCCGTGGAGCCGTTTCTGATTTACAAATCTAAGGACCAGCCGCCTCTCAACCTAGTTGAAGTGAGACGATCTTTTCTACATTCACACCTCAAACATCTTGACGACGCATGACTCCGCGCTCTACCGCTTGGATCTGCGCGCTTGGTCACCCGACGAGCCGCTCGAGCCCCAGCACATTCTTGACTTTCCCGAGCCAGTCGGGGCCTGAACGGAAGCTGCCTGCTCGCGCCAACGTGATTCTCATTGCTGACTCTGTTGCCGGGTTGATTTGGCGCGTTGACCTCGCCTCTGACGGCTTTGCGAAGGAAACTCGCGTTTGGCTGGCCTACGACAGCATGACCTTCGAGCCCAGGGCATCATGGCCAACCAGCCCGGCATGAACGGCATTCGCTATGCCAAGGAAACCGGCTTCGTCTACTACACGTCGACGGTTCAAAGATTGTTCATGCGCGTCCGGGTGAATCCAGCGACTCTTGAGCCCGCGAGTGCTCCCGAGTTCGTCTCCGGCGGCAGAATGGCCGACGATTTCCTTATCGATGAGGCTGCGGGTGTCGCCTATCTCGCCACTCATCTCCAGCACACCATCGACATCGTTTCGCTGACGCCGGCGCAGAACAGCGACGTTGCGCATCACGTTGTGGCAGGCGAGCCGTTCTCCGATCAACTCGTAGGACCTTCTAGCGGAGTATGGGGCCGGCGACCTGGAGAGTATGGCCGCATCGCTTACTTTACGACGGACAGTGGAGCGAAGAAGCCTCCGCCAGACGGGATCGTGCGACCCGCGAGAGTTGTGCGTCTCGAACTTGCTTCATCGCTCACTCAACATCAGGAACGGTTCCACTAGAAATGAGGGTAAAGCTATGCCACGTGAATATCGTCGCGTCGTCACGGGACACACACTAGAAGGAAAGTCCACGGTTTTGTTCGATACGTCGCTGCCACTTGCCGAGCCAGCCAACGGTAAAGGGGCTGATGCCGAAGTAGCCCGCCATGGAATGGCATCCAGTGTTACTTGGACGACACAGGACTTTCCGTCGGACAACAACGGTTCTTACGACCAAGGTCTGCAGAAGGTTCCTACGGCACCTGACTATGGAACCGTCTTCCAGCTTGTGCGGTACTCGCTTGGAGTCACACCACGCCATCACCGTACCAATTCGATTGACTACGCGATCGTCCTTTCCGGTGCCATCGATCTTGAACTCGACACACAGACAGTCAAGCATAAGACAGGGGACGTCCTGGTTCACGAGGAACCATTCACAACTGGATCAATAACGGGTCCGAGCCGTGCCTGATGGCCTACATTCTTATTGGAGCAGCACCCGTAACGCTGAAAGATGGTACTGCTCTTATGGCCGAGGGCTGATCCTCGCCGGATTGTCTTGGGGCCCGACGCGGTACTCATGCCGGGGATTTTCTCACATGTCGGACAGGGCATAGCAACTAGTTCTAAGAGGTCATCCGTGAACCATCAAGCGAGTCTAATCATTGTCGCGGGATTGCTGTTGCTATGCCAAGCTTGCAATGGCCAAGCTCAAACTTCGCCAGCTGCGGCGAACGCAAGCACCCTGCAGCAGGTGGAGGTGAGGTCGATGCCGCTACGGCGAATAATCCCGCTGCTGCTTTGGCTCAGATTCAAATCCAATCCTGGTATCACCCCACATACGACGGCACCTCAGGTCAAGGCAACGATTTCTTGCTCAGACCCATTGTGCCTTTCGCCCCTGTTAAGTTTCGCTCGTAGGAGCGCTGCTTCCAGTCGTCCTCACACTCCTTCTCGGAGTGATCACCGGCTTGCGTCATGACGAAGACTCAAACGCAGCGGGCGCGCTTAACCGTATGGTTCTGCGCTACGCGCTCCCCCTGGCTTTGTTTGCCGGCGCGGTGGGTACGCCTAGGGCGACATTGCTCGCGCAAGGCAGATTGGCGCTGATTCTGCTTGTGGGGACACTACTACCGTTCCTCACTGCTTTCGGGGTGCGCTACTGGAAGAGCCGAGATATGGCCACTGCCGCTCTACAGGGAATGGGATTTGGCTTTCCATCGATACCCTTCACAGGGATCGCCGTTCTTTCCCCGTTTCTTGGAATACTGCGATCCTCATCGTGGCTGTTGCGGCAGCATCGTCAATATCGTTGTCGTTCCGCTGACTTTGGTGTTGCTCGCGCTAGCTCAGCGTGATCAGGGTTCAAGTGATCCGATACAGCAGCAGAAGACTGAAAATGCGAGTGGCGGAACACAGGACTACTCGCAATCGCAGGATGGAGACAAGGCAAAGAAGAGCCTGGTGAAAGTTCTCAGGAAATCGTTACTCTCACCCCTTGTGTGGGCGCCTATACGAGGTTAGTAGCCTACCGGAGACGATGAGCGCTCAATTGAACGGATATTCTGCTCCTCCGTCTACGATTCAATCTGCGTACATTCGCCTTCGGGAGCGAGTTCTCATGGCATGTGATATCAACGTACCTCCTTCGGTCCAAGACATTCTTGAAATCGGTTCTTGCTTCGTTGGCGTCGCAACGGGACTGTCTGAAAGCATCTGCGATGAGGCTGATTGAACGAAATCGGATTTGGGATAAAGAATGAAGCACACCTTCCTATGTCGCACCGGCGAAACCGATATGGAGCAATCCATATCGAAAGATAGTTCCTGTTCTTCTGGTAGTGAGAGCAGGGTAATAGCACCGTACTGTATCGATCTCGCTCTTCTCACCTGTGCGCTCTTGAAGGCATCTAAAATACCAGAACGGAGAGTTTTACTATGATCCTCAAAACGTATTCCCGTATCTTCACCTCAGATCTGGAGGCCACACTTGCACCTTTCAAGAAGCTCTTGGGCAAAGAACCCGAACTTCGGGTGGCATTTCTGGATATGGAAGTTGTCACTATTGGAGGCTTTTGCATCATTACCGGACCTGCAGAGTCCATTCGCCCGTTCCTTAGAGCAGTCGGCCCAGCAATCGTAGACGATATCAAATCAACTAGGGCTACACTTCTCGCTGCTGGTGCAGAGATCGTTCAGCCCATTCAGGACGCGCCCACCGGGCCTAACATGTTCTCCCGCACCTCTGACGGTGTTGTGATCGAGTGGGTTCAGTGGCGGCCAGATGTCTGGGAACAGGTGAATGCGGCAGACGCCACTTTCTGAACAGCGCCCAGCCGTCTACTTGGAAGACAGTCTTTACAGGGAACGGATACAGGAGGAAGGCTTATGATTTTCGAAACTTACGCTCGGGTCGTTACCGAAAATGCAGAGCGGACGCTTGAGAGGTTCCGAAAGCTTACAAGCCAAGAACCGGACGTACGCTTCAAGCTTGGCACGACGGAGATCATCGCCATCGCTGCCTTCTGCATTGTTGCTGCTCCCAAGCAACGTGCGAAATCGTACATGTAACCGCTGCAGCGGGTTCATAGGTGAGTGCCCAGCCTCGAGCTTTCCAAGTTGAGTAAAGGACGTCGGGTCCGTTACAAACTTCATATCACCATGGGCGACCCAGATTTGAGGATCAGCGCTCTGCAGGACGACCACTCGCACCTTGTCATCCGCTTGACCTTCATTGCAAAGTGATGCAGCTCATCATCAGACGTGCATCGAGAACGTTGACCGGTGGGTTGTGCATGGTCACATGCGCCACGCGTGCATCGACCGCAATATGTACAAAGAGAATTCCTGGTACTGTTCCATTTGGAACCCTTAACAATAAATGTTGCTAGGTGCAGGTATGTGACGCGCATGGCGATCCCGGACGGCAACCATGTCTAACTCATGGGAATGTTCGCGTTGCGGGAGATCCGCCCGCCGGCTAAGTAAAAAGATGGTCCCTGGCGCTGTGAGTGACGTTGCACAGCGGGCAAAGATGTTTAGGGCAGGAGCCGCCGATTTATCTCCGCTTGATCACCGCAACCAAGTTGCCGTCTTCGCCATCGGCTAGGGATGCGTCAACGCGCCCACGCTGCTCCCCAAAACAACTAGGTCTTAGAGCGCAGGAGTTTCTGAATCAATATCTGTGCTCCCATGGTGGGCTGACTTTATTGGTTCGGCAAAGCGATAGTCTTCTCGATCGAGCTGTGCCCGCTTACAACCATTGTTTACGCCGTACCCTCGCCGGTACTCATGCACGCAGACAGAATGGGCTCCTGCGTCACTTTGCTGCATTCGATTACTCGACTCAGGCGACGGTGAAGACAGCTTTGAGAACTTTGCCGGCTTTTTGATCTTGAATGGCCTGGTTGATCTGGGTGAAGTCATATGTGGTAGTCAATTTGTCGAATGGGAAAACACCTTCCACGTACAAGTCGATTAGCCATGGGATGAAGAGTTCGGGTATGCTGCCACCTCCAACTACACCGCACATCGTCTTACCCTTCAACACCATGTCGTTCCTGCCAACTTCAACCGGCCCATCGTCATGAGGAACTCCGACAAAGGCCAGTGTGCAAGTATGGCAATCCCCATGACCCGTATGTCACGATTGGTCCCATCATCAATCAGAAGCAGCTGAGATCCCACCTAGATCGTATCGAGGAAGCTAATGCCGCCGGAGCGCGTCAGTAGTTGGCGGCGACGTTCAGGGTCAGGTACTGCCACCTCATGTCTTTGTCGACGTCAAGAACGACATGAAGATCACGCAGGATGAGTTGTTTGGACCAATCGCACCAATTATCAAGGTTTCAGGATGAAGCAGAGGCTCTTCGCGTGGCCACCGACACGGAGTTTGGTCTCTCAAGTGCCGTGTTTACAAGAACAGGGATCTCGGTGTGCAGTTTGCTTTGGCCATTGAAGCCGGTATGACTCATATCAACGATCACAGCATAGACGACACACCCACGGGGCCATTCGGCGGAGAAAAGAACAGCGGCATTGGTCGTTACGGAGGTGACTGGATCCTCAAGGAGTTCACCCGGGACCATCGGATAACTGTATGGCACAGCAAAACTACGTATCCGTTCTAACGTCCGATGGCCGCGCTGAATGGATTTCACAGCGAGTCGAAAAAACAAATGCACACCACTGCTGGAATGGGCACCTTTAGTCCAGTGCTGATACAAAGCGAATCAGAAAGCTATAAGCAAGTAGTGGAAATAATCGTTTTGCTGACGAAGGCGAGCCGCATCAGTTCAAAACCAGACTCCGCGCGACGCGCCAAGTAGGTTATCTTCGATCTACGCCTCTTAGGCATGAGGAAGTAGGCCAAGCGCCCCAAAGATGGCGGGCACGACGAACTGCTCCCAATGAGCAATGATAGGACCATCGTGCAGCTCGTAAGCAGTTATGCCCTTCACCTGAAACGTCGCCCCGCTCGCGCGGACACCAAGAAGCGGTCCGATATGCTTCGCTTCGGATGTCCAAATCCCAACATGAGTCGCACCTTCGGAAGGTGTACGCTGAACCCGGTAGTTTTGTCTAAGTGCGCTGTTGATCAGCGAGACTGTGGCAGCGAAGCCATCCCTGGTCGGCGCAGCACCAAAGGCGGGCGAGTGATCGACAAAGTCGGTAGAAACGCGCTCTTGGACCAGTCTCAATGCTTGTTGGGGATCGTTGGCGTTGTAGAAGTCCGCGAAGAGGCCGTGCCCAAAAGGGTTTGCTGTCATACTGGTGCTCCGTCCTGGCGATTAAACGAGCGTTATCGCACGCCAGAGCTAATCCTAATTGAGCAGACGGACGGGGACTCATAGTGGCTTGGTCTCGGGCATCATTCAAGTCCCGCCGCTCCTTCGCTACAATGCATCGCCACGAGCCGCTCCGGGCGGGTGTGACCGCGGCCGGCCCTCTTGTAGCAGGACCGATGTTTAAGGGCCGACCCCGACCAGCATGGACGGAGTTCTACACGTTTAGCTGAGATAGACGCTCCGGGTGCTAGCCGCGGCTAAGCTAACTCAGAAGGATCAGTCAAAGATCTCCGCACGAGCTATCTCTAAAAGAGACATCGTGTGCAAAACATGTGACGTGATCAGAACACCTGCACAATTCCTGTCGGATGCATGCAGCTGTGCATGGCAGCAGTTACGTTGGCGCATGCTGATTTTATTTACGGCTGATCCTGCGTCTCCTCTCCGTTACACGGGGGAGTTCGACACTTGGCCGTCGATGAGAACAATCTTGGCGTACAACGTGTCGTGATACTCCCTTGCGGCGATGATCTGCCCGTCTCTAAATGTGAGCAGGACGTGATAAAGATTGTCGTAGCTGCGCCCATCCTTCAGCACCGCATGACCTGAAAGCTCGACCGCGACACGGTCACCCTCGGCAACCATGCTTTTGGGAGTTAATTGCAGCCTTTCAGAAAAGATCACGCCCATGCCGTTCATTGAATCGATAAAGTCAGATTTGCTCAGGATGCCAGAAAAAGCTAAGTTCTCACCGCCGGCGCTCCACCACGCGACATCATCGTGAACTATCGCGAATGCCCCAGTCAGATCACCCTGACTAACTTTGCCGAAGAATCGGCAACAAAACGTTTGTTCTTTTCAAGCATTATGTTGTTGACTCCTTTGTCGCTTGGCTCACCTTCATCACTGTAAGTATTTGCAACATCCGCAGGCTTCATGGGGATCTCTCCTTAGCCGGGCTTATGGGTCGGTTCAGCTAGAATTCAGTGTGACTATGGAGCATGGTCCACAGTCAAGGGGCCGCACATATGCTGATCGCAGCGTTCGCAAAGCACGTAGGATTAAGTGTTGATACGGTTCGTTTTTACGTTCGGAAAGGTCTGCTCACACCCGCTACCGGGATGCAGGGCGGCCGTCATCCGTACATACTCTTTGGCGAAGCTGAGGCCGAAACCGCGATCGTGATTCAAACTTGTCAGGCACTCGGGCTCACGCTGAATGAGATCAAAGCATTTCTCACAGATCTTGACCGGCACAGCAACAAAGACCTAGTTGCATACCTTCGGCGACAGCAAGCCCGATTACGCGAGAAAGCTGCAGAACTGAACGGATTGACACACTTTCTTGAGGCAAAGATAGCTTGGATTGAAGCCGGCAAGATAGGTTTGATGCCGGAGATGAAGGCTTTTACAGTCACCAGAAGCAGCATTCAATAGAGCTTTTCTGTCTCGGACGAGGTAGGGCATAGCTGGAATCCACCGCAAAACAAGTCAAGGCTAACTTGAGGACAAGGATGGGAAGGATGAACGCAGCAACACTAATTGCGGGGCTTGATCCCTGTACTTTGGGCCCGAGCGATTCCAGCTTCGCGTACGATCGAGATTTTACCGGTCTGCTGATGCAGACGTATGAGCGATATCTCGGTAAAAGCCTGGCTCCGCAGAGTTTGGGGCCGGACGAGGCGTCACGGTGGCTGTATGAGGATGCCCCTTTTTGTTTGCTGGCGCACAATACGGCTGCGGATCCGCGCTTTGTCTATGCCAATCGAAGCGCCCTGGCGTGCTTCGAGTACACGTGGGTAGAGCTGACACAGATTCCATCGCGGCTCTCGGCCGAGACGCCGAACCAGGCGGAGCGCCAGAGACTAATTGAGCGCGTGCTGCAAGACGGATACGCCACCGGATATCGCGGGCTGCGTTTCGCGAAGTCAGGGCGCCAGTTCTGGATCGAGGATGTGACTATGTGGCAGTTGATCGACGCCGCGGGTGTGTTGCAAGGACAAGCGGCCCTGTACGGTCGGTGGGTGGATGCGTAGGCCACCATCCGTAGGACGCCGCACGATTAGGTGAGGAGAATGATGATTTCGGGGTTGAGCGCAGGGAGCTTTCGGGACGCGCGTTTATGAGGATTAGTTTGTCTAAGCTGTGCTTCTGTTTCCGGCGGGCAGGTCAGATCTGCCTCGTGCGAGATGGCCACAGCCGTAGCTGCTCCACCGGGGGCGGGAGAGATGTTCCGAGCTCGGACAGGCTGTACTTGACCGCAATGGGCTTGGATGTGACAACGTGCCGCTCCACAAGTCCGTTCGTACTGAGCCTTTGCAATGTTTGGCCCAACACCTTCTGCGTAGTGCGGACCCAAGACTTTGCCAGCCGACCTTGGTCCTTGGCGGTGGAACGGTGCGCGACGCCTCGTTCCGCCACTTGAGATCATTTGCGAATGACATCTAGTACAAACAGGTTGAAAACTTCGGGCATGTGACTCCTCAGGAACAGCCGGCCGACTTCTTGGAAGAAGTGCTCACCTTCTTTTCCACGCAGTGAGGTGCAAGCAGTGGATCATTCCTTTAATCACTGACAATGCATTGATGCGATTGGTACGCAGACGTGCCAGATCATAGAAAGAGCCCGATGCTCTTGCCCGTAGGCGAGCATGAGTGAGATTGGGTGGGAACGGGGAGACTTGCTACCCGAACGTTTGTGACCCACCATGCTCGGTAGCGAATGGTCGACGTGGGTGCCGCACAACCAACCCAAACTTCCTGCCGTTGGTTCGATTTCGAGATCGCCTTTAAAGATTTAAGGCTTGCATTCCGAAAAGTGGTCTGAATGGATCAGTAAACGGGATTGTGACGAGCTAATTTGATAGCAGAGTCCGGCTGAAGCTTTGAAGAACATGCCTTAATCCTGCCGTGCGTCAGCACCGCTTCGCACAATCAGGCAGCACGACACGCTGCGCTTGGCTATGTCCGGCGACAAACCCCCCAATATGGCACGTAGCGACGCCGAAGGCTGTCGTAAGAAAGGAATTCAATGACTTATGCGTCTTCTGACACGGCGATCCTGCTCGTAGATCCCTACAACGACTTCCTTAGCGAAGGCGGCAAGGCTTGGCCACGAGTAAAAGATGTGGCCGCCAAGGTCGACCTGCTGGATCATCTTCGCGGAGTCGTCAGCACTGCTCGCGCCAATGGATATCGATTGTTCTTTGTGCCGCACCACCGGTTTGAAGCCGGTGACCTTGCCGACTGGAAGAACGCAACACCCTACCAGCAGAGTCAGGTCAGGATGCTCTTATTTGAGAAGGGAACTTGGGGGGCACCTTTCATGACGATTTTCAATCACAGAAAGGTGAAGTTGTTGTTCAAGAGCATTGGGGCTCGAGCGGCTTCGCGAACACCGACCTCGACCTGCAACTCAGGCAGCGTGGTATCCGACGGATCGTGCTGATCGGTCTCATCGCGAACACCTGCATCGAGGCGACCGGGCGTTTCGGCCAGGAACTCGGCTACCAAGTGACGCTGCTGAAAGACGCCACCTCTGCGTTCAGTGATGAAGCGATGCATGCCGCGCATGAACTCAACGGACCCAGCTTCGCGCATGAGATTCTCACTACCGCCGAACTGTTGCCACTACTCGGCGCCTGATCACTCACCGAGCCTGCAACTTAGCCTGCACACGGAGATTGCCCCATGAACTTGCCTATTATGGCGGACGTCAACACTCAAGCCGTCATTCATGCTCCTATCGACGCTATTGACGTGGCCGCATGGGTATTTGGCATCACCGATGCTGAATACAAAGCCTGTTCCAAGAACCATATCGCGGCAGCGTCGAGCTTTGCGCTGGACGGTCGCCGCATGTCGATCAACGTCGAACACGTCGGTCAACTCCTCGTTCAGCATTACGTCGAGGACCTCGCCGAACGTCAGCATTGCCGCCTCCTGTCATGGAGCAATGCTTTCGGCCCAACTATTAGTGATCGAGGAAACGATAACGTCCTCTGGGAGTTCTGGATCGAGGCCATCGATGCGCAGACTACCCGCTTCACCAACCGCATTCAAGCTCAAGCCGCCCCAGGATGGGAGGCTAGCCTAGCCAAAGCTGGCATATCCCTTGAACAGGCTCAGCGGCAGTTGGTAAGCGTGATTTCTGCACAAACGCGGAAGAGACGCCTCTGTTCGCCATCGATATCGAAAAGAAGGCACGTGCAGGACGTTGGGGATAGCGCCCTCAATTAAGCACTTGTAAATAAAAACCGCCGTCCGCATAAAACGCAAAAGGAACAGTTATGGGAAAGCTTGATGGCAAGGTTGCCGTGATCACAGGTGGGTCGAGCGGCATGGCGCTCACCACAGCCAAATTGTTCGTTGAGGAAGGCGCTCACGTCTTCATCACGGGTCGACGGCAGGACGCGCTGGACGAGGCGGTGGCCTTGATCGACCGGAACGTGACCGGTGTACAGGCCGACTCGGCTAAGCTCGAGGACCTCGATCGCCTGTTCGAGACGGTGAAGCGGGAGAAGGGCAGTATCGACGTGCTGTTCGCGAGTGCAGGGGCTGGCGGTGAAGCGCAGAAGATCGGGGACAGCACCGAAAAGAACTTCGACGCGCTCTTTAATCTGAACACGCGCGGCACGCTGTTCACGGTGCAGAAAGCGTTGTCGCTCTTCAATGACAGCGGTTCGATCATCATGACCGGATCAATCGCGTCGGTCAAGGGCTGGCCTGCCTATAGTGCGTATGCGGGCAGCAAGGCGGCTCTGCGCGCCTTTGCCCGCGCGTGGCTCAACGAGCTGAAGGATAGGCAAATACGGGTGAACATACTGAGCCCGGGCCAGATCGCGACACCGATCCAGGACCAGATGTTCGACGAGGAGACGAAGCGACAGTTCGAGGCCCTGATCCCGCGAGGCAAGATGGGCCGCCCCGATGAGATCGCGACTGTGGCATTGTTTCTCGCTTCAAATGACTCCAGCTATGTGAACGGGGTTGAACTGGCCGTCGACGGCGGCACCTCGGCAATCTGAAGTCGCCGCGCAAACACTAAGGGATCAGGTCTTCTGTCAGCGATCCTCTGCAATGAAAGGTTCTTATCTCATGATGACTGAACAGCAGGTTGTAATTATCGGTGGCTCCGAAGGGATCGGGCTCGCGGTCGCAAAGGCGGCGCGCCCCCTCGGAGCTCGAGTTCTTGCCGTCTCAAGGACGAAAGAAAACTTGAGGCCGCACAAGACATGGTGAGCGGCTTGGAAATCCGCGTAGCTGATATCAACGACATCGGATCGATTCAGGAGCTCTTTTCCGAGCTCCCTTTCGTCGACCATGTCTATATAGCAGCGGGCAGCACAAAAATAGGAGGTCCGCTTGATGACCCGCTCAGCGACTTTCGGCACAAGTTCGATGAACGTGTTTGGGGTTCGCTTGACGTGGTTCGCGCAGCGCATCATCTCGTACGTCCCGGTGGTTCCTTTACCTTTAGCGGCGGTCTCGCTTCCGACCGTCCCTCCAAAGGAGCCTGGGTGTCTGGCATTGCGACGATGGCAACGGAACAACTAGCGCGCGTTCTTGCTCTGGAACTTGCGCCCATTCGCTTCAATGCAATAGCACCCGGCTATACAGATACTTCGATGTGGGACAGTATCTTTCCCGAGAACGGATCGCAAGCACTTAGCGACGTCGTAAAGAACCACCTTGTTCCCCGTCTGGTGACCGCGGATGAAGTAGCCCAAGCTGTACTGCTGCTTATGCAGAACGAGGCGATCACGGGTGAGACGATTCATGTTGATTGTGGAGCACGGCTGATCTAATGCTTCCTTCGGAGACGAGCCTTATCTCAAAGCCGCTGAACTTCGGTACGTTTAACCAAGCCTCTTCTTCAAGCATATTGGCCGCCAGAACGGACGTTAGCGGGGGCATCAGTATCGATTGTGGTCACTGCTTCCGGAAGAACACCCCTATCAAGATAACAAACGCTTTGCTTACGTTCCTGTCTACATAGGTCTGACTTGCACGCAGGAAATGCTTGGATTTTATCGAGCGATGGACGTCATGCCATCTACGCATCCAGATAGATACACGTGAGCGGATAGAAGAGGAGAGGGATCTATACATGAGTGCAATATCTGTTTGCCTTATTTTCGACATGGATGCGATGTCCGTCTGGATCAACACCATCAAAACAAAAAATCCCAGCGCTTTAGCACGTGGTGAGTTTACAGTGTTGGGCACACCTCGCGTTCTAGACTTCCTGAAGCGGAAGGATTTTCGTGCCTCGTTTTACATACCCGGCCACACTGCTTACGCATTCCCAGATCTCGTTAAACGTATTCACGACGAGGGTCATGAGATAGGGCATCATGGCTGGGTTCACGAGAACCCAGCGGAGGCAAGTCCTGAGCGTGAACGCGAGATTTTGGAGAGGGGGCTTGAAGCTCTTCATCGAGTGGCTGGTGTGCGCCCAGTCGGGTACCGTTCTCCTGCTTGGGACTTCAGCGCTCAAAGTCTAAGCCTGCTGAAGGAGTATGGCTTCGAGTACGACTCAAGCCTGCTCGGAAGCGACTTCATACCCTATTACCCTCGGCAGGGTGATGTGGTCGGGCAGGATGAGCCCTACAAGTTTGGTTCATTGATTGACCTTGTAGAGTTACCCGGTCATTGGTCCCTTGATGATTTCGTAGCGTTCGAAACCATAGTGGGGCTCTTGCAAGGACATGTCTCACCCAGGCAGATCGAAGAGATGTGGCGTGACGATTTCGACTTTGCCGCCCAAGAATGCCCAGGTGGAGTCTTCATTCCAACTATGCATCCGCAGTGTATTGGACGCGTTAGCCGTCTTCGTATGGTGGAGCGTCTGGTAGATCACATGCGTGAAACTGCAGATGTCTCTTTTGTGACCATGCAGGAATACGCAAGCGCATGGCGCGAACAGAACCCGATTGAGGCATGGAAAGAGCTCAATCCCATGCGTACAGGGGTCAACGCAACCCAAGAACTCCTGTAGACGTTCCATATCGTAATAACGGCCAGGCATTTCTCGGAGGTAGCCTGTTAGAAAGTGCCGATAGTGTCGCGTCGCCTATGGCTGATTGGCGTGCGATGTCGTCGAGGTTCGCAGTCGCCTCTGTAGCGGGTGAGAAGTTCTTTGGCTACTTCGAAGATGCGCTCGCGATCATGCTCCGCGTCAGCGCGGGGCTTGCGGGCTGACGACGAGACCGGTTTCTTTGTCGGCACGCAAACTTTGTGCAACCGGTGACTATCCCGTATCACCTGATTGATATAGAGATCGTCCCCGTAAGGAACAGCTCGGGATGTCAACCTTGCCGCGGGCTCTGCCAGCTACGCTAAGAACAGTAGAAGGGACAATGCATGTATTTGTAACCGGAGCAACGGGATTTATTGGAACGGAATTGGTCACCGCCATGGAATGCGCGACACAAAGGATCTCAGCATTGCCTGATGGGCGCTTTGCGAGAATATGGCACGCAGGAACGCTATAGCGCATCGTGTCAGGCAGACAATGTCCAGGTATCTCACAAAGGTGTGTAGATCGACAGCTTGAGCGAGGGATCATCGTTCGCCTGAAAGGATGCCGCTTCAAATTGAAGCAGACCTCTTACAGGATGATGAAGGAGTTTCTGAACACCTGCGCTGCTGCCTACATCGTGCGTCTCCCACCAGGTGTCAAAGTCGGTGCATTCCTGTCGAAGTCGATCCAGGAGCTGGTTAAATAAAGGATCGCCAGCCCAAAAGTCATAAGTCGTTCGGAACAGAGCGAGCATGCGCTCGCTTCGTGTGAACAGGCCTCTCCGAAGAGGCGTTTCATTGCGGGAGCGGTCAGCATGTGGAGCAGGATGTTGCGATCTTCCTGCGGTATGCAGTTGAAGTCCGTGATGAGCTCTGCGGCTGCATCGTTCCAAACGAGAAGGTCCCATCGGCGGCCAGTGATGTAGGCCGGGTGATGCAAGCTCTTGACCATACGACGGATCGTCTCTGGGACAATCTCACGAGAAAAGGCGGAGCGATCGGGATTATTTGCCAATGCCCGAAGATGCGTGTGTTCCACCTTGCTAAGCAGAAAGGCCTTGGCTAAAGCATCAATGGTGGTCATTGATGGGCTGACAGTTCGTCCCTGCTCCAGGCGGATATACCAGTCAATCCCGATCCCCGCACGTTCCGCAATCTCTTCTCGCCGAAGACCTGGGGTGCGCCGTCTTCGCCCGTCTCTTAGACCAAGGGCCTCGGGCGCCAGCTTCTCCCGCCGCGACCTCAGGAAGTCGCCTAATTCATTCTGGCTTGCAGGCGATTGAGCCGGACCGAGATTGCCTATACGGGTATTCACAAATCCTAGGATAGTACCAGGCCTTGTTGAACGATTCTTCATACGTCAGGCTAAGGGTTAGTGAGGGAATTCTCAAATGAGAGCTGCTGTCCTAAAAGAATTTGAATTGAAACTAAGTCTTGAGAACGTGCCTGATCCGGTTGGGGGTACGGAGAGGTGATCGTCGATGTTGTCGCCGCTCCTGTCCTGCCTTATGCAGGAGAGGTACTCAGCGGGGAACGTAAATATCTTCTGAAGCTGCCCGCTGTGCCTGGGTACGGCGCCATCGGTCGCGTGCGCTCGACCGGTCCTGATGCGACACAACTTGCCGCGGGCGATTGGGTCCTATGCGATCCCACCGTGCGATCACGGGACAACGCACTTAGCCCCGATATCACGCTCCAGGGCTGGAGCGCACGCGGTCAGGGCGGTCTGCGCTTGCAGGACTATTTTCATGACGGCCCCTTCGCGGAGCAGATCCGGGTCCCGACCGAGAACGCCATCCGTCTCGGTGCAATTGGATCCAACGATGCTTCGCAGTGGTGTGCGTTGGTGACCCTGCTTGTGCCGTACGGCGGTCTGCTCGCGGCCGAACTGCAGGCGGTGGAGACGCTTCTGATCAATGGCGCGACCGGCAACTACGGCAGCTCTGCCGTCGCAGTTGCGCTAGCCATGGGTGCAGGCTGTGTGATCGCGCCGGGACGAAACGAAACCATGCTCGAATAGCTTGCGCTTCGCTTTGGTCCTCGCATACGGCCAGTAAGGTTGATTGGGGATGAAGCGGCTGACCGGGAACGGATGAAGCAAGCCGCGCCCGGCCTAATTGACTGTGTGCTCGACCTGCTTCCGCCGTCAGCGAGCACGACAGCGGTCCGCGCGGCGATGATGACCGTTCGCCCGTATGGACGCGTGATCCTGATGGGAGGTGTTGGCATGCAGGGAGGGCCGGGCCTTGACCTGCCCTACCCTTGGATCATGAGAAATCTGATCACAGTACGAGGACAGTGGATGTATTCTCCGAATGCCGTCAACCGCCTAAGTAGCAAGTTTGCACTCGAAGGGATTTCGTCGTCGCTGGCCAAGGAGGTACGGCCGCTCGGCATCTACGTTACGGCTGTCGAGCCCGGCATGTTTCGAACTGACTGGGCTGGTCGGTCCATGGTGCGTTCGGATCGCAGCATCTCTGATTACGACGCGATCTTCAACCCCATTCGAAAGGCGCGTCGAGCGAGAAGTGGACACCAGCCAGGAGATCCGGCAAAGGCCGGCAAAGCGATCGCAGATTTCCTGATGGTTCCGGAACCGCCTCAACATCTTCTGCTCGGCCCTGATGCATTCGAGCATGTGCAGAAAGGGCTTGAGGCACTTCGGTCGGAGTTACGGCTTGGGAAACAGTGACCCGATCAACGAACTTCGAGCACAACAACTGACAAAGCTACCACTGTGTAGGAACCGATTCGCACAGCGGTCACTCGTGTGGATCGGTGCCTCAGAGTCGCATTTGGGGAAGTGACCCGGTCGGGGAGCCCTCCGGCGGTGGCACCGCCCCACTTCCGTGAACGGCGTTTATGAGGACTTATCTCTCATCAACCGTCACTCTTTCTTACCAGTTCTTTATTCGGGACGATGTGAGTTCCCGCCCTTTAGGGCTGCAGCACGGCTGCCCTGTGCTTGTGCATCCGTGATCGCCTGCTTTTCAGGTGGCTATGCGTTTGTCCGAAGCTCTCGGTCTCTCGCTGGTTGACTCCTTCCGATTTCAGAACCTATATATGACCAATGGTCATATATACTGACCATCAGTCACTAAGGAGATTTAGTATGAGTTCTTCGGCACAACAGTGGGCGCTTGTCACAGGAGCGTCAAGTGGCCTAGGTAGGGAGTTTGCAAGGGCTCTGGCGCGGCGGAAGATTCACCTGATTCTGGCAGCGCGTCGCGAGCAGCCGATGCAGGAACTTGCCGAAGAGCTACGGCGGAGAGATGGCGTTGAGGTGGTAGTTGAGGCCATCGATCTCAGCCTTCCGTCTAGTGGGACCGCGCTCCAGGTACGACTTGAACAGCAGGGACTGCTTCCTGACATCCTGATCAACAATGCCGCGTTTGGCTTGAGTGGCGAGTTCCTGGAGCAGACGCCTGAGCGGCTGCGCGAGATGTTGCAGCTGGATATCGTGAGCATGGTGGAGCTGACGCATGTCTTCGGAAGGCGCATGGCCGAGGAGAGACGGGGAAACATTTTGCTGGTTGCAAGTCTGGCGGCATACCAGCCTGATCCGCTGCTAGCCGCATACGGCGCGGCCAAGCACTTTGTGCTGGCGTTTGGAGTCGCTTTGCATGTAGAGCTGGCGGGCAAGGTCGGGGTCACGGTGGTCTCGCCGGGGCTGATGGATACGAAGTTTAACCAAGTCTCCGGCTTTCGGCCGAAGGCTTCGATGCGACCCTCAATTGTCTCTCCGGCAAAGGTCGCCGAGCGCGGGCTGCGTGCGATGTTTGCCGGCAGATCCAGCGTGATTGTCGGAAAGCTGAACTGGCTGACAGCCTTCACTAACCGGTTTACCTCGCGCCATCTGCAAGCGAAGCTCACGTATCGTATATCAAAGTGAGTGCAAAGACGATAGCCCGGCATGCGCATGCCTCTGAAGAGAAGGAGGTACGGCGGCGAGCCATTCTTGACGCGGCGAACGCGCTCTTTGTCGCGGGGAACGGGAGCCTTCCCACAGCAGCCGAAATTGCCTCGGCAACAAAACTGGCGAAGGGAACCGTGTATCTCTACTTCCGGACGAAGGAGGAGATCTTCGCGGCGCTGCTGCTGGAGGGCTGGAGCGCGGCGATGGCGGAGTTCAACGAATTCCTGGAGGGGTATAAGGGCAAGCGCTCCGGAAAGGTAGAAGCGCTGCTGTTGCACTTTGTCGCTCACCTGAAAAAGCATCCGGGGCTGCTGCGTTTGGATGCTCTGGGATACGGAGTTCTCGAGAAGAATATGGAGCTCGAGGCGTTGCGCTTGCACAAGTCGCAGTTTACCGAGCGGCTGCTGAAGGCTGGAGGCTGTCTCGACCGCTCGCTCCGACTTGCGGACGGACGCGGCGTGCAGTTGCTGATGCGGACATACGCGCTCACACGAGGACTGTGGCAGTCCTATGAGCACGCCGAGCAGACGATGTTTGCCGGCGTTGAGGTCGCACAGATTCTACTGCCGGGGAGCTTTGCGGAGGAGCTACTTGCTGCTTTGACGGAGTACTGGCGCGGAGCTCTGTCTTAGAGTCGCGAGGCCAGGTTGCTGCCTGACTGCGAGGCATCCAGTCTTCCCGTACGGGCGTGGACAAGGTTGCGAACGTCCGGGTCAAACCGAAGCAGCGCGCTGCGCAGCTCCGGCGACCACACGTGTTCCACCCCACACCTCTCACTGAAACAGCTCTAGCGATTGATACAGTTATGTCACATTCTGTGTACTACGGTTCGGTGTCGAGCCGTTGAAGATCTGTTGGTTGCGTCTGAAAACCGCTGGTATGCCCGTTGCTGAAATAGCGGTTCGTTTCGGCGTAGCGAGGTCCACCTTTTATGAGGCAATTCCTAAGATCACTACTGAAAACACTGCAAGGCTAAATTCTATGCGAACAGGAACATACAGACGACTTCTTGGGCGGACCGCACAGTTCCTCGTAAGCTGGGCTATGGTGGGAGTTTTTCCAAGTGCTCTAATCAAGGGATATTCTCAGCAATCGGTTCAGACGCCAATTGACGTGGCGCATCTCTCACCTACCCTTTACTTCCCTTCGGCTACAGAAGAGTTGGCGAGCCGGAACACGCTCCGAGCCCGTGTTTCTCCTCAGCAGAAGCAGCTCGCTGCATCCTCGGCGGCTTCGCTTGGCAAAGAGCTCGATATGGCCGAGCAAACGATCATCGCCTTGCAGCGGCATTGGGCTTATCTTCGTGTGCAGAGTCTGGAGAACACGGAAGATCAGGGTGCGAAGGCAGCAAGACTAGCCGTTAGCACAGACATCGACGTCCTGGATGCCGCGATGAGAAGTCGCCTGCGGCAAGTGCCTCCGGATCAGATTGCAACACTCGGACGGTATGCCTATCTCGCAGAACTGGCCCGACAGGATGCGACGCATAATTTTTCTGCGGATGCAGAGCGGTATAGAGGTGCGATCACAGGTCCCTTTGAGCAGAGCATAGCGGACGCCTACGACCTGCTGATCAATACGGTTGGCAGCAACAAAGGCATGACATCACCCGATCTGACCACGCGCCGCGCGGCCATAGCCTCGCAAAACGAGGCTTACGATCATGCCGCACCCGTGACCGCTACGCTGTTGGCTAGTCTGATTGAGATCGAAAACAGAGATGCTGCCGCGCAAGGATATGCCAATGCAGCCGCCCGCAAATTCAGCTCACTTGGATTGAGCACAACGCTGATCGACCAGACGCTTTCGGAGGTTCAGGCCGAAGCTCCGGTCTACCGTCGCTATGAGCAGGTACTTGCAGAACATGCAGCCCGGAAGCTTGGGGTTTCTTCGATTCTTTCAGCCGAGCAGGATTTCGCATATACACCGTCGCCGCAAATCTCTTTGCCGGAGGGAAGACAACTTATTCTGGATTCTTTTCAGCCTCTTGGACAGGATTACACACGGAGTTTTTCCGCTTTACTAGACCCGGCCAATGGCCGGCTGGATCTCACCGGTGGAAGCCATCGCGCCCATACAGGTACATCCATTACCGCTTACGATGCTCCGGGAGCGTTTTATTTCAATGGTTACGATGGATCGCTGAAGAGTGTCAGCACCATCGCCCACGAGGGCGGACATGCCATTCATCGGGAACTGATGAACGCAAGTGGCATACCTGTCTATGAACGAACCGGTCCTCACTACCTTTTTGAGGGCTACGCCATCCTCAACGAACTGCTTCTTTTAGAGCATGCCACTCAGGTGGCAAAAACTTCTGTAGAGCATGAGTATGCATTGGAGCGCCTGCTATGGAAGCTGTCTACTGAGCTCTTCATGTCAGCGGAGGAGACTGCCTTCGAGCGAAGCCTTTACACAGAAGCCAGCGAACACCCATTGCTCGACAGAGACAGCATCGACGCAATCTACCGCAGGTCCATTGCTCCGTATGAGTATTGGCCTATGAGCGACGTAGGGAACTCCCGTGAATGGATGCACAAATCGTTGCTGTTTGAAGACCCGCTCTATCTAGTGAACTATCTTTACGCCGCCATGGTCGCCGTCGCGCTCTATGATCGATCCCATACCGATCCCGACTTCGCTGCCAAATATGAGCGGTTGCTTCACCGAGGGTTCAATGCACCCTCACAGACACTGCTTGCGTCTATGGACATCCGGCTAGATGATCCCGGTTTGGTGAAAGCCGCAGCCCGGCTCTTTGGGGCCAAGACGGAAGAGCTGCTGCAGCTCTATCAAGCCGAACCTAAGCACACAAAATGATTGTCCTTTAGAGGATTGCAAGTGTTGCTGCCTCCCTCCGCTTGCAAAGGAAAATCGCGAAGAGATGGAGACTCTTCGCAAAGGAGCCGAACAGTCCGATGGAGTTATTCACTGCTCGATGATCGTGAAGCGATTACTTGCTCCATTCTGCTGTAGAACCCATAGGAGAGAAGGCGGGCATCATGCTGACGTAGCCGCATTCGCGCCATGGCAAGTTGCTTTGCCGCGCTTCGCTATTCAAAGCTGTTAAGAAAGATGGGCTTCACCATAGCTTCGATCTTTGCAGCCATCTGCTCGGCAGGGATGCGGTTGGGAGTGTGATGCCAAAGGCGAGCGGCTCCGAAAACGGCCCACGCTCCCGTTGCAGCCAGCAATGCTGCATCAACACCGGGTATCAATCGATGATGGTCAGCACCTTCCTTGAACATCTCCGCGATGGCCGGGACGAGGGAGCCTTCGAGCGGGATTAGAGCACCCTTTACGGAGCAGTTCGTGAGCTCCGTAAGGTAGTCGCAGACGCCAAGTGCAACGGCGCGCAGTGCTCCATTGCAATCGGTAAAGGAAATACCACGTTTCTTTATCAGTTCGCGAAAGCGGAACTCTGTCATCGCCTGCAGTAAGGCGTTCTTATCCGGGTAGTGGAGATACACGGTATTGCGGTTCAGCATCGCCTTATGGGCGATCTCCTGGACGGAGATGTCTTCAAACGGCTTCTTCCTCAGCAGCTTGGCAAGTGCATCCATGAGCATGCGGCGGCTTCGCAGGACGCGCGGGTCCGTCGTTTCGGTGTCGGATTGGAGCGCAGTAGGCATTGCAAATCTAAGCATACCTTCCACGCGGCAGTTGGTGCGAATAGGCCATATGCTAACTTAGCTTAGTCAGCAGATGCCTAGTATGCATCATATGCCTTTTAGGAGATTCCGCCATGCCCACGCTGCTCCATATCGATTCCAGCCCGCTCTATGGCCGTTCCGTCTCTCGCGAACTTACGGCCGCGTTTGTCCAGCAGTGGAAGCTCTCTCACCCGAATGGAGCGGTGATTGAGCGCGATCTAAACGCCACCGCAATTGCCCCGATTGATGCGGAATTTGTTGGTGCGATGTACGCGCCAGATGAAGCGCGCACGCCGCGGCAGAATGAAGTGCTGCTGCTTTCGGACACCCTGCTCGCTGAATTGGAGCAGGCCGATGAGTACGTGTTCGGCGTGCCGATGCATAACTTCGGCGTGCCCTCAATGCTGAAACTGTGGATCGATCAGATCGCTCGCAAAGGGAAGACCTTTGCGTACGTGGATGGAAAGCCGAAGGGCCTGATTGTAGGCAAGAAGGCGACCTTCCTCATCGCGACAGGTGGCATGTATGACGCGGGGACACAGAGGGCTTCCTTGAACTTCGTTGAGCCGTACCTCCGATCGCTGTTTGGCTTTCTTGGTGTGACGGACGTGACATTTTTCACCGCAGGCGGAACCATGGGTCTAAGTTCTGGGCTGGACCGCGGTGTATTTATGACTCCTCATCTACAGGCCGTGCAGACTCACGCACAGAACGCAGTAAGAGGATAAGGATGGAGATTGCTTCCGAAATAGAAAGGTGCTGAGTATGTTGCAGGGCCTCGGCGCCAGAGACGGGGATCTTGCAACCAGGTAGATGAATCGGGAGCACTGGTCTTTTCCGCTGCTCCTTCCCACGGGAGTGGGTATATTCAGACTAACGGGCCAACTCACGCTGGACGCATACGCATGAACTCGGGGATAGGGCCGAGATCCAGGCAACTCAATGAGTGCCTCACGCGATTAATTATCGTGTTTGCTGTCTCTGAAATCGCTTGTAGCCCTTGGCTCCTAGATTCTTCGCAACACCGAGCGCGTGATCCAGGTCTTTGTCCGAGCATGCGTACCCGAGCTCCTGAGCATAAGCCTTACGCAATCTGGACCGGAGCTCGGGTCTGAGCCGGTCAGGGTAGGTCAGTTCCGCCAGCCAGCGCGCTGCAGGCCTGTCGCGGCCGCAGGTCGTGGGGTACCCTCCCCCCTACTTGCTGGCCAAAGTCTTGCTTCTATTCGGCTTGCGGTCTGATGTGGAGCAGCTTCGTGAGATCCTTCGGCGTCTGGGGACGCAGCGTGATTGAGTGTGCGGGTCATGGAAGAAGTGTAGCTGGCTCAAGAGGGTAGTTGCGCCACACCTCACTCGCTTCGACACTCGCGCCATGGAAGACTGACGGTCGTTTCAGCAGTCCTTGTTCGTTTCGTGTTGACATGCTCTTCCGAGTGAATTACATCTTCTCCGACCTTCTTTACGGGTCGATATGGTTGCGGAACCATACCGCAGGACGCGGTGGTGGTTCCAGGAGGCTTTCGCTTGCAAATGAATCGGAGATCGTCAACAGTCCTGTGCGCCGCTGTCCTCGCATTCACCACGACGCGATCAGTCATAGCCCAGTCGGATAATTCATCGCTCTCCGGTGGCGTGATGGACCCATCGGGCGCTATCATCCCCGGCGCCAAGATCACAATCCACAATGACGCGACCGGAAGTGAGAGTGTCGTCACAACGGGCGTCAGCGGCAATTTCACCTTCCCCAACGTGCAAACCGGCAACTACACCGTACGCGTCGAGGCGGCCGGATTTTCCTCGGTGACGTTGAACGATGTGCGCGTTGACCCCAGCATTGGCCGGCGCGTTGACATCAACATGAAGCCAGGCGAGACCAGTTCGGTCGTCACGGTTGAGGCCGGCGCCAACGGTGTTCAAACCGAGAGCGCCGTCGTCGGTCAGCTCGTGACCCAGGAACAGGTCAAGAGCATTCAGCTCAACGGCCGCAACCCGCTCTATCTTTCGCAGCTCGAGCCCGGCGTCGTGCGCAACGCCTCCATGGCCTCGTTTGCCTTTGGCCTGGATAACGGCCTGAATATCGGCGGCGCACGCAGCCAGGACAGCTTGATCACGATTGACGGTGCTCCGGCGGTTCGTACGCGGTCCAACGGCACCAGCGTCGGCGTGGCCGATGTCGATTCCACCTCTCAGGTGCAAATTCTCACGAACAGCTATCAGGCGGAGTATGGCCGGTCTTCAGGCGGACAGGTGCGCATCGTTCCCAAAAGCGGTACCAGCTCGTTTCATGGAACGGCCTTTGAATACTTCCGCAACACGATCCTGAACGCGAACACCTGGCAGCGCAAGCTTCCGACAAACGCCATCAGCATTCAGTCCAAGCCGCCAGGTTTCCGGTACAACCAGTTTGGCTGGAACCTCAACGGTCCCGTTTACATTCCGCGCATCTTCAACACCAGTCGCAACAAGCTCTTCTTCCTTGCGGGCCAGGAGTACGTCCGTTACAACAACGACGATACTGTCTTCCGCCGCGTGCCGACTCAGCTTATGCGTACCGGTAACTTCAGCGAGCTGCTGGCGCCGAATATCTTCTATAGCGGATCGAACAAGATCGTCAGTCCGACTACGGGCGCGACGTATGCCAACAACGTGATTCCCGCCAGCGATCTCAGCGCGAACGGCCTTGCCCTGCTGAATGCGTTTCCCGCTCCGAACGCCGCGGGTGCGAACTATAACTGGGTGGATTCGGCAACCGAAAAGCAAACGCAGCGTAAAGATACTCTCGTGATCGACTTTGTTCCGTACGAGGCCCATCACATCCGGTTCACCATCCTGAACTACAACTACACCGACTACACCCCCCATTACGGAAACTTCAACCGAAACCCGCGCATCTTTACACGTCCCAACCAGATCGGCGTTCTGCACTACGAGTGGACGGCGTCACCAACCCTGGTCAACGAGCTAGTTATTGCCGCCGCGGCCGACCACGTCAACATCGACATCGATCGAAGCAGCGGCCTCTATGACCGAACGCTGTATGGCATTAACTATCCCTACCTTTTCTCCGCAGCGACAAAGACGATCCCGAACAAGATTCCTACGATCCAGCTGCCTAACTTCGATCTTCTGGATGGTGGTCCCTATCCGTCGCGCTCCGGCGGTCTGGTCTACAACGCCGCCGACAATATCACCAAGGTGATTGGCAGTCACACCTTGAAAGCCGGATTCAACTTCGAGTATGCCGGCGAGAACAACTTCGACCAGATCACTGTATCGAACACTCCAGGCTCCACCAACAACCAGAACGGAAAATTCACCTTCACGGACAGCCGCCTCGGCGCTGCCAGCACGTCGATTGGAGTAGCCAATGCGGCGGAGGGACTCTTCGATACCTACGGCGAGATCGGGCAGCGCTCGTACACGCTCTATCGCAGCACCATGTACGAAGGATTTTTCCAAGACCAGTGGCGCGCCAAACCGAATCTGGTGATTGAGGCGGGTTTGCGCTACAGCTACTACAACCCGTACTACGCCAAGTGGGGAAATCAGTCGGTCTTCAACCCGGGAAGCTACAATCCGGCCCTCGCTGTCACCGTAAATCCTAAAACCGATGTCGTGACCGGCGGCGATCAGTACAACGGTGTTGTGATCCCGGGCAGCAGCTTTCCATCGAGCGCGCAGGGGCATGTCGATCCAGCTATCCTTACCGGATATCAGAGGCTTTTCCGCGGCTTCGGCAACGCATATTCTCCTACCGTCAAGAGCAACATCCAGCCACGCTTCGGCATAACCTATCAGGTCAATCCCAGGACAGTCTTCCGCGCCGGTGGCGGCCGCTACTTCGAGCGTCTCGGCATCACCGATAACGTCTTTACCGGCGGCAACGCTCCCTTTCAGCCGTCGTCCACCGTCAGCCTCGGTCAGGTCAACACCCCGGGCGGCGTCGGCACCAATGCTTTTCCCTTCAACTATTCGTCGCAAGCCTTCAACTATCCCAGCCCGGAGGCGTACAACTGGAACTTCACAGTGGAGCAGGAGTTCTCCGGTCTGGGTGACCTAACTCTCGCGTACGCCGGGCGGCGCGGTATCCACCTCGAAGAGCTGATCAACATCAATCAACTGCCGACCGGGACCACACTGCAGCCGGCGAATCTCAATGTTCAGCCGGACGCGCTCCGGAAGTACCAGGGCTTCTCGAACATTACCCAGGCCACGAACGGCGGCTCCTCGATCTATCACTCTTTCCAGGCAAACCTAAGACGCCGGCTCAGCAAGGGCCTGCTCTTCGGCGTGGCGTACACCTGGTCCAAGAGCCTCGACTTCGGTTCGAGTAACGGAACTACTCTCCCGAACGCCTTCGATAAATCTATCTTTTACGGTCCAAGCGACTTTGACACCCGTCACGTCTTCGTCTCGAACGTGGTCTACAACATCGACCAGTTCGATCACTCCAGTAATTTCATCAGCCGCTCACTCCTAGGCAACTGGCAGTTCTCGGGCACAGCGCAGGGGCAGACCGGTCCACCGCTCCAGAACATCTCCACCGGAAATGATTTTGCCGGTGTGGGACCTGGCTCCGGAACCCAGGCCTTCCGGCTGCTCCATCGTCCTACGGTCAATAAGTCCTTCGCGGGACAGAATGGAACGGCTCTTTACTTCGATACCTCGGCCTACGCAGCACCTCTTCCCGGGACCTTTGCTCCACGGGGATCGCGCAACCAGATTTATGGGCCGGGCTTCCAGAGCTACAACGCCGCCCTTAATAAAACCTTTCACGTCATTCCAGCCCTGGAAAACCATACGCTGGTCTTCCGTGCGGAGGCCTTCAACCTGGCCAACCATCCCACGCTCGATAACCCCGACACGAACCCAACGTCGGGCACGTTCGGCCAAAGTAAAACGAAGGGGGGCACGTACGACGCGGCTCGTCAGTTCCAATTTAGCCTGCGTTACGCGTTCTAAAACGTTTTCTCCGGATGCCGGGGCGTTGCCCGCCTGCTGCTCGTGCCATTTTCCTTGAGAGAGAATGGCACGAGCTGTTTTTGTCCTGCTCTATACCTTCAGGGGAGATGTTCCAGCGATCGATACTTACAGTGAATACGATGTGGTTCCGAGCTGTTTCGTCGGACCTCATCATTCTTCCAGAGGTGGGCTGAGCCTAGTCCGGATGGGACGAGCCGTCCTGGAGTGGGCCCTTCAAACCGGCCGGCGAGCCGTGCCGGACGAACGCAGCCCCTGCGACCAGGTTCTTGATCGTAGGCGCGCAGAGCTTGCCGGAAGAGCTGATGGCCGAAGGCGATGCTAGACTCCGGCCCATGCGGACGGTTTGGATTGGACTGGTGCTGGCGGGTGCGGCTGGTGGTGTACGGGCGCAGGCAAAGGATGTAGCAGGGGGTGGTGGGG
>CAXTRT010000032.1:28356-45532 GCA_964246835.1 uncultured Acidobacteriaceae bacterium | reverse complement strand
CGCCTACAGCATCGCTATCACCGCCGCGCCCGACGAGGAGGAAGCCATGCTCCTCGACGAAGAGATCGCCTTCCGCCACGATCCCACCTTCCTCGAGACCTCCGCGCCCGAACCAATCCCCGCTAACCTCATCGAGTTTCCCCGCCAGCTCATCGCCGCCCGCAAAGCCCGCCCGCGCCTCGCCGAAGGCCCGCTCCGCGACGAGCCTCACGCCGACCCCGCCCAGCTCCGCATCTTTGAGGTCGAAGCCGACCACATCTCCGTAGCCCCCGCCGAAGCAGCCGCCGCGCCCGAGTGGACCTCCATCCTGCTCTCCGCGCAGCCCGCCACCACCTTCTTCGACCCCCTCAACACCGACTACATCCCCACCCTCGTCCCGCAGACAGCCCCGCTCAGCCGCCGCCTCATGTCCGGCCTCGTCGATCTGTGCCTCGTCACGGTGTGCGTCCTCGCTGCGATCGCCGTCTTCGTCTCCACCGCCGTCCGCGTCAGCCACACCCCCCTCGCCATGCCCCTGCCGCTTGCGCTCGCCGGCACAGTGGCGAGCCTGCTCGTCTTTGGACTCGTCTACCACCAGCTGTTCTTCCTCTTTTCAGAAGCCACCCCCGGCATGCGCTACGCCCGCCTCGCCCTCTGCACCCTGTCCGACGAAAACCCCAGCCGCTCCGCCATGCGCCGCCGTCTGCTCGCCATGATCCTCTCGGCCCTGCCCCTCGGCCTCGGCTATGTCTGGGCCCTGCTCGACGAAGACGGCCTCGGCTGGCACGACCGCATCTCCCGCATGTACCAGCGCGCCTACTAGGCCCGTCTGCAGCACCTGCGCCTTCCGCTTGTCATCCACCTCTCCCGCTTATCATGCGCCCCCTTCTGCTCGCCGTCCACCCCTTCCGTTTGTCATCCTGAGCGAAGCGAACGGATCCCCGCATTTGCCTTTAGCCGACGGAGCGAAGCGACGTACCTTTCCATAGCCCCGCCATGCCCTCCATCTCAGTCCCTCGCATCAGGCCTCCGCCTTGAAGCCCCCCCGCCGCAGCGCCATCCCTCCCCTGCATCGCCCAGCATCTCCGCATCATCCAACCGGCTGTCGATCACTAAGGAGACCCATGCCGCGCAAGTCCTCGCTCGCCCTCGCCGCCACCCTGCTTACCATCCTCTCCGCCGCACCCGCGGCGCTGGCGCAGGAGACCCAAAGCACCACGTCCCAGACCACCACGCAAAGCGCCCCCAGCGAGACCAAAGCCGGCAAAGCGTCACGCAAGGCCGAGCACAAGCGCCAGAAGGCCCAGGAAAAAGCATCCAGCGCCAACGCCAAAGCCGTCAAGGATCAGGCCAAGACCGAGAAAGATCAGGACAAGGCAACACAGGCCGGCGAAAAGGCGCACGACGCCAGGTAACCCTGCAACATCATTCGGGCGTCTCCGCCGCCAGCGCCTTCGGCTTCATCACCTTCATCCGCATCAGAATCTTTCTCGCCAATCCAGTCAGCGGCTGATCTCCCAGCCGCTTCACCGCGACCCAGTGCAGAACCCGGTCTGTCGCCGGCACCGCCATCCGCAGCGCGCTGTCGTCGCGCGTCTCCGGCTGAAACACCCGCACATAGTAGTTCGTATTCGTAATCCCATGCCGCACCCGCAGCGCCGGCTCCCGGCCCTCCACTGCGTCCTCCGGCAGCGGCGGCAGTTCGAACATTCCCGGCATCAGGCTCGCCGCCGCGTCTCGCTCCTCAAGCAAAACCTCCGTCGTCGTCCCGCGCTTTCGCAGCTGCAGCAGATACGCGATCGGCTTGCTGCGCACCTGGCCGCGCGGCACCGTCTTATGCTCACCGCGCGTCTTGCACAGCGCAAAGAGCGGGCAATGCAGACACAGCGGAGCCCGCGGCAGACAGATCGTCGCGCCCAGCTCCATCATCGCCTGATTGTGGTCCCCCGGCGCATTCTCCGCCGGGCCGCCGCCACTGCTGTCGCGCGTCCTGGGCGGAACCAGCGCCGCCGCCTGTTGCTTCACAAACGTCCGTACCGCAGCCGTCTTCTCCTCCGGCCTGCCGGTTACACGTAGCAGCACCCGCTCCACATTGCCGTCCACCACCGCAATGCTCTCCCCAAACGCGATACTCGCAATCGCCGCGCACGTGTACTCGCCCACCCCCGGCAGGGTTCGCAGCTCGACAGACGTCGACGGCAGCACCCCACCGCGCTCCTGGGTGATGAACTTCGCCGCCCGGTGCAGCATCCGCGCCCGCCGGTAGTAGCCCAGCCCCGACCACGCCGCCAGCACCTCCGTATCGCTCGCCAGCGCCAGTGCCAGAAGCGTCGGAAATCGCTTCAGGAACGCCGCATAGTGCTCCAGCACGGCCGCCACCCGCGTCTGCTGCAGCATCACCTCCGAGACCCACGTATGGTACGGGTCGCCGATGCCTCGCCACGGAAGGTCCCGGGCATGCTCCCGGTACCACGTCATCAGATTGTCCCGAAACTCGGTCGTGCGCCGCGCAGTCAGCATTGCTCCGGGAGATTCTACCCTCTCCCGCGGCGTAGGCCCTTTTCAGACACGGAGCTGCCCGGGTACTCTCGCGCGGAGAGTAACCGGATGCGGCACCTTACGATTGGCCGTCATCGTGGCGTAGACGCGTGCCCAGCCTTACCCCTCGCTACCTTCGCCGCCGTGTCTCCGCGCGGCACTCGCCGACTCAGCCGCGACCAGCTCCACCGGAATCCGCCCAGGGGAGGAGCCCGTAGCGCCGCCAACCGCAATCGTGCCGCCGCTCTGCGCAGCCTGGAAGCACTGCCGGCACAGCACCGGCCGGCCCTGCGTCGGCTTGAACGGCACCGTCGTCTCGACCTCGCACCGGGAGCACGTCGTCCGTGTCTCCGTCCGCGAGATGCCCGCCGCCGCCGGTCCGGATCCAGGCACCGCAACCACCCCGGATCGCCGGCCCTTGCACGGCTTGCACCGCTTCGGATCGTTCTTAAACTGTTTATCGAAGAAAAAAAGCTGCTCGCCGGCAGTAAAAATGAACTGCCCGCCACAGTCCGCGCACAGCAGAATGCGATCGACGAACTCCATGGATGTACCCCCCCAAAACGGAAGAACCAGGGCCCGACTACTTTAGAAATAACAGCAAAGGAAGTAAGACAGAATTCGTACAGGCTTACCGGCCGTAAACACCTGGGCTGGCGCTGACACTCGCAGGGGAGGAGGGACGAGGTGACAGCATCTTCGATCAGACAGCCGCCCCGGCATCTCTCGGCCAGGACGGCCTTCCAAAGCGAAACAGGATCTAGTCCTGTTCCTTACGGATCTTCTTGCGGTTGCGCTTGCGCGCTAACGCCTCTTTCACACGCTTCTTCTCACCAGGCTTCAGGTAAAAAGAGTGGCGCTTTACTTCCTTGATAATGTCTTCAGTCTGCACCTTGCGCTTAAAGCGCCGCAGGGCATTCTCAAGGGGTTCGCCTTCTTGTACTCGAACCTCTGCCAAAAAAAACACCTCCAAACGACCCATACGAGGGCAGAAACTAGAATACGCCTGTCCTTCTCCCTTTCGAGAAGAAAATCGCATTACACCGTTTAGCCACGCTGTTTTTGAGTTCTACGTTCTCCGTTGTACGTTCTCCAGCCTGTTTTTACATTCCACGTTATCCGGACACGTTCCCAGTCTGTTTCTATGTTCTATGTTGTCCGTTCTCCGTTGTCCGTTGTCCGTTTTCCAGTCCAGGTTGCCAGTCTCCGTCACCGCTCCCGTCGGGCATCTTCAGCAAGAAACGTCATTGCCGGTCTCTGCTCCCTCTCCAACCGTAGAGGAACACTATCCGCAACCCAGCCCGCAACGAACACGGGACACCGCACACCGCACACCGCATAACGAACAACGACAACGACAACGACAACGACAACGAACAACGACAACGAACAACGAAACCCTACACTCAACCCATGCTCCGCACCTTCCAAAGCCACCACCCTGCCATCCACCCCACCTGCTACATCGACCCCTCCGCCCAGCTCATCGGCGACGTCGCCCTCGGCGAACACTCCAGCGTCTGGATGAACGCCGTCCTCCGCGGCGACGTCAACAGCATCCGCGTCGGCGCCCAGTCTAATATCCAGGACTGCGCCGTCCTCCACGGCCAGCGCTATCTTTATACCGTCACCGTCGGCGATCTCTGCACCATCGGCCACAACGCCACCGTTCACGGCTGCCTGCTTGAAGACGCAGTCCTCATTGGCATCGGCGCCACCGTCCTCAACAATGCCCGCATCGGCACCGGCTCCATCGTCGCCGCCGGCGCCGTCGTCCCCGAGCACACCATTATCCCGCCCCGCTCGCTCGTCGCCGGCGTCCCCGCCCGCATCAAGCGCCACACCACCGAAGCCGACCTCAACCTCATCCTCCAGTACGCCCGCAACTACCTCGACTACACCGCCCTCTACCTCGCCGAACTCCAGTGATTCACCGGCACGGCTACCCCTCACCGCAGCCCGATACCTTCCATAGGTTCTGGCACCCTCACCCTTGCGTCATCTTGCGTCTCCTTTCTTTTGGGATTTTCTGAAACATCTTCATTGCAGAAACTTGCACTCACTCCGCTACACTGAAGTTCATGGCCGTAATCCTGAAAGTCCGCGGCACCCGCGACCTCCTCCCGCCCGAAACAGAGCTGTGGAATCGTGTCGAAGCCACCACCCGCGCGCTCTTTGCCCGCTACGGCTTCGGCGAGATCCGCACCCCCATCTTTGAGGACACCCAGCTCTTCGCTCGCGGCGTCGGCGAAGAAACCGACATCGTCTCGAAGGAGATGTACACCTTCACCCCCGCCGACGACGTCGGCCGCAGCGCCGGCCGCGGCGAGTCCTCCAGCCTTCCCTCCCGCGATGAGAAGAGCCAGAGCCTCACCCTCCGCCCCGAGAACACCGCCGGCGTCGTCCGTGCTTACATCGAACACAAACTTAACGACATCGGCACCCTCCAGAAGCTCTATTACATCGGCCCGCAGTTCCGCCGTGAGCGCCCTCAGCGCGGCCGCTACCGGCAGTTCTGGCAGATCGGCGCGGAGGTCCTCGGCCCCGCCTGGTCCGGGGCCGAAAGCCCGCTGCGCGATGCCGAGCTGCTCGAGATGCTCGCTACCCTGCTCGACGAGCTCGGCATCCGCGGCTGGCAGCTCGACCTCAACTCCATCGGCTCCGCCACCGATCGCCCCCGCTATCTCACCGCCCTCCGAGCCGCCCTCGCGCCCATCAAGCACCAGCTCAGCCCCGACAACCAGCGACGCGCCGACACCAACCCGCTCCGCGTCCTCGACTCCAAAGACCCCCGCGACCAGGCCCTTATCGAAACCCTCCCCCGCATCGCCGACTTCCTCGACGAGGACTCCCGCAGCCACTTCGACCAGGTCAAGGCCGCCCTCACTGCCTGCGGCGTCCCCTTTCATGAGAACCACCGCCTCGTCCGCGGCCTTGACTACTACACCCGCACCACCTTCGAGTTCACCGTGCCCGACGGCAGCGGCCTCGGCACCCAGAACGCGCTACTGGGCGGCGGCCGCTACGATGGCCTCTCGGAGATGCTCGGCGGCCCCAAAGCCCCCGGCATCGGCTTCGCCATCGGTGAAGATCGCCTCATCCTCACCCTCGAAGCCCAAGCCGAGCAGGAAAGCCCCACCGAGCGCAAACTCGACGCCTTCATCGCCCCTATGGGCCTCCCGCAGAACCCCGCCGCCCTCGTCCTCGCCCGCGAGCTCCGCGCCGCCGGCCTCTCCATCGAGATCGGCGAAGGCGGCTTCCGCCTCAAACGCTCCTTCGAGACCGCCGACAAGCTCGCCCACCGCATGGTCATCGTCGGCGAAGATGAGGTCGCCACCGGCATGTTCACCGTCAAGCACTTCGCCCGCGGCGAACAGGAAAAAGTCACCCGCGCCGAACTCCCCAACGCTCTTCGCCGCTGACAATTCGTCGTCCCTCCGGTGTTTGGTTGTCACTCTGACCCTGAGCTTGCCGAATGGAAAAGAATCCCCGTATTTCGCCTCTAACAACGGAGCGAAGCGACGGAGTGAGCCTAAACCCCTGACCCCTCAGCCGAACGGAAGCGACCCGTCCAAGCCAGCAACCCTCCTCCCAGTGCATACTTAAGGCACGCCGCGCCTGCCTGCCCGTGCAGCCGCAAGGCCGGAGGCCCGTTTGCACCCTGATCTCGAAAAGCTCATCACCCTCCAGCGCCTCGACGTCGAACTCGCCAAGCTCCGCGAAGAGCTCGCCGCCGTCCCCACCCGCATCGCCGCTCTCGCCGCCAGATCCGCAGAGGCCCAGGCCGCCCGCATCACCCTCGAAGACTCCATCGCCAGAGAAGAAAAACTCCGCCGCGGGCAGGAGTCCGACATACAGGCCCTCAAAGACCGCGCCACCAAACTCCGCAAACAGATGGATGTCGTCACCACCACCGCACAGGCCGCAGCCCTCGACCACGAGATCACCTTCCTCACCGGCGAGATCGCGCGCATCGAAGACAACGAGCTCGACTCCATGGCCCGCTCCGAGTTCTTCGAGGCGCAGCTCCCCAAAGCCTGCGAAACCTTTACCGCCGCCGAGGCCAATCTAGAGCGCGAGCGCACCCGCGGCGCAGACCACACCGTCCTGACCCAGACCCGCATCGAAGCCCTCAACGCCGACCGCAGCACCCTTCGTCCCACCATCGGCGAAACCGCCCTCGCCTCCTTCGACCGCATCGCTCGCACCCGCGGCACCGCCGTCTCCGAAGGCGTAAACGGCAAGTGCTCCGCCTGCCAGATGATGATCCGCCCGCAGTCCTGGCAGGACCTCCGCGATCGCTCCTGCCACGACCTTATGCTCACCTGCGACACCTGCGGCCGCCTCCTCTACTGGGATCCCGCCCGCGATGCCCCCCAGAAGAAACCCGCGGACCGCGAAGAAAGCATCGCCGCCCGCATCGTGAGAAGCCTGTGAAAACTTCTAAGCTAACTCTTCAGGAGTACCGCTCATCTTCCTGAAGAGCCGTCATCTCGACCGAAGTCGTGCAGTTGTATCGCACGGCGAAGTGGAGAAACCCCCGCATTCCTCCTTTGCCGTTGCTTTCTGTTTCGCCTTTCTGTTGTCATCCCGCAGGGATCTGTTCCCTACCGAACCCACTTCGCATACGTGCCCCCGCTGCAAGGACCCCGATGAAGCGCATCGCCATCGACATGGACGAAGTCATCGCCGACGCCGTCACCGAGCATCTCCGCCGCTACAACCAGCACTTCAACGAGAGCCTCACCAAGGCCGACCTCGAAGGCAAATGGATCTGGGACGTCGTCCAGTCCGATCGCCACGACATGCTCGAGCAAACCCTCCGCACCCCGGACTTCTTCGCCGACCTCGACGTCTTCCCCGACGCCCAGCGCGTCCTTGATCGCCTCTCCCACACCTACGAGCTCTTCATCGCCTCCGCCGCCATGGAGGTCCCCACCTCCTTCACCGCCAAGTTCACCTGGCTCGCTCGCCACTTCCCCTTCATCCAGCCCTCGCACATCGTCTTCTGCGGCGACAAATCCGTCCTCCGCACCGAATATCTTATCGACGACAACCCCCGCCAGCTCCGCCGCTTCGAAGGCGAAGGCATCCTCTATACCTCCCCCACCAACCTCCACATCACAGGCTACCGCCGCGTCAACAACTGGCTCGACGTAGAAAAACTCTTCCTCGATTAGCTGCTCTTCACCACGATGATGCCGTCATCTCGACCGAAGCGTAGCGCAGTGGAGAGATCCCCGCATTTCGCTTCGGGCTGCAATTACCTCCACGTGATCGCCCGATCGCAATCCCGCAAGGACCAGCTTGCCTCATTGGCGACGACTGCCTTGAAAAAACCCTCGCCAACGCGCACTCCCGTCGACTCACGGCTGCAGCGGCTTCGCCGCCCCCGGCAGCAGACCGCTCTCCACCAGCACCGGCCGTCTACGATGGTGCGTGTGCAGGTCATAGTCATACGCCCACCCGATCAAATCCCCATCCCGCCACGGCCGCGCACTCATCTCAATCCCGAACGGCAGCCCATCGTCATAGAACCCTGCGGGAAAACTGATCGCCGGCACGCCCAGCATATTCACCCATCCCGTGTCGCTGTGCGGCCCGCCCGTCACTCCGCCATCCTGCGGCATCGTCTCGTCAGGCGGTGGCATCTGCGCGGCAGGATACAGAAAGCCATCCAGATGCAGGCGGTCCATCTCCGCCTCATACAGCGCAAGCAGCTTGCGGCGCGGCCCAAGAAAGTTTGCCTCCGCCCCAGGGTCGCTCTCGAGCTTGACCTGCCGAACGCTCTTCACCTGCATTGCGCCCGATCTCTCACCGCCCGCGATAACAGACGGCAACGGCTTACCGGTGACTCGCTCGTACTCCGCCGCAGACCGGTACTCGGCAGGCCCAAAACCGGCAAGAAACGCCTCCGTACCCTCAAGAATGTAGGGTAGCGTGCAAATGTGCGAGGCCTCGATAGCAAAGCTGTCCGGCAGGATCGCCGGATCGATCAGCACCGTAGCCCCCGCCGCGCGAACCTCGTCGACAGCCTGCAGAAACGCCGCGCGCGTCTCCGGCTTCAATGGCGTCCTCGCCTCCTTCACCGCCTTGTCGAACTGCTCCGCCGTGGCACTCGCGCACACTCCCTGAAACGCCGAGGTCTCGCCATTGAGAAGGAATGCGGGCACGGCGAAGCGCTTGCCCTTGAGCGCGCCCGCCCTCAAATAGTTCGTGTACGGGCCGAGCTGCGCCTTGCCCGCGGAACCTGCCGTCGCCGCATCGAGCGGATCCTCCCCCGCCATCACTGTCAGCGCGACGGCAGCATCGGCCACACTCCGCGCAATCGGCCCCGTATTGTCCAGCTGCCAATCAAGCGGCGCGATGCCCGCGGTGCTCACCAGGCCGCGCGTCGGAAAAATCCCCACCAGATTGCTCGTCGCCACCGGCATCCGGATCGAGTTGCCCGTATCGGTTCCATTGCCCAGCACGGCAAGATTCGCGGTCACCGCCGTCACCGTCCCGCCCGATGACCCGCCCGGTGAGAACCGCACATCATACGCATTCCCCGTCCGCCCAAACGCCGTCGACCGCGTCGTATCGCTCGCGGCAAAGTCGGGCATATTTGTCACCCCGATCAGCACCGCGCCCGCCTTGCGCAGCCTTGCGACGATGGTCGCATCCTTGGGCGCCACCAGCTCGTGACCCGGCAGCATGTACCCGGCCCACCCGTCCGTCGTCACCAGACCCGCAACGCTGGTGTTCGCCTTCACCACAATCGGCACACCCCACAGCGGACCCGCGCGAAAACCCGCCTGCCTCGCCTCCGCATCCTCGCGCGCCGCCTCGTTCAGCGCAGCCTGCGCGGTGATCGTCTGCACCGCCCGATATACGCCGTTATACCGGGCGATTCGGTCCAGATGCCATCGCACCACCTGCGCCACGCTGTAGCGATGCTCCCGATACAGCCCCTGCAGCCGGTCCACGCTGACGTCCATCAGGTCGCGATCGATCGTGGCCGAAGCAGACCTCTTCTCCTGCAGCGGCGAAGGTCGTTCGGCACTCAGCGCCATCGGTCTTAGCAAAAAGAACAAGAGCAGCACACGCATGTCGCTAGTGTAAGTGCTCGTCCTTCACGCGCTTTTGGACTGCTCCCATCCATCACCGCGTTGCCAACACCGCCCGGGCCGAACGATTCTCACGCCGGCGAGCCATTCGCAGAGCTGACCGCGGCAGTCAACGTAACCGCCTGCGAGATGTTCGCAGGATTCAGCGACGAGGTGAGCTGGGTCGTAGTGGCGTACCCGCTGACGACATTCTGGAAGGCGAGGGTCCCACCCAGGGCGTGAACCGGATCCCCTGCGAAGTAGGCTTCTATCTGATGCCCTCCAAGCGAAAGGGTTGAAGTAATGTACGTCGCTTTGCCGGAGGCGTCAGGCGAGAGCACCGCAGCCGGCGTATTGCTTCCGTCAAGTCTGATATTGATCGGAGACGGAACGAAGCTGGGATCACCGGATGTACTTGTAACGCTGAATGTTACAGTCTGGCCCACTAGCGACGGATTCGGCGAGCCGGTCACCGTGAGAGTCGTAGCGTAGAGCTGCATTCCGATGATCACAACCAGGGAGGTGGCTGGCGGAAAACTGCCCTGTCCCGGGTACGTCGCGAGCAGCGCATGCGTACCAGGAGAAAACAGCACGTTCGGGAGCGTCGCTGTGCCGTCCCCCGCCAGCGTGGAGATCCCGATCTGTCGGCCATCGATATAGAACGTAACCGTTCCGGCAGGAACCCCCAACGCGGACCTCGCGGTCGCGGTAAGCGTGTTATTGCTGTTCGCGGCGCCATCGTACGTCGAAGCTCCGAGTAGCAGGGTCGTTGGCGTCGCATCCGCCGCGCCGGAAGCTTCATAGGCGCCCATGTCGATGATGGGATATCCCTTGCCCGTACTGTCCTCAATGCGCGTCAGGCGGTCGAAGTCCTGGCTGAGCACCACGCCATTTAGCATCTGCAATACCTGGAGCGCGCTGTTATTACCTGCATCGATCGCAGGGGAGCCGGGCTGCAGGTGAAAGTTGCCGTGTCCGGCATCAACGAACTGCGGATCGGCGCTCACGTTGCCATACTTCGTGGAAACATCCACGCATAGATTGCTGAAGAAGGCTCCACCCGCGTTGGAAAGCAGATTGTGATCGAACAAAGGCTGCCGGGTTTCGTCAGGTACACTGTACGGCCCGCATGTAACAGCGGGCCCGGCATCGGAACCCGAGATGATGTTATTCACGATGATCGCCGTCGGCCCACTCCGACCGTAACTGTCAGGAGAAGGATAGATCTGCGAAGCCTTCACGCACTCGCTGAAGCCCGCATCGGCCGTAGAACCATTATTGGCGATTGTGTTATTCGCAATCAGGATCGCCACGTCCGGTCCTAGCCCTCCCTGCTCGAAGGCGATCGCGCCGCCGCCGCAGCCAGCGGAGTTGCCGTAGATGAGGTTTGAATGATGACGCCAGCGCCGTACTGGACGTTAATAGCGCCGCCGCTGCCGCCGGGTGACGCGTTGTTGCGAATGATGTTGTTCGCAATCAACGGACTGCCACCCCATACCGCAACGCCTGCGCCACCATTCCCACCCGCATCCGCCAGACCGGACCGCGTGTTGTCCTCGATCACGTTGCCCAAAATCTGCGCCGGTGTCCTCACCCCAGCACTGCCAGCGGTATATGGTTGCAGATCTCCGCCAACATAGATCGCAGCGCCGCTGCCGAACCCGCAGCCATAGTCGGGGCTGAGCGTCTTGGAGATCTCGTTGTTCTGAATCAGTGGCGCGGCAGCCCCTGTCACGATCCCCCAACAGTTGTTCTGCGTGATGATGTTGTTCAATATCGATGGTTGGCTGTTAACCACATTCACGCCACCCATGCCGAAGGTGAAGTACGTCTCCTCGTTCGGGCCACCATGCCGAATAGTGAAGTGCGAGAGCACAGCGCTTCGCGTCTCCCCGCTCTTAAACGTCACCACCGGCGCCTTGGACCCACCATCCAGAATCGTGACCGCCTCACCCCCCTGAGACGTCACCGTAATCGCCTTTCCTAGAAAATCCAGGTTCTCGAAGTACGTTCCAGGAGCGACCAGAACCGTATCGCCGGCCGCTGCCGCCTGGATGCCCGCCTGCACCGTCGGCTGATCCCGCGGAACATTGATCACCGTGGCGGCGACCGGAATCGTGAGAGCTGCGACGGCCGCGAGGGCACGGAGTACAGCATTTCGAACAGAAGCCATGGAGACGAGTATCTTTCCTGCCCCAGAGGTCGTACTGCGGGGTGGATGGAGTATCGCCCAGCAGCCTACGGCCGGCAATACGTATCTTGGGGGAGTGCAGTACCTACGTTCTCCTCGCTACTCCCCGTAGGCTTTTATCTCGCCTCAGCGCCCACAGCACGCGGCGTGCAGGCTACCCGCATTCGTCCTTCAGTCCGCCGCGGATCACTAGCCCGGTCAGGCGTACAGCGCCGACTCAAACCCCTGCACCGCCGCCTCATCCCACGCATGCGTCGTCCGCTGCCACACCGCACCCTGCTCCTCCAGAAAGTTCGGAAAGTCTGTCCGGCAGAAACTCACCCGTCGCTGGAAGTCCACCATCGCCTGCGCCGTCCCATCCAGATACAGCACCGCCTGAAACCCGTCGCGCGACCACTCCACCGTCGCCAGCCGCTCCCGCTCCGCCTCGTTCAACGCACTCACGTTGTAGATCAGCATCGCGTCCAGGATGCTGTTCTCCTGCGTCTCCTGCGACCGGTCGCACGCATAGAAGTATCCCGCCACACCCTCATCCTCAAACACCACCGTCCACGGAACCGTCGTCGAGTTCGATGAGAGAAAGGCGCGGCCCGGGGTAAACGAAAGGGACTCCATCCCCACACGATACACTTTCAAAAGAGGTCAAAACACCCGCACCCTTCCCCGCCGCTACCCGCTGTACGGAGTCCAACCCCGCCCCAATGAAGCTTCCCCGATTCAAACTGGGCCGCCCCCAGCAGCTCGCCGGCCTTCTTCTGCTGCTCTTCCTCGGGGAGTGCCTCTTCGTCGTCAGCCGCCAGCAACTCTCCCCCACCGACTTCCGCTATGCTCGCTGCGGCCGCGAGATGTGGGAGCGACCCTCGCCGCTCGCCGGCTACTTCACCACCTGCGGCAACCTCTCCGGCGACGGCACCTTCGCCTACCGCCTCGCTGGCTTTCCTCTCACCGCCCAGCGCCTTCTTCTGCTCGCGTCCGATAAACTCCGCTCCCCCGCCAACCGCCTTTACACCGGCTCCTCCCTCAACGGCTCCACCTGGGAGGCCCACCTCCAGCTCTCCTCGCTCAAACTCCTGATCCACCTCCCCTTCATCCTCTTCGCCGCCTGGCTCGGAGCCGGCCTCTGGTGGGTCACCCGCCGCCTCTTCGGCAATGAGGGCGGCGCCTTCACCCTCGCGCTCTACGTCCTCTCCCCCGCCGTCATCGCCTCCGCCGTCACGCCCAATAACGACGTCCTCGCCATGTGGGGACTCTTCGGCCTCACCTACACCGCCATCGGCGTCGCCCACGCCATGCACGGCCCCCGCCGCCGCTGGCGTCCGCGCATTCTCCTGCTCACCATCGCCTTCGGCCTCACCGCCGCCGCCCATCTGCTCGCCGCCATGGTCGGCTTCGTCGCCTCGCTTGCCCTCATGCTCTACCTCGCGGAGCGCCGCCGCTCCGCCGTCATGCAGATCCTCATCTATGCCGCATTCGGCGCGCTCTGTATCGTCTTCGGCTTCTTCGCCTTTCGCCCCGCCGCCTTCATCTACGTCTTCACCGGCGGCAGCGCGCGCTTCTGGTTCTCCACCTTCGGCGCCCGCCAGCTCTTCGCCAACATCTTCAACGCCCCAGTCACCCTCGCCTTCGCGCTCGCCCTCTTCCTCTGGGCCTGCGTCCGCCGCAGCCGCTACTTTGGCAACACCGCCCCGCTGCTCGTCGGCCTGCCCCTCCTCTTCCTTCTCCCCACACAGTCCTTCATGGCGCCCTGGCTCTGGTCGATCCCCTTCCTTCTCACCTTCATCGGCGGCGTCTTCGCCGACGCCTTCGAAACCCGCTACCGCAAGCTCTTCCTCGCGCTCGCCGCCGCCATCCTCCTCACCGAAGCCACAGCCACCTTCCCCACACTGAAGCTCATCGCGCTCTCCTGAAACTGTCCACTAATCCAAAAAGCCGTCACCTCGACCGGAGACAAGCGGTCTCATCGCGCGTCGTATAGCTCGGCTCTTTGCCGTTGATGAGAGCAGGCGGGTAGGCCGCAACGAAGTCAGACATGCGAATGCCGGCCCAGTGAACGATCTGGCTCCAGCCCTCGATGCACTTGAACTGTGTGACGAGCTCATGGCGAGGGAGCCGGAGAAGGTCGCTCATCTCAAGCAGCAGCCCCGGTGTGCCGGACTGGAGTGTGGAGTCGCTCTCGCCGGCCTCTTCGGAGCCGCGCGGCTTGCGGCCGGTATGATTCTCATCTTCAGCGGCTTGCCCCTGCATCGACTCGGACGCCATCTTGGTCGAGCTGAGCAACTTTGGATCGACCTTTGTGTCGTGGCCCTGGTCTTCGGCGACGGCTTTGGCGTACTGGTACTCCCAGGCCGTTACGTCTTTTGTAAAACGAGGATGCCGGGTTGGATCCTTTGTGCCCACCACCTGCAGACGCCAGCTCTCGGGCCTGAGCGGCATCTTCAAACCGTACACACCGTTGACGCGCAAGGTCTCCGCTCGACTGAGCGGATACGTGGGTGCAAGTGGAAGATCGCGAAAGGTGCCTCGTGAGAGCAACGCGTTCCACTGATAGGCGGCGCGCAACGGAGCCGGTTGCATGTCTTCGCTCGATGCGTGGTCGAGAGAGTCGTAGATGCCATAGCCAGCGGCGGCGCCGGCTGCGGCCGCTGTTCGCCTGTGAGAGCAGGAGCAGGCTCGGCGGCGGGATGGGCGCTGCGTGCGACAGGCTTGTCGAGCTGCTTCTCCGGATCGCTCATCGCCAGCCTCTTCGTTCCGCTTCGATCGAGGGTGCTTCTGTTCGCTGCACCTCATAGCCGCTGATCATCGCGCGAAAGTTGTTCCAGCCGGCGAGGATCACCTGCACGACGTGAATAACGAAGAAGCCGAGGAAGCTGAGGGTGAGCCAAAAATGCAGCCAGCGCGCCATCTCATAGCCGCCGAGAATGGTTGTGAGCCAGTGCGCGGAGGTGGGCTTGTAGATAGCGAGCCCGGTAAGCAGCACGCCCGCGCCCATCAGAATGACCGAGGTGTAGGCGATGCGCTGCGCGCCGTTGTATTTCGTCTGCGGTGGTAGCCCCTTGCGCAGATGAAGATCGACCAGCGTAACCTGGATGGCGTCGCGCAGACTGCGGCGCTCGGGAAGCAGAAAACGCCACTCGCCCGAGAGCCACGTGTAGAGCACGTAGATCACGCCGTTGAGGGCGAAGAACCACATAAAGAAGAAGTGGTATCCAAGGCCCTGCGTTACGTGGTACGGGACGTGCAGTTTGGCATACAACCAGTCAGGGAAGAAGCGGAAGAGAGTGACAGGGCCGAGACCGACGCGGTAGACCTGATGCGGGTGCTTGTAGGCGTTGTCGGAGTCGTTCCAATAGATCAGCAGGCCGCTCCAGATCATGGTGAACAGGATGGGAAAGTTGATCCAGTGCATCCAGCGAATCGCCAGTGGATGTTTCCGCTCTATCCGGATGCTGGCGTCGGCTTGCGTCTGCTGCAGCTCCTCGGTCGTGCGGTCTTCGGTCATGCCGGAGCTCCTTTCAGGAGCGACTGCGCGGTACGGAAAGGGACTCTCTCCAACCTGGCACAGAGCATCTCTGCTGATGCTGTGACTTGTTCGATGGCGGTGGAGGTCATTTCCTCAAGAGAAATGGTATCGATCAGTCTGGCCCGGGTACTCCCTTAGAAGCGATGCTCAAGCGTTCGACTTGAGACCTGACCAAAGGATAGCTGCTGCAAGCGCGGGTAAGGGTTTTGATTCTTTGGAAAAGCTTCCCTGGCGCGGGTTCCGCGCTCGATGGGAGAGTGCAGGACACGGGGAGATGAGGGCGCCGTAAGTCTTAGCGGGTGGATGCGGGGAGAGCGCGGCGACGCTCCTTGATCTCGCGGTAGAGGCGAGCTTCGCGATCGGCATCGGCCGTTCGGCCGAGCTTCCGATACACCGCCTGAAGCTGGTAGTGGATGTAGTCCGACGAAGGATCGGCCTTCTCGGCCAGTTCGAGATGGCTGAGGGCGGCCGGCGTCTCGCCCGACTCAAGGAGCAGCTTGCCCAGCTGGTACTGCGCTTGCGCCATCTCCGGATGCGCGGCAGTGATGGATGTGAGCAGGGCGCGGGCTTCGTCCTTGCTCGATGTCTGCAGCAGGGCAAAGGCGAGCGAGTACTCGACGTTCGGATCGTCGGGGCTGAGGACCAGCTCCTGGCGCAGTTCGGGGATGGCTTCGCCGGGTTTATCCATACGAATGAGAGCTTCGGCGATCTGGTAGTGAGCGAGGCGAAAGGCTGGATCGGCCGCCGTTATCTTGCGATAGCAAGCCGCGCTCTGCTCATAGCTTTCGGTGTCCATGAAGATATGGCAGACGAGCGCGAGGACGGTGGACGGCAAAGGCTGAGTAGAGAGCTGTGCGGCGATGGTGTTGGCCTGCTTTGGATCGCCGGAGTGCGCCAAGGAGAAGGCCCAGGAGTAGGCCGATCGTGGATCCTTAAGGGCGGCGGCGGAGACTGGTGCGAAGGCACGGGAGGCGGCGGAGAAGTCGCCGACAGAAAAGAGCGACAGCGCGTACAGAAGCTGTGAGCGCGGGTCTGTGCCACCGGCTGATGCAGGGTTGAGTTGAAGGTATTGGCCCAAGGCCTGAACCGCGGCAGGAAAGTCGCCGACGCGAAATGCGGCGGTACCCAGATTGCGCAGGAGCGTTGCATCAGGAGCATCCCAGAAGGCGGCCTCTTCAAAGTGGCGTTTGGCGGGGCCGTATTGGCCTTGCCGCGCTTCGGCTGTGCCTAGATCGTTGTAGCTCTGGGCTAGAAGCTTTTTGAGGCGGGCCTTTTCGGCCTCTTCTTTCCCGATAGCCGAGTGCTGTGTGGCAGGTTGTTGACGAGCAGTGTGGGGGAGGGTGGGGCTCTCGGGTGCAACGGAAGGGCCTGAGGCCTCTGCTTCGAGCAGACGGGCTTTGATGTCCAGCTCGGTGGCTCGCTCGGCGTTTCCTTCAGCACGCTCCAGCGCAGCAAGGTGGTGGAGCAGAGAGACTGCGAGCGCGTTTGATGTTGCGGCGATCGCGGAGGTGTCGCCGGAGGTGAGCGCCCGCGCCTGCGCCTGCTGCAGAGAGTTCAGGTCCACGGCGGTGATCTCGCCGGCATTCACGCCCGTGCGGGAGGCGGGATTCGGGGTTGTGGAGCGCGATTGCCCCACTGCACTCATGCAAAGGACGACTGCACTGAAGAGACAGATCTGAGGAAGGAGCAGGATACGACGCACTCGATCATCGTGCCACATGGCGTTGCTTTCTGCGCGGGAGGCGAGATGGTTGGTGCTCCCTGGAACAGGGATGGAAATGAGAACGGGGGGGGGGGGGGGGGGGGCCCCCCCCGGGGGGGGGCCGAAAGGGGTGTAGGTTTTTTGGGGGGGGGTTGGGG
>CAXTRT010000032.1:0-28346 GCA_964246835.1 uncultured Acidobacteriaceae bacterium | reverse complement strand
TTTTTTTTTGTTTTTTTTTTTTTTTTTTTTTTTTTTTTTTCTGGGGTGGTTCTTGTCTGGCCCCCCCCCCCCCGTTCTGCAACTACTAGGTTAGAAGTTGATGTGGAGAGTGTACTGGATCTGGCGCGACGCGTTGCCGATGGTTGCGGACGATGCGCCAAAGCCGGAGGTGGCACTCTGTGCGGAGATGACGTTGTTTGTCGTGCTGCACGGCTGATACTGCCCGGCAGAGCTGACTGGACCGCAGTTGACGGACTGGAACGGCGAGAAGGTGCCGTTGCCTGGGTTGAAGTTGGCGTGGTTGAAGAGGTCGAAGAAGTCGAGACGGAACTGCACCGTCGCCATTTCACGAACCTTCCAGTTCTTGTCGACAGAAAAGTCCGTATTGACGAAGTTCGGACCACCGACGTATCCACGGGGCGCCATGTTGGAAGGAATGGTGCCGATCTGGTAGCCGATGAGTGTGAAGGCATTAGGGTTGACGATCTGTTGACCTTTGTGGCCGGCTGTTGGGCTCTGGCCGGCAACCTTCAGAGGACGAAGGGGAGCCGTGTACCCGGTTTGGGCCAGTGCATTCAGGAGGCCAGCGTTGGGATTTTTAATCAGCGTGCCGAGCGTTGGACTGCCAAGAGTTCTGTCCAGTACCGGCGCCACAGCAGCTGTATTTTCAGTTGCACCCTGATAGATGGTGAAGCTGTTCCCGTTCGCTGCGGTGGTGATTCCGCTCAACTCCCAGCCGCCAAGAGCACCCGTGACCAGGTGGTTACGGCCGGCAAGAGAGGGAAGGCTATAGATGGCGTTCGCTACGAAGTTATTCGGGCGATTGACGTCCCCGTTACCACGGTCAAGCCGCGGGTCGGGATAGTAGGTGCGGGTCTGGGAGCCGAGACCACCGCTTGAATCGTCGATGACGATATCTGAAATGGAATGCGACCAGGTATAAGCACCCAGCAACTGAAGGTTTTTCAAGCGGGTCTTAATGAGGGTCTCAAGACCGTTGAAGTTTGAGTTGCCGTCATGCGTCCACCAGGTGAGCGCGCCGTAGTTCGAGTAGGGACGATAGGCATTGGCCGCATTGCCTTGCGCGAAGGAGGCGTTGAGCCAGTTCGCCTGGGGAATCTGGTTGATGTCGTAGCTGGAGGTGAGGTGCGTTCCCTTGTTACCTACATAGCTGATGGAGAAGAGGGAGTTTGTACTGACCGCCTGCTGCACGGTGAAGTTCCACTGCCAGGAGTTGGGAAGAATGGCCCTGGGATCGTAACCACCCTGCGGTTGCGAGGTAGCGCCGGTGAGAGTGGTCGGGGTTGCGCCACCCAGGCTGCGAACGTAGCCGCCTGCATTGATGGCGAAGGGAGCGTTCGAGACCAGGGTGTACCGTGAGACGCGCTCGCGCTGGAAGAACTGTCCGCCAGCGGCGCTGAGGACGGTTTTGCCACTGCCGTAGACATCCCAGTTGACACCCACGCGCGGTGCAAACAGATGATAGTTGACATCCTGCAAGTACTTATTTTTGCCCTGCGTTCCCGTCGAGAAGGAGGTGCCAAACTGCTTGTTCGCGGCGGTGCATGGATCTGTGCCGGGACCAATCAGAAGGCCATTGCAGGCATCGGTTGCCGGCAAAGCGGGATTGTAGAGGCCGGGTTGGAAGCTGGTCAGCAGGTTATTCGGCTGATAGGTGGGCGGCATGATGGAGTAGCGCAAACCGGCGTCGATGGTCACATGCGGCGTCAGCTTGAAGTTGTCGGTCGCGTAGAACTCATAGTCGCGCCAGCGAAGCTGCGCTCGAACGTTGGTTGAGGTCTCGCCGATCAGGAAAAGATTGTTGGGGATCAGGAAGTTTGCCAGCGTATTGCCTGTGGCGATACCGCCCGACTTGGTGGCAACACCGTCACCACCGAGGCTTGGCCGCTCCGAGCTGGCCGGACCCGTATCTTCGTTCTTGCCATCCCAATCGAGGCTGACACCGAACTTGAGGACGTTGCGGCCAAAGATCTTGGAGACGTTGTCCTGGAAGCTGTACAGATCAAGCTGATTCTGCCAGGGAGCGATGTTTTGCGTGCTGTTGTAGTTGCCCAAGTTGACCTGAGGGACACCAATCGGTGACTGCTTTTGCGAATTGGCAAACAGGGTCGGGATGGCGGCGCTGACCTGTGGAAGTAGACCCGGATTGGTGCCGCCGGGGGTGATGACGATGCGATTGTTCGAGTACTGGAAAGCCGCATCGTTCACAAGCGTGTCACTGATGGTTGCGGTCCAGCGGCCCATAATCGACTTCGAGGGCTGCGACCAGCTGCTATTGAGGGCTGGAAATGGATCGTCGCCCCAGTAGCCGGCGTTGTAGGCTGGGTTGCTCCAGGTGTCCTGCGTGTAGCGGCCGACGATGAGGTTCTTCGGTGTAATGCGGTAGTCGCCGCGAACGTTCTCTTCACGCCAGTACAGAGCGGTTGGGAGAGATTGCGACCAGTTGTTGCCACCCACCAGGGTTGAACGGGTCGGCGTGGGGTAAATCTTGAGGATGGTGGCCGCGGAAGGATCGATGGACGCCAGCTTGTAGGGATTGCCGGCCACAGTCGGTGCTCCCGTGAAGTCTGGTTTGTTCGGGTTGCAGGAGACACCCGCGCCGTCGCCGGAGAAGTCGCCGCCGAGTTCAGCAGCTGTTGGAACGCAGGCGCTTACCGTGCGCCCGCGAATCTCGCGGTTCCACTCTTCGCTGAAGAAGAAGAAGAGTTTGTCTTTCTTGACTGGGCCGCCGATGGAGTAGCCGAAGTCGTTGCGGCGAAGCTTGTCTTTGCCACCGCGCGGCAGGGCGGGATTGGCGTTCTGCTTGGCGAAGTACGTGAAGGTGTCCAGCACGTCGTTGCGGCCGTCGTAGAAGGCGCTGCCATGAAAGCGATTGGTGCCGCTGCGGGTGACGATGCTGATGACCGCGCCCGATGCCTGGCCGTACTCCGCTCCGTAGCTGTTGGTCAGCATCTTGAACTCGGCGATGGCCTCGTTCGAGGGATAGATCAGGATGGTGCGGTTCGAGCCGGTGTCGTTGTTGTTGACACCGTCGATCAGGAAGAGATTGTTGGTGGTGGGATTGCCGTTGACCGACATATCCACGCCGCCCTGCAGACCCTTGTTCTTGGTATCGAAGTTGTTGGCGGCAGAGACACCGGGCTGGAGCTGAGTCAGCTCGACGAAGCTGCGGCCGTTAAGCGGCAGTTCCTTGACCTGGTTGCCGTCAATGACCTGGCCGAGAGCCGCGCTGTCGGTCTGCACCGAAACGTTGGTGTCTTCGACCGTGACTGTCTCGGATGTGCCGCCGACCTGCATCTGGGCGTTGACCGTGCTCGACGTCGCCACGTTGACCTGAACGCCGGTGGAGACGAACGACTTGAAGTTCGGTGCGGTGACGGTAACCTTGTAGGTACCCGGCTCCACATCGGTGATGGTGTACTCTCCACTCCCGTTTGAGGTGACGGTCCGGGTAAAGCCGGTTGCCGAACTGGATAGAGTCACTGAAACGTTGGGGACCGCAGCGCCGGAGGCATCCGTCGCCGTCCCGACTACACCGCCCGTGGTCTGCTGCGCGTACATCACACTGCAGAGCGCCATGGCGACCGGGGCGCTTACACCTAACACTCTTCTAAACGTCATTTGCTCTCCAGAAGTCTTACAGTTTGTACGTGATACCACCCTTGTTATGGGGTAGCCGGACCCGCGTTGTCACTGCCATGGTGTGCGGACCTCCTATGTGTGGAAGCTCTGACCCTCCTTAGGGAGGAGCTCCCGGAGACCTTCTCCATGGCGACAGTCATTAGGCAATCTGGCCTAGAGACTTGTCAACAAAAATTCTTCTAATGGAACTTCCTTTGTCGCCGGATCGTCATCAAAGGCCCGGTGCGCCAGAATGTGCACGAAATTGCAGCAGCAGTCGTGCCGTAGACGTCCGTTCCGTCCACGGTGCCAAGCCAAGCTGTTTCGCTCACGGAGACAGCGACTGAAGCGTGTTTCTCAGGTATTTGCGATCTCCCCGCCTTGGCCAGGATCACCAGGACTACTTCGACGTAGGCCGAACGGCGGTTAGGCTGACTTCGCCCGAGCCCTCAAGGATGTGGTGAATGCGATCGATGGCGAGGTGTCCGAGGGATTCGACGCGGCCTGAGGGCCAGCGGACCTCGACGGACTCGATGCTGGCCGCGCTGCCAAGCCCGAAGTGCACACGCAGGTCCGACTGCGAGAGATAACTGCCGCCGCTGCGGACCTCATCGGTCTGCGTGACGCCGCCGGCGACGAGCGTGACCCGGGCTCCAATGGCGAGACGATTACTCTTTGAGCCGGTAAGGTCCAGGGTGATCCAATGGGCGCCGGCCTGTCCGGTGTTGTGCAGGATCATGGGGGCTCCGACCAGATTTTCCACGACCAGATCGATATTGCCGTCGTTATCGAGGTCCACTGCCGCCAGACCGCGGCTGACCTGCGGCGTTCGAATCGCCTCGCCGGCCTGTGCCGCGGCATCGCAGAAGGTACCGTCGCGCTGGTTCATGAAGAGGCTGGCCGGCTCCTTGTAGCGGGCGCCGGATGGAAGTGAATCGACCTGGGGGTAGACGTGCCCGTTGACCGAGAAGAGATCGGCCCAGCCGTCGTTGTCGAGATCCACGAAGGCAACGCCCCACTTCACGTAGGGGAGTGAGGCGAGGGCGATGCCGGAGTCATAGGAGACGTCGGTGAAGTTGCCCTTGCCTTCATTGCGATAGAGGGTATTGAACTCGTCGGCGAAGTTGGTGACGACGATCGAAAAGCGTCCGGTGTGGTTGTAGTCGGCGATGGCGACGCCCATCGATCCCTGCTCGGAGCCGTCGCCGCTTACAGCGGTTCCCGACTCAAGGCCCGTCTCGGTGAACTTGCCGCCGCCGTCGTTGCGATAGAGGTAGTTGGGTGTGGAGTCGTTGGCGATGTAGAGGCTGGGGCGGCCAGTGTTGTCGAAGTCTGCCCAGACGACTCCCAGGCCGTAGTAGCCCGGAGCGTCGTCGGTTCCGGTCGCTTTGGATACGTTGGTGAAGGTGCCGTTACCGTTATTGTGAAAGAGGGCGTCGCCGCCGCCTTTCAAGCCGCGCGGACCGCACTGCACCTCGATGCCGTGGAACTTGCAGGTTGCGGCCTTGCCGAACTCCGGCAGATCGTTCAGCTTGAAGTCGACGTAGTTTGTGACTATGAGATCGACAAAGCCGTCGCCGTCGTAGTCGGCAAAGGCTGCTCCGGTGGACCAGCGGCCATCGGCAACTCCGGCCGCGGCGGTGACGTCGGTGAAGGTGCCATCGCCGTTGTTGCGGTAGAGTACGTTGCCCCCGAGGCAGGTGATATACATATCCGGCCAGCCATCATTGTTGTAGTCGCCGACGGCGCCGCCCATGGCGAAGCACGGATGCGCCACGCCTGCTCGCGCTGTGACGTCGGTAAAGGTGCCGTCGTGATTGTTGTGGAAGAGCGCGCTCGAGGCCTTCTCGCCTTTGAGGGCCATGGCGACGGTCGGGGCATTTGTGAAGTAGAGGTCGGGCCAGCCGTCGCGATCGTAGTCGATGGCCAACACGCCGCCGCCCATGGACTCGACGATATAGCGCTGCTCGGGCGCCGCGATGTGGCTGAAGTTGATCTTGGTCCGGGCGGTACTATCGACGAGCTGCGGGATCGCTCTTTGATGGCAGAAGGTCGACCGCGCGCCGGGTGGCGGAGGAGTTGCCGCGGCATGCGCCTGCGCGAAGACGTCGCAGGCAACGGCTAGGGGGAGGAAGAGCGCAACGACGAGGTCGCGCAGGAGCGGACTGGAGAGAGGGGCTGGCATCACACGGGCCGACGCGCGGTACGGCATAAAGGTTCAATCATAAGCGAAGCCACTTTCGCCGGTCCGAACGAAGGCAGGTTCCTCGCGGTGCACGGAATGGGAGAAAAAAGCAAAGGACTTGATCAGAGTCTCCTCATGGCTGCTCCCTTTTAGGCAGCACGGGCAGAAGCTCGCGATCGATGTTCGGCCCTTCCCAGAGCACGATAGGGGCGTTTGCAGGGGCGGCCGGCGAGACCTCCGCGTTCTCCAGCGACGCGTCCCGCACTATATGCACTTGATGCGTGCCTTTGCGTAAGACCATGCTCTGCCGGACCGGCTGCGCGGCGTTGCCGGGCGCTCCACAGACCTGCGGACGAGCCTTGGGTGTGCTCACCGGAGCGGCGTTATCGATCGCGAGGCTGCCTTTCGTGCTGGTGAGCCATGTGACTGTGTAGCCGCCATCCGCGGGGACAACGAAGCTCAGGTCGTCGCGGCTGCCGGTTGGAGCGGATGGCGGTACGGCGGAGTGTGGCTGCCTTTCGGGCGCGGAGGATGGTTGGGCAAGCACGATGGACTGACTGCTCCAGGCCTGGCTGCCGTCTTTATGCCTGACGTGGAGAAGCACGCGATAGCGGCCCGAGTCATCAAGCAGGGTTCCCTGGGCGTCGGGAAATTGATGATGGACCTCGCGTCCCTGTGCGCGGGATCCATCGCCAAAGATCCACTCAAAGCTGCTGTCAGGATCCTCCGGCAGACGGGCGCTGAAGGTGATGTCCTGCCGCGGTCTCAGAATGCCGTCCGTGTAGACAAACGTGGCATCCGGGCCGCCCGCACTCTGCTCCGGCGATTGGGCGCCCTCCTGCACCTGGATAGCGGCGGACGCGAAGCCCTGCGGGGATGCCTGCTGAAGGCGCACGTTGGCCACATCGCCTTTAACCACCGGTGGAACCATGCCGGCGCCGTCCATCGCCCAGATCTCCGCGAAGGAGATGTCTCTGACCTCCGGGGCCGGCTGCCGGATCTGCAGCAGCGAGTACCAGTCCTCCAGACGAATGTCGCGGAAGGTGTAGTCCTCGTGCCGGCCGTGACCATCCGGATCAGCCCAGAGCTCGAAGAAGGCGAAGGGCACCTTGCAGCCGCCGAATCCCATATGGATCACGTCGATGTCGCGCATGTGAAAGTGCGCGCTGTTGAAGGTCTTCTGCGGCCAGGCCACGCGGATTGTGTTCGAGATGCTGGTGGATGCGATGGTGTCTTCGATCGTGATGTTCGTCACGTCGTGGCCGGGGAGTTTAATCAGATCTTCCTGGTAGCCCTCCCAGTTTCCCTGCAGGGCAAAGACGTCATCCGAGGCGCGGAAGAAGCTGTTGCGCACCGTGGTGTCGCCGCCTCCGAGCCAGTCCAGGCCGTCCTGATTCGCGTCGTTCGGATTGCCGCCGATCGCCTTCATGTTGTAGAAGCCGATGTGGCGGGAGTCGCGCATCTGGATCTGCCAGGAGCGGCTGCGCGTGATGCAGGTGATGCCGTCGATCTCGATGTTCTGGGCGTTATCCATCACGATGCAGTGCCAGTTCGGCTTGTGCATCCAGCCCTCGTCGGCGTGTGGGTCCTGCGGGCCGTCGTAGACGATGGTTCCGTGACCGAAGACGCGAACGTCTTTGACCTGCCAGATATTGAGCGACCCGAAGACGACCGCGCCACCGTCAAGATAGATACGGTCGCCGGTTTTTGCGTCGATGTTTTCGTGATGGACACCGGGACCGATGGTGCGAATCGAAGGATCGTTCGGGTCCGGCGGAGTCTCGCACGGGTTGCCGAAGAGAAAGAGCATGTCCGCATCGGCGAAGTGATCGCCGGGCCGGGCGATGGTCAGCTTCTCCGGTCCGCTAAGCGGAAACGTAATCGTGGCTCCTTTGCGGACGGGGCGAATGCCGAGACGCATGGGCTGGACCTCGACCCCGCGATCCCAGAAGTGCGGGTCGTCCGCGGTGACGGAGACGGTAACTGGACCGTCCGTCTCGAAGTTCAACAGATAGTAGCCCGTTGCGGCATGCAGCACGTCCGCACTGCGGCCGTCGATGCGGACGCGGTAGTGGGTCGAGCGAACCTCGTCAGGCAGGCTGAAGGTCGTGACCCGCGATGCGGCCTTCACCCGCGATGCGGAGGCCGATACCGGCCGCGACGACAGAAGAGCGCAGACACACAGAGCAACAAAGACGAGGCGAGACAAGCGGTGCGGACGGCGTGGCAAAGGGACCTTTCCTGATTCTGAGGACTGCTGCCTTTTAGGCTCTTCATCGTTGCACGCGATTCAGCGGTGACGGCAGACATTACTCTATCAACGCCGCCTGGAGGTCCGGAGGCGGTGACAAGGCCGAGGAACCGGGCCATTGTTCTCTGCGGTACAGGGCTGTGTTAATTGATGAGGACGTGCTGAAGCTGTTCGAGCGAGCTTCCCTTGGTCTCCGGAAAGAACCATAGGACGACGACGAACTGCACGGCCATGGCCACGGCAAAGATCACAAAGGGATAGCCGCGCGAGACGGCGGCGAGGCTGGGGAAGAGGCCCGAGACAGCAGCGGTCAGCAGCCAGAGCCAGAAGCTGGCGAAGCTCTGGCCCTTCTCGCGAATCGCGGGCGGAAAGATCTCGCTCAGGTAGACCCAGATGACGGCTCCCTGCGAGGCGGCAAAGCAGGCGATGAAGACGAGCAGCAGCGGCAGCAGGAGGAACTGCCGTCTCGCCGTGAGAAAGATGGCCGCAACGCCGGCGAGCGCCAGAGCCATGCCGAGGGAGCCGGCCAGCAGCAGCGGCTTGCGGCCGACCACGTCGATGAGGGCCATGCCGGCTACGGTGAAGACAAGGTTGGCCACACCGATGGCGACTGCCTGCCGATCCGCGGAGATCGAGGCGAAGCCGGCCTGCCGAAAGATATCGTTCAGGTAGTAGAGGATCGCGTTGATGCCGGAGAGCTGGTTGAAGAGCCCGAGCGCCAGCGCAAGCAGCAGCGGTCGGCGAAAGGCAGAGGCAAAGAGCGCGGGGGCACGCTGCGCCTGGTGCCCTGCCGCAAGCGAAGCGCGAATGCTTTCTACATCGCGGTCCGGGTCGGCGGAGCCGGTGACTGCGAGCGAGCGGCGTGCTTCGTCCATGCGTCCCTGTTTGATGAGCCAGCGCGGGCTGCGCGGGATGAAGCCGAGCGCCAGCAGAAACAGCGTTGCCGGCAGCGCGGCGATACCGATCTCAACGCGCCATAGCGAGGGATCGTGGATGAGAAGCGCAAGTGCGGCGTTGGACGCATACGCGACCAGGATGCCGGTGACGATGCTGAGCTGAAAGCAGGCGACTAGGCGGCCGCGCAACGCCGGCGGCGCGGCCTCCGCGATGTACATAGGGCTGAAGACGGAGCAGCCGCCGATGGCCAGGCCGCTCAGAAAGCGGAACACCAGGAAGACGCTCCAGTTGCTTGCCAGAGCGCAGCCGAGGGCGGAGAGCAGATAGAGCACGGCCGTGATGCGCAGGCTCTCGCGGCCGCCGAAGCGTTCCCCTGGAATACCGGCAAGCAAGCCTCCCAGGACCGTTCCCCAGATGGCGCAGGAGACGGTGACGCCGAGCGTGAAGGGCGAGAGATGGAAGATGCCGGTGAGGGCGTGTGTGGTGCCGGCGATGACGGCCGTATCGAAGCCGAAAAGCAGGCCGCCCAGCGCCGCAACAGCAGTCGCCAGAGCCAGGACCGGGGTGAGGGTGCGCGCTGTCATGAGGGCATTTCTCCTGATACCGTAGCGCTGCCTAAGAGCCGTGAAGGCCCTTTCTATCGAGAGACAATGGAAAAGCCGAGACGACCCGCGGGCTACCTTCAGGAGAGCGGCGAAGCCTGCGGAAAGCATACGCTTTCTGCACTGTCTATGATCGAATTGTACATTTGAGCGCAAAGCATGTGAGCGATTAGCGGGCATAACCTTACTGCCGTCGCGTAGAGTACCTGTACAGAAAGGGAGAGACGTGAGCCTTCTTGCTATCGACCTGGGTGGGTCGCATATCAGCTGCGCCGTGGTGGACGGGAATGGCGTGCGTGCCGAGCGGACCTTTGCCACGGATGCCCGGTCGCTTGCGCGGGAGCTGCCGGCGCTCGAGCACGCGCTCGAAGCGTGCCTTGCGGAGAGCGGCGTTGCCGGCGGAACGCTGCGCGGCATCGGCGTCGGCTACCCCGGCGTCGTGGACCGCGCCGGACGGGAGATTCTTTCGCCGCTGGACAAATATCCGGACCTCGATGGGGCTGCATTGAGAGCGTGGGCCGGCGAGCGCTATGGGGCGCCGGTGCGCTTAGAGAACGATGTGCGGTTGGCTCTGCTGGGTGAGGTTCGCGCCGGCGCGGCACAGGACTCCGAGGATGTTGTGCTGGTTACGCTGGGGACCGGCATTGGCGGAGCGGCCATGCTTGGCGGCAGGCTGCTTGAGAGCAAGGCAGGGCAGGCCGGCGCCCTGGGTGGCCACCTTCCAGTGCAGATGAATGGCCGGCGCTGCACCTGTGGCGCGATCGGGTGTGCCGAGGCAGAGGCCTCCACGTCGACGCTCCCGGCGATCTGCCGGGCGTGGCCGGGCTTCGCCGGCAGCGCGCTTGCACAGGAGACCTGCCTGGACTTCCAGACGCTCTTCGCTGCCGCGGAGCGTGGTGACGCGGTCGCCGGGGAGGTGCTGGCGCGCTGCCTGCAGGTCTGGTCCGTGCTGACCGTCGGCTTGATCCATGCTTATGGGCCGGAGCTGGTTCTGTTTGGCGGGGGCGTGCTCAAGCAGGGCGAGGCGGTGCTGACACCGATCCGCGACTATGTTGAGCGGCATATGTGGCGAACCAGCCGGGGTCTGCCCCGGATCGAGGCGGCGCGGCTGGGCGCACATGCCGCCCTGCTGGGCGTCGCATCCCTCTTTGACGAGACGACGGGGGACGAGGTGACGGCTGGGGATGAGGTCCGTGATGGCAATGTATGACAAGCAGCCCGTGGTCCCGATCACGGATGATCCATCGGAGTGCAGGCAGGGGTGGACGGCGGTACTCGACGGCCTTCGCGAGCGTCTGGCTCAGCCCGGCTTGGCGCGGCCTGGCCGGGCGCTGGTGGCGGTCGAACTTTACCCTGGGATTGACGGGCGCGCGGTGGCTGATCGACTGCGAGAGGGTTTTCCCGGCGCCAGCATCGTGCTGACCGAAGACGTGTATCTCTCGCCGGAGGCCCTGCGCGCGACCTTTGCCGCGACGCTGACCGAGGATCCGGTCTTCAACGTCATGCACCCGTGGACGATCGAGGCGTACTTCGATCCGGAGCGGCTCCATACGCTTAGGACTGCTCTTGCCCGCAAGCAGGCGCTCACGTTTCTGGTAGGCCCGGGTGCAGCCGCGATTGCAGGAGAGGACGCCGACCTGCTGGTGAGCGGAAATGTTGCGCGATGGGAGCTGCAGCGCCGGCAGCGGGCGCATCGCAGCGGCAATCTCGGCTTCGGCAACGCGGACGCGAGCCCGGGCGAGCTCTATAAAATCGCCTTTTTCCTGGACTGGCGGGTGGGGGACCGATGCCGGCATGCGATCTACCGGCGCGCCGACCTGTTTCTGGACCTGAACGATGAGGCGATGCCGCGCATGCTGCCGGGCGCCGTGCTGCGCGAGGCGGTTCGCAGCACGGTCGAGCGGCCGTTTCGCGTGGTGCCTTTCTTCGATCCAGGACCCTGGGGCGGGCAGTGGATGCGTTCGCGCTTTGCGCTGCCGGAGGGCCCCGCGAACTATGCCTGGGGCTTCGACTGTGTGCCTGAGGAGAACAGCGTGCTGCTCGGCTTCGGGGAGCGGCGCTTCGAGCTGCCGGCGATCGTGCTGGTGCAGGAGGAGCCGGAGCGGCTGCTGGGTGAGACCGTTCTGCGCCGCTTCGGCGCTGAGTTTCCGATTCGCTTCGATCTGCTCGATACAGTGGAAGGCGGCAATCTCTCGCTGCAGGTGCACCCCAGCACGGCGTATATCCGAGAGCACTTCGGCATGCCGTATACGCAGGACGAGAGCTATTACATGCTGCACTCGGAGCCCGGATCGTCCATGGTCCTCGGGCTGCGGGAGCAGGTTGACCCGGCAGCCATGGCCGCGGCGCTCACGGCTGCAGAGCGAGAGAACACGCCCTTCGATGCCGATCGATTTGTCACGAGCTGGCCGACGCAGACGCACGATCACTTCTCGATTCCGGCCGGTACGGTGCATTGCTCCGGCGTGGGAAATGTGGTGCTCGAGATTAGCGCAACGCCGTACATCTTCACCTTCAAGCTGTGGGACTGGGGCCGGACGGGGCTCGATGGAAGACCGCGGCCGATCCATCTGAAGCATGGTCTGGCGAATATCCGCTGGGAGCGCACGACCACGTGGGTAGAGCGCGAGCTGGTCGGGCAGACCGCGTCGCTTGCCGGCGGTGAGGGCTGGCGCGAGGAGAGAACCGGGCTGCACAGCAGTGAATTCCTTGAAACGCGACGCCACTGGTTTACCGCGACAGTTCCGCACGAGACCGCCGGCAACCTGCAGGTATTGAACCTGGTGGAGGGAGAGGCGGTGGTGATCGCGAGCCCGACAGCGGCCTTTCCCGAGCTGCGCCTGCACTACGCTGAAACGGTAATTCTGCCGGCGTGCCTGGGCGCCTATACCGTCAGCCCGGCCTCGCCGGCGGAGAAGCCGCTCGCCACGCTGAAGGCGTTTGTGCGGGAGTAGGTCAAGTACCCCTAATCTGCTGTAGGAACAAAGGGCAAAGGCCACAGCAAATCCCTACGGGATGACAACAAAGAGGCGGTCAGACCCGCAGCACTTCGATGCCGCTTTGCTGGAACGGTTTAATGGCCGCATCGGTCGCGCCGGTATCGGTGAGGAGCACGTCGATCTCCGCAACCGGGCAGAGCATCCATTTGCTCTGCGCGCCCAGCTTGCTGCGGTCGGCTACGACGATTTTGCGCGTGGAGTTGCGCGCCATGGTGCGCAGGAACTCGGCCTCGTGGGGGTTGACGCAGGAGAGTCCGAAGCCGACGTCGATGCCATCCACACCGAGAAACATGGTGTCGGCGTGCATCATGCGCGCGGCGGCGTTTGCAAGCGGCCCGACCAGAGTGAACCAGTTGCCGCGCAGCTGGCCGCCGGTCACGATCACCTCAATGTTTTTGAAGTTGCTCAGCTCCATCGCCACATTGACGGTGTTGGTGATGACCGTGATGCCCTGCATGGCGCGAAAGCCGCGCACAACCTCGATGGTGGTGGTGCCGCCGCTGAGCGCGATGGTCTCGCCTTCCTTCACCATGGCGGCAGCGGCGCGGGCGATGCGCCGCTTCTCATCGACGAAGCTGCCGACCTTCTCCTGAAACGACGAATCATGCCGGAAGGGCTCGTAAAAGAGGGGTCCAACGGCGACCGCGCCGCCCCGGGTGCGTCGCAGCAGGGCACGGTCTTCCAACTCCTTCAAGTCGCGCCGAACGGTGGCGATTGAGGTATTGAGCGACGTACCGAGCGCCTCAACCGTCACGGACCCGGTCGATTGCAGAGTCTGCAGGATGATCTCCTGACGGGCCGCCAGATCCTCGGAACGCACTTTCATGGCAACAGGATACGCGATGACCTCCTAGCGGCTACTGCGTGATGCCGCCAACAAAGATGCTTCTAAAAAGCTTTTTCAATCACCGATGCTGCTTTTATTGTTGACATCCAATCATTGAATGGCCTACCGTTCGACCGTTCGCGATAGCTTCCGGACGGACTTTGCCAGAACTAATTAGCTGGGTCCGTCCGGGGCGCGCAAGCCTGATCGGCCGTCTCCGCGGGTATGCTCCGCGGCCGCGGACGACGAGCCAGCAACGCCGCCTGTATCCCCCTTTTGGAGACCATGTATGGACTCACGCCTTCGCTCCCGCCTTCCGCTCCGCAGCCTGCTCGCTGTGGCTGCGTGTGTTCCTTCGTTTGTCTGCACCCAGTTTGTCTGCACTCAGTTTGTCTACGCCCAGGTGGATACGGGACGTGTGGCAGGAACCGTCAACGACACCAGCGGCGCTGTGATCAGCGGCGCGAGTATCACGCTGACCAATAACGCCACCGGAGTGGCCCAGAAGGTGGTCTCCTCGGCCTCGGGAAGCTATGTCTTCGGTGCGGTGAACCCCGGCACGTACACCATCACGGCGGAGAGCCAGGGCTTTCAGAAGGCCACGACCACCGGCATTGAAGCGCATGTGCAGCAGAACCTCACCTCGGATATCACCCTGACGCCGGGCAACGTGGACCAGACCGTCACCGTTACCTCGGCCGCGCCGCTGCTGCAGTCCGAAGATGCATCGGTTGGGCAGACCATCACGGGCGCCGATGTGAACAACCTGCCCCTCTCCGGGCGCAACTGGGTCTCACTCGCGCAGCTCTCTCCGGGGGTAACGACCACGGCTGGCGGAACACCGGGAAGCGCGCTCTTTGTGACCAACGGCGTCAGCTTCTGGCAGAACGATATTCGGCTGAACGGGATCAACAACAACGAGGAGGTCTATGGCGGAACGCAGCTCGGCACCAACGCCGTCTTCACGCCGCCGCCCGACGCCATTCAGGAGTTCAAGCTGCAGAGCGGTGACTTCAGCGCGGAGCTCGGCCACTCTACCGGCGCGGTCGTCAACGCCGTGATCAAGTCCGGCACCAACGGGCTGCACGGCAACTTCTGGGAGTACATCCGCAACACGGCATTTAACGCGAACGACTACTTTGCCAACAACTATGCGGATCCGGCGCAGCGGGTGCGGCCGGCCTACCACCAGAACCAGTTCGGCGGCACGGTGGGCGGCCCGGTCGTGATCCCGAAGGTCTACAACGGCAGGGATAAGACGTTCTTCTTCTTCGACTACCAGGGCACGCGCATCGTAGTGCCGGCGCACAGCACCTCCTACGTGCCGACGCTTGGCATGCAGAACAGCAACTTCACCAACTTCCAGGACTACTTCGCGCTCGCCAATAGCGCCTCCACGCCGCCCGCGGTAGACGCGCTGGGCCGTAAGTATCTGCTGGCGACCATCTTCGATCCCGCGACCACGCGCACCGTTGCCGCGGGAGCGGTTGATCCCGTGACCGGTCTGCGCAATGCATCGGGCAGCGCCGCTACGGTTCGGGATCCGTTCTACTCGGGCGGCAGCCTAGCCGGGATGAAGGATTTCACCCAGCAACAGCAGGCCCTGAACGTGCTGCCGGCCAATCGGCTGGATCCGAATGCGATCAAGCTGCTGAAGCTCTATCCGCTGCCGACCCCGGGCCGCGAGACCCGCCGCGACAACTATGACATCTTTCCGAAGTCAACGCAGTCGATCAATCAGTACGACGCGCGCATCGATCAGAACTTCAGTTCCAGAGACATCGTATTTGGCGTCTTCGACTACAGCCACACCGTGTACACCACGCCGCCGGTTCTGCCCGGCCTGGCCGAGGGCCAGAACTTCGGCGCCGGCAACACCGATGCACCGCGCTATGGCATCACGCTCGGCTATACCCACGTCTTCTCGCCTACGCTGACCAATGAGGCCCATGCGGGCTTCAACCAGAGCATCCAGCGCATTATCCCGTTTGAGGCTAATACGCTCGGCCTGCCGGCGCAGTTCGGCATTCCCGGCGTTCCGCAGTCGCCGGGGAACGGAGGCCTGCCGCAGATCAACGTCTCGGGCCTGACCGGGCTCGGCGTGGCCGGGTACACACCGACGCTTGAAACGACGAAGGTGCTGGAGTATAGCGACAACGTAACCAAACAGTACCAGGCGCATACCTTCAAGTCTGGCGTGCAGGTCGATGACATCCGCGCCGGCATCATTCAACCGCCCAATGCCAAAGGCTCATTTACCTTCAGCGGCAAGTTCTCGGACGTTCCGAACCTGAGCAGCGGGTACAACGGCATGGCCGACCTGCTGCTGACCCCGCAGGCGGCTACCGTGCCGAATGGCATCAGCAACCTTGGCGGCCTCAGCTCGTATGGCACCTCCAACTACGCGCAGACCAAGACGCAGCGCTACTACATCGGCGCCTACTTTCAGGACGACTGGAAGGCTACGCCGAACCTGACGTTGAATCTGGGCCTGCGGTGGGATCATTACACGCCCAATGCCGAGGTGCGTGGACGCCAGGCGAACTTTATCCAGGACGGCGGCAATGGGCCTTCGGGAACAATCTACATGTCACCGCAGGGCTGCGCGGTTCCACGTTCCGCAAGCTTCAACACGCTTATTGCGGCTAATAACATCGCGATCAATTGCAACTCGAGTAATTCGACAGGCGATGCGCAGAGCTATAACTTCGCTCCGCGCATCGGCTTCGCGTACCGGCCGACGCCAAATACGGCGATCCGTGGCGGCTACGGTATCGCCTACGGCGCGCTCGACAATATCGGCTTCGGCGGCACTCTCGGCACGAACTATCCGTTTTCGTATACGCTGGGCTTCAACTCGCCGACCTCGCAGAGTGCTCTGACTATTCCGAACGGGCAGACGGCAACGATCGAGAACGCACTCATCGGGCAAAACCTTCAGGATCCTTCCGTTGTGAATGGCGCCGGTATCGGGCTGAACGGCCGGCAGTATCTCTTCCTGACGCCCTACACGCAGACCTATAACCTGACCGTGCAGGATCAGTTCACTAACCATGATTCGATCCAGATCGGCTTTGTCGGAAACTCTGGCCGGCATCTTGACAGCACTGGCAGCCACAACTCGCCTTCGGCGATTCTGCCTCCGGGAACAAGCATCTACGATGCTACGGTGCTTGGCCATATCCCGTTTCCGATCTTTTCCGCGAACTCCGCCTTTCAGAGCACGGATGGCTCGAGCAGCTATAACTCGGTGCAGGCGACCTATGCCCACCAGCTCAGCCTCGGGCTGACGGTGAACGTGAACTACACCTATGCCAAGTGCCTGACCAACCAGCGCACGATCTCCGGTAACTCGCCGGGCTTCCGGGCGCAATGGCTTCCAGGCTTCGGCATCAATGGCGACTACGGTCTCTGCGACACCGACACTACCCATGTCATACACGGCTCGGGAACCTACATTCTTCCGTTCGGCAACAATCGCACCTTTCTTCACTCCAGGGGTGCGCTGGTCAATGCGCTGGCCGGCGGGTGGGTGACGAATTACATCGTGACCCACCAGTCGGGACAGCCGTTTACGGTTCAATGCCCGGTTGCGACTTCGGAGTTCGGTTGCTTTGCCAACCTGGTTCCCGGCCAGAGTCTTTACGCGAGTCATCGCAGCCCCAAGCAGTGGTTAAACCCGGCCGCCTTCGCGCAGCCTGCCATAGCAACCGTGATCGGGCAAAGCGGCTTTGCGCCTCTGGGCGGTGCGCCTAATCAGGCACGTGGCCCGGGCTTCTCGAACGTAGACTTCTCTCTGTTCAAGCAGTTCTCCCTGCGTGAGCGCTTTCAGGTGGAGTTTCGCGCCGAGGCCTTTAATCTCTTCAACTCGCACAGCTTCGGACAGCCCACCAATCTCGACTTTAGAAACTCATCGAGCTTCAGCCAGATCACGTCGTCGCGCAACAATGCCCGTCTAGGTCAGTTCGCACTGAAACTGAGCTATTAACCCGCGGCCTGCTGCTCCACTTCAATGAGCGGTCTGAGCTTTTCCTGTGCCGTGATAGTTTCAGGCCTTCTGGCCTTACATAAGAGCATCGCCGATCATCCAACATAAGGATCGAGGTGTTCGCATGGCGCGCGTTTTCATCACCGGTTCCTCTGACGGTCTTGGCCTTATGGCTGCTCGGCTCCTGCTGGAGCAGGGTCACACGGTTGTAACTCACGCCCGCAACGCGCAGCGCGCCGAGCATACTCGCCGTGAACTTCCCGGCGCTGACGCGGTCCTCACTGGTGATTTTTCTAGTCTCGACCAAATACGTGCGCTCGCGGATGCGGCGAATCAGCTAGGCACCTTCGATGCGGTCATCCACAACGCCGCAATCGGCTATAAGGAGCGCAGCCGCAAGCTCACAGCGGACGGTCTGCCGGAGGTCTTCCAGATTAACACTCTCGCGTCTTTCGTCCTTACTGCCCTGATGCATAAGCCCGGCCGCCTCGTCTATGTGAGCTCCGAACTGCACCGGAAGGGCGAACAGACCCTCGACGATCTCACCTGGGAACGACGGCAATGGAACGGCGATCGAGCCTACTCCGATACCAAGTTCCATGACGTGCTCTTGGCCTTTGCGTTTGCCCGTCTCTGGCCAAACGTGCTCTCGAATGCTATCGAGCCCGGCTGGGTTCCTACCAAGATGGGCGGCCCTAATGCTTCCGGCGATCTCGATCAGGGCCATCGCACCCAGGTGTGGCTCGCCGTCAGCGAGGATCCGCAAGCCATGGTCACCGGGCAATACTTCTACCATCTCCAGCAACGGAAACCCGCCGGATCAACCCGCGACATCGCTCTTCAAGATAAGCTGCTCGCCGCCTGCACCCGTTTGTCAGGCATTTCGGTTCCGCAAATTTAGTTGCCGCAGCAAGGGTTTTCTATTCGAAACGAGATGCACGAACTATTCCTGAAACGGCTTCAAGAAGGTCAATCCCTTTCGATCGGGATTTCGAGAACGGTGACACTTGCGCTCGGAAAGGTGTGCGCGATGGTTCCGGGCTGAACAGACTCAACGCTGACCACAGGCTTGACGCGATCGGGAGTTTCTTCGCTGTTTTGAGCGTAGATAGAATCGGATGAGATCGTGGTTACTCGCATAGAACCGGACCCAACGTGAAAGGCCGACAATGTGAGAGCGACGTTGGCTGCCGCGGTGAGACTTCGGTTGACGCAAAATAAGAGCACGTGTTTTCCGTCCTCGGCCTCGGTAGCGACTACGTCAAAATAGGGCACATCTGCAATATCAGTCAGGTGGTTGATGCCATGCGAGACGGTGTAGGTGGGCCCATCGGACTGTGTTGACAGCAGGGTGTGGGGCCGGGCTGTTGCGTATGTTTGTAATATCCAGAACGCGGGCGCGGGAAAGACCTTACCGCGCTTCTTAGTCAGCCCTCCAAACTCGATATTGCCGGTCATATCCGCGATAGGAACGAACGCGGAGTCACGCAAGATGGTGTTCAGGAATCCACCGGCGAAGAGAGCACCGCCCATATTGCTGTAAACCGGGGCTGCGTCATCGCCAATGATCAACCACTCTGTAAACGCTGTTTTAACTCCTTGGTTTGGCGACGCCGCTATCTGCTCATGAATGGCATGCAACTGCCGATCGAGGCCCACAGGAAGAGCTAGAGCCGCCAGGGCGCGGAAGTCCGGTGCGGCGTTCGCAAGAGTCGTCTCAGGGCGGATCACAAAGTGGGTTGACAGGTACTGGAATGTTCCAGGAGGGCTTGAGAGCTGGGTGGCGTTCCAGCTTCTAAAATTGTCCTGGTCGGCACCGGTCGCGATAAGCCGAGCGCGCGGGTCGACAGCATGGATCGCTCTACTTGTTGTGCGAGTTACGTCAGCGACCCGTTCCTGGGATGGGTATCCTATCTGGTAATCGCCCCATAGCTCATTTCCTAGCTCCCAAAGTAGTCCTCCACGATGATCCCCGAAGTGCTCGTTGACGTAGTGGACCCATTCCGCGGCCGCTTCTGGCGTGCCGGTTCCAAGATTAAGAGCGATCTGGGGCTCAGCGTGAATAAGTTCGCATAAGCGAAGAAACTCATCGGTGCCAAAGCTGTTGTACTCGGGGATGCCCCAGGAAGCGTTCTGTTTTGGAACACGCTTCTCCGCGGGCCCGATTCCATCGTGCCAGTCGTACGCTGAAGTGAAGTTTCCGCCGAATCGCAGCAAGGGTGAGTGCAGGCTCTCTAGCCTATGAACCATATCTGGATCGAGGCCAGAGATATTGTCAGCCGGCTGAAACGTCACCTGATCGATCATCGCGCGGCCATCGTCCTCGATAGAAATCGTAAGGTCGGCAGGTTCGAGCGGAGAGAGCTGCCCGTCTTTGAGGGTTAGCTCAAAGGGATATCTGGCCCAGCCGGTTGCCTTGGCCGCGATAGACACTGAGGCAAAGACGGTTTCAGCGTGCGAGTGACGGCGTAGCGCCACTCGCACGTCGGTGTTGCCGCGCACATGCTTGATCCAAAGCGCGCCGTTGTAGTGGAGTTCGCGCTCCGCAGGCAGGTAAACACGCTCACTGAGACCGACCTCCTTCCCTGGAAGACTCATGATGAGCACAGACTGCGCGGCGTTTGCAGCATCGCCGCGGACGGAGAGATAGCGGTTGCCGTCCGATAGATGAAGCGGCTCCCAAGGCGTGGGCAAACCAAGTTCAGAAGCCCGACGGAGCTCGGGGCGGTCGTGCAGCATGGAGCCCAGGTTGCCAAGCGACCAGAGCCCTTCCTCGAAGGATCCATTCTCGACGACATCGGCCCATAAGCCTCCATACACGGCACTGTTAATTGGCTCAAGGAAGCTGCCAAAGACCGTCGAAGGAATGATCTGCGGAGACTCAGGCCGGGTGACGCGCACGTGCACAACTGAAGAGGAGGGTAGAGCAGAGGAGGTTATCTGCCCATTTGCGGGCACTATGGCAAGGACGAAAAGACAGGTTCCCAGGGGGCGGATCCACCTAGAAAGCGGATGAAGAGTGTCTTGCCAGAACCGCGTGTCGACCATCAGCTAAATCTCCGATCGGAGGCACACTGGACAGTCGTGTGCAACCCTCCTATTCAACTCGGCTTTAAAAGTATCAGCAACGAAGGCATAGCCTGAGCCAGCATCGGACCTCCTCAGGATTGCAGAAAGTCCGGACTCCGAAACCGACATTCCAGGCTGGTTGAAGACGTTATCGTTTGGCGAACTGAGTCTTATTTATGCCGAACGGAAGCTCGTACAGGTAGCTGACGACAAACGTGTTTGGGATGTCCTGAATCGCAAACGACTTGTACAGCAATCCCAGATTCTTAGAGTAGGCGAGCGAAGACAAGAGGCCGATCCGCCCTGAGACAGCAGCATCCACCTGCCGCGGTATCGGTGGATCAACGTACTCTTTCCGAGTCGTTTCTCTGACTTCGCCGAACTCTCCACAGATTGCAGGGATGATCATGATGGAACAGGCGACGCTCCCACATGCCGTCGAGAGTCCTGAGACGACGCCCGAGTAGAGAGCTTCCGTTGCGCGACTCACGCTGCCCGCTCTAAAACAAGTTCATGGCGGAGGGAGAGGGATTCGAACCCCCGTTACCCGCTAGGGTAAAGCGGTTTTCAAGACCGCCTGTTTCAACCACTCACACATCCCTCCGCATCGCATGGCGGACTTGCACCATCCAAAGGGTAGCAAACTTCGGCGTCGCACTGCGATACTGAAGAGCAAGCGGCTTTCTCCCTCATGGCAACAACCAGCGCCACGGCACCGAACTCGATCGTCTCTCCCCGCCGCTCCAGCTTCGATGCGACCCTGGCCGCTGCGCGAAGCACCATGGTCTTCTCCGAGATCACACGGCTCGCTCTCGACAGCTTCCGCGCCTCCAAGGTCCGTTTCCTGCTCACCATGCTGGGCATGATCATCGGCTCGGCCTCGATCATCCTGGTCGTCACCCTCGGTCTCACCGGCAAGCAGTACGCCCTTGGCCTGATCAGTTCGATTGGTCCCAGCATGATCGAGATGCAGTTCGTCGGCGGCACCGTGGCCGGCCCGGATAACACCGTCACCAACGACTACATGACGCGTGAAGACATGAACGCCGTCCGCGAATCGGTCCCGAACGTCGTTGCCGCTTCGCCCATGCTGGAGGTCCACTACACCGTCTCGATCGGCTCCGGCGTGACGCGCGATGCCATGCTCCTCGGCGTCAGCCCCGACTACAAGATCGTTCGCAACCTGGCGGTCACCGCCGGCCGCTTCTTTGACGATCAGGACTCGGCGCAGCACTCCAAGGTGGCCATCATCGTTGAGCCCTTTGCCCGCGCCCTCTTCGGAAGCTCGACCGCCGCCATCGGCCATACCGTCTCTGTGCAGGGAATTCCCTTCACCATCATCGGCGTCTTCAAGATGCGGATTGACACCTTTGGCCAGTCGGAGGTCTCTGATCAGACCATACTCATTCCCTATCCGGTCGCCCGCTACTTCACCGGCACCGACACCGTCAAAGAGATCTTTTTCTCCATGGCCAGCACCGATCAAGTTGTCCCTGCTGCGAAAGAGATCCTCGCAGTTATCAAGAGTAAACACCGCGCCACCTCCGTCTACAACGCCTTCACCATGAGCCAGGTTCTCGACGTGATGAGCAAGATCGCCAATATGCTCACGGTGGTGCTTACTCTTGCAGCCGGTGTCACGCTCATCGTCTCCGGCGTCGGCATTATGAACTCCATGCTTGCCAACGTGCAGGCCCGGCTCAAGGAGATCGGCATCCGCAAGGCTCTGGGCGCGACGTCGCGCGAGATCCGCCTGCAGTTCCTTACCGAAGCCGTCTTCCTCTCGCTCTCCGGCGGCGTCGTCGGAACTGTCATCGGGCTCGCCATTCCGATGACGATCTCGTTTCTTACGCCTTTCAAAATCCCCTTTTCCTTGCTCTCCGCAATCATCGCCCTCTCCACCTCGGTGCTGGTGGGCGTGGTCTTTGGTACCTTGCCCGCCAACCGAGCGGCGCGCCTCGATCCCGTTGAAACTCTCAAGTACGAGTAGCCGCAGGCCGTCGCGCGGCAATACAGGTGTCCGTTAGTCGGCGCGGACCCTGTGTGGTGGCCTGCAGCGCCCTCTCGAGCAGGCCGTCAGCTTGCGGAACCTCCAAGCTGATCAGAACAAGATTCCAACGATCAAGATTGCCAACTTCGGCACGCTGGACAGCGGCCCGTCCCCCTCGCACTCAGGCGGCATGATAACCAACCCCATTGGCCACTCTGACGAGCCGCGTGCGCATCGCGACCTGCCAGGATCGATTGCGCAAAACAGATTCGTCCGCCACTCTCTGGATACAGAGATGCAGCGGACGATTCTCGTTCCGTTGAAGAAATAGACTATGCGGTCGCGGCAGCAGCGACAGGCTGATCGCCCGTGACCGTGACTTTGACATGCGCCGTCACGTCGCGGTGCAGCTTGACCGGCACATGGTACTCACCCAGGCTGCGCAGCGGCTCCTCAAGCGAGATCTTGCGGCGATCGATGGTGTAGCCCTTCTGCTCGAGCGCCTGCGCGATATCGGACGACGTGACCGATCCGAACAGCTGATCGTTCTCGCCCACCTTGCGTTCGAAGGTCAGCTCGACCGCCGAAATCTCGGTCGCCTGTGCCTCCGCCGCAATCTTCTCCTTGGCCGTCTTGCGCACAGCCGAGGCCTTCATCTGCTCGATCACGACCTTGTTCGCCGCAGTGGCTTCAATCGCCAGCTTGCCCGGCAGCAGGTAGTTGCGGCCGTATCCGTCGGCGACCTTCACCACATCGCCGCGGTGTCCCAGCTTGTTTACGTCTTCTTTCAGAATGACTTCCATCGCAGATCTCCAGATCGTCGTGCCTGCCGGACGTCGTGCCCGGCGTCTAAAAAGGGTTAGAAGCGAGCCGCAAACGCCAGCAGGGCGATATTGCGCGACTGCTTGATCGCGAGGCTCAGCTTGCGCTGGTGCCGCGTGCAGACGCCCGTCAGCCGGCGCGGAACGATCTTGCCCCGCTCGGCCACAAAGCCCTGCAGCAGCCGCACATCGCGGTAGCTGATCGCGTCGATCTTCTCCGTGCAGAACTTGCAGACCTTCTTGCGGCGGAAGAACTTCCGTCCGCCCGGTCCACCTGGGCCGCCTGTCCGCGGCGGGCGTGCGCCGCCTGGACCTCCCGGTCCTCCTGCAGGCCGTGGTGTGTAGGGCGCCGCCGCTGCCGGCGCTGATGTCGCTTCGCCCGCGGGCGCTGTGCTGCTGGTCTCGTCAGCCATGGTAAAGTCCTCTCTCGTTCGTTCGGCTTCGGTCCGCTCCAGACACGCATCGGTGTCTCTGAACAACCACTCAGACATCGAATGGCCGGAAGCGTCCTCGGCAGTTCAGGGTCTCGCAGCCATGGGTTCAAGCCCCACGCTGCAAACTTTCGGACGCGCAGCTTAAGCCGTGACCGGCGCAGCTTCAGCCGGCGCATTTGCCTCGGCCGGCACAGCCGGATCTTCGGCCGCAGCCGGAGCGTCCGCAATGGCTGGTGCCGCGCTTTCAGGGGCAGCCGTCTGTGCCGGAGCCGCCGGCTGCTGCTGGGGCAGCGCGCTGCGCTTCACCTTGGTGTCGCGCAATGCCTTTACCTTCGCCAAACGCTTCTCTTCCTCGTCCATGCGCACCGTGATGAACTTGATCACCGGTTCGGACACACGCAGCCGGCGCTCGATCTCGCCGATCAACGAGCCAACCGCGCCGATCGTCATCAACACATAAAGGCCGTCATTGAACTTCTTTACCGTGTACGCCAGCCGCCTGCGGCCCATCTTTTCAACCGACTTTACTTCGCCGCCGCCGTTCGTCACATTGCCCGAAAAGCCCTCGATCAGCTTGTCCAGATCGGCCTCTTCCACGTCCGGCCGAACGATGAACATCACCTCATAACTCCGCTTGATCTCTTCAACACTCATAGTGCCTGCTCTTTCTGCGAAGTTCTGCTTCGCACCGCCCGGCCTACTGCCACCGGATCGGTTTGGAATAACAACCTTCGGACCCGCAGGTCTCGCGAATCCACATCGAACCAACAGCTACAACGGACATCTAGGTGCTTCGATTGAACTCACTCATCGCAGCCGCGGCACCCTTCCGGATGACCGCCTCCACAACCTCGCGAGCCCTGTCCAGCACCTCATCCATCACGGCAAGCTCCTGCCGCCGCATCGGAGCCAGCAGATAGTCCTTGCCGCCCGATTTGATCTCTCGCCCGTCCGGTAGTGCAGGCTTGCCTACACCAATCCGAACGCGCAGCCACTCCTCCGTCCCAAGCGCCCCGGAGATGGACTTCACTCCGTTGTGCCCGTTCGCCGAACCGCGCTCCTTCAAGCGAAGCTCGCCCAGCGGAAACGCCAGCTCGTCGTACAGCACGATCAGATCCTCACTCGGAACGCCGATCTCCAACTCCCGAACCAGCGCGGCGACTGAAAGCCCGCTCAGGTTCATAAACGTCTCCGGCTTCGCCAGCAGCACCTCTTCGCCCGCCAGCCTCGCCCTCGCCGTTAGAGCCCGGCCTCGCCGATTGCCGAGGACCGCACTGCAACCTTCCGCAATGCGATCGATCGCCAGAAACCCGGCGTTGTGCGGCGTGAGCTGATACTCGAACCCAGGATTTCCCAGACCGACAATCAACCTCACGCCGTGGTTCCCTTCTCAGCCTCGCGGCTCGCTACTTCTTTGCGCCCTTGGCATCCGCGGCAGGAGCAGCGGCCTCATCGCCCTTACCCTTCTTGGCGACTTCAGGCTCCGCGCCCTCGGGCGCCGCAACCGCGGCCTCAGCCTCAACCTCTTCCTTCATCATCGTGACGTGCGCTACGAGCGCATCTTCTTCGCCCAGGAACGTCAGCTTGCCCGAGTGTGGCAGATCGGAGATATGGATCGCGCCGTTCAACTCCAGACCGCTGACGTCCACGTCCAGATGGCTTGGAATATCAGTCGGCAGGCACTCCACCTCAACCTCGCGCAGAATCTGATCGAGCACGCCGCCCTGCGTCTTCACGCCAACCGGAACGCCGACCAGTGTAATCGGCACCGACACCGTCATCGTCTTATTCATCGCGATGCGCTTCATGTCGATGTGCAGCAGCTTGCCCTTGATCGGCTCGTTCTGCCAGTCGACGATCATCGCCTTGGTGGTCGCGCCATTCGCAATCGCGAGATCGAAGATGGTGTTATGACCCGACTCCGAGTGCAGAATCTTCGTCACCGCCTTCGGATCGACAGTCAGCGCGATCGGCTCCAGACCCGCGCCATAGACGACCGCCGGAATAAGCCCGGAGACGCGCACGCGCCGCGCCGCATTCTTGTTGAACCTGCCCTCACGAACTGTTGCCTGAATTGCCTCTACCGGTGCTGTCGCCATCGTCTCTCTTCCTTTCGGGCACGGAGTTGAAGCCGCTCCCTTTGTTTGCCGCAGACAGTCGCAATCGTCCAATCGCAATCGTCGGCGGAAGCCTCTAGTTGAACAGCGTGCTGACGCTAGTCTCCATGTGAATGCTCTCGATCGCCCGGCCCAACAGCCCCGCAATCGACAGCACCTTGATCTTTGAGACGCGCCGCGCATCCTCGCGCAGCGGAATCGTGTTTGACACCACCAGCTCTTCAAGCCGCGAGGCCGCAATCCTCTCGACCGCCGGCCCGCTCAGCACCGCATGCGACGCGCACGCGTATACCTTGGCCGCACCCTGGTCGAGCAATGCCTCAACCGTCTTCACCATCGTGCCCGCCGTATCGATAATGTCGTCGAGGATCAGGCAGGTTCGCCCCCTCACATCGCCGATCACGTTCATCACTTCGGTCACGTTGATGTCCGTGCGCCGCTTGTCCACAATGGCCAGCGGCGCATCGAGCTTTTTGGCAAAAAACCTCGCCCGCTCCACACCGCCCGCATCTGGTGAAACCACGGTCAGGTTCGGCAGGTTCAGATCCCGGAAGTACGTCACCAGCACCGGGCTCGCAAACAGGTGATCCACGGGGATGTTGAAGAATCCCTGAATCTGCGCCGCGTGAAGATCCACGAGCAGCGCCCGGTTCGCACCGGCGGTCGTCAATAGATCGGCCACCAGCTTCGAGCTAATCGCCACACGCGGCCGGTCTTTTCTGTCCTGCCGCGCATAGCCGTAGTACGGAATCACAACCGTGATACGCGCGGCCGAGGCCCTCTTTAGCGCGTCGATCATGATCAACAGCTCAACCAGGTGCTGGTCCACAGGAAAGCTGGTCGGCTGCACCACAAACACATCCGCGCCGCGAACGTTCTCGAGCAGCTGAAAGTAGATCTCACCGTCCGAGAACCGCTGCATCCGCGTCTCGCCCATCGGCACGCCGATGAACTTGCAGATCTCCTCGGCCAGCTCTTTATTCGCTGTTCCAGAGAAGATCTTGAACCGCTTGTCATCGCTCAGGCGGCCGGGGCGCTTCCTCTCCGGAGAGGGTTTTGCATCCTGGGCCGTCTTCGCTCCGTTTGTTGCATTCACCGCGGGGGCCGGGTTCTGCCCCTGGGTTGCGCCTCCGGCCAAAACCGATGCGCTCTTCTCGCCGCCGTTACTGGCCGCGGTCGCCGTCTGGCTCTGCGAAGAGGTTGGTTGGTCCTCTTCACCTCGCCCCGAACTCGGGGAGAGAACTGCAGTCGTGTCTCGTTCCGTCACGTGAAACCCTCCAGGCTTGTTGTCCTTGGGACTTCCTTCTGCTGTCTTGCCGAGACCTTGTTGCGGCCCCGTACCTCATCTGCACATCACTTCTTGTTGCGAACTGCAATGCACTGCCGGTATCGACGTCGTTCTCTCTAACGCTCATGCCTCCGCTCGTTGTTCTCGGCCACCCGCTACTGCGGAGATGGCCCGGCGGATCCAATCAACCTCATCTCCGGCGGCAGTTGCTGCCCGTCCCGGATATCCCTTGTTCTTCGGCGCCTCCAGACCCAAACGGCGGGGCCCTGCTGAAGCGCCTCCCTCGACAAACCTCGAGGTCTTGGTTGGGCGACTAGGATTCGAACCTAGACAAAGTGCGTCAAAGGCACTTGACCTACCGTTAGTCGATCGCCCAAAACCGCTACACCCGACTAACTTCAGGTCTCACTCCCGGGCCCCGTCGCGGCTTGCCGCGGTGGGCTGAAAGGCACTTGACCTACCGTTAGTCGATCGCCCAAAACCACTACATCCGACTAACCCAGGCTATCTACCCGGGCCCCGTCGCGGCTCGCCGCGATGGGCTGAAAGGCACTTGACCTACCGTTAGTCGATCGCCCGAAACCGCAATCTGTCATCCTGAGCGGAGCGCAGCGTAGTCGAAGGACCTGCTGTTCTGCCGCAAAGGCTCGACTTACTCAGTCTAACCCGCGAACGACTCCATCTCGTCTCTTGCAACCTCGTTATCGGCTGCCGTCTACAAAGTTCAATCCGCCTCGTCATACGTTCGCGCCCAGTACTCATCTCGCGACAAGGTCTCCGTAAGGAGAGCCTCGGTTCCCGAGGCCTGAACACGTTGTTGAGCCGCTCGCGCATCCTCCACGGACCCATACAGCCCGAAGAGCGCCGAACCGGACCCCGACAGCGCCGCATAGATCGCAGGCTGCCCGGAGATATCACCCATCAAAAGTCGCTTGGTTGAACGCAGGGAGGGATGAAACGAAAACACGACCTCTTCAAAGTCGTTTTCGATCCCGGTGCGGACAAGCGCGAGAAGGGTATTCTCCGCCAGATCGCCCTCGCTCGCCCCCTGATGCTTCGCAGGAGCCTGATTCTTTTCAGGAAGATCGAGGTCGATACCGGAAGTGTCTGGCTTGGCACCGATACTGCCCAAATGCCCGCCTGCTAAAGCCCCAGAGGCAAAGACAGACGTATACGCGAGACTCAACTTTTCTAATCTACTTCGCTCTGTGGCAGTTGTCAATCCCGGCACCCCGCC
>CAXTRT010000031.1:0-46858 GCA_964246835.1 uncultured Acidobacteriaceae bacterium | reverse complement strand
GGCGGGTGTTGCCCTGGGCGAGGCGCTGGGTTTCGATCTCGCTGACGAGCATGGCGGGGGCGACGGCGGAGACGGGGATCTGGCCGGATTCGGCACCGCAGATGCCGTTGAAGATGTCCTGGTGATCGTCGGTGGCGAGGATGCGGTTGAGCGCGGCCTGCGGGGTGCCGACGATGGAGACGCCGCGCACGAGTTCGTCGGGGCGGCCGTCGGTGAAGACGCGGTAGACGACGAGGGGCATGACGGAGAAGGCCTGCGGGCTGCGGCGATTGGTAACGGCGAAGCCGGAGGAGATGTCTTCGAAGAAGAGGCCGTAGGGCTTGCCCTGTTTCTTGGCTTCATCAATCAGTAACTGCCGCAGTTGCTTATCCGAGACGGTCTTGGTGCTGGTGACGATGAGGTTGCCCTGGCGGCCGGTGGGCATGTGGCCGGTCTCCGCGCGGCCGTGGCCGTTTGAGGTGGAGACGGAGGCGATGGGCTGGCGCGACATGAGGAAGGTCTCGAGGACGCCGGCCTTGATGAGATCGACGCGGTGCGCGGGCTGGCCCTCGTCGTCGAAGCTGTAGTGGCCGCTGAGCGGGTGGCCTTCGAAGGTGGAGAGGGTGGGGTCGTCGGCGACGGAGAGGAAGGTGGGCAGGATGGGCTTGCCGAGGAGCTTGGTGAAGGTCTGGCCTTCTTCGTCGCCGCGCTGGCGCTGGCCTTCGAGGCGATGGCCGAGGACCTCGTGGAAGAAGACGGCGGAGGCGCGGCCGGAGAGGATGGCGGGGCCGTTGAAGGGCTCGGTGATGGGAGCGGCGCGGAGGGCTTCGAGGTTCTTCGCCATGGCGACGGTCTTGTCGGTGACGGTCTTCTGGTCGGGCAGATGGGCTAGGGTGTCGGCCTCGAAGGTCTCGGCGCGGAAGAGGTCCATTCCGTCGGCGGCGCGGGTGCGGGCTACAACGATCAATCTAGCTACGTGCGAGGGTGTGGCGACGTGCGAGCCTTCGGAGGAGACGAAGTAGTCGGTCTCGGTGGAGGCCTCGAGGGCGACGTTTGAGAAGAGGACATCGGGGTACTGCTTGAAGATGCCGGAGAGCTCGCGGAGGCGATCGGCCCAGGCGGCGCGGATTTTGTCGGTGACGTCGAGTGGTGGGCTGGGGGGAAGGACGGTGGTGGCTGCGGTCTCTTTAGAGAAGTCGGCGGAGACATCTTCCTCGCGGGCGCGGACCTGCTGCTCGGTTTTGACTTTGAGGAAGGCGTCGAGGGCGCGGGCGTAGCCGCGGTTGGTGGCGAACCAGAGCGAGCGGGCGATGGCGGCGCGATCGTCGGTGAGGGGCATGGGGATGGTGGAGAGGGCGGAGTTGCGATGGTCACCGTGGGTGTTGTCCTCGGCGGGCGAGCCGAGGCGGACTTCGACGTCGGCGTTGCGGACGCGGCCGGAGCGGGAGTTGGTGATGGCTCCGAAGGCGGCGGACATGGAGAACTGGTCGGCGTCGGCGACGGAGAAGGAGAGGAAGTAGGGCTTGGGCGTGGGCTGCGGGAGGGTGGCGAGGGCGCTATCGAGCGGGCCGGCGGGAAGGCCGGTAGGCCGCGCGTCCGCTGGCGGCGCGGCGTTCGCGGGAGCTGGTTGCGCGGTGGTGCCGAGCGAGGCCATGGCGCGGGTGAGCTCGGCCTGCATGGTATCGAGCAGGAGGGAGTCGGGCTTGCTTTGTGACGGGGCCTTCGCCGGAGTAGCAGCGAACGCGGAGCTGACAGCAGAGAGAAGGAGAAGGGCCGGGAGGTGCAGCTTCATGCGGTGGGGTCGACCTTTGCGCAGCCTGCGCTGGAAGCGGGCTTGAGTGCGAGTGTACTGGATTGGACTCAGAGCACTGTACTTCGGTCAACCTCGGACCCCTCCCGTGTACTTCTGGCGCAAAGTCTTCGATCGAAGGCGGTTCGGTGCTGACTCTGCTGCGGTAGTGTGCTCCCGCTGGGGAAAGTTCAGGTGGCGCTCCTTTCTGTGTGCCCGGGAGGAGAGAGGTACTGCTCCAGAGTAGATGGGCCGGAGGGTGCGTTGCGCCAAATGGCGGTGCGCTGGAGAGAGAAGTTTTTGACGGTCCGATTCATTCAGGGAACTTCGTTCTTTCAGAAGGAGATCACAGCTGAACCGAACAAAAAGCAGGTTCCTCGTAGTACTCGGAATAGAAGAAAGGAAAGCAAAGGACTCGATCAGAGTCCCCGGCGAGCGCATCTGCTCGTGGGGTGGAAAGCAAAACGGCTTCTTTGCTGTGCGAAGTGGAGAGACCTGCAGTGTGCGCGTCGGCCAGACACCTTACGGAGACCCAAATCAGGGTGGCTTAGATATATCGCAGCCCGAAGCGAGATGCGGGGATCCTTCGCTACGCTCAGGTTGACAACTTTTTGGGAAGGCTTATTTCGTCAAAGAACCTTATCTTTCGGGGCACGTGTCTTCGCTGGTCCGAACGAGAAGCAGATTCCTCGCGGTGCTCGGAATGGAAGAAAGAAAGGCAAAGGCACAAGAATGCGGCGGCGGCTTGGGGAGGCGTGGTCAGGGCGTGGTCACAGGCCGTACTGTTCGACTTCGGCGAGGAGGGCGAGTTTGCGCGGGGGTGGGAGGAAGCTGGCTTCTATGGAGTTGGCGGCTAGCTCGCGCATGTGGTCGAGGGAGAGGTTGAAGTGTTGGTGGACGAGGAGGTATTCGTCGAGGAGAGTGGCGCCAAACATGGGTGGGTCGTCGGAGTTGAGGGTGATCATGAGGCCGCGGTCGAAGTACATGTGCACCGGGTGGGTATCGATGGAGGAGCAGCAGCCAGTGCGGAGGTTGGAGGTGACGTTGAGCTCGAGGGGGATCTGGCGCTCGGCGAGGAGGTCGAGGAGGTCGGGATCGAGCTGGGCGGTGAGGGCGTGGCCGAGGCGTTCGGCGCCGATGGTGATGGCGGCCCAGATGGACTGCGGGCCGACGGACTCGCCGGCGTGCGCGGTGAGGTGTAGGCCGGCGGCTTTGGCTTCGGCGTAGAGCTCGCGGAAGTCGCCGGCGGGGCCGCGGGCTTCGTCGCCACCGATGCCGATGCCGGCGACGGAGGGGTGGGTGCGATGGAGTTCGGCGGCCTTCTGAAAGACGCGTGCGGCTTCGTCGACGCCGAAGTGGCGGACGGCGTCGATGAGCCAGAGGACGGTGGTGCCGAAGTCGGCCTCGGCGCGGAGGCGGCCGCGCTCGAGGGCGGCGAAGACCTCATCCACATCGAGGCGGTTGAAGTGATAGAGGATGCCGAAGGAGATGTAGACCTCGGCGTGGCGGACGCCCTGGCCGGCGAGGTCGCGAACCATGGTGTAGGTGATGAGCTCGTAGTCGGCGGGAGAGTGGAGGCGCTCGGTGATGGCCTTGAAGCTCATGAGGAAGCTTGGGAAGTCGGTGAAGTGATAGAGACCGCGGGCGGCAGCGGGAGAGAGCGGGGCGGGGTCGTTGCGGTGGCTGAGCTCGATGAGGGTTTCGGGGGTGATGGAGCCTTCGAGGTGGAGATGGAGCTCGGCCTTGGGGAGATCGCGGAGCCAGGTGCGGGGGTCGAGTGCGGGCTGGCCGGTGGCGGCCTTGGGCTTGCGAGGCATGGGGCTAGTGTATGCGGGTGGCCGCGCATGGGCAGGCGACGGTCTTCGTCTCCGGGTAGAGTGGGTGGCAGAGAGGAATCTCCTATGGCCTGGTGTGTGACGTGTTTCGGGTTGCGGCGGTGCGGGCTGCTGGTGCTGCTGCTGGGGGCCGGGAGCGGGGCGATTTTGGAGGGAGCGGCGCAGGCGGTGCGGCCGGCTCTTGCGTCACAGACGACGCCTATGTCACGGCCTTCGCCTCCGTCACGGCCGACAGCTCCGACACGAACGCCGCCTGCGGGGGCGGCGAGGCTGGCCGACGGGGCCAACGCGCCGGCGGACGCGGATGGCGACTTCGTGCTCGGTCCTACACATGTGCCCGCGCCGGAGATGCTGGCGCGTGCCGGTGTGCCGCAGGGGCGGGTGATTGCGTTCACGATGCGGTCAGAGGAGAGCAAGGTTTATCCGGGGATTGCGCGGGAGCCCGGGACGTTCGGCACGGTGGATGCGGCGGATCCCAGCAAGCTGATGGTGACGACGAGCCATGCGGCGGCCTACACGCGGCGGGTGGAGGTGTATGTGCCGCAGCAGTATGTGGCGGGGACGGCGGCGCCGTTTCTGGTGGGTGCGGATGGACCGGATCGGGAGCTGTTTACGGCGCTTGACGCCTTGATCGCGGCGGGTCAGGTGCCGGCGATGGTGGCGATCTCGATCGGGAACGGCGGCGGGGATGCGCAGGGCAGCGAACGCGGGCTGGAGTACGACACGATGTCCGGCCGGTATGCGGAGTTTGTGGAGACGGAGGTGCTGCCGCGGGTGGAAGCGGAGGCGCGGGTGAAGCTGACGCACGATCCTGAGGGACGGGCGACGATGGGCGGAAGCTCGGGTGGGTCGTGCGCGCTGATCATGGCCTGGACTCACCCGGAGCTGTACCATCGCGTGCTGACCTACTCCGGGACGTATGTGAACCAGCAGTGGCCGACAAGCGCGGAGACGCCGCATGGGGCGTGGACTTTCCATGAGCGGCTGATCCCGGAGAGTGCGCGGAAGCCGCTGCGGCTGTGGATGGAGGTGGGCGATCGCGACCTGTTGAACCCCAATGTGATGCGCGACGACATGCACGACTGGGTAGACGCGAATGAGCGCATGGCACGGGTGCTGGCGGCGAAGGGCTATCCCTATCAGTTTGTGTTTGCGCAGAACGCCGGGCATGTGGATCAGGCGGTGAAGCGGCAGACTCTGCCGGGGGCGCTGCGGTATGTGTGGCACGGGTATCCGGTTGCGGGCAAGCCCTTGCGGTAGGGGAGGGCGCCGCGGCACGGGTCAAAGATAGCGGGGACGCATCGAGCCGTAATCGTTCTTTGCGTGTTTGATCGGACCTGAAGGTATGACCAAGCTACCTCAGCGGCTGAAGCCGCATTGCATGGAAAGCATTTACGGCATGGCTGAAAGCCATGCCCTTAACGAAGGGACACTTAATCAGAATGCCCCGAAGAACCTGCTTAAAACTCGTGCCACAGGCCCTCCATGGAAAGAAAACAAGCAACGGCAACGACGAAATACGGGGATCTCTCCACTGCGCGAGACGATAGTGCTGTCTCGCTCCGGTCGAGATGACGGCTTTTTTAGGGAAGGCCTGATTGAGTCAAAGAACCTATCTTTCGGGAGACGTGTCTTCGCTGGTCTGAGCGCGAGTAGGTTCCTCGAGGTGCTCGGAATGGAAGAAGAAAAGCAAAGGACTTGATCAGAGTTTCCTCAGGGTTATTCAACAGGTTCTAAGGCGGATACGTTGCCGGCGGTGCGGGTTGGGCGAAGGGGTTTGCTAGACTAAGCACTGTGGACTACGTGCATGGTCTCTGAGGTGAGGCAATGATTACAGTCAATATGCATGAGGCGAAGACTCACCTGTCGAAGCTGGTTGAAAGGGCGGTTCAGGGGGAGTCGTTCATCATTGCGCGCGCCGGTAAGCCTCTGGTGAGGGTGGTTGCGGTTGAGGCGCCGGAGATGCCGAAGCGGTTGGGGTTCATGGAAGGCGAGATCAGCGTGCCGGACGACTTCGACACCATGGGACAGAGCGAGATTGACGAGATGTTCTACGGGTCGGAGTGAAGCTGCTTCTGGATACGCATCTGCTGCTGTGGGCGGCTGGAGTACCGCAGCGCCTTCCAGAGGCCGCACGCCTGCTGCTGTCGGACGATCATCAGCTTGTATTCAGCGTAGTCAGCTTGTGGGAGATTGCGATCAAGCGCGGCCTTGGACGGACGGATTTTCAGGTTGAGCCACGCAGATTCCGGCGAGGTCTCCTTGAGAACGGCTACCAGGAGCTTGTGGTTCTCAGCGATCATGCGATTGAGGCAGGTGTTCTGCCGCTCCTTCATAAAGATCCGTTTGATCGGCTTCTCCTCGCACAGGCAAGGATCGAGGGGGTTCTTCTGCTAAGCGTGGATGCTGTTCTGGCGCGGTACGGTGAACCGGTACTGCTGGTTTGAAGGTCGTTAGCCTTTGTAGAACTCGCTGCGTTTGCGGCTGTAGGAGACGTAGACGACGAGGCCGATGGCGAGCCAGACGAAGAAGCGCAGCCATGTTTTGGCGGGGAGGCCGGCCATGAGCAGGCCGCAGCAGAGGACGGAGAGGATGGGGATGACGGGTCCGAAGGGGACGCGGAAGCCGCGGCGGCGGGTGGGGTCTTTGTAGCGCAGGACGACGACGCCGACCGAGACCAGGACGAAGGCGAAGAGGGTTCCGATGTTGGACATCTCGGCGAAGGTGCCGACGTCGAACATGCCGGCGGGGATGGCGACGAGGACGCCGGCGAACCAGGTGGCGAAGGCGGGGGTGCGGAATCTGGGGTGGATGCGGGAGAAGGCGTCGGGCAGGAGGCGATCGCGCGACATGGCGAACCAGACGCGGGCCTGGCCGAGCTGGAAGACGAGGATCGACGAGATCATGCCGAGGATGGCGCCGATGAGGACGGCGAGCCGGACCCAGTGCAGGGCGTGGCCGCCGGGTGTGAGCGAGACGCGCTTGAGGGCGTTGACGACGGGCGCGCTATCGCCGGCGACGGTCTGCCAGGGAACGATGCCGGTGAGGACGACGGCGACGCCCATATAGAGGATGGTGCAGACGATGAGGGTAGCGAGGATGCCGGTGGGGACGTCGCGCTGGGGGTTCCTGCACTCCTCGCTCGCGGTCGAGACGGAGTCAAAGCCAATGTAGGTAAAGAAGATGATAGAGCCGCCGGCGAGCACGCCGGAGAAGCCATTGGGCGAGAAGGGATGGTAGTTGCCGGGGTGGATGAAGGAGAGGCCGGCGAAGCAGAAGACGAGGATGGCGGCGATTTTGACCAGCACCATGATGTTGTTGGTGCGGGCGGACTCACGGATGCCGCGGACGAGGACGATGGTGAGGAGAAGGACGACGAGGAAGGCGGGGATGTTGAAGCCGGAGTGCCAGCCGGGGGTGTAGATGTCGTGGCCGGCGAGGTCTTGCAGGCCGAGGGGCAGATAGGAAGGCGAGAGCCATTTGGGGCTGAGGTGGAGGCCGAGCCAGTCGAGGAGATCGACGAGGTGAGCGGCAAAACCGACGCTGACGCTCATGTTGGAGAAGGCGTACTCGAGGATGAGGTCCCAGCCGATGACCCAGGCGATGAGCTCGCCGAGGGTGGCGTAGGTGTAGGTGTAGGCGGAGCCGGCGATGGGGATCATGCTGGCGAGCTCGGCGTAGCAGAGGCCGGTGAGCGCGCAGACGAGGGCGACGAGGACGAGCGATACGGCGAGGGCGGGGCCGGCTCCGGGGCGGCCGGCGACGGCGCCGGAGGTGTGGTGGAGCCAGCCGAGGATGAGGTCGAGCACGGGCGAATCCGACCAGGTGGCGAGCGCGGCGGGGTTGCCGCCGATGGCCGTGCCGATGACGGTGAAGATGCCCGAGCCGATGACGGCGCCGATGCCGAGCGCGGTGAGCGAGACGGGGCCGAGGGTTTTTTTGAGCGCGTGCTCGGGCCGCTCGGACTCCGCGATCAGCTTATCGATGGACTTGGTGGCGAAGATCTGACGGGGCAGCGGAAGGGGCTCCTCGGCAAGACAGCCTGGGGTGCAGTTTCTTAGACCTTACAGCATATGTGCCGGAGGAGCGGTGGGAAGCTAGCGGCGATCTGACGGAGACAGCGAGGACCACCCACGATGGCCGCGATACATTGCGCCGGGAGCGTGGCCCTTGTGTGCTGCGTTATCGCTTGGAGGCGCCGCGTGCTGCCTTCTTGACCTTCTGCTTGTTTTCGCCGCGAGCACCGGTGCGCGGGGCTTTGGGGGCTGCCTTCTTGCGGGCTGCGCGCTTGATCTTTTTGCGCTCTTCGGTGTCGGTGATGCTCTTGGTATTTGCCATAAAGGTTTCTTACTCCGCTTTCGTGATGATGTTCATTATCAGGGCAAAGACTAGGACCGCGACCGGCGTTATGAAGATGGTCAGCGCCGTAGACCTCATGGTTGTATACCGCCAAGACAAAGTGGAGATGGCGAGCGTAATCACTAAAGCAGTGAGAAACACTCGATTCCAAACCTGACGGTCGTTCAATGTACTTCTTAGATTTGACCTTTGCGTCCAAAGTTCTCGAGTTTGTTTTTCGGGGTGAAACGATGCTCCAATCGCTCCGATAATGAGCCCAGCGCTCAAGAAGGTGAAACCCATAAACCACTGCCGAAAAATCAAGGCGGCGACAGCGATTAGGTCGAACGAAGCGGAGAGACTACCGACCACAACACGCTCTGCGACCTTAGGGTGAAGCCTGATCATAATCAAAGGCGTTCCAGCTGGGCGAACTTCTCTACCAGCTTCTTTACGCCGTGTAGGTGAAATTGTACTGTAATCTTCGCGTCATCCCCGTCGCCTTCGCGCTGAACGACCGATCCCTCACCGTATTTCGGGTGCCGGACACGAGTTCCTTTGCCGAGACCGGTCTTGCCAGCGGGGGTGTGGACCTCGAGTTTGGGGCGGCCGAACTTTGCGCCGACGGCGGGCTTGTTGCGCGCCGCGAAGAAGTTGGCGACGTTATCGAGCTTGCCCGAGCCGGCTGGATTGAAGCCGCGGGAGCCTGCCGGGCCTGAGCGCGGGTTGCCGTTGCCGCCGGTGTGGGCTGCCTGATTTTCGTCCTCGTAGCTGTAGTGGCGATCGCCTGAATGGGCTTCGTTATTTGTGGCGCGGCTGCCGGCGCGCGGGTAGGGGGTGCTGTAGGCGCGGCCGGCCATGCGGGTGCCGACTTCGTCAGTGTCGGAGTAGCTGTTTTGCGGGCGGGCGGGGCTGAGGTCTTCGACGAGGCGGCTGGGGACTTCTTCGAGAAAGCGGGAGGCGATCGAGGCCTCGGGCATGTCGTTGCCGTAGCGGCGGCGGTAGCGCGCGCGGGTGAGCAACAACGTATCCATCGCGCGGGTCATGCCGACGTAGCAGAGGCGCCGCTCTTCTTCAAGGCCGGTGGGGTCAGTGAGGGTGCGCGAGTGGGGGAAGAGGCCCTCTTCCATGCCGGCGAGGAAGACCAGCGGGAACTCGAGTCCCTTGGCGGCGTGGAGCGTCATGAGGGTGACGCGGGCTTCGGACGAGTAGCTGTCGGCGTCCGAGACGAGGGCGGCGTGATCGAGGAAGTCGGCAAGGGTTTCGCCGCGCGAGGTGGCGTCCTGCGCGGCGTTGGCGAGTTCCTTGAGGTTTTCTATGCGGGAGAAGCTTTCGGGCGTGGCCTCGTCTTCGAGGGCGCGGATGTAGCCGGAGCGTTCATTGAGGAAGCGGATGAGCTCGGGCAGGGTGGCGGGGTCGCCAGGCTTGCGAAAGGCTTCGCGAGTGGCGGATGCCTCTGTGGCGCCACGGCCCAGGTTAGGAGATGAAGCCGCCGAACCTGGGGCACCCGGTGTGGAGTCGACGTTAGCGGTTGCAGCTCTGACTTGCTCTCGTTTCGAGAGGGCTGAGGATTTGAGGAGGACGGGGGCGAATGGGTTGAAGCTGGCGGAGTCAATGCTGTGCGCCTGGTCGGTGTCTTCGGCGTTCTCGGGCGCGAGGGTCGACATCTCCTCGGACGGGCCGAAGTCGAAGCCGAAGTTGAAGCTGGTATCGAAGCTGGTGCCGGCTCCGGTGTCTTCCTCGGGATCGGTAACTGTTTCAGTTGCAAATAAGTTTGGGTTGAAGTTGGTGTCAAGGCTGAGAGAAGCAAATGCGGGGGTTTCTCCACTCCGCTTCACCCCAGCGAGCGAAGTCCGCTCGCCGGGGACCCCGGTCTCCGCTTCGGTCGAGATGACGGCGGATGGGGGGGAATCCGTCCTCGCTTCGGTCGAGATGTCCGCGGGTTGGGGTTCTCCGGGGATCAAGCCTACATCGCCGGAGAGTTTGTCCGCGAAGCCGGGGCCGAGCATGGCGCGGCCGTCTTCGATGAGGCGGCGGAAGCTTTCGAGCGCGGCGAGAGCGCGGGCGGGGAGAAGGCGATCGCGGATGGCGGCGGCGATGGCGTCCCAGGTGGAGGTGCCGGTCGAGAGCGCCATGCGTTCGAGGGTCTCCATGGTGGTTTTGCCGATGCCGCGCGCGGGTGAGTTGACGACGCGGCCGAGGGCGACGGAGTCGTGCGGGTTCTGCACGCACTTCATGTAGCTGAGGATGTCCTTGACCTCGGCGCGGTCGTAGAAGGAGAAGCCGCCGACCATGTGGTACTGGATGCCGTAGCGGCGCAGCGCCTCTTCAACCAGGCGCGACTGCGAGTTGGTGCGGTAGAGTACGGCGCAGCGCGGCAGATCGGCGTCCTGGCCGGCCTCGCGGATGTAGCGCTGGATGCGGTCGGCGATGAAGAGAGCTTCGTTCTCGCCGTCGGGCGCCTCGTAGTAGCCGATGAGGCTGCCGCCTTCGCGCGAGGTCCACAGGTTCTTGCCTTTGCGCTGCAGGTTCTGCGCGACGACGGCGCTTGCGCCCTCGAGGATGATCTGGGTTGAGCGGTAGTTCTGCTCGAGGCGGATGGTCTGCGTGTCAGGAAAATCTTTTTCGAACTCTAGGATGTTCTTGATATCGGCGCCGCGCCAGGAGTAGATCGACTGGTCTTCATCACCAACCACGCAGACGTTGCCGTGGGTGCCGAGCAGCTTCATGAGCTCATACTGCGGACGGTTGGTGTCCTGGTACTCGTCGATCATGAGGTATTTGTAACGGCGGTTGTAACGATCTCGAACGGCTGAGTCTGTCTTCAGCAGGCGCACGGTTTCAAGCAGGAGATCGTCGAAGTCGAGGGCGTTGGCTTTGAAGAGCTCCTTGCGGTAGATCTCGAAGATGTGGGCGATCTTTTCTTCCATGGGATTCGAGCTCGCGAGAAAGTACTCCTGCGGGTCGATCATGTGGTTCTTGGCCCAGGAAATGCGGCCGAGGGCGACGCGCGGCTTGAGCTGCTTGTCGTCGATGGCGAGGCGTTTGAGGGCCTGCTTGACCACGGCCTGCTGATCGGTCTCGTCGTAGATGGCGAAGGTGCGCGTGAGGCCCTTGCCGTTGGTGCGCAGGGCTTCGATATCGCGGCGCAGAACACGGACGCAGAAGCTGTGGAAGGTGGCGAGCGTGGGCTGCGAGAGTGAGCTGTGGCCGAGAATTTTTTCTACGCGCTCGGCCATCTCCTTGGCGGCTTTATTGGTGAAGGTAACGGCGAGGATGGCGTCGGGCGAGACGCCGCGCTCCTGGATCAAGTAGGCGATGCGATGCGTGATGACGCGGGTCTTGCCCGAGCCGGCGCCGGCGAGCAACAGCACGGGGCCGTCCACGGTGGTGACACCCAGCGCCTGCTGGGGATTCATGTTGGCGATAAGGTCTGACACGGGGGCTCCAAGCTTGATTTTAAGCATTTCTCCTGATGCTGTGCCGTTGCTCAATCGCAGGGGAGGCCATTTTCCTCGAGGGAAAATGGCACGGGCTGATGCAGCCCGGGGTCCACCTTCAGGAGAAGATGCTCTAAGCGCGGAGCGGGATCTGTGCTTGTGCGTCGCTGACTGCACGCGCCGTGCCTTGTGGAACAGGGGATTTCTCGAATTTGTAACGGAACCTTCTCGCGGCTGCCGCGTACAACATACTGCGGCTGGCTTCCTGAACCATGGCAGAGAGTTTCCGTCGCACTTTAGATCTTCAGGGAGCTGTCTATGAACCGTCGCATGCTATCGATCGTTGTCCTCGTCGCGTCTTCTTTCTCCGTTGCAGGAGCTGCCTACGCCGCTCCTATGACTCACTCACCCTCGATTCACGCCATGTTCGGCAAGACCAAGATGGTGGCGTTCAATCTCCGCAATGACTCCGCGACGGCACTGAAGCTGAAGGCCGGCGACAGCGTGATGACGATCGATGCCGGAAAGACGATGGCTGTGAAGCTGCCTGCGGGCACCAGCATCACCACGGAAGAGGCGACGGCGAGCCATCCGGCCGGCACCGTGATCGCGCAGGTCTCGGGCGATCTGAGCGGAGTGACCATCTCGGTCAAGTAACTCACTTCTTTCGGACCGATGAAGGAGCGGGCGTGGCGGACTGGTTGCTTGTCCGTTGCTCCCGCTCTTTCGTGTGGTCGGAACAGACAGGCAGTTGCTATGTGGCGATGCTATCGGCTGGGCAGCGCGGTTGGTATGCTTAGACGGCATGCGAGTGTCGTCTGTAGCCGTATTTTGTGCAAGCGCGAAGGGTGTCGGCGAGGTCTACAGCCGGGCGGCCGAGGAGCTGGGCGGCGAGCTGGCGCGTCATGGCGTTGGACTGATCTATGGGGGCGCCAAGCTGGGTCTGATGGGTGCGGTCGCCGATGCGTGTTTGCGCGGGGGCGGTACGGTTGTCGGTGTGATTCCTGAGGTGCTGGTCGACAAAGAGATCGCGCACGATGGGCTGACGGAGCTGCATGTGACGACTACCATGCATACACGCAAGGCGCTGATGGGGGAGCGTGCGGATGCTTTTCTGATTCTGCCCGGCGGCTTCGGCACGATGGAGGAGATGTTCGAGGTGCTGGCGTGGCAGACACTGGACTTGCACAGCAAGCCGATCGTGCTGCTGAATACAGCGGGCTTCTACGATGCGCTGCTGGCATGGCTGGACGACGCGGTGGAAGCGGGTATGCTGCGCGCGGAGAGCCGGGCGATTCTGCTGGAGGCGCGCAGCGTGGGGGAGATGCTGACGCTGGCGGGGATTGCTTAGAAGCAGGAGAGCAAGGCAGATCTCCGAGGGATCGTACGCAAGAGGCTGGGAGTTACGGGCAACGCCGACGCGGTGTGACGCGTCTCTTAGTTGAGCGAAGAAAAAGCGTAGAGGAGAGCGGAATGGCGGAACGGGAGATCGTACTGGACGAGCCACAGGTGATGGATGAACAGACGCTCGCGCTGCAGCAGGCCACGGAACGCGCGGAGCGGGCGGAGGCTGAGCTGGCGAAGGTGAAGAGCGGTGAAGCCAAGGGTGCGACGCTTGCGAAGACAGAGCCACGCACCGCTGCTGCGCCGCGTGCTAGCAGGTCAGACGGAGACGCTGACTCTATCAAGGAGCCGCCGAGTCCCAGTTCGGCCAACGGAGAGCCGGGTGTGGACAGCGGCGAAGCGGAGCTGCGCAAGGATTCCATGATGGCGCACCTGCTCGATTCGCTCGCGGCGGGCAAGGACATCGGCCACTATGGCCGGCTGGTGTTTGCCATGGTTGCGCGGCACTTTCTGCCGCACAACGAGGTGCTGGCCTGGATGACGAAGGACAGGGACTTCGACGAGGAAGCGGCGCGCGTGATGCTGAAGCAGGTAGAGGGCCGCGACTACAGCCCACCGAAGCGCGAGCGCATTCTGGAGTGGCAGGCGCAGCAGGAGTTCCCGATCCTGCCCAACGTCGACGATCCGGATTGCGGCAATCTGTATCGCACTCTCACGTTTCCGGAGGCGATCTACAAGCATATCGGCCACTATCAGGAGCAGAAGATGGATGCGGGCGAGTAGGCGGCTTTCATCCGTGAGTGCTGTTAAGGGATTGCACTTACGCCGTACGCTTCATGGGCGCAGAGCAAAGGATGACGAGATGCGCGATCTCTCCGCTACGCGAGACGATAGTGCCGTCTCGCTTCGGTTGAGATGACGGCTTTCTTGAGGGTGAGAGTCCGGCGGATCAAATCAAGCTAGCTGCGCGAGGATGTCGTCCCAGAACCGCAGGCGGGCTTCGATGGCTTCAACCGCGGCGGTCTCCGCCTGCTGCCACTTCATAGGGTCTGCACCGCAGAGGCCTGAGACCATGCGCAGCGACATGGGGCCGTGCTCCTCGCCGTCGATCTCGATGTGCCGGTCGAGATACCAGCGGAAGAGGGCGAGCTTGCCGGAGAGATGCTCGTCCTGGTCGCGGATGAAGGCCTTGAAGACGCCGGGGATGAGGTCTTCGCGACCGAAGGTAAAGGCCGCGGCTATGCTGTGGAGATCGCCGGTGGCTATGAAGGAAAAGGTGGAGCGGACGAAGCGCTGTGCGGCTGTGGGGACTTGCGGGTGGGTGAGCGCGGTGGCGATGTTCTCACCGGGCTGGAGGCGGCTGAGGAAGGTATCGATGGCGAGGGTGGAGGCACCACACTGCTGCATGGCGCGGCGGTAGAGCTCGAAGTGGCTGAGCGCCTCGCCGTCATAGAGGTCCGACTCCTCGCCAAGGACGATCTCGTTGATCAGGCGGCGCGCTTCAGGAGAGCGGCTGGGCCGCCAGGGCACTTCGACGGAGGTGAGGCCGCGCTGGAGAGCCTTCAGCAGGCTCATGAAATCCCAGACCGCGAAGACGTGGGTTTCCATGAAGCGGTGCAGGTGCTCCAGCGAGTGGATGGAGCGGTAGAGCGGATGGGCTGCAAGTTGGGCGTAGAGCGGCTTGAGACGCTGCTCCAGCGCGTGGAGAGGATCGGCGGAGTCTACGGCAGACTGCGAAAGAACATCAAGGGTGGTCGACACGGGAAGGGGCTCCTGGGGACGTTTCTGTTGCTTGTAGGCTTGAGCGCAAGCAGGTCCTTTGCTGCGCTCAGGATGACAAACCTATATGCGACCTTCAGACTCAGGACACTAGGACAGCTTCGCTTCAAAGTTGGGCAGGCACTGATCACAGCGGCAGACGCGCCGGAGATAGTCCCACGAGTAGATGCCGCTTTCGTGCCCGTCATTCCACTTGAAGCGCAGGGCGTAGTTGCCCACGGGTGTGGCTTCGACGGGACGCGCGGGGGCTTCATAGAGGGCCAGCAAGGTGGCCGGTTTGGGTTTGGGCTCGCCGGGGAGGCGGCCATCCTGCTCGCGGGCCTCATGGCAGGTGGCGCAGGGGCAGGCGTTGCGCAGCCAGACAAAATTCCATGCGCTGTGATGGCCGTCTTTCCAGTCGACCTCGACGCCGGTGCCTTCTGTCTTTTTGACGCGGACCTTGAGCGGGATGACGGCGTTGGCGGGCAGGCGGTCGGGCTCCCGTGTTTGCTCACCGCGCACGATGCGAATGCCTTCATGACTCATGGATGAACCTTTCCTGCGAGACGACCTGGATTCGAGCCGCTCTTACGTTTGACGCCCTGGCAACCGGGGAGGATTCGCCCGGGAGATGGGTTCGCCGGGAAACCTCAGGCCTGCTACTGTCTCCAGAAAAAATAGGCGGCCATTGTGAGTCCGGTGGCGACGACGATCGATCGCAGGAGCGCGGGATTGGTGCGGCGGGCATAGTGCGCGCCCACGTAGCCGCCCACAGCAGCGAAGACCATGGAGAGCAGGCAGTAGTGCCACAGCACGGCTCCGGAGACGATGAACGTCAGGATCGCGCACAGATTGGACGCGCAGGCGGCGACAACTTTGAGTGCATTGAGGGCATGCATCTCTTCCAGGCCGAAGAGCGCCAGCACGGTCATGATGAGGAAGCCGCCGCCCGCGCCGAAGTAGCCGATGTAAAAACAGACCGGCAGAAGGGCGACGAAGATGGCGAGCAGGGGCAGCGCCGGCTTGGTGTGGCGCTGCGTCTGTGCGCGTTGCGACCGGGTGCGGAGCCAGCGGGAGATGGGCGCCGACGCCCAGAAGAGCAGCGCTCCCGCGAGGAGCAGCCAGGGCAGAAGGTGCAGAAAGGCCGCTTGGCCGGTGTGCAGCAGAAGCAACGCGCCCGAGATGCCGCCCACGAGCGACGCGACGAGCACGACGGGCAGCAGATCGCGCCGGACGTCCGCCTGCAGCTTTGCAACCGAGGTGAGCTGTCCGGGCCAGAGGGCGACGGTGTTGGTGGCGTTGGCCTGGATGGGCGGCACACCGACGCCGAGCATGGCGGGAAAGGAGAGGAACGAGCCGCCGCCCGCCATGGCGTTCATGACACCGGCGATGAAGGAGGCTGTCACCAGCCATGCATAGCGCCAGTGAGGAGCGAGGGTGTGGAACATCTGGTTTTAGTTTAGGGACATTCTGAACAAGGTAAGTCAACCTTCTCCTTCAGCCGACATGTTTAGCCGGTCCGAGCAAAAAGCAGGTTCCTCGCGGTGCTCGGAATGGAAGAAAGAAAAGCAAAGGACTTGATTAAAGTCTCCCTTGGGTTTGCTGCTGTAGTGTGCCGTCCGCCTCTCCGGGCAGGGTTGGCGTGGCGGCGAGCAGGCGCTGCGTGTAGGGCTCGCGCGGGTGATCGCAGACCTCGAGTGCGGGGCCTTCTTCGACCAGCCTGCCGGCCTGCATGACGGCGACGTGGTCGCACAGGTAGCGCACCAGCGGCATGGAGTGCGAGATGAAGAGGTAGGTGAGGCCGTAGGTGCGCTGGAGCGAGCGGAGCAGGTTGATGACCTGCGCGCCGACCGAGACATCGAGCGCGCTAACGGGCTCATCCAGCACGAGCAGATCGGGTTTGAGCGCGAGAGCGCGGGCGATGTTGATGCGCTGCCGCTGACCGCCGGAGAACTCGTGCGGATAGCGGGCGAGAGCGGAGGTGTCGAGCCCGACCTCGGTGAGAAGAGAGGCGAGCCGGGCGGGCAGGCCCTCGGGCGGGCATTCGTTGTGGATGGCGAAGGGCTCGGCGAGGATCTGGCGCACACGCATGCGCGGGTTGAGCGCGCCGAAGGGATCCTGGAAGACGATGCTCATGCGGCGGCGCAGGGCGCGCAGAGGACGAGCGCGCAGCCGCAGCAGGTCGATACCTTCAAAGGTGATACTGCCGGCGGTGGGCTCAATGAGCCGCAGGACCATGCGCGCCACGGTGGATTTGCCGGAGCCCGATTCCCCAACAAGACCCAGCGTCTGGCCGCGGTGGATGGTCAAGGAGACGCCATCGACCACGCGCCGACCGCTATAGTCCTTCACGAGATTGCGGACCGTGAGAAGCGGCACAGCCGCAGGGTCCGGGCGCATCGGGAAAGGCGCGAGATCGAGATTCGCCACCATAGCCGGATAGTACATGGCTGCATCGAGGTGAACGCATTTTGCCATGCCGACGCAGCCAGAGCAGAGCAACGGCAGATCCCTTTGGGATGACAAAGAAGAGAAGGCATCGCCACAGACCGAAAGGATCGTCTAGGATGGCTGCGAAAGAAAACACTCGCAGTTGAAAGGCAGCAAGCATGCGCGGTCTCCAGTCTTTGGCTTTTTTTGGAGTTCTTCTTGGTGGTGTGATGGGTGGTTCGGGAGTCTGCGCGGGGCAGGCGCAGACGGCGAAGCTTGCGGCGACTCCGCCGATGGGCTGGAACAGCTGGAATCACTTTGCGGGCCGCGTCACGGACAAGGACATTCGCGACTCAGCCGACATGATCGTTTCGACCGGCATGCGCGACGCGGGCTATATCTACGTGAACATCGACGACACATGGGAGGCCGGACGCGACGCGCAGGGCAATATTCTGACGAACGATAAGTTTCCTGACATGAAGGCGCTGACGGCGTACGTGCACAGCAAGGGCCTGAAGATCGGGCTCTACTCCTCGCCCGGACCGAAGACGTGCGCGGGCTATGAAGGCAGCTACCAGCATGAGGAGCAGGACGCGAAGACCTACGCGGACTGGGGCTTCGACTACCTGAAGTACGATCTGTGCGGCTATCGCGAGATTATGGACAAGGAGGCCGGCAAGGACCAGGACAAGGCCTACGCGATGATGCACGCCGCATATACGAAGATGGATAAGGCGCTGAAGGCGACGGGGCGGCCGATCGTATTCTCGCTGTGCCAGTATGGCTGGGATTCGGTATGGAAGTGGGGACCGACCGTAGACGGCAATCTGTGGCGGACGACGGGGGATATCGATGACAGCTACCGGCGCATGGCGGAGATCGGCTTCTCGCAGGCAGGGCTTGCGAGGTACGCGGGGCCGGGGCACTGGAACGATCCGGACATGCTGGAGGTCGGGAACGGCAAGATGACGACGGACGAGTACACGACGCATATGACGCTGTGGTCGCTGCTGGCGGCGCCGCTGCTGGCGGGCAACGACCTGACGAAGATGAGCCCGGCGGACAAGGCCATTCTTACGAACAAGGATGTGATTGCGATCGATCAGGACGCGCTCGGCAAGCAAGGCGACCGCATCAGCGCGATAGGCCCGTTTGAGGTGTGGACGAAGCCACTCAAGGACGGGTCGGTCGCTGTCGGCCTGTTCAATCGCGGTGAGGATACGGAGGCTATTGCGCTGCCGGCGGCGTCTGCGCTCGGCCTCAAGAGCGTCGCGTCGATACGGGATGTGTGGTCGCCGGGCGATACGACGAAGGGTCCGTGGCTGGTTCCGGGCCATGGCGTCGAGCTGCTGATTGTTCGGTAGAGATTGTTCTGGTTACGGTTACAGAAGCCGCAAGGCTTTACGCATGCGGCTTTCGTGTGCCTACAAAAGCGTGGGGTGCTTGCGGTGGAAGCCTGTCGCTTCCTGGTAGGCGCGTGCGAGCGCGAGCAGGCGCGCGTCACTGTAGAGACCGCCGAGGAAGGTGAGGGAGACGGGCGTTCCCGGACCGCCCGGGTTGTCGAGATCGTCGTCTTCCTCGCTTACTGTGGCTTTTGGGGCATCGTCTCCGCGCAGGCCGTTCGGCAGGATGACCGCGGGATGGCCGGAGAGGTTGGTTGCGACGAGCTGCGCGCCGCCGGTGGGGGTCACGATGACGTCCACCTGTGTGAAGAGCTTCGCCATGGCGTCAATCACTAACGACCGGGCGCGCTGCGCCTGAATGTAGTCCACGGCGGAGTAGAAGCGGGCGCGGCGGAAGGCGTTCGGCCAGTCATACGGCTTCTGTCCGGTCAGCAGCTGATCGCGGCCGGTCAGCGTGAGCTCGTCGAAGGCGGCAGCGGCCTCAGCGCCGAGCAGAGGGACTTGATCGCCGAAGTGCAGATCGTGCGGCAGGTCTACGGGGATGAGCTGTACGCCCAGTTTTTCAAGGGCCGCGAGCGAGGCACGATCGTAGGCCGCGTCGTAGGTCAGCCGCGCGAGGTTCTCCTTCTGGTGCGCGCGCCGCGTCTCGAGCTCTGCGCGCTCCTTCTCGGTCATGCTCTCGGTGGGCGGCTTCAGCTCTTCGAGCTTCGGCGCGTCAAAGGCGGACTTGAGATAGCCGACGCGCAGCTTGCGCCAGTCGAAGCCAGCGTGCCAATTGAAGGCTGCCGGTTGTACGGAGCGGTCCTGCCCGTCTTGCCCGTGGATGACGCTCATGACCAGCGCGCAGTCCTCGGCCGACCGCGCGATCGGGCCGATTTTGTCCATCGACCAGCTGAGCGCCATGGCTCCAGTGCGCGGCACGAAGCCGAAGGTGGGCCGGAGACCGGTGACGCCGCAGCGGGTGGAGGGCGAGGAGATGGACCCGAGCGTCTCCGTGCCGAGGGCGAACGCGACGCAGCCGGCCGAGACGGCACTGGCCGAGCCGGCCGACGATCCACTCGAACCCTGCCGCGGGTTCCATGGGTTGCGCGTGCGTCCGCCAAACCACAGATCACCCTGAGCGAGCGCGCCCATGCTCAGCTTGGCGACCAGCACCGCGCCGGCGGCATCGAGGCGCTGGACGACAGTTGCGTCGGAGTCGATCTGCTGCTGCTCGAAGCCGGCCGCGCCCCAGGTTGTGGGATAGCCCTTGACCGCCAGCAGATCCTTCGCGCCCCAGGGAATGCCGTGCAGCGGACCGCGCGGCTTGCCGGCTGCCAGCTCTTTATCCGCGGCCGCGGCCTGCGCGAGCGCGCGCTGTTCGGTAAGGTTGATAACGAAATGTAACTTTGACTGATACCGATTGAGGCGCGCGAGCGCGAGCTTCGTCAGCTCGAGCGAGGTTGCCTTCTTGGTGCGCAGCAGCTCGGCGAGATCGCGCACCGTCGCGAAGGCCAGGGCCTCCTCGCGCGAGGGGCCTGCCGCGGCCGCCAGGTTTGCGGCAGCGGGCGGCTTGCCCAGACGTGCCGGCTTGCGCTCCGTTGCGAGCACCATGCCGGCGGGCACCGGATCGAAGATAAACGCGGGAGCTGTCGCATTCGCGAGGTGCAGCGTGCGAATGACCTCGACCGAGGACCGCTGCTCGGTCAGACTCTCGACCAGCGTCTCGCGCTGCTGCGGCGTCAAGGCAAGGGCGGCGATGGCCTCGGCCGCCTGAATCATCGCGAGCGTGATCTTCGGCAGCTTGTCTGTTTGCACTTTGGCCGGATGCACGGGCCCATCTGCTGGATGGACCGGCTCCGCGGGCGTCTGCGCGGCGGCGAGCCCGAGCAGCGCACCGGGAAATAACGTGCCACTCACTCCGGCAGCGGCACAGGCGGACAGCAGTCGACGACGACTCGAAGAGAAGCTGGAAGGCTCGGGCATGCCGCATTATTGCATCGCGCGGGCCGCTCTCGCGATCACCGGAGCCAGCGCGCTGTGCGACTCGCTATACTCTCTGTCATTCGCGGCAGGCTGTCACTCGCGACAGCCTGTGCCGCGCTATTTTCGAAGGAGCCCTACGCCTTGTCCAGTAAACTCTCACGCCGCAGCTTTGCACGACTCGCCGCCTCTGCCGCCGGCATTGCCTCTCTTCCCGGCAGCACAGCCCTACCAGCCGATGGCCAAAGCAGCGCGGGGACTGACGCCCGCGGCGGCAGACTCAGCTTTCCGCAGGGCTTCCTGTGGGGCTCCGCTACGGCCTCGTATCAAGTAGAAGGCGCGGTGAAGGAAGACGGCCGCGGCGTCTCCATCTGGGACACGTTCTCGCACACCGCCGGCAAGACGCACAACGGCGATACCGGCGATGTGGCGGACGACAGTTATCACCGGTTCGGGGAAGATATCGCGCTGATGAAGGACCTCGGCCTAAAGACCTGCCGCTTCTCGATTGCGTGGTCGCGCATCTTCCCGAATGGCTCCGGCACCCCGAACGAGAAGGGGATCGAACACTATAAGAGGTTTGCCGACGCGCTGCTGGCCGCGGGCGTCGAGCCCTTCTGCACGCTGTACCACTGGGATCTGCCGCAGGCTCTCGAAGACAAGGGCGGCTGGCAGAACCGGCAGACCGCCGTCGACTTCGCCAACTACTGCGGCTATGTCGCGGGGCAGCTCTCGGATACGGTCAAACACTTCATGACGATGAATGAGATCAGCACCTTCATCGAGCTGGGCTATGGCAACGGCACACATGCGCCGGGCTTGAAGCTCGACAAGAAGGCACTCGCGCAGACGCGACACCACGCCGTGCTTGGCCACGGTCTGGCGGTGCAGGCCATTCGCGCCAAGGCAAGGCCGGGCACGAAGGTTGGGTCGGCTGAAAATCTCGTCGCCGTGTGTCCCATCTTTGACTCACCCGAGCAGGTGGCGGCCGCGAAGAAGGCCGTCGTCGAGATGAACGCGGGGTATCTGACGGTGATGCGCACCGGCAAGTATACGGACCACTACCTCGCGGAGCTGGGGGCGGACGCACCGAAGTTTACGCCCGACGAGATGAAGGCCATCGGCAGCCCGCTCGACTTTCAGGGCCTGAACATCTACCAGCCCACGTGGGTCAGATCCGATGCAAGCACGCCGACCGGCTTTTCCGTCGTGCACGAGCCCGCTTCGTACCCGCATATGTTCAGCTCGTGGCTGAAGGTTGGGCCCGAGGGCATCTACTGGGCGCCACGGCTCGCGAATGAGGCCTTCAACCTGAAGGAGATTTACATCACGGAGAATGGCGCGTCGTCTGACGACCACATCGCGTCCGACGGCCAGATCTACGACACGGACCGCACTATGTTTCTGCGGAACTATCTTACGCAGTTACAGAAGAGCGTCAGCGAAGGAACTCCCATTCGCGGCTATTTCCTATGGAGCCTGCTCGACAACTATGAGTGGGCCGATGGCTACGAGAAGCGCTTCGGCATTACTTACGTCGACTTTGAGACGCAGAAGCGGACGCCGAAGCTTTCCAGCCACTTCTATAAGGAGACGATCCGGCGCAACTCGGTCGCGTAGCTTCTGTCCCTAAGCAACAGAATGGCCGCGGAGGTTTCCCGCGGCTATTTCTGTGGGGACTTCCGCTTTGCTACGGGTGGACCTCGATCGCAAATGCCGCTGCCGGCAGGTCGGCGCGGTTATACAGGTTCGCGCCGGTTACATTCTGGTTGGCGTAGCGAATTGCAACCGGCTCCGACACCGCGCCGCTCGTCACCGTTACGCTCTCCGCGTCGATGGTTGCCGTGGCCGGTGCGAACACACCATCCTTGCCGGCGACCTCAAAGCCTTTCACAGACCCAGACGCATGCAGGCCCTCCGCATGATCGAAGGACACGCGGACGCCTGCACCGGCGCGAGTGGCCGAGCGCACCAGCGGACCAGTCCACTCTGTTTTTTCTTCATAACTCAGCACACGTGCGCCGAGTGCCAGCCGGTGGCCAAGGGTCTGCTTATCCGGCGGATGCACGTTGCTGGGTGTGCCCACATCGTAGCTCACGGCCATGGCGGTATTTGTAACCGCGAGCGATTCGCGCTGCGCCTCGCGAATCTGCCCCCAATCCTCGCGCGGTGAATCGAAGCTGGAAAGCTGCACCCAGAGAAAAGGTAGGTCGCCCTCGCCCCACTGCGCGCGCCAGTCGGCGATCAGCGCCGGCATCTCGCGCCGGTAGAGCGGCGCCCGCTCGGGATCGCTGTTGGACTCACCCTGGTACCAGAGGAAGCCGCGCACGGTGTAGCCTGTCGCCGGCGCGACCATGCCGTTATAGAGAAAGCTCGGGTTCCAGGAGGCATCATCGCCCGGATGCCAGGTGTGCCGCGGTTTGGGCCTGCCCTGCCGCACGGCCTCCGCGTCCTCCTGCTTCTCCGCTGCCAGCATGGCCGGCATCTCCGCCCGGCCCGCGACGAACTTGGCGCGGCTGGTGAACAGCGGCATCAGCGCAGGGTCCTGTCCGATCGTCTCCAGGCTGATCCACGACTCGATCGGCGTGCCGCCCCAGGTCGCGTCGATGAGACCGATCGGCACATGCTGGGTCTCCTGCAGCTCGCGCCCGAAGAAGTACGCCACCGCGGAGAAGTTCGCGGCTGTCTCCGGCGTGCACTCCGTCCATGTCGCCGTGACGTCATCGAGCGGGTACGACGTGGCCGTCTTCTCGAAGCGCAGCAGGCGTATCTGCGATTTTGTGGCGGCTGCGATTTCTTTCGCGCTGTCCTTGACGGGTGTGTCCGAATCAAAGCCTTTCAGCGGCATCTCCATGTTGGATTGGCCGGAGGCAAACCATACGTCGCCTACGAGCAGATCGTCGATCGTCTTCTTTGCTGGATCACCCGGATTTGCTGGATCGCCCGCGCGGCCAGAGACCGTGAGCGTGTAGGGACCGCCTGCCGCCTCAGGCTGGAGGTAGGTCGACCACATGCCTAAGGGGTTCGCGCAGGCCTGTGCGGTTTGCTTGTGGAAGGCCACCTGCACGCAGGCGCCGGGATCGTCCCAGCCCCAGAGATGCAGGGGGCGATCGCGCTGCAGTACGGCGTGCGCACTCAGCATCTTCGGCAGACGGATCTCTGCCCGTACCTGCCTGCAGGCCGCTCCTGCAACTGCCATCATCAGGCAAAGCCATCCCACAGACCGCACGCGCATTGCTGCCTCCTTCGTCCCGCAGCAAGTATGCAACAACGGATGGTAGACACGAAAAAGCAGATCCTGCGCTTCCCACCCCAGCGAGGAAGATCCCTCGCTGGGGACCCTGGCTGCGCGAAGGATGACAACAGAAGAAGAAGCAGGAGAAGCGAGAGCAAACACAGATCCCCTTCGGGGACGACAACAAAGGGGGAACGCGGGTCCTCCTCGAAGAGTCAGGCTAGCTGCGGCGTCGGGCTACGTGGTGCCGTGCCTGGCCTCTGTAGGTTGCGCGATGGGTGCGGAAGCGCGCGCCGCCGAACTGCCACTCTCGCACCGGTCCAACGTCCACGTGCACAAACCGGCTCGTCGGGTAGTAGCCAACGCCGCCGGCGCCGATAGCCAGCGCCGCATTCCGCAGGGCCAGGGTGCGAACGCCCGGAACCTGGATATCGATCGCCTTGCCCAGCATGTGCTGCGAGTGCTCCGCCACGCCGGTCACGTCGGAGCGCGTCCGCAGATACTCGTTCGACTCCGGGGTGCGATAGCCGCAGACGATGTCGATAACGCCGCCGGGACGCCGCAGCCGCGTCATTACGGCGTGCAGCAGGTCAAACTCCGTGGGGTCGTAGTCCGCGATGTCCTGCGTGCGGTGATCGCGCAGGAAGTAGTTGAGCTTTTCGATCGCCTCCGGCAGGTAGGTGTCGCCGATCCGGTAGACGATGCTGATGTCTTCGCCGGTGTGGGTGTGGTGCAGGCGCAGCATGTATCGCTGGCTCGGCGCACCCAGAGCAGGGTCAAGACCGGCTCCGGCCGACCCCATGCTGGCCGCCATCATGCCGCGCATGCCCATCACGCCCGCCACCGGCATGCCGTTCGCCCGCGCTGTTGCCGACACGCCGGCAAAGAGACCGGCGACCAGCAGTGCTCCGGCTAAAACCTTTTGTACTCCGCGCGGAACTCCAAATCCCATCCATGCCCCCGGTCTGCGCTATTCCCGTTCGTCGAATCGAAAGCGGCACATCGCATTCGCCTTCCTCATTCTACCCATCTCCATTGCGCTGTGCGACCCCGGCAAGCAACGCGTTCTGGAACTTTCGTGTCATGGGCTCTCGCTCGACACCTCCCTCATCCTTATCCTGGATGATGCTGCACGAGGCGCGGCGTGTCACCCTAGATGCCATGCAGCTCTCCAGCCATGAACTCCGCGTGCTCGGATCTCTGATCGAAAAAGAGATCACCACGCCCGACATCTATCCGCTCTCGCTTAATGCGCTTGAGGCCGCCACCAATCAGCGTTCGTCGCGCGATCCGGTGCTCGATCTGACCGAAGAGCAGCTGCGCCAGGCGCTGCATGCGCTGGAGGATCGCGGCCTTGCCTCACCTGCACGCGGGGGCGTATCGAGCTCCAGCGCACGGGTGGCAAAGTACGAGCACCACGCCCGCACGATCCTGAAGCTTCGCCGCGACGAGACGGCCCTGCTCTGCCTGCTGCTGCTGCGCGGGCCGCAGACACCCGGTGAACTGCGCTCCCGCGCCGACCGGCTCTTCGCCTTCGACGATCTGGCGGCTGTGGTCTCGGCACTGGACCGGATGGCCAGCCGCGTTTCCTCGCAGGACGATGACGCGAACACCGGCGCGCTGGTGACGGTTCTGCCGCGACAGCCCGGCTCGCGTGAGGTCCGCTATGCGCACCTGCTGGGCGGCCCGCCGGCGGCTGCGGCCATGCCCTCCGCGCCAGTGACGGTCACGGTGGAGGCGGGTGGCTTGGCGGCGGCGGTTGTCGATCTGGAACGCCGCGTAGCGTCACTTGAAGACCGCCTGCTGCGACTGGAGAGCGGCACGGCGTAGGTCGCAGATCCGGGGCCGCCCGCGTAGTCTATGAAGGTGCTTGAAGGTTTAAGGAAGGTCTGACCAAGTCGAAGAAGTATTTAGCCGGTCCGAACAAAAGCAGGTTGCTCGCGTTACTCGGAATGGAAGAAGAAAAACCAAGAACTGTTCAGAGTTCTCCTTGAACCAGGGCCTAAGGATTGCAGCGTACATCTGGGCGGAAAGCGCTCACCACCTCAGTTATGGTTTCTAGAGCATTGCTCCTGATGCTGTGGCGTTGCCCACCTGCTGTGGAGGCCATTTTCCTTGAGAGAAAATGGCATGAACTCAGTCATCCTGCTCTACACCTTCAGGAGAAATGCTATATCCAGCCACGCAGGCCACTCCGGCTCACGCTGCAGTTCTTTGCCAACCACGGCCTTCGGCAGGGACTTCGCCTGCTTGCGCTTCGCGCAACGGGCCGCGTGCGGGATGAGTTCAGCTTTCGGCTGGAGACGCCGTTCGATCTGTACCCGCGGCAGGCTCCGCCGGCGATTCATCCGTTCGATCTGCTCTATCACGTTGACACCAGCGGCTTTCGGCATGGCGCCGATCTCGGCCGGGGGGCCGGCGCAGGCGAGGCAGATACGCCGCGCCCTGCCCTGCGCTCCGCGCTCTGGAACACGGCGTACTACGGGATAGCGCCTTCGATCTTTGATGGCGCGCTGGCGCTTGTCGGCATAGCGGGCGATCCGGCAGGGCCGGAGGAGAGACAGCCACCCGACTGGAGCCGCTTCACCTTTGTCGATCTTGGCTGCGGCAAGGGCCGGGCGCTGCTGCTCGCCTCGCGCTATCCGTTTCGGCACATTCTCGGCGTGGAGCTGGACGCGACGCTTGCCGGTATCGCGCAGGCGAACATCGGCAGCTTTCATGCGCCATGGCAGCAGACACGCTCGATCGCCGCTCTGCACGCCGATGCAACCGCGATTGATCTTCCTCCGACACCGATCGTGCTGTATCTGTATCACCCCTTTCTCGCGCCCTCGCTGCGACGCGTGCTTCGCCGGCTGGAGGTCTCGCTGCGCCGTCACCCGCGCGAGATATGGCTGGTCTATATCAATCCCTCGGCGGCTCACGTGCTCCGCGGCTTTCCGTTCCTGCGCGAGATGACGCGTGCGACTCTTCTGCTCGACCCCGATGACGCGCTGCCCGACCGCCTCGGCTCCACACGGGAGGAGGTTGCGCTCTATCATGCTGCGCCGCCTGGCTGACCCAGGCTCTGTCTCCAGACCACACAGAAGTGCCATACCCCGCGCCGGCGTCGGCTGCTACCGTCCAGAGGTCGCACTCCGGGATCCTGATGAGCACGTTTATCCGCCTCTGCCGTTCTGTCCTTCTGTTCTGCTCCGCTGCCGCCGTCATGCCGACCGCTGCGCACGCCCAGCAGACCCTGCGCGTTCCGCAGGACTTTTCGACCATCCAAGCGGCTCTCAACGCGGCTCACACGGGCGATACGGTGTCGGTCGGGCCTGGCACCTACTTTGAAAACCTCACCATCGATACGAAGAAGATCACTCTGGTCTCGACCGCGGGACCCGGGGTGACGCTGCTCGATGGAGGCGATTTGGGCCCCGTGCTCAAGATCACCAACGTCAACGGCCTGCTCACCACCGTCGATGGCTTTACCTTTCAGAACGGATCCGCTCCTCCGTCACCCTCCAACTTCCCGGTGCTCACCGGCGGCGGCATCTACGCCATCAACTCCGGCCTTACCGTCAGCAACTCCACCTTCCGCAGCATCATCGGCCCCAGTGTGCTCGCCTCGCAGAGCACCTTGTCGCTCCGAAGCTCAGTCATCACCACCACCGACGGCAGCGCCTGCACCAACGCAGGTGTCGGCCAGCACTCCGGTGTCTTCCTCTCCGGCGACAGTGTCATCACCGCTAATGGTGTATCCGTCCCCTCTACCATCCTCGGCAACACCATCTCCGGCGATGGCTCCTTCTGCGCCGGTACCGCGATCGAGCTTACGGATATCACCACAACCACGCTCATCCAGAACAACATCCTTCGTGACAATTTAAGCGGCGTAAGCGCGATTGACGCGCCTTTTTATCTCCTGCAGAACCTCATTTACGACAATGGTCTGGGTGCGGTGGGCATTGAAGGCCCACGCTCCTCCAATCCCAGCACCGGCCCCGCAACCACGATCCTCGCCAACAACACGCTCGTCAATAATCACACCTCGCAGGACACCCTCAACGGGCCCTTCACCACCGAGATCGGCATCCTCAACGCCGCCGCGCAGGTGGCCATGCGCAACAACATTATCGTAGGCACCACGCAGTACGCCGTCCTCTCGTGCCAGAGCGAAAGCCAAGACTCCACCGCAAACGACACCCCCCTGCTGCTGGATCACAATGATCTCTTCAATACCTCCGGCGGTCTCGTGATCTCCGGCAGCTGCTTTCCCAACCTCGCTGCGCCACTCTCCATCAATGGAAACATCTCGGCCGATCCGCGTTTCAGCTCATCAACGGACCTCCATCCTCTCGCCGGCTCCCCCGTGCTCGACGTCGGCATTAACCTCCTTAACACACCACTTACTGACATCGCCAGCAGCCCTCGTATCGCCGACAGCACCGGCAAAGGCTACCCTGTCATCGATCTTGGCGCCTATGAGCGCGCCGCTGCCGCCTCTTCCACCATTCCCACTGCACTCAGCCTGCAACCGGCCGTCTTCACTCTTACTCCAGGCTCTTTATCGCTCTCAGTCAAGGCTCAGTACTTCACCACCCTTGGCGCGGCTCCTTTCGGCTCCGGAAACGTGACCCTCCTACTCAACGGGATCGCCACCTCCGCGATGGCCGGGCTCGATCCCAACGGAAACGCCAGCCTCTCTCTTCCACTCACGTCACCCGGCGTCTATGCCCTTACGGCGACGCTCTCGCCCTCACTCGGCTTTGCTCCCGCGACCAGCCCTGTCGTCTACGTCCTGGTTACCGCCCAGCCGCTCGCCGCCACGACCCTTACGATTGCCGCCAGCCCGAGCACACAGGTCCTCAACCAGCCGGTTACGTTGACGATTCATCTCGGCTCGACCAACACCAGTGGGAGCGCGCAGCTAGGTCCCGTTCCGCCTGGGGACGTCACTCTATTGGAGAGCGGCACGATCCTCAGCAGCCTTCAGCCCGATGCGTCCGGGCTCGCCACGTACACCGTCCCCAAGCCCTCCGCCGGCAGCCACATCTATACCGTCAACTACGCGGGTACGACGATGTACAGCTCGGCCAGCGCCAGCACGGGCGTTACGATCACCGCGCCTGTTGCCACCTCGCTGACCGCCGCTGCCACACCCAACCCCGCTCCGCTCAACACCCCCGTCAGCTGTGCCGCCCAGGTCATCGCCGCCTCCGGACCCGCCCCCACCGGCATCGTCTCCTTCAACGATGGCGCCACCTCGGCCGGCTCGGTGGCGCTGACCTCCTCGGCTCAGCAAGGCCTCGTCAGCCTCACTCTTTCCAACCTCTCGCTCGGCCTCCACACCATCACCGTTACCTTCCAGCCCGACCCCGGCTTCTCCGCCAGCTCCGGCACCTGCACGGTCAACGTCGGCGGGGACGCCACAAGAACCACACTCGTCAGCTCCAAGAATCCCGCATCCACCGCCGACACCGTCTTCTATCTCGCCAGCGTCGCCAGCACCGCAAGCTCCGGCTCCCTCAGTAGCCCCGCCGGCTCCGTCAGCCTATTCGAAGGCAACACCCTGCTTGCCACCGCGCCCCTCGTTCCCGACGCCCTGGGCTCGAGCACCGCCAGCCTCCCCGCCAACCTCACAATCCCAGGCAGCCACATCCTTACCGCCACCTACATCCCGGCTACGGCCGCGAGCATCGCCAGCTCCGCCATGCTGACCGAGACCATTACGGCCAGCTCCGCCGCGATCGATCTCTCGGCTTCGCCAAATCCTGCGTCCGTAACGCAGTCGATCTCTCTTTCAGCCTCAGTTCGCTCCGCTTCCCTGTCCAGCGTGACGATCAGCTTCTACGACGGCGCCCTGCTGCTTGGCAGGACGCCACCCACGCCCTCCGGACTTTTTACGGTCGCCTTTGTGCTGCAGCCCGGATCGCTCAGCCTGGGGAGCCACACGCTTACTGCCGTTGCGAGCGACGCTGGCGGAGATCTGCTTGGTACGTCGAACTCTGTCGTTGAGAGAGTCTCTGGGATAGCCTCCACGCTGGTCCTCTCTGCAACGCCCGCGCCTTCGGCCCTGGCGGCCGCGCTCGTCACGCTCAGCGCGGACCTGAGCACCCCGCTTCCGGCTGGGACGAGCGTTACCGGCAGCGTCACCTTCTTCGATGGCTCTCTGCCGCTCGGCAGTGCTTCCATCTCGCCCGCGGGCCATGCCGTTCTCACGGCCTCCACGCTCGCCGTTGGCCCGCACACGCTGACCGCCAGCTACTCCGGCAGCTCTGTCATCGCGCCTTCGGCCTCCGCACCGGTCACCGAACAGATCGTTCTCAACCCGACGGCTTTGCAGCTTGCTGTCCCGGCACACTCGATCGCCTTCGCCCCGATTACGCTCACGGCCCGCGTCAGCTCTTCTACGACATCTACCCGCATCAACACACCTGTCTGCAGCCCGGCCTGCGCTCCCGTCAGCGTGACCTTCTTCGCGAATGGCCCCGCGGGGGCCTCCACGCTTGGGATTGTTCCTGTCGACGCAAGCGGCGGCGCGAGCCTGACCATATCGCCTGCCGCCGGCACTTACACGATCTCCGCCGCATTCTCCGGCTCGCCGCTGTTTGCTGCCAGCACCTCGGCCACAGCAACCCTCAACGTCACCCCCGCGAGCACCGTTCTGACGCTCACCGCCAACCCCAACCCCGTCTACCAGCACGGCACAGTCACGCTCTCCGCCGCGCTCTCCGCACCCGGCGCGCCCGCGTCAGCGCTTACAGGAAACATCACGTTTCTTGAGGGCTCTACAACGCTCGGAACCGCTACGCTTGCTGGCGCGCAGAGCTTTTTCTACACGCCGCAAAGCGTTGGTAGCCACACTCTAACCGCCGTCTTCTCCGGCGATGCGAGCCTCTCGGGCGCCTCCGCTAGCGTTACTCTTACCGTGCTTGCGAGCGACTTTAGTCTCTCGGTGAAAGACACCACGCTCACCATCGCCACCACTCACCATGCACCGACAACCGTCAGCATCAACGCCACTGGTGCGCTCGCCGATCTGATCGATCTCACCTGCGCGAATCTGCCGCAGAACGCTCACTGCACGTTCTCTCCTGCGACGCATGATCTTACCGCTCAGAATGCCTCTACCGGCACCCTGACCGTGGATACGGATGCGCTGCTGAACTATGCCGCCGATCGTGCGCCGGCCTCGCCCAGCGGCGGCTCCGGCACGGTAGCCGCCGCACTGCTTGCTCTTGCAATTCCTACGACGCTGCTGGCCGGCATGACGCGCCTGCGCCGGCGCGGCCGTGGATCGCCCCGCATTGTTTTGCCGCATCTGCTCGCAGGGCTCCTGCTCTGCGCGGCAGCGGTTACGCTTTCAGGCTGCAGTGGTCTGTATCCGCCGCATGTCACTCCCGGAACCTATACCGTGACTGTTACCGGCCACGCCCGCTCGAGCGGCATCGAGCATAGTGCCCCGCTTACGCTGGTCGTTACTCAATGAAGCAGAGGGACAGAGTAAAGCAGCGCACCTTCGCACGGCGCTTTCGCACTCGGCTACGGAGCTACCTGGCCGCAGCGGTCCCGCCGGTCTTTGTGCCGGTCTTCATCACCGCTTGATCCACGACGGCATAGAGCAGCTGGTCCGGATCCTTGCGGGCCTGTCTCTTGATCATTTCGCCTGCCTTTTTGCCGGCCACATCGGTCTCCGGCAGGGACAGCCCACGCTTTTGCGCGCTCATGGCGGCGAGCTCCTTCACCATCTCAAAGAACTGATCCTCGTTGCGCCCGCTCAGCATCCACGCCTCATGGACGGAGCTGGTCAGCAGCTGCTCCGTCGTCCAGCTGTGAGGCGCGTTATTGGGTGCGCCTTTCAGGGTCACGGCGGAATCGTCCTTTACCGGCGCCGGCTGCTGCTGCGCCCTTACCGGCAGCGCGATCATAGTCGCGATCGCTCCCGCCACGGCCATCCGCATACCAAAGCTGGTCATCTCTTATGTCCTCTCGTTGTTAGAAACTGAAACGGTTACAGATAGAAGTTAGCGGCTATTTCGGTAGTCGCGCCAGTCGTCCCGCTTGTTGTCCTGGTGCACCTTGCCGGCGATCGCGCCCACACCGGCTCCCGCGCCGCCGCCGATCAGCGCACCCTTGAGACCGCCGCCAAAGACCGCGCCAAGCGCAGCGCCACCCGCGCCGCCGATCAGCGCCCCACGTCCCGGCCCGATACCGCCGTGCGTCCGGTTGTACTCGTCCCGGTTGTCATACCGGCGATGATCGTACTGATCGTTGTAGCCGCCTCGGGAGCCCTGCTGCATCCCGTTGTAGTAGCCGCTATTCCGGTCGTCGCCCCGATGCTGCGCTATGACCGGGAGCGCAGATGCCATCGCCAGCAGCACCGTCGCGCAGACCCTTCTTTTCGTCAGTCCCATCGCTCACTTCCTCCGTACGGTCTCCGCCGTGTGGTGACGCTTCGCTCTCCCGCGATCTGCATGCTATAGATGCAGACCGGGGCTGGATTGTGCGATCTTTCTCACGACGCTGCCAGGTGCGTCAGAACGGGTCCCTGAACCTTAATCCGTCCGCACCATGTAGGGCTGCGCCGCATCCGGCAAATGCACTCCGTCCGCGATCTCCGAGGCATGCGCGCGGTCGGCGATCTTCGGGTTGATGCGCACCCAGTGGCCGGTCGGTCCGGCGAACTCCATTACCTTCGCGCCCGGATACCGCTGTATCAGATCGGCCTTCTCCTGCAACGCGTCCTCCTCGGTCGGGAAGGCGCCGATCTGCACGCACCAGCGACCGCCTGGCTGAACGTTCGGCTTGAGCGGCGGCGCATTAAATGCCTCTACCCGCACCTTTGCCGTGCCCGCACGATAGACCCCGATCTCCTTTGCCGCCCGCAGACTCAGATCGATGATGCGGCCTCGCACGAAGGGGCCGCGATCCGTGATGCGCACCACGGCGCTCTGCCCGTTGAGCAGATTCGTCACCTTGACGACCGTTCCCAGGGCCAGTGTCAGATGAGCTGCTGTCATGGCGTTCTGATCGTAGACTGTGCCGTCCGCGCCCTTACGCCCGGCGTAGGGCGGCCCATACCAGCTAGCCAGGCCCATCTCCGTCGCGAAGGGCAGGCCATGAACTTCAAGCGACGGAAGACCCGCGGCGGAGGTGACTGGGGGCTGGCGCACGACCGGTGCCGAACGCGCTGCTGTAGAGGCGTCCGCGTCGTCCTTTGATGTAGGTCGTCGAATCACGGGCGCGGACGGCACACGCGCTGCCTGCGGAGACTTTTTATGACAGCCCGCCAGCCCAGTCAGGCCCAGGGCGCACGCCAACGTGGCTGCTTGTTGCAGCCGGCGAAGGCCGATGCTCGCGCCGCCGTTCACCGCCGATCGGGATTCCAGGCTGCTTCGGGAGTCCAGGTTGCTTCCGCTGTCCAGGCTGCCTTCGCGGTGCCGCCTGCTCGGTTCGTGGCGCGCCGGCCTTCGAGGCGCTCGGCCAGAGTAGTTAGTCCCCCTGCCATCACCCGCAGAGCACGCGAACTATCGCGGCGGATCTCCGGCACGATGTCATCGTTGAGATAGGCGATGACACGCCGCGCCTCAGCCTCTACCTGTGCCGCCGCATCCTCGATTTTGACTTCCCAACCTGTCTTACCCTGTTTGGCTGTCATATATGCACCTCACTCCATGATTATCAGAACCCGGCAAATCGCCGGTCAACTGCACGCCGCGCGGCGATCCGTGGCTCCGTACCGGCCTCGATAACAGCCGCTCCACACCATGGGGGTGCCTGGCGATGCAACTTCGGACCCACTCTGACCGTCCGACCGTAAAGTTTCCACCACAGGCGTACGCCAGCAGCGTCTAACTCGTGACACATTTAGTGATGTAGACGCAACAAGCTTGGAACGCGACAAGGTTCTGCAGCCCGGTATGCAGGCCGGAAAATCACGAGGCTTCTTTGCACCATCGATTTCTTTCCTTCTTCCGATGCCCGTATCATCGCATCGCCGGCCCGGCTTCCGCTGTGTTTCTCTTTGCTGTATCCCCTGTATTCGGTCAAAACGCACCGGCAGCCCTTGTTCCTCAGTCTGCACCTTTCGAGCGGGCGGGCATTGATCTCGCACCACTGCCCGAGGCTCCGGATGTTTCGAGCTCGGTTGTGGCTGCGGATCGTGAACCGTTCGGCCAGATCGCCAACCAGAAAGAGGGCAGCCAGCCGAGTCTGAATCCCTTGCAGCGGCTGGCAACGCCACGCGTTCCCACTCCGACGGACGTAGCAGTCGCACCCGGCCAAATAGGTCCTCACCAAAGGGCGCAGGATAAGCTGGTAGGCAGTCTGCGTGATTCCATTTCGCCGTTCAGCATCGCCGGCGAGATCATCTCGGCGGGCTACTCTCACGCGTTTGACCGCAGCCCGAACTATGGCCGCGACTCCGGCGCCTTCGGTCAGCGCCTCGGCGCGTCAGTGGCCCGCGGCACCAGTCAAAAGATCTTCTCTGAAGGCGTTATGGCGGCGGTTCTGCGCGAAGACCCGCGCTACTATCAGCTTGGTTCCAAGCAGAAGCTCTTCAAGCGGATCGTCTATGCAGGCACTCGTCCTGTGATCGGACGAACCGATGGCGGCCGATCTACGATCAACCTCGCTCTCCTCGGAGGATATCTGGGCGCCTCCGCGCTGGCGCAGACGTACTACCCTGATCGCAATCAGGGCATCAGCAGCGTGATGAAGACGTGGGGAACTGGGGTCGGTGGAGCCGCAATCGGCGACGAGTTAGCGGAGTTTCTTCCCGATGTGCTGCAGTTCGTTCGTCTGAAGCGCGTCAATCACCGCTAGGGTCAATCATCACGAAAGCGGGCCGTCCCTCGGACTGCCCGCTCGCTCGCGAGGTCGTTTCAGCTTTACTTGCGTTGGTTTTCCTTGCCGATGCGGCCGACTTCGTGCGCCGGTTCGCGGAGCTCGCCAACCTTCGAGCCGCCGGGCTGGTTGCCCTCCGCTTTGGTCTTCTCATGGGCGTCGCCCAGATGCGCGGCGTGCGAGTGAGCGTGCGCCGTATCATCGCCCGGTACGGCATCGTGACTGTTTACTTTGCGGGTGTGAGCGTCGTTCTCGTGCATCGCCTGCTCACTTGCCTTGCTCTCATGCTTCTCTGCCATCGTTTACTCCTTCTCGTTGCCAGAACTGTTGGTCGTCGCGTTTTGCGCGGAGTTGTTTTCGGATTCTGCGGTTCCGCTGCCTTGGGTCAAGCCGCTAAGCACCTCTTCGACATCTTTCTCGAGCTCATCGGCCCTTCCGCCTTCGGCTCCCGTCATATCCGTCGGCTCATCGCCAAAGTCTCGCGCGCTGTAGTCATACTCCGTGCCGCCGTAGGTAGGCTGGCGGCCTTGCGGCAGTGCGGTTCGCTCCGCTTCGTTCAAACCCCAGCCCTGCTCGTGCGCGTACTCTCCCGCCAGTCCGCGGGTGTGCTCCCCCAACCCACGCGGCTCCGGTGTCGCTTTGCCCGTTTCCTGCTCTGCCATGATGTCTCCCTCGCTATGGTTGGATGGCCGCCGGCGAGCGGGAGTTAGCCTTCGATGGCCGCCTTCTTCTCCTCGATCTCCACCTGATCGACGGCGATCGCCACATTCTCGTGCTTGATGTCCAGCCGCAGCCGGTTGTAGAGGCTCATGTAGAAGTTTGCCACCCAGACGAGGGCGAACCACGCGATCAGATAGCCGCGCCAGCCTTCGTAGAGCATTTGAAAGCGGGTCAGCAGAAGGAAGAAGGCGGTGACATAGTGGCTGAAGCAGTACTCGCAGGTGAACAGGTAGAAGAACTTCCGCATGACGAGCGGCTTGCAGTTCTGGCTCTTGTCCCGGCAGAACTCCCGCGGCTCCCGGAAGACCTCCTCGTGGGTTACGGTCCAGGTTGCGCACGCGACCGGGAGAGCGAGAAGCAGCAGATACGCCAGCTGGCGGGTGAGCGTCACGGACATGAGGTACGGTACGGGTCCCATCGAACTTGATCCTTTGCGCCGTTCTGGCGCCATTCCTGGCAGCAACTCTTCCGCGGCGCGTACGGCGAACCTGCCTGGCAGTAAGATGCTCCTGGCCGCTCGACGACCCGGCATTCGACCGCTTAGCCCGCAGCCGATAGGATCGATAGCGATGGACTGGAAAAGCAAGCGCATCCGCACCGTGCTCGAGGCCGCCCTGCTCGAGGATAAGGCCGCCAGCGATATCACCACGGCGCTCACGGTCGATCCCCGCACACGAGCCACGGGAACGGTTGTCGCGATGGAGCCGTGCGTGATTGCAGGCCTGGGCGCCATCTCGATCTTCCTGGAGATCTTTACCAAGCTGCACGGCGGACCGGCCAGCCGGTTTGAGGTTGTGAGCCACCCCGAGATCTTCGACGGCGTGCGCGTGCGCAAAGGCCAGCCGCTCGCCGTCATCCGCGGCAATGCCGCCGCGATTCTTTCGACCGAACGCGCCATACTGAACCTGCTTGGACGCATGTGCGGGATTGCCACGCTGACCAACGCTTTCGTGAAAGCCATTGCCGGCACCGGCGCCGAGGTACTCGATACGCGCAAGACTATTCCCGGACTGCGCGCGCTCGATCGCTATGCCGTCTGCTGCGGCGGCGGGCTGAACCACCGCAACGATCTGCAGGACGGCATCCTGATCAAGGGCAATCATCTCGCGCTGGGCGGCGGCATCGCGGCCACCGTCGCACGCGCGCTCGCCGCCCGCAAGCCCGGCCAGCTGATACAGCTCGAGGTGCGCTCGCTCGATGAGCTTACGGAGGCTCTTGCAAGCGGAGCCGATTCCCTGCTGCTCGACAACATGACGCCGGCGGCTGTGCGCCGCGCGGTCAAGCAGATACGCGCCACACAGACCGACATGCCGATCGAAGCCGCAGGCGGCATCAATCTTGGCAACGTTCATGACTTCGCCGCGGCCGGCGTCAACTTCGTTACCATCGGCTCGCTCACGCACTCGGTTCATGCGCCGGAGATCAACCTTCGCGTCTCGACGGACACTTCGCTGTTCTAACCGGCTGTGGCGCCCTGACTGTCTTCCGGAGCGCACGCATTGGAGTAAGCGGCGTCTCACTATGTCTGAGCCCTTCGATCTTGCAGCCGTAGAGTCCGCGATAGCCGGTACGCGCTTCGCCACGCACCTGCATCATCTCGCCTCTACTGCATCCACCAGCGATCTCGCCCTCGCCGCTGCTCGCGACGGCGAGGAGCATGGTGTGTGGATCGCGGACGAGCAGACCGCCGGCCGGGGGCGCGGCGGACACACCTGGCACTCCGCTCCCGGCGACGGCCTCTATGTCAGCGTGCTGCTCACCACGCCGATTCCCATCTCGAACGGGCCGGCCTTCTCCTTCGCCACAGCCATCGCCGCGCAGGCAGCAATCGCCGCCGTCACCGGCTTTGCGCCAAAGGAGAAGATCGACATTCGCTGGCCCAACGACCTCGTACTCAATACACCGCGCGGGCCGCGAAAGTGCGGCGGCATCCTCATCGAAACCGCCGCCGCCAACGCGACGCTGCGCTATGCCATTCTCGGCATCGGCATAAATTGTAACCATTCCAGTTTTCCGCCGGAGCTTGAGGATCTCGCCACCTCTCTTCGGCGCGAGTCGGCCGATCCCAGCCAGACACTCTCTCGCGAAGCCCTGCTTAGCGCTCTTCTGCTCGCGCTCGATCGCGAGATCAAAAGCTGGACCAGTGACACCGAGCCCGCGCGCGATCCGGCGGACTTCAGCTCCTGGGTGCGAGGGAAGCGCGTTCGGGTGACCGAAGACGGCGGCTATACTGGGCTCACCGCCGGCCTGCTGCCAGATGGATTTCTTAAGGTTACTGCCGACGACGGCAGCACACGGACGGTGCGCTCCGGCGGCGTTCGCGAACTGTAGTTGTTACAGAGTGGAACAATCCCACATAAGGCGGCTGGATCATGCTCCTGGCACTCGACGTCGGCAACACGAACATCGTGGCCGCGCTGTTCGATCTTTCCCGCGCCAATCGCGCGGAGCCTATCGCCACGTGGCGTGCTACGACGCATCACGAGTACACCGCCGACGAGTTCGGGCTTCTGCTCAAGAGCCTGTTCGGCCTGCATAAGCTGGATTTCGCGATGACGACCGGAGTCGCCATCGCCTCCGTCGTGCCGCCGCTCGATTCCGCGCTGCGGCTTATGACCGAGCGCTTCTTCTCGCTAAAGCCGATGTTCGTCGAGCCCGGCATTAAGACCGGCATACCGATCCTCACCGACAATCCATCCGAGGTCGGAGCCGACCGCATTCTGAACTGCGTTGCCGCGTGGGATCGCGTTCACGGGCCCGCTATTATTGTCGATCTCGGTACTGCCACGAAGTTCGATGTGCTCAGCAAAAATGGCGAGTTTCTGGGCGGTGCCATCGCCCCCGGTCTCGGCATCTCCGCCGATGCCCTGTTCAACCGCGCCGCGAAACTGCCTCGCGTCGATATCCGGAAACCCGCCAAGGTCGTGGGTACAGGCACGGTCGATAACATGCAGATTGGCCTTTACTACGGCTATATCGGGCTGGTGGACGGGATCCTTGAGCGCATGCTGCCCACACTCGACCCTGCAACGAAGGTTCTCGCAACAGGCGGGCTTGCCCGCCTGATCGCCGATGGCTCCAAGTACATCAAGGAGGTTGACGACCTGCTCACGCTTACCGGTCTTCGCCTGCTCTACGAGCGCAACCGGCGCTGAGACGGGCGATCTGGACTCAACAAAGCGATGCAGAACTACTTCAACTACTTCACGGAGATCGAGGAGCGCTTTCAGGCGCGGCGCGGCTCGCTTCTAATGCTCTCCACGCTTGACTGGGCGCTGATCGACACGTGGCGCGAGGCCGGCCTGCCGCTTGACGTGGTGCTGCGCGGGATGGACGAGGCCTTCGATCACTATGACGCGAAGCGCGCCCGGGCGAAGGGCCGCGTGCGAAAGATCAACGGCCTGGCATGGTGCTCGCAGGCGGTCATGGAGTCCGCGCAGCGAGCAGCTGAGGCATCGCTCGCCGCACCTGCACGGAACGGCGCTCTTACCTCGTCCGAAACGCCCGAAACGGGCTTTGAACGGGGCCGCATCGTGGCTTTTTTGCGCAAAAATGCCGAGTTAATCGCCGCGGCGACGCTGCCCGCGCCCGCGGACGCGATCGCTGCCGAAGCCAGCGGACGGCTGGAAGCGCTGGCCGCGGAGCTCGACGGCGCGACCGTGACACCCAATCTTGAGGACCTCGATCGAAGTTTGTCTGTGCTCGAAGAAAGGCTGGTCGCGGCGCTGCTGACGGCCACTCCGGAAGACGTCCTCACAGCGCTTCGCGAGCAGGCGGCTCGGGAGCTTGCACCATACCGCGGCAAGATGCAGGCTGTGCAGATCCGCCAGATCCAGCAGCAGTTCCTGCACAAGCGCCTGCTCGAAGCGCGCCGCCTTCCGCGTCTCAGCCTTTTTTATATGAGCCTCGCATGACAGACGACGTCACACCGCTGTGTCCGCACTTTGGGCCGTGTGGCGGCTGCCAGTTGCAGCATCTCGCGTATCCGGACCAGCTGTCGACGAAGCAGCAGAGTTTGACGGACCTCCTCACAGGAGCAGGCATTGCAACGCTTCCGCCGATCCAGACGCATGCGGCTGACGCGTGGCAGTACCGCAACCGGATTCGCCTGCGCGTGGAGGCAGGCTCGGAGGGCTCGTTCCTGGTGGGCTATAACCGCCAAGCATCGAACATCTTTCTTCCCGTGCACACATGCCCGATCGCCGCGCCTCTGCTGGTAGAGGCCGCGCTGGGCCTGCTCGGGCTGGAGAAGGGCAACAGCAGTATCGCCAGATGGCTTGCGGCGACGGCAGAGATGGAGCTCTTTACGACGGCGGATGCGTCGCGCCTGCAGCTCACGCTGCTGCTTCGCGCGGCACCGGAGATTCCGGTCGGGCAGGTGGCTGCCAGCTTTGCGGCGCTGTGCGAGGCTTTGCACGATGAGGTTCCGCAGCTCTGCGGCGCGGGCGCGGAGCTGCTGCGATCGACACGCGCCAATTCCACGAAACAGGCGGCCAGCCGCCGTGAAGCTGCCGCGTTTGCCGCACCGATGTGGGGCAACCCCGGCCTTCTTTACGACGCGACGCTCAACGGCGTGGCGCAGCAGCTGTGGGTAAGCCGAGGGTCCTTCTTTCAGGTCAACCGATCCCTGGTGGAGGAGCTGGTTGCGGTCGCCACCAAGCCTGCGCGCATGCGGGGCGCGCTGGCATGGGACCTGTTCGCCGGGGTCGGGCTCTTCACGCGAGCGCTGGCGCCGCACTTCGACCGGGTCATCGCAGTTGAATCCGCAGCAGCCGCCACTGCGGATCTTGCGGCGGCGCGGCTGCCGAATGTCACGATCCAGACGAGGACGGTGCTTGATTTTTTGCGGGTGGCCGCGCTTGACCGCGATCGGCCTTCACTGGTTCTGCTTGACCCGCCGCGCGCCGGACTTGGCACCGAGGCTGCGACACTGCTGACGCGACTTGGTCCGGCACGGATCGTTTCGGTCTCATGCGATGCGGTGACGCTGGCCCGCGATCTGGGCGCGATGCTATCCTCCGGCTACAACCTTGCCGAGCTGCATCTGGTTGACATGTTTCCGCAGACGACGCATGTGGAGACAGTCGCGGTTCTTGATCGGAAGCTTTGATCTAGCCATTAATTTGGGCGATGACCAGGCGCAGCGCGGGCGAGGCTGATCTCCCCACGGGCCACGATGCTAGGGTGTGCTCGACGAGTTCGCGCCCTATGTCCTCTCTCTCGCCCACGCGACCGATCGAACCCGCAGCACGCGTACGTTTTGGCGATCGCGCGTCGACGCCCAACCGCACGAAGCCGGTGCGAGAGGCCCCGAGCCCGAACCTGTTTCCCAACGATCCGGCCCGCGTTGAGCGTCTGCGCCTGCGCCGCGCTCCGCTGCTCTTCGCTGCTGTTTGCTTCGCCGCCGGCGAGCTTTTGGCGGCCTGGCATCCGCACCCGGCCGCTCTGCTGCTGCTGGCTGCCGGGCTTCTGCTGGGCCTGGCGATCGTTGCGCTTGGTTATGCCGCGCGGTACAAGAGCCGGCCGGCCGCTCACAGAGTTGTCGCACTGCCGGTGGCCGCACTGTGGATCGTTGCAGGGATACTTGCCGCGCATCTTCGCCCGACACCCGACCCGCAAATCGCTCTGCTCCCGTACGCCGATAACCTCTCACGAACGGTCGTTGGCCGCGTGACGCGCCTTCATGCTCTGCCGCCGCGTGCCACGGCTGAAACGGCGGACTCCGAACACACCTGGCAGGCTGCCGAGCCTGAGGATGCGGTTCCGCAGGCGGAGCAGGTTGACCTGCAGCTCTCTGACATCGAGTTCCTCACGCCAGATGTTTCGACTCTGATCCCTATACGCGCCGGCGTTCGAGCCACTGTGATGACCACGCCCGACGCGCCTCTGCTTCCCGATCTTCGCTGCGGCGATCGAGTCGAGCTGCCGTTGCGGCTTCGAGTGCCGGAGCGGTTTCGCGATCCCGGCGTCTGGCAGTATGCCGACTATCTGCTCGAGCAGGACATTGCCGCACACGGAACAGCACGCGCCGAGAAGCTTCGCCTGCTGGGGCACGACGATGCAACGTTGCAGTGCCGTCTGCTGGCCGCGCAGGCGTGGGCCTCCGGGCGGCTGACACGCTTTGCCGCGAGTTCGATGAACCGCCGCATGCCTGCGCTGCTGCAGCTGAGCGCGAACGATGTGGGCATGCTGGCCGCCATGCTGTTTGGCGACCGTGCAGGTCTCAACCATCAACTGCGGCTGGGCTTTGAACGCACCGGATCGTTTCACCTGTTTGTCGTTTCGGGGATGCATGTGGCGCTGGTGGCCGGCCTGCTCTTCTGGCTGCTGCGTCGGCTTCGCCTGCCGGAGACCGCGGCTACTCTGCTGACGCTGCCCGCGATCGCCGCGTTTGCGCTGCTTACGGGCTTTGGCGCGCCGGTGCAACGGGCGCTGGCCATGACGACGATCTTCCTGCTGGCGCGCCTGCTCGCACGGGAGCGCTCCGTGCTCAATGCGCTGGGGGCGGCGGCGCTGTTTACGCTGGTGTGGTCGCCGCATGCGCTGTTTGAGTCCAGCTTTCAGATGACCATGCTGGCGATCATCGCCATTGGAGGCATCGCGATTCCACTGGGCGAACGCAACCTGCTCGCCTGGGCGCAGGCCACGCGCGGCCTTCACGAGCTTCGGCTCGATGCGTCCATGCCACCGCGGCTGGCACAGTTTCGCGTCGGTCTCCGGCTGTGGGCGGAGAGCCTCGATAGCCTGGGCGGTCCTGTTGTTCGCCGCGTCTTTCTTGCCGCTCTGTGGCTCTTCTTTCATGCCGCCGAACTTGTTCTGATCGGCCTGGTCGCCGAGCTGGTGATGGCGCTTCCAATGGCTGTGTATTTCCATCGCGCGACGGTGTTTGCGCTTCCGGCCAATATGGTGAGTATTCCGCTGCTCGGCGTCCTGATGCCCGCCGCGATTCTAACTTTTGTCGCAACACTCTTCAGTCCGTGGCTGGCCCTGCTGCCCTCCGCGCTGACGGCACTGCTGCTGCACGCGATTACGTTTGCGATTGGCCACATCAGCCGGGTGCCGCTGGCGGACGCGCGCGTTCCGGGGCCGACCGCGCTGGTCATTGCCGGGGCGATCGTGACTTGGGCGTTTTGCTGCTGGGCGGCGCGCCAATCGCGGCGATGGGCGATTGCGGCGGCGGTTGTGCTTCCACTGACAACGGTTGCGATTCTGTGGCCCGAGGCGACGCTGCGCTCGCGGGGGCAGCTCGAACTCACGGCCATCGACGTCGGCCAGGGAGACTCGCTGCTGCTGGTGGGGGCCGAGGGCAGAACGATGCTGATCGATGCGGGCGGCCCAACCGGATCGATCGCCGAAGCGGCCACGGCGACCAGCTTCTTCGACGTGGGTGAAGAGGTGGTCGCGCCATATCTGTGGTCACGCCGCATTCGCCGCTTGGACACGCTGGTGCTCTCGCATGCGCACTCCGACCATATGGGCGGCATGCCTGCGATTTTGCGCAATCTGCGCCCGCGTGAGCTGTGGGTCTCAGTCGACGCGCATGCCGACGCCTTTACCGCCCTGCTGGCGGAGGCGCGGTCGCTGGGCACGACGGTTCGCCACCTGCAGGCCGGACAGACGCTCGGCTGGGGCGAGGAGCAGATCACGGTGCTCGCTCCCGACTCTGCGTACAGCAACCCGGCCGCACCGAAGAACGATGATTCCATGGTGCTTCGCGTGCAGTACGGGCAGTCGTCGATCCTGCTGGAGGGCGATGCCGAGGCTCCGAGCGAGCGGGCGATGCTGGCCGGGCACGAGATCGCGCCTGTCACCTTGCTGAAGGTGGGCCACCATGGCTCACTCACATCGACGACGCCGGAGTTTCTGGCCGCCGCCGCACCGCGCTCGGCTGTGATCTCTACAGGCTTGAACAATCACTTCGGGCATCCGCGGCCGGAGATCCTCTCCCGCCTTGCCGACCGGCACACCCTGACGTACCGGACCGATGAGTTCGGGCTTACGAGCTTTCTGCTCTCGCGCGATGGGCGCATCTCCGCGAGCACTGGCGCGTCTAACGAAGAGGGTGCACGCTGAGCGAAGCAGCGTACCTAAAGGAGGCCTCTTGGAGCTCGATCAGACCGGTACCGAACAGCCAGCCGTTGAGACCAGCACTCAGTCCGCGCAGGAGTGCGAGGCGCACAGGGAAGAGCAGAAGCTCATTCGACGCCTGCAGATGATGATGAATCTGGTGATGCAAACGATCGCGCAGGATGGCTCGCTTTCGATCGATGAGGCGTCGCAGATGATCGCCGACAGCCGCAAGGCCGCGCTTGCGATGTTTCCGGGCAAGGAGCTGGCTTACGACCTGATCTGGCGGCCACGCTTTCAGCGCCTGATGCGCGAACGCTTCCGGATCATGTAGAGCTTTGGTCAGGCAGTACCACGCTGGCTGGTGCTTAGGGCTGCTGTACAGGGCCGAGCAACGGAGTTTTTACGGGCGCGGCAACGCCGACCAGTTCCGTGATGGAACCGGCCGCGAAGTTTGAAATCCAGAGGTTTCCACTTGCATCCACGGCCAGCGCGGAGGGTTGATTCAGCCGCGCATCGCTGGCCCAGCCTGCAGCCGGGGATAGAACGGTGCCGGGCGCGGCGGCCGCGGACCCTGCAAGCTGTGTGAGACGCTGACCGCGGAAGTTTCCTACCCACACGCTTCCCGCGCCATCGACGGCGATCGCGGAGGGTGTCGTCAGCGTCGCCCCGGTATAGGGACTTCCACTCGCCGCCGTGCCGCCGCTCGCAACGCGGCTCACCGAGTTGCCGTAGTAGTTCGCCGCCCAGACATAACCGGCGGGGTCGATTGCCATCCCTTGCGGGCCGTCGCAGCAGGTGACCGGCAGAACCGATCTTCCGTCCGCGCTGATTCTGACGATATCGCCGGCGTTCATGTTTCCGACCCAGGCGTTGTGGCTTGCGTCGATGGCGATGGTTGAAGGGAATGCCAGCGCCGAGGATCCGTAGCCCGCCGCTCCTGAGACGGTCTGGCCGGAGCTGTTGAGCTGGGTTACGGTTCCGTTCTGGGTGTTCACAACCCAGATGGTGCCGTTGGGATCGATAGCGATGGCGACCGGCGCGCTGAAGCCGCCGCTTCTGGAGCCGTTGCCGTAGCCGGATGTGCCCGAGAGAAACTGTCCTGCGGCGGTGATCTCCGTGACTGTGCCGAGGCCGTTATTCACAGAGCCGTCGCTGGCGCTGTTTGCGACCCATACGTTTCCGGTTGGGTCGATGGCCAGACCGTAGGAGCTGTTCAGCCCGCCGCCGGTTATTCCGGCCGGAAAGAGCGGCACGCCGATGGGGGAGAACGCCGAGACGACGCCACCGTAGTTTGCGACCCACGCGTTGCCGGCTGCATCGATGGCGAGTGCGGTCGGCCCTTCCGGAGTCTTCAGGCCGCCGCCCGCGTAGGTCAGGGTCAGCATCCAGTCAAGCGGCGCGGAGGCTAAAGCCGGGGAGAAGGCGGTGCTCGCCGCTGCCGCCGCGTAGAGCGCGGGCACGTTGGCCGCGGGGGCACGGGCGATGGCGAGCGCGGCGGCTAAGGTGTCCGCGGGGGCTGCCGCACCAGCTGCCGATGCGCCGGCCAGCACAGCCGCACAGGTCGACGAGGCCCCATCAGCCGTGCAGAGGCTGAGCAGATTGGCGAGGGTATTGAGCTTGGCCGACGGTGCGGTTGCGGCCGCGGAGAAGCCTGCGCCCGGAGCTCTTCCCGTGCTGGTGTTGGCCAGCGCCCGAGCCACGAGCACGGCGTTGGCCAGCCCGGTTGCGTTGGTTGCGGAGGCGCCCAGCGTTCCATCGGGCGCGATGAATTGCTGGAGCGACCAAATGGCGGCTACCGTGGTTGCCTCATTGAGGGTAAAGCTGGATCCGCTCGTGACGGCACCACACGGTCCGAGGACGGCGATCTCGGCCAGCGCGGGGTTTGGGCTGGTGGAAGTACCCACTGTGCCGCCGCGCGCTATGAGATACAGCTGCGTTGCGGAGACAGCGCAGGTATAGCCGGCGGGAACGCTGAAGGCTCCGGCCGCGTCGGTTAGAAGTGCGGTGCCGGTGAGGGCCGCGGCTCCCTTGGCTGCGCCTGACGTGCCCGCAGCGTAGATCTGGACCGACGCGCCTGAGACAGGCTTGCCCGCTGCCATGACCGTTCCTGAAAAAGCAACGCCGGGGACGGCCGTCGTGCCTCCCGATCCCGTGCCGGTGCCGCCAGAACCGGTTCCGCCGCCAGGGGCTGAGGTTGAAACTCCACTGCCGCACCCCGATAAGGCCACGGCCAAAAAAGCGAGTGTTAAACCGGCCAATCTCGTCTTGCACTGCTGATTTCTCATACGAACAAAGCTGACCATACCAGCGGCCGGGGCGCAATGTCTTCCAAGCTGCTTGCAAGGGGTTTCGCAGAGCCGCAGGCAGGTCACTATATTTGGTCTGCCCCATTCTTTTGAAGCAGCATATACAGCAATACTTTCGTAACTCCTCCTTCTATCGTGGCGCCAAGCTGGACGATTCCTATACCGGCTTGCCCTCAAAGCGGTAGACCGACTTTGCTTCAATCTGCAGGAGTTCGTAGGCGCTTTCGCCGTCGTAGACGAAGGAGAGACCCATGAGGTCGAAGAGTGCGAAGAACTGATCCCAGGTGATGACGGTCAGGTTCTCTGTCTGCGTTGATGGATCTCCGAAGAGGAACCGCAGGATGGCTGGCTCGCTGTCAAACTTGCACGGATGAACCTCGGCAGGCGTTGCGCCACGCGCGTGAGCCCAACGTTTGATCTCTTCGTGATTTGAGGTTGGTCCAGCCATGCATGGTCTCCTTGGGTAAAGCAGAACCTCTGTGATGCCGGAGAGATGGCCTGAGTTTGATGGTGTGGGTGCCTTATAGAGCGGGTACCAGAGCGGATTCCCGGAGACGTTTGAAGGAATCGTAGATGAAGTGGCCGAGATAGAGTCCGTCGAGGTATTTGTAGGGGAACTCGCCGGTGGTGTAGTGGCCGCAGGGGAGGGTCCGGGCGACGAAGTCTACGTTGTGCCGGCGGAGGTTGGTGAGGACGTCCTGCGAGAACTGTTCGAGGAAGGTGAGGTCCCAGGTGGCGTGGACGACGAGGACGCGTTTGGGGTGTTCGGCGAAGCGAGCCATATAGGACATCGGGCTGATTGCGGTAAAGATGTCGCGGGTGAGGTCCTGGGTGAGGCTTGCGGCTTCGAGGGCGGCGCGAATGTGGCGGGTGGACTGGCCGGTCCAGACGACGTCGCCGAACCAGGTGGAGGCGTGGTTGAAGGCGCAGACCTGAAGGCGGGGATCGTGGGCGGCGGCGATGAAGGCGTAGGCGGAGCCGAGGGAGGTGCCGAGGACGCCGAACTGCGTATAACCCTGCTGGGAGAGCCAGTCGAGGCAAGAGCGGATATCGACGACGGCCTGGCGGCAGGCGTCGATGGTGCGGCCGATGTTGGAGGAGACGGCGAAGTCGGAGCGCTCGAGCTCGGCGGGGCGGCGGATGTCGTGGTAGGGCTTGGAGAGGCGAAGGGCGGAGATGCCGAAGCTGTTGAACATGGTGCAGAGAGCGTTGTGGGAGAAGGCGTCGGCGTTCCACTGGGGCATGACGACGATGGCTTGTTTGGGGCGGCCGGGCTGCTGCGAGGGATGGGTGGGGTACCAGCGGGCGTTGACCTGGTCGTTTTCGGGGTGCGGGGTGGTGACGGGGGAGGTGAAGCGGAGGAACTGGGCGGGCTCCAGCTCGCTGACGGCGGCGAGGTGCTGGAGCTCGGCGTCC
>CAXTRT010000030.1:0-47417 GCA_964246835.1 uncultured Acidobacteriaceae bacterium | reverse complement strand
GTCGCTGCGGGCTTGGGAGACTTGGACAAAGCCGGCGCGGAGGGTGAGCGAGGGGTGGCCGGTGAAGTTGGTGATGACGAGCATTTCGTCGCGGAGGGAGGGGACGAGGAGGAGGTCGACGGCCGAGCCGCCGGCGGTGGTAGGGGCGAAGAGGCGGGCCATCTCGAGGGCCACCTTGCGGCGGAGGCGATCGGCCTGAACGAGGTCGACGGCGGAGAGGAAGCGGGCTTGGCGGAAGGAGTTGGGCCAGGCGTCGGCGACCTGGGCTTTGAGGTCGTGGTCGTGGCCGGAGGCGGTGAGTTCTTCGAAGGCGGCGGCGGCCTCGGCAAACAAGATGAGCTGGAGGGAGTCGTAGGGCCAGTCAGGAATGCGGACTTCGACAGGGGTCATGCCGAGTTCGCGGATGGTTTCTAGTGCGTGACGGTCGACGTCGGTGGCGGGGGCTTCTTTCATCCACTGCGGGAAGTAGCCGACGCGGAGGTTCTTTACGGGTGCGGCGGCGTTGAAGTCGAGGTGGCTGGGGACGCTCGAGGGGTCGGTGGGGTCGGGGCCGGTGATGGCGTTGAGGACGAGGAGGGTGTCTTCGACGGAGCGGGCCATGGGGCCGAGTTTATCGAGCGACCAGCAGAGGGTCATGGCGCCGGTGCGGGCGACGCGGCCGAAGGTGGGGCGGAGGCCGGTGACGCCGCAGCGCATGGACGGCGAGACGATCGAGCCGCCGGTTTCAGAGCCGATGGAGAAGCCGACTAACCCTGCGGCCGTGGCCGCGCCCGGCCCCGCTGAGGAGCCTGACGAGCCTTCTTCGAGGAGCCAAGGGTTCATGGTCTGGCCGCCAAACCAGATGTCGTTGAGGGCGAGGGCGCCGAGCGAGAGCTTGGCGATGAGGACGGCACCGGCGGCGTTGAGGCGAGCGGTGACAATGGCGTCGGTCTGGGGGACGCGGTTGCGGTAGGGTTCGGCGCCCCAGGTGGTGGGGATGCCGACGGTGTCGAGGAGGTCTTTCGCGCCCCAGGGGATGCCGTGGAGGGGGCCGCGGTAGTGGCCGGCGGCGATCTCTTTGTCGGCGGCGCGGGCCTGCTCAAGGGCGTGATCGCGGGTGAGGGTGATGATGCAGTGGAGTTTGGGATCGAAGCGGGTGATGCGGTCGAGATAGATGGTGGTGAGGCGCTCGGAGGTGAGGTGGCGATGCTCGATCCAGCGGGAGAGCTGGTGGACGGGGGCGAAGGCTATGGCGGCGTCGTCTGCGGGGAGCGGGATATCTGTAACTTTGGTACGAACAAATTGATTGCGGCTTGCGGGAAGGGGTGCGCCGCTGGCGTGGACGGGGTCGGCGATGGAGTAGGGGACGATGGCGGGCTCGAGCGCGAGCTTGCGTGGGCCGGTGCGGCGCTCGTAGAGCGGGGCCATGGCGGATCGCCAGTTGCTGGCGGCGAGTTTGCGGTCGGGCTCGGAGAGGGTGACCTGAACGAGGCGGCTGGACTCGAGGAAGGTCACCTCTGAGACGTTGGGGCCGACGGCGGGCGCGGTGCCGAAGGCAGGGGGCATGCCGGCGGGAGCCTCGCCTGCGGAGGCTGCGGGGGACGAGGAGGAGGGCGCGGCGGCGGGCTCGCGATGGCAGCCGGCGGCGGTGGCGAGGAGGCCGGCAGTGGCGGCGAGGAGGAAGTCGCGGCGTGACTCTGGCATGGCGGATGGCTCTCCTGGTGCGGGCTGTGCGGCTGGGTGAAGGCCTGATGATGGTTTAGGGTAGCGTACTTCGTGCGAGGATGTGGCGAAGCGCGATGGCGTGCGTCCGGTGAGCGACAGCAGAGGTGGTCCAGGCGAAAAGCAGGTTCCTCGCGGTGCTCGGAATGGAAGAAAGAAAAGCAAGGGCTAAGGAGGCGTTTATAGCAGCGGCGGCGATTCCCTGTCATTCGCGGAACGGAAGAAAGAAAAGCAAAGGCTTCTCAGGAGACTGCGGGTGGTGCGACTGAGAGGTGCTTTAATAGCTGCACCAGCGAGGAGCTATTGCGCCAGGAAGGAGTCACGATGCGACGACGGGAGTTTCTGGGAATGGCGGCCGCGGCTGCGGTGACGCATGCAGCGATGCAGGGGCAGGAACAGGGGCAGCGCGGCGGGAAGATGCCGGTGCAGGCGGCGGCGGATGCGAGGCCGATGGAGATGGGGCTGGTAGTGGTGCCGTACAAGGCGCCAGAGGAGACGATTCGGCGGGTGCATGCGCTTGGGTTTACGACATGCTTTCTCTCGCTCGATGGGTATATCGGGGCGTTCACGCAAGAGAACGCGGATCTGCTAGGCGGGCTGCTGACGAAGTATGGGGTGCGGGCTACGACCGTTGAGGTCGTCCGGCCGGAGCCGTTGGTGTGGAACTTTCTCGAGGGGCCGACGACGATCGGACTGGTGCCGCGGAAGACGCGGGCGGCGCGGATGGAGGCGCTGGTGGGGGTGTCGGACTTTGCGAAGAGGCTAGGGGTGCCGCAGGTGCAGACGCACTGCGGATTTATTCCGGAGGATCCGGCGGACCCGCTGTATGGGGAGACGGTGACGGCGATTCGGACGGTGGCGAAGCACTGCGAGGGGAACGGGCAGATGTTTCTGATGGAGACGGGGCAGGAGACGCCGACGACGATGTCGCGGATGCTGCGCGATGTGGGCCAGATGAATCTGGGCGTGGGGCTGGATACGGCGAATTTGATTCTGTATGGCAAGGCGAATCCGGTGGACGCGGTGGATATTCTGGGGGCGCATGTGAAGAGCATTCATGCCAAAGATGGTAAGTGGCCGACGAATCCGAGTGAGCTGGGCGAGGAGGTTGCGATCGGGCAGGGGCTGGTGGACTTCAAGGCGGTGCTGACGAAGCTGAAGCGCGTGGGGTATACGGGGGCGGTCTCGATCGAGCGGGAGACGGAGGGGCCGCAGCAGGTGGAGGACGTGCGGAAGGAGAAGGTGTATCTGGAGGGGATTTTGCGGGAGATTGGGGTGTGAACGGTGTACGTCGCTTCGCTCCGAGGTTAAAAGCGGAAAGCAGGTTCTTCGCTTCGCTCAGAATGACAACAAGAAGAACGAAAACAATAAGAAGAACGAAAAACAATAAGAAGAACCAAGGACAAGCAAGAAACACGAAGGACAAAGGAAAGACAGAAGGCCGAAGCAGACGTGGTCTGCGGGTGAAGGAGACTGTGCGAATGGATCGACGGGAGTTTTTGGCGGGGTCGGCGGCTTCGGGGCTGCTGCTGGTGAAGAGCAGCACGGCGTTTGGATATCAGGCGAACTCGGCGGTGCTGCTGGGGCTGCTGGGATGTGGGAGCCGGGGGACGGCGGTGGCGACCTCGTTTGCGCAGAATACGACGGCTCGGGTGGTGGCGCTGGCGGATGTGTTTCCGGACAACCTGGCGAAGGGTGAGGCGGCGTTCAATGAGGTGAATGCGAAGCTTGGGCAGGGGCGAATTGCCAAGGGACTGCAGTTCCATGGGGCGCGGGCGTATGAGGCGCTGACGCAGTCGAAGGACGTGGACCTGGTGCAGATCTCGACGCCGCCGTGGTTTCATGTGGAGCACTTGGAGGCGGCGGTGGCGGGGGGCAAGCATGTGTACTGCGAGAAGCCGGTAGGGATCGATGTGGGGCAGTCGAAGCGGGCGCTCGAGATTGCGAAGCGGGCGGATGGCAAGGTCAGTATCGACGTGGGATTTCAGGTGCGGAGCGCGCCTCCGATTGCCGCGGTGATGGGTAAGGTGCAGGGTGGGGCGCTGGGGAAGATTGCGGCAATTGTGGCGAACTACAACGCGCCGGCCTCCACCGAGAAGGTGCGTGCGGGCGCGGGTAAGGACGAGTACCGGCTGCGCAACTGGCTATGGGACAAGGCGCTCTCGGGCGACATTCTGGTGGAGCAGAACATTCACATCATCGACCTGTGCAACTGGGCGCTGGGATCGCACCCGCTGAAGGCAAAGGCGACGGGTGGGCGGAGCGTGATCTCACACGCGGGCGATTGCTGGGATCACTACGAGGTGATCTATACGTATCCGAACGATGTGCGGGTGAGTTTTTCGTCGACGCAGTTCGGCAGCTATGGGACGTTCGATGCGGGGCTGCATGTGTTTGGCGCGAATGGAAAAGCGGATGCGCCGTATGCGGGGCCGGTGCGGGTTGAGGGCGAGCACGCATGGAGCTGGAAGGACTCGGAGACGCAGCAGGCGGGCGGCGGGACGTTTGCGGCGAATGGGGCGTTCTCGGACAATCTGGCGATGGCGGATCGGGAGAAGGATCGGAGCTTCATCGAGAGCATCACGTCGGGCAGGTTTCACAACCAGATTGCGGCGGGAGTGGAGACGGCGATGAGCTGCATGCTGGGGCGGATGGCGGGGTACACGGGGCGCGAGGTGACGTGGGAGGAGTTGATGGCGCATGGGGAGAGCTATGCGCTGGGAATGGATATGGGGCAGTTTGGGTGACGTGCTCGCTTCGCTTGCACGGTAAGGTGATGGATACTGCCTTCGGCAGAGTGGAGCCCACTTCTCCCGCGATGAGGCCGCGGTAGAAATGGGGCACCCGCTTCGCGGTGGCGGCCTCAGGTGCGATGATTTGCGTGAGGCTGCTACTTCAGTGGTGTTAGTTCCTTGCCTTCGGTGAGGGTGTAGAAGCGGTCGAGTGGTACGGGTGGTGTTACAAACTGCTTGAGGCCGCTGGGCCAGACGATTTCGATTTTGTCGACTTTTGTGGAGGGGCCCAGGCCGAAGTGTGGGCGCTGGTCGGGGCTGGAGGCGAAGGAGCCGCCGGCGAGGATGTCCTGGCGCTGGCGAAAGCCGTTGGCGGTTACAAATACCTTCGCGCCGACGGCGTCACGCGGGCTTTTGGGGCCGCCTATGAGCTTGAAGGCGATCCAGTGATTTTTGATATCGGCTACATTGCGGAAGAGGGAGGGCGCGCTGTCCATGTTGTTGATGACGACGTCGACGCGGCCTTCGTTGAAGAGATCGCCGAAGGCCATGCCGCGGCCGACGGCGACTTTGGCCAGGGCTGAGCCTTCGACCGGCGCGACGAACTCTAGCTTGCCTTTGTTGTTATGGAGGAGTTGGGCGCGCTGGGCCCAGGTAGTGCCCCAGTCCTGCTTGTCGACGGCGGGGTAGACGTGGCCGTTGACGATGAAGAGATCGAGCCAGCCATCGTTATCGAAGTCGAAGAAGGCGGTGCCCCAGCCGAGAAAGGGGATGGTGGCTTCGGCGATGCCGGCCTGATAGCTGATGTCGGTGAAGTTGGCGTTGCCGTCATTGCGGTAGAGCGGTTTGTAGTCGTCGGAGAAGGTGGTGTTGAAGAGATCGATGAGGCCGTTGTGGGTGTAGTCGCCGGCGGCAATGCCCATGCTGGCGGTCTCGCGGCCACTCTCGTTGAGGGCGTAGCCGGAGGCGAAGGAGGCGTCTTCGAAGGTACCGTCACCCTTGTTGAGGTAGAGGTAGTTTGGGGTGGAGTCGTTGGCGACGAGGAGGTCGGGCTTGCCGTCGTCGTTGACGTCGAGGAACAAGGACGCCAGGCCATAGAAGGCGTGTTCGTCGACGACGCCGGCGTGCTGGGTGACGTCGGTGAAGGTGCCGTCGCCGTTGTTGTGGAAGAGGTGGTCGGGCTCACCTTCAAGGCCGCGCGGGCCGCACATGACGGGGATGCCGCGGAACTGGCAGGAGGGGTTGGTAGCTGGGACGGCAGCGACGCGGGCGGCCATGTCGAAGTGGACGTAGCCGGGGACGTAGAGGTCGAGCCGGCCGTCGCCGTCGAAGTCGCCCCAGGTGGCGCCGGTGGCCCAGCCGTTGACGGCGACGCCGGCCTTTTCGGCGATGTCGGTGAAGGTGCCGTCGTGGTTGTTGCGGAAGAGGCAGCTGCGGCCGAAGTTTGAGACGAAGATGTCGGGCCAGCCGTCGTTGTCGAAGTCGCCGACGACGGCGCCGAAGCCCCAGCGGTCGTTGGCGACGCCGGCTTTGGCGGTGACGTTGGTGAAGGTGCCGTCGTGATTGTTGTGGAAGAGCGCGGCGTGCGGCGCGGGGGCGTGGCCGGCTTCGGCCTCGAAGGTGGAGCCGTTGACGAGGTAGATGTCGAGCCAGCCATCGTTGTCGAAGTCGAGTAGGGCGACACCGGAGCCGACGGTTTCGATGATGAGGTCTTTTGTGGGTGTGCCCATCTGATGACGCCAGGTGGAGAGGCCGGATTTGGCGGTGATGTCGTCGAAGACATGCGGGCCGGCTTTGACGAAGCCACCGGCGGTGATGGGGCGGTGTTCGCTGTCGAGTACGGCGGCGTGGGCGGCGCCGGTGTTGACGGTCATGCCGCCGCCTGAGGGTGGGGCGGTCTGCGGTGGTGTTATCTGGGCGGCGAGGGAGAGAGTGCCGCAGCAGAGGGCGAACAGCAGGCCAAGAATGGCGCTGCGATGCTGAAGAAGGAGCGTGCGGTGCGAGATTTGGCGGCGAGTCATTGGGGCCGTTTCTATCGTAGCGGCTCGCGACTACGCGCGGGAAGTTCGCATGTCTGGGAGTGGAGTTCCAGCAGGCGCGTTGCAGCCCGAGACACAATGCGGGAATTCTTCGCTGCGCTCAGAATGACAAAGTAAAGGTGGATTACTTTGCCGCGAGCGGGATTTCGAGGACGGTGACGCTGGCGTTGGGGAAGGTGTGGGTGAGCTTGCCGGGCTTGATGGATTCGGTGGCAATGGTGGGCTTGACCATATCGGGGTCTTCTTCGGTGTTCTCGGAGAGGATGGTTTCGGCTTCGAGGGTGGTGATGCGCATGGGGCCTGCCGCGGGCTTGATGCCGGAGAGGTCGAGCTCGGCGTGGGTGGCGGCGGTGAGGCTGCGATTGACGCAGAAGAGGAGGAGGCGCTTGCCATCTTCGGACGCGGCGGCGGTGACATCGAGGTAGGGGACGTTGGCGATTTCGGGGAGGCGCTGCACGCCGTGGCTGACGGTGTAGGTGGGGCCATCGGATTGGACGGCGAGCAGGGCGTGCGGGGCGGCGGTGGCGTAGGCGCGCAGGACCCAGTACGCGGGTGCGGGGTAGACCTGGCCGCGCTTCTTCCAGATGCCGCCGAACTCGACGTTGCCGGTCATGTCGGAGATGGGAACGATGGCGGAGTCGCGCAGTATGGTGTTGAGAAAGCCGGCGGCGAAGAGGGCTCCGCCCATGTTGGTGAAGTTCGGGGCGCTGGTGGAGTTGGGCGCGGCGTCGCGACCGACCATGAGCCACTCGGTGAAGGCAGTGGTGACCTGGCCTTTGTGCGGCGAGGCTTCAATCTGATCGTGCATGGCATGAAGCTGTTTGCTGAGGCCGATGGGCAAGGCGAGCGAGGCCATGGTGCGGAAGTCGTCGGGCGGATGGGGGAGCTGGACGTTGGCGGTCACCACGAAATGGGTTGACAGAAACTGGAAGGTGCCGGGCGGGTTCGAGAGCTGGGCAGCGTTCCAGCTCTGGAAGTGATCTTCATCAGCTCCGGTGGCGATGAAGCGGGCGTGTGGATCGATGGCGCGAACGGCCTCGCTGGTGGCGCGGGTGACGGCGGCGACGCGCTCCTGGGACGGATAGCCGATCTGGAAGTCGCCCCAGAGCTCATTGCCGAGCTCCCAGAGCAGGCCGCCGACGTGGTCGCCGATGTGTGCGTTGACGTAGCGGACCCAGTCGGCCGCGGCCTCCGGTGTGCCGGTGCCGAGGTTGAGGGCGATCTGGGGCTGGGCGTGGATGAGCTCGCAGAGGCGGAGGAACTCATCGGTGCCGAAGGTGTTGTACTCGGGGATGCCCCAGGAGAAGTTGAGTTTGGGGACGCGCTTGTCGACAGAGCCGATGCCGTCCTTCCAATCGTAGGCGGAGGTGAAGTTTCCGCCGAAGCGAAGCAGCGGCGAGTGGAGATCCTGGAGCATGTGGATCATGTCGGGGTCCATGCCGGCGATGTTATCCGCGGGCTGGAGCGTGACCTGATCGACCAGGGCGCGGGCGTCGTCGTCGAGCGAGAGGGTGAGGTCGGCGGGCTCGAGCGGGGCGAGTTGGCCGGGCTTGAGGTCGAGCGAGAAGGGGAGCTTGGTCCAGTCTGTAGCGTTGGCGGTTACAGATGTAGCGGCGAGGATGTCTTCCGGGTGGGCATGGCGGCGGAGAGAGATGCGAATGGAGTCGCCGCCGCGCACGTGCTTGATCCAGAGGGCTCCGGTGTAGTGCAGTTCACGCTGCGCGGGCAGGTAGACACGCTGGCGGATACCGATCTCCTTGCCGGGCAGGCCCATGATGAGGACAGATTGATTGGAGTTGGCGGCGTCTCCGCGGACGGGCTGATAGCGGTTGCCGTCGGCGGCGTGGAGCGGCTCCCAGGGTGTGGGCAAACCGAGCTCGGAGGCGCGGCGAAGCTCGGGGCGCTCGCGCAGCATGGTGTCGAGATTGCCGAGGGACCAGAGACCTTCCTCGAAGGAGCCGTTCTCGACGAGATCGGCCCAGAGGCCGCCGTAGACGGCGTGGCCGATGGGCTCAAGAAAGCTGCCGAAGACGGTGGACGGGATGACCTGCGGCGCCGGGGGGCGGGTGATCCGGAGGTGAATGGTTGCGGAGGAGGGTGGAGCGGAGAAGGTGATCTGCGCGGGGGCTGCCAGTGGATAGAGAGAGAACAGCACGACGGCGAGGCTGAAGGTGAGACGCCAGAGAGCGCTTGCTACGGTCTGCCGGTGAGGAGGAGTCATTGTGGTCTCCGGGTATTTGTAACTGATTTTGATTGTTTCTTGTAGCAATCCTGAGAGGAAGCGATGTGTGGAGGACAACAACAGCAGATCCCTGCGGGATGACAACAAGTGGAAAGTAGGTGCGCTACGGAGAGTTGGCTTCGCCGCGCTCGGGGGCCGCCTTCGATTGCTGCTGCTGCGTAAGCTGGGCGGCTCGATCGAGTTCGCGAGCGGATGCGACGCTTTGGCCGAGCCGGGCAAGGGTGAGGCCGAGATAGTAGTGGGCGGGCTGGTAGTCGGGGGCGGCGCTGATGGCGGCGGCGAGCGAGGTCTGCGCGGCGGGGTACTCTTTGCGGCGGTAGGCGATCTGGCCGAGGCCGGTGAGGGCACCGCCGTGGTGCGGGTCGCGGGCGAGGGTCTTGCGGAAGAGGGTCTCGGCCTCTGTGTCGTCGTGCGCGTTCGCAGCGAGGACGCCGAGCTGGTAGAAGGACTCGCTCTGTACGGGCTGGAGGGCTATGGACCGCTCGAACTCGGCTTTTGCGTCCGCGGTCTTGAGCTGCATGACGAGGACGCGGCCGAGACCGAAGTGGGCGGTGGCGTCATCGGGCTTGAGCGCGAGGTAGGCGCGGAGGTACGTCTCGGCTTCAGGAAGATGCTGGGCGTCGGTGGCGACGCGGCCAGCGGCGTAGAGGGCGCGCGTGTTCTGCGGATCGATCGCAAGCGCCTGGGTGAGGGCGTGATCGGCGCGGCGAAAGAGATGGAGATCGCCGGCGACGACGCCGATGTCGGTGAGGAGATCAACATTGCCGGGCAGATGCGCGACAGCGTGATCGAGGCAGAGTAGGGCGGCCTCCGCGTTGCCGGCGGCTTTGGTCTCGAGAGCGAGGGAGGTGGCGGCCTGGAACTCGCCGGCGCGAGCGACTTCATCATGCGGCGCGATGGCGAGGGTGGTCTCGAAGTGGTCCATGGCCTCCGGGTAGTGTCTGGCTTTGAGCAGGAGAGAGCCGAGGAGATCGTTGGCTTCGGGAGAGTTGGGGCTGGCGGCGAGGGCGCGGGCGAGCAGGGCTTCCGCGGCAGGCTGATCGGCCTGGTCGAGCTTTACGCGGGCAAGTTCGGTGAGTGCGGGAGCATTGTCCGGGGCTGCGGTGAGCAGCGTCTTGAGGGCGGCGGCGGCAGATGGGAGATCGCCGCGGGCTCGCAGATCTCTGGCCTGGGCGAGGGTGGCGGGTGCGTTCTGCGCAACGGCCGGCGCGGGAGCGATGCCGGCAGCAAGCGCGAACACCAACGTGCACGTGGCGCGACGAGGGTGAAAAGGACGTGGCATGGAAATGAGAATGGTAGAGAGATGGGGCATCTCTCTACCGTGGAGTGCAAAGGACAGCATGTACGCGTGGCTTGCAGTTAGGGAAGGTTTGATCAAGTCAAGGAACTTATCTTTCAGGAGAAGTGTTTAACCGGTCCAAACAAAAAGCAGGTTCCTCGCGTTGCTCGGAATGGAAGAAAGAAAAGCAAAGGACTTGATCAGAGTCTCCTTAGAACTGGACCCGCCCGGTGAGCTGGATGACGCGGGAGAAGCCCGGTTGTGAGGCGTTGAGGACACCGGTGGGGACGCCGAAGCCAGTGCTGCCGGGCTGGTTGAAGATGTTGTCGTTGGGTGTGCTGAAGATGTGGCGGTTGAAGGCGTTCAGCATTTCTATCTTCAGGAAGAGGGTGGTGCCTTCGGTGATGGGGGTCTTCTTGAGGAAGCTGAAGTCCTCGTTGACGTAGCGATAGTTGCGATCTTCGCTCGTCACTCGCGGAACGTTGCCGAACTGGTAGCTGCCATTGTCGGCGTTGGGTGTGGTTCCGGAGATGACGGCACGAAGCCGGCGGTTGTTGGCGTCGTTCTGATTGACAAAGGCTGGAGCGGTTTGCAGGGCTGCATAGCCGGTGTTCTCGCCTGTTGGGAACGCGATTCCGTTGAACTCGGAGTCGACGTTTGGATCCGGACCGGTAACGGATCCACCCGCCTTGAGGCTGCGGAAGGGATCGATCTTGCCGTGACGAGCGCGGCTGGCCAGGCTAGAGCCGGGGATACGGTTGTAGGCGATGAAGTTATCCCAGCCAGGGATGCCGGTCGCTCCCTGGAAGGAGATGGGCTGGCCGGACTGATAGCGCTGCACACCGCCAATCTCAAAGCCACTGATGAGCGAGCGAGCGATAGGATTGCTGAAGTTCAGGAATGGTTTGTTCTGGCCGAAGGGAAGCTCGTAGAGGTAACTGACCACAAAAGTATTGGGGATGTCCTGAATGGAGAGTGACTTCTGGCTCTTGGAGTCGAAGGGGTTCTGTTCCTGGTTGATGCCGCCGTTGTTGCCGGGGAGCAGCGAGTCGGCGTTGGTGATGGTCTTCGACCAGGTGTAGGAGGCCTGGAGGTTGAGACCGCCGGTGAAGCGGCGCTCGATGGAGGCGATGAGGGCGTCGTAGGAGGAGTGGCCGACGTTCTGCAGGCAGCAATCGGTGGCGATGTAGCCGTACTGCGGGAAGGGACGAAGACGCTGCTGGACCTGGCCGTTGAAGGCGGCATAGGGGGAGTTCAGGCCGTTCCCGGCGAGATCGTAGCTGACCAGGCCGTCGCCACGGCTGAAGTTGGCGATGGGGATGTTGTTAATGTTCTGGACGCCGGAGCGCAGATGGGCGCCCGAGGAGCCGATATAGCCAAGGGTCATGATGAGGTCCTTGGCGAGCTCTTGCTGGACCTGCAGGTTCCACTGGTTGATCTGCCCGGGACGACCATACGAGGCGGCGATGTAGCTGTTCTGCACGGGGCGGGCGGCGCGGGCATTGCCGTTGTCAAAGAAGGCCGGATCGAGATTTGTTCCGGGATTGGGCGCGGTGATGCCGCCATCAAGAGCATAGGCAGGATCAAAGCCGTTTGAGTTCTGCTGGGTTTGGACGCTGTAGCCGGTGATGGTGCTGCCACCGAAGTCGGTGTACTGGAGAGGTCCGTAGAGGACGGCGAAGCCGCCGCGGATGACAAAGGTACCGTGCTGCGCGGAAGGGGTGTAGGCGAACCCGATACGGGGTGCGATGTCCTTGTACCAGGTATCGGCCCAACGCTTGTTGCAGTTGGTGCAGGTGGTGCCGAAGACCATGGCGCCGGGCAGGCCATTTTTCGGATCGATGGCAGTGAGTGAGAAGTTGGAGGTGTTGTTTTGGGCCTCGTGGCGGGGCTTATCAACGTCGTAGCGAAGGCCGAGATTGAGTATGAGATTTTTGGAGACTTTGAGATCATCCTGCAGGAAGCCGGCCCAGTAGCTGGAGATCCAGCGGGGCTGATGAGCCGGGACGGTGGACTGGGCATTGTCGCCGGCACCGATCAGCAGGCTGGCGAAGCTATTACCAGTGCCGTTCAGAAAGCTGCCACTCTGGGTGGCCTGGGTCTCGGGCGACTGAAAGCTGAGATAGCCGTTGGTCTGGTCGTTGGCGAGGCCGGAGAACTGCTGATAGCGGTAGTCGATACCAGCCTTGAAGGAGTTGCGACCTTTCTGCAAGCTGACGGAGTCGTTCACACGGATGCCATTATCGACGTAGTCGCTGTTCTGGTTGCGGCTGAGGGTCTGGTATCCCCCGGTGACATCGCTGCTCGGATTGCCATTGAGGCCGCCTGCGGGTCCCCCAACGATGACACGCGGGAAGCCGGCCGTGAAGGGTGTGCCGAGCTGCGGGTTGTAGTTGGTCGGAATGCCGGACTGGATGGAGCCGTTGATGGAGTTCGACCGGTTGAAGCCGAGGTTGAGGTGGTTAAGGATGTTCTGGGTGAAGATGTGGTCCCAGCCGCCGCGGCCAAAGTGGGTGATGAAGTCCTGGGTCTGCACGCCGGGATCGACCGGTGCGGGAAGGGTGAGGAAGGGCGGATTCCGGCGCGTGTTTTCGCGGCTGCTGTAGGAGCCGAAGATCTTGTCTTTGTCGCCAATCGAGTGATCGACGCGGATGGTGTACGTGGTGTTGAAGACCGGCGAAGAAGAGGACAGGGTGTAGTTGTTGGTCAGAGCGCCGTTGGTTGGGGTGGGATAGAAGGCTGCGATGTTGCGGCCGACTGCGCTGAAGCGGGCCGCGGGGATGATGTTGCCGGCGAAGGCGGTGCGGCAACGGATGCCGTTTACGGTGCGGGTGGTCGCGGGATCGAAGATCTGACCGTTGAGGATGGGGGTTCCGTCACAGGGATTGATCGTGCCATTACTGCCGTTGATCAGCCGGTCAGAGAAATCACCGTTGCGTTCCGCGGCTGTGGGCACGGTGCTGGTGACGACACCGCCCTGGGTGCGGCGGTACTGCTCCCAGGAGAAGAAGCCGAAGGTCTTGTCTTTTCCGTTATAGATGTGAGGAATGCTGAGGGGACCGCCGGCGCTGATGCCGAAGTCGTACTGTTTGCCGGCCGGCCGTCGATTGTTGTTGGCGTCGAATGTGTCACCGACGGACTGGTAGTAGGCTTTGCGGCCGTTATTGAACCAGTCGTTGGCGTTCAGGAACTCGTTCTGGAAGATGCCGAAGGCCGAGCCATGGAAGGCGTTGGTGCCGGACTTGATGACGAAGTTTTCGATGCCGCCGGTGGTGCGGCCGAACTCCGCCGCGGGTACCGAGGTGGTGACCTTGAACTCGGAGATGGCTTCGACCGAGGGAGCTTCTTCATCGAAGGAGGAGCCGTTTTCCGAGCGGGTCTGGGAGGCACCGTCGAGCAGGACCTCCGCGCCGAAGTTCTGACCGCCGCCGATCTTCGAGGTGAAGACGCCGTTGACGCTGTTGCCGCTTCCCGGCCCGGCTGTACCGGGGATGAGGAAGACGAAGGATTCCGGGGAGCGCATGGCGCCGACGCCGCCGAGGGCGAGGGGAAGATCGATGATCTGCCGGGAGTTGACGGTGCCGCCGATATCGGAGGATTCAGTCTCGATGGCCGGGGCGTTGGCAGCGACGGTGACGGTCTCGGTGTTGCCGCCGGTGCTGAGGGTGATGTCGAGTGAGGAGACGGTGCCGACGCGGACCTCGACGCCGGTACTCTCACTGGATTTAAAGCCTGGAGCGGTTGCGGTGACGGTGTAGCGGCCGAGCGCGATCGACGGGAAGCGGAAGGAGCCGGCGCCGGTGGAGACGGCGTTATAGACCGTGCCGGAGGCCTCGCTTTTGGCGATGATCGCGGCGTTCGGGACGGCGGCGCCCGAGCTATCTAGAACGTTGCCGGCGATCTGGCCCTGGTTGGTCTGCGCGTGGGCGAGATGGAGCCCGAAGAGCAGAAGAAGGGCCAACGCGGCCGACTGCACAGCTTGAATGTACTTGTACACACAACCTCCAAAAGTGTTGCAAGTGACGCGGGATGCGCGTCGGTGGAAAACCTTTACTGCAAGGACCGTCAGACCCTGGTTCAGCTGACTGCCGCCGGATGGGATCTCGTAAAAAGCCGTTTGTCCCAATTCCGTCAGTTTTGTTTCGAGTCACGTGAGTGATCGGGGTAATCCTAGTCACCGGGTTGAAAGGCAGTCAAGCGAATTGGTGCGTGCCGCTTTGGGGAGGTGACGATTTTGTAACACTACATGGGGGCCGGGCTGGAGGAGCGGCTGCCGTAGAGGGCGGCGCTGCGTTTCAGCTCGGCGTCAGCCTCCGCTGCTCTGCCGATACGCCGGTAGAGCTGGCCTAGCTGGTAGTGCAGGCGAGGGTTTCGCTCGTCGAGCGCGACGGCCTGCAGGAGCTCGGCGAGGGCCGCCTGCTGCTGGCCGGCCTGGGTGAGGGCGCGGGCGAGTTCCTCATGGCAGCGGCTCTGCCGGGGCGCGAGAGCGACGGCCTGGCGAAGCGGCGCAATGGCCTGTGCGGCGCCGCCCTGCGCCGTGAGCAGCGTGCCGAGATTGAGCAGGGGCTGCTCGCTCGGGCGCAGCTGGCCCGCCTGCGCGGTGACGGCCTGCCGGTAGAGATCGAGGGCTTCCGAGGCTCGGTTCTGCGCTTCGAGGCAGAGGCCGAGGTTGTTGAGGGCTCGGCTCTCGCCGGGGACAAGCGAGAGCGAGCGGCGGAGGCCGGCTTCGGCCTCAGAAAAGCGGCCCTCGTGCATAAGCGAGCGAGCGAGGTCGTACCAGGCCTCGGCGCTGGCGGGATCGAGGGCGACGGCGCGACGGAGCCAGGCGATGGCGTCGAGATAGTCGTCGAGAAGGACGTAGTCGAGCCCGGCAACGATGAGGTCTGCGGCGGATGGAGGACGGAGGGCGGCGGCGGCGTTGAGGGTCTGGAGGGAGTCCCTGGGCCGGTTCTCGCGCTTGAGGACGTCCGCGAGCAGATAGAGGGCGGCGGCGGAGCGGGGGTTGGGGCGAAGATAGAGGCGCAGAGTTCTCTCGGATGCCGGCAGATCTCCGGCGGCGGAGAGCGCGCGGGATTCGAGCAGAAGGGTGTCGGGTGGGGCAGAGGCGATGGCCGCGGCTTGGGCGAGCAGGGTGGCGGCTTCAGCGTAGCGGCGATCCGCGAGGGCCTGTTTGCCCCGGTCGTAGGCGGTTGCCTGCTGCGGCTGAGCAGGGTGCGCGGTAAGAGCGAGGAGGATGGCTGCCGCGAGCGGGCCGGTGAGGCGGGCGGGGATCATGGCGCGCCGGCGGGCTTGCTGGCGGGATGTGTGGGCCCGGCGATGGGCCTGCCCGGCTCGGCTGTCGATCTGGCTGGCTCGTCGATCGGAAGCATGCGGTCGATGGGGAGGTTCTCGAGGTGCTGGTGGAGGCCGCTCGGCCAGCGGATCTCGATGGACTTGATGGCGGTGTCAGCGCCAAGGCCGAAGTGGACGCGCTTGTCGTTTGATGAGAGATAGCTGCCGGTGGTAGAGACGGTAGCGAACTGGGTGCCGTGCGCAGTGGTGAGTTGGACGACCGCGCCGATGGCGTCGCGGTTCGAGGTGTGGCCGGTGAGAGCGAGGGTGATCCAGTGGTTGGCGGGCGCGTTGCCGGCGGGCTTGCCGTCCGCGCCTGGGGTCTCGTTATGCAGGATGTGGGCGATGCCGCCGTTGGTGCTGACGACGGCGTCGAGGCGGCCGTCGTTGTCGAGGTCGCCGATGGCCATGCCGCGGCCGACCCAGGGCTGGGCGAAGGCGGGGCCGGACGCCTTTGAGACATCGACGAAGCCCTTGCCGGTGTTGCGCGCGAGCAGCATGGGTTCTTTGTAGTGGAGCTGCGGGTAGTTGAGCTCGATGGTGTCGAGATCGTGGCCCTGGGTGACGAGCAGATCCTTGCGGCCATCGTTGTCGTAGTCGAGGAAGTGAATGCCCCAGCCGGAGTGCAGCAGGGTCATGCGCGCGAAGCCGCTGGCGTAGGTGTCGTAGGTGAAGGAGCCGTCGCCGTTGTTCTTGTAGAGGGCGTACTTCTGGTTGGCGAGGTTGGTGATGACGAGGTCGGGGAGGCCGTCGTTGTTGTAGTCCTCGAAGTCGATGCCCATGCCGGCGTAGGTGCGGCCGTCGCCGTCGACGGCGATCTCGGCGAGGAGGCCGGTCTCTTCAAACTGGCCCGCGCCCCTGTTGTGAAAGAGGAACTCAAGCATGGAGTCGTTGGCGACGGCGATGTCGATCTTGCCGTCGCGGTCGAAGTCGGCGATGGCGATGCCGAGGCCTTTGCCGGGTATGCCCATGCCGATCTTCTGGGCGACCTCGGTGAAGTGGCCGTGGCCGTCGTTGTGGTAGACGAGGGCGGGAATGGCGGGAAAGATGTCGGGGTGGCAGAAGGCGCGGTAGCCCTCGCGATGCTCGCCGCACCAGACGTCCTCCCAGTCCCACTTGACGTAGCGCAGGACAACAAGATCGAGCAGGCCATCGTTGTCGAGATCGACCCAGGCGGCGGAGGTGGACCAGGTCTCGCCGGGCATGGTGGGACCTCCGGTGCCGGAGGTTGCGGTGACGTCGGTAAAGGTACCGTTGCCGTTGTTGTGGTAGAGCCGGTTGCCGCCGAAGGCCGTGACGTAGAGGTCTTCGAAGCCGTCGTTATCGAAGTCGCCGACGGCGACGCCCATGCCGTAGCCGACGCCCTGCAGCCCGGCCTTTTCTGTCACGTCCTCGAAGGTGCCGTCCTTGCGCTGGTGGTAGAGGCGGTTCCAGTCGGCGGGGCCGGCTTTCTTCGGGACGAAGCCTTTGGGTGCGGGGTCCACGACGGGCGCGCCGTTGACGAAGAAGAGGTCGAGCAGGCCGTCGTTGTCGAAGTCGAAGACGGCGACGCCGGAGCCCATGGTCTCAAGCAGATATTTGCTGGGGGTGTGCTGGGCGACGGCAGTGAAGAGGACGTTGAGTTTGGCGGCGATGTCGGTGAAGGCGCCGGGCGGGCCGGAGTCGATCGCCGTGGGTTCAGGCCTCTGGGCGGCGCCGCAGAGAGATGCCGCGAGGACTGTAACGATGGAGAGGAATCGCCTCACGTAGAGGATAGTACTGTGGCAATATGGGAAAAAGAAACTTCAGTGGACTGGAAGTCGATAGGGGATGCGGACGTGCTCTTCGTCCTCGGGGAAGTCTCTGGTGTTGCGGGTGATCAGAACGCCATTCCGAACTGTTGCCGTGGCGATAAGGATCGAGTCGGGAAGCTTGGTTTTACGGGTTTTGCGTTCGATAACGGCGCGCTCGGCGATCTCGTCGGTGATGGGGATAAGTTCAAAGTCTTCGAAGAGAGTTCGCGCCGCAGATTCCCCATTTGAGGGTGCGCCGGCCAGAACCTCCATCCAGCTAATGATGCTGATCTCTTTTACTTCGTATCGCTGGGCCTCGATCAATGCGGCCTCGATGCCGTTCAGGATGTCAATCAGGATGTTTGTATCGAAGACGGCGATCAACGGCCTCACTCGCGATCCCACTCCTTCCGCAGGCGTTCCTGCATAGCTAGACCATCCTCGCCGTTATCTTTCCAGAGGCCGAAGGCTTTCCGCAGGCCCGAGTTGTCGCGCTTGCGGGGGGCGAGATAGGCCGTGATAGCACGCCGGACCAGTTCAGCGCGGGAGACGTTTTCGGTTTTGCTGATGCGATTGAGAACTGCGAGGTCATGCTCTGGAATATCGATCAGAGTGCGCATCGCATTCCTCCTTATCTGATATACGTCACGATATCATTGCTGCGCGGGAAGAGCGTACTCGAAGTCGTAGGTGTGCTTGCCGGCGGTGTTGGTGATGGTCATGGAGCCGGTGAGGCCGGCGAGCTGGCCGGTGCCGGAGCCGGGCACGACGGTCACGGTGAGCTGCGGGACGCCATGGGTGAGCGAGCCGCTGTGCTGGAGCGAGAACGCGCCGGCGCGGCCGTGGAGCGTGCCGGTAACGTGCTCAATGGCGACGTAGCCGGCGGAGCCCTGGGCGGGCGCGCCGGCGGTGAGCATCTCGCCCTTGGAGGCGGCTTCGAGATCGCCGTGGAAGTGCTTGTCGAGCGACATGCGGCTCAGGGTGGAGTCGGCAGATGGATCGGCGAGCGGCTGCGGCGTCATCTTGATGTCAAAGGGGCCGGTTGCGTGGAGGGTGGCTGCCTGATCTGTCATCGGAGCTCCTTTTGCGGGAGAGGTGGTGGGTGGGTGCGGCTTGGTGTGCGGCTCGGTTTGCGCGCGGGCGATCTGCAGCGGGATCAGAGCGAAGAGGGCGATGAGGGCGCGGGCGTTCATGCTTTGACTCACGGTCTCAGGAGAGATGCTCTAGTTTCCTGCCGCAGAGATCTGCGGTGTGCCGGGAGTGCCGCGGCCGGTGAGCTCGCGGATGAGATCGACCTCGTGCTGGCGGTAGGGGGTGTCGTCGTTGCGGAAGACCTCGTGAAACCAGACGGTGGGCTGGGAGCGCACGTAGGGATGATCCCAGGAGTCCCACGGCAGCCAGGTCTGGGTCTTGCCGGCGACCAGGCCCCAGTTGATGGCGGCGACGTGGTACTTCTTCGCGATGGGAAGCGAGCCGTCGAAGGTGGAGCCGGCGCCGCGGGCCATGTACTCGGTGCAGAGAATGGGGCGGTGGTTGGGCTCGAGCTCACGGATGCGGGCCTCGAACTTCTCGGGCCAGTTGTAGTCGTGAAAGGAGATGACGTCGGACTCGGCGAGTTGAATTTTGGTGGTGGCGCTTTCTTTCGCGGGGTCGGACCAGTTCCCTTCCCAGACGCCCGAGGTGAGCGGCTGGGAGGGATGGGCGGAGCGGGCCCAGGCGAAGGCTTTCGGGAGGAGTTCGTCGACGCGCTTGACCTTGGCGGGCTCGTCCGCCGCGATGTCGCCGCCGCGATTGTCGGGCTCATTCCAGATGTCCCAGCCGAGGATGCGGTCATCGGCGGCGAAGGCTCCGACGACGCCGGTGACGTAGGCCTTCAGCCTGGGTTCGGCGGAGGGATCGAGCAAGCGCTGCTTGCCGGGACTCTGCACCCAGCCGGAGTTATGGACGCCGGGGATGGGCGGGTGCTGCGGGCCGAGGTGCGGCGTGGTCTCCCAGCAGGAGTCGAAGAGGACGAGCAGGGGGCGGATGTGGTGTTTGGCGGCGATCGAGAGAAAGGTGTCGAGCCGCTGCCGGAAGCCGTCGGGGTCCTGCTCCCAGAGCTGGTCCTGCAGGAAGACGCGCGCGGTGTTCATGCCGATGGACTCGGCGAGGGCGAGCTCGCGATCGTTGATGGCGGGGTCGAAGGTTGCGGCCTGAAACATCTCGAGCTCGTTGATGGCGTTCGAGGGGATGTAGTTTGCGCCGACCAGCCAGGGCTGCGTGGCGTACCAGGCGTTGGCCTTCTGCTCGGACCAGCGTGCCCCGTCGCCCTTGGCGCTCTTCGCGGCTGGTGCGGCGAGAGCCGCGAGGGTGAGGCAGGGCAGAAGGGCGAGGGCGCAGAGGGCGGAGTAAAAGGAGGGCATGGTGTGGAGAGACCTCACGAACGAAGTTGACGCCGGGTTTTGGACAGTTGCCGGGTTTGGGCAGTCCCGGGTCAGGTGAAGGCGGCGCCGCTCCTCAACATACAGCAGATCGGAGGAGACGGCAGCATGGGCGGGCTGCGGGATCTCTCTTCACGGGGCGACACCCTTGCATTGGGGTTGCCGGGAGAGATTGCTCCTCTCCCGGCGTGAGCTTGCGAAAGCTTTCAGGCGCTTTGCCAGAGGCTGTTGCGGCTGCCTATACTTCAGCCATTCCTATGCCGCCAACAACAGACCAATTCGACTACTGCTTTGTCTTAAGGCCATGCCGGTTCAGCGTGTTTGCGCCGTGCCTGCGTGCCTTCTCTTTCTGCGCGAGGATGGCGTGAGGCGGCGGTCGGTGCTGGGCATGGGCCTGCGTCTGGCGGCGCTGGCGACGGGTGCGGCGGCGATGCCGCGCGCGCAGGCGGCTGGGCTGGGGCTGGTCTCACAGTCTAGCGAGGACGCGGCACGCGGGCCGGTGAAGCGGGTGCTATTGGTCACCAAATGCCACCTGGATGTCGGGTTTACGGCGACCCAGGCGCTGGTGATGCGGCGGTACTTCGATGTGTACTATCCGCAGGCGATGAAGACGGCGGCGGCGCTGCGCGAGGCCGGCGGCGACCGGTATACGTGGACGACGGGCTCATGGCTGCTCTACGAGTACCTGGAGCAGGCGAGCGCGGCGGAGCGGGCGGCGATGGAGGCGGCGATCGCGAAGGGCGACATTGCGTGGCATGCGCTTCCCTTCTCGTGGCAGACGGAGATGCTCGATGCCTCCATGATTACGGGGGCGCTGGGATTTTCGCAGAGCCTGGATGCGCGATTCGGCAAGAAGACGATCGGCGCGAAGATGACGGATGTGCCGGGTCACACGCGCGGGATCATCGCGCCGCTCGAGGCGGCGGGGGTGCGGCTGCTCGACGTGGGAGTGAATGCAGCGAGCACGCCGCCGGAGGTGCCGGATATCTTCCTGTGGAAGGACCCGGCAGGGCGATCGCTGGTGATGGTGTATCACCGGCATGACTACGGGAGCGTGGTGCGAGTGCCGGGGTCGGATGTGGCGATCGCCGTGGAGGTGCGGAACGATAACAGCGGGCCGCACACGATGGATGAGATTGCCGCGATCTATGCGAAGCTGCGAGCGCAGTTCGCAGGCGCGCGGATTGAGGCGGCGAGCCTGAGCGAGGTGGCGGCCGCGGTCGAGCCGTATCGGGAACGGCTGCCGGTGGTGACGGGGGAGATAGGCGACACGTGGATCTACGGGATTCCAAGCGATCCGCCGAAGGTAGCGCGGTACCGCGAGATGGCGCGGCTGCGGCGGAGCTGGATCGAGCAGCGCAGGCTGGTGGCGGGCGATGCGGTGGACCGGCAGATGCTGCGGCGGCTGGCGCTGGCGGTGGAGCATACGTGGGGAACGGATACGAAGAGCTATATCGACAAGGAGCACTATCGGCCGGCGGATCTAGCGAAGGTGCTGGCTGAGCCGGGATACCGGACGATGCAGGTCTCGTGGGAGGAGAAGCGCGACGATATTGCGCAGGGGATTGCCGCGCTGCCGGATGCGATGCGGGCGGAGGCGAACACACGGATGGCAACGCTCGCGGTGCGGGCTCCGGACGATGCGGGGATGAGGCCGATCGATGCCGCGAAGGAGATCCAGACGAAGCACTTCACGCTGGCGGTCGACGGGAAGACGGGCGCGATCGTGACGCTCGAAAATCGGGCGACGAAGAAGCAGTGGGCGAGTGCGGTGCATCCGCTGGCGCTGTTTACCTACCAGACGCTCTCGGCGGCGGAGTATGCGGATTTTCTGGAGCGCTACGTTGTGTCGAAGGCGGATTGGGCGCCGCAGGACTTCGGCAAGCCGAAGATCGAGGCGTTCCATGCCGAAGCGCGCGAGTGGCACCCGACGTTAGTTTCGCTGTCGCATGCGACGACGAGCATGGAGGAGCGGCTGCTTCTGCGGATGAAGGTAGACGATGCCGCGGCGGAGGCGACGGGGAATACCGCGTGGCCGCGGGAGATCTACCTGGAGGCGCGGCTGCCGGCGAGCGAGCCGGTGGTACACCTGCGGCTGACGACCATGGGGAAGGCGGTGAACCGGATGCCGGAGGCGATGTGGCTTACGTTCAAGCCCATGGGCAACGCGAAGGATGGCTGGTCGGTCGAGAAGGTAGGGCAGGATGTTGCGGTGGCGGATGTGATCGAGGGCGGTGGGCGCGCGATGCACGCGGTCTCGGAGCGCGTTCGCTATCAGGATGCGGGCGGCGGCGAAGCGTTTGAGCTGGCGACGATCGATGCGCCGGTGGTGGCGCTGGGGGCGCGCTCGCCGCTGAACTACGCGAAGACGCTGCCGGAGATGAGCGGCGGCGTGCACGTGAGTCTGTTCAACAATGCATGGGGAACGAACTATCCGCAGTGGTGCGGCGGCGACTGGAGCTATCGGTTTACGCTGCGGGCGTAGGCGGCGCGGCTCTTCGATAGGGTCTTCATGGATCACAGCTTGAGCGGAGCCTTGGCCGTTAATCGGCTGTCTGGCACAACCGTTCTGCACCAAATGCGCTCTGAAGAGAGAGGAACCCAGCGCACAGTAGAGCACGCGACCGAGATCGGGCCCATGACGACAAGCACGCCGACGTACCATGAGATCGAGAGTCGTCTAAAAACGATGGAGAAGACACTAGAGCGATTTGCTCGGATCTCTGTCGTGAATCAGTATGCCGCCGCGGTAATGCACGAGGTGAATAATCCGCTTGAGGCGATTACGAACCTGGTTTACCTGCTGGAGAATGAGGAGCCGCTGCCAGCGACGGCACAGAGGCGGCTGGCGCAGTTGGATGAGCAGCTGCGCATTCTGACGCAGATTACGCGGAGCTCGCTCTCGTTTCATCGTGGGCAGACGGTCGCGAAAGAGGTCGATCTGGTCGAGATCGCGGAGTCCGCGCTGAAGCTGCACTTTGCGCGTATCGCGAAGAACAATGTTCAGGTTAGAAAGCGCTTCCCTCCCCGGGCGATCTGTAACGGGGTCTCGGGAGAGCTGCTGCAGGTTGTCTCAAATCTGATCCTGAACGCGCTGGACGCTCTACCCGAGCAGGAGAGCGCCTCTCTGCATGTGCGGGTTCACCACACACGAAGCTCGGTGCACATTACTGTGGCCGATAATGGCGCGGGCATTCCCGCGCATGTGGAGCCTGCGCTGTTCAACCCGAATGTGACTAGCAAGCGAAACGGCACGGGACTTGGTCTGTGGCTGTCGGAGCGGATCCTGCAGCGGCATCAGGGAAGGATAAGGGTGCGTACATCGCGGGCAGCAGGAAGGAGCGGGACGGTGTTTCGCATCTCGCTGCCGCATGCGGCGGCCGCGTAAGGTCCGGCAAACAGCATAAGGAAGATCTCTTTAGAAGCGGCCGGCGAGTACCTCCGCCATGTGCATGGCGCGGCGCGGGGAGTTCTGGCTGATCTGTTCGCGGCAGCTAAAGCCGTTCGAGACGAGGAGCGTCTCGGGCGCGGCGGCGCGTACGGCGGGAAGAAGGACGCGCTCGGCGAGCGTCTGCGAGACGGCGAACTTGTCGCGTTCGAAGCCGAAGGGGCCGGCCATGCCGCAGCAGCCGGAGTCGAGGTGCTCGACGCGGGCGCCGGTGGATTCTAGCAGAGCGATCTCGTCCTTCATGGTCATGAGGGCCTTCTGGTGGCAGTGGCCGTGGACGACGATGCGGCGGTTGTGCAGATCGGGCGGCTGCCAGGCAGCCCCGGCGTGGGCCAACTGCTCGCTGAGCATGACGGTCTGACGGCTGAGACGGATGGCTCGGTCGTCATGGGGGAAGAAGTTGAGGAGCTCGTCGCGGAAGACGCTGGCGCAGCTGGGCTCAAGCATGACGACGGGGATGCCGGCGTGGATCTGCGGGGCGAACTGGTCGAGGATGCGGCGAAGATAGCGGCGGGCCTCGTCGAGAAAGCCGAAGTCATAGAGGGGGCGGCCGCAGCAGATATGCCGGCGCGGGACTTGAACTTCGTTGCCGGCTGCCGATAAGACGGAGGTGGCCGCGTGGAGCGCCTGCGGATGGAAGTAGTTGTTCCAGGTGTCGGGCCAGAGCAGGACTGGCTGTCCGGAGGACGGCTGTGCGGGTTTATGACGATGGAACTCGCTGCGGAAGTTGCGCGCGGCGAAGCGCGGCAGGGTGCGCTCGGGGGCGACGTGGAGGATGGATTTAAGCAGGGTGCGCAAGCCCGGGGTCCGCAGCGGCAGGTTGGCGAGGGCGGGCGCGACAGAGGCGAGGCGCGCCCAGCGATCCATGAAGCCGAAGGCGTGGTGCTGGAGGGGATGGCGGCGGCCCCGGTAGTGGTGGGCAAGGAACTCGGCCTTCATGGTAGCCATGTCGACGCTGGCGGGGCACTCGGTCTTGCAGGCCTTGCAGGAGAGGCAGAGGTCGAGCGCCTCGTGGACCTGCTGGTTGCGCCAGCCGCCGGGGAGGGTGTTGCCCTGCATCATCTCCCACAGCAGATGGGCGCGGCCGCGGGTGGAGTGCTGCTCCTCGCGGGTGGCCATGTAGCTGGGGCACATGGTGCCGTGGTCTTCCTTGCGGCAGGCGCCGACGCCGACGCAGCGGGTGGCGGCTTGGCTGAAGGAGCCGTCGTCAGTGGGGTACTGGAACCAGGTCTGTGGGCGGGCGGGGGTGTAGCCGGCGCCGAGGCGGAGGTTGTCGGTGGCTTTGTAGACAGCGCGCGGATCGATCAGCTTGCCGGGGTTCATGCGGTTGAGCGGGTCCCAGAGGGCCTTGAAGGTAGCAAAGGCCTGCATGAGCTCCGGGCCGAACATCTTGGGCAGGAGGGCGGCGCGGGCCTGGCCGTCGCCGTGCTCGCCCGAGAAGGAGCCGCCGTACGCGAGGACGATGTCGGCGGCCTGCTCGATGAACTGCTGGTACCTGGCGATACCCTCGGCGGTGGCGAGATCGAAGGAGATGCGGAGGTGCACGCAGCCCTGGCCGAAGTGGCCATAGATGGGGCTGCGATAGCCGAACTGCTCGATGAGCGTGAAGAGGTGGCGGAGGTAGGCGCCGAGGTGCGCGGGCGGTACGGCGGAGTCCTCCCAGCCCTCCCAGCCGCTGGGCTCGCCGGGGACGAAGACGGAGGCGCCGAGGGCGGACTCGCGCACCTTCCAGACACGGGCGGCCTGCTGCGGGGTGTAGTGGGCGATGGTGGGTGGATGCGGGAAGCTGGCGGCGGCGGTGATGAGGGCGTCGGCGAGACGGTCGGCTTCGGCGGGGGTGTCGGCGCCGAACTCGCACAGCAGGAAGCCGCGGCCGGCGGGGAGGAGGGTAACGTCGTCGACGACGAGGTTTTTGCGGAGCATGAAGTCAACGAGCAGGCCGTCGAAGCCCTCGAGGCCGATGGGGTGAAAGGCGAGCACGGCGGGGACGTGGTCGGCGGCGATGAAGGCGTCGGCGAAGCCGAGGGCGACGAGGCGGCGATGCTGCGGGCTGGGCTTGAGCTCGCAGGTGGCGGCGAGGATGGTGACGCAGGTGCCTTCGGTGCCGACGAGGGCGCGGGCGACGTTGAAGCCGTTCTCCGGCAGGAGCTGGTCGAGGTTGTAGCCGGAGACGCGGCGCGGTATGTCGGGAAAGCGCTCCCGGACGAGAGTGGCGTAGGTGTCGCGCAGATGGCGCAGGCCGGCGTAGATCTCACCGCGACGGCCGCCGGCGGCGATGATGGCTTCAAGCTCGGCCTCTGTGGTGCGGCCGACCCGCATCTGGGTGCCATCGTAGAGGAGGATGTCGAGCGACTCGATGTTGTCGACGGTCTTGCCGCCCATGAGCGCGTGGACGCCGCAGGAGTTGTTGCCGATCATGCCGCCGAGGGTGCAGCGGCTGTGGGTGGCGGGGTCGGGGGCGAAGGTGAGGTCGTGCTGTTCGGCGGCGGCGCGGAGGGAGTCGAGGATGATGCCGGGTTCGACGGTGGCGAGGCGCGTAACGGGATCGAGCGCGGAGATGGCGTTGAGGTATTTGGAGAAGTCGAGGATGACGGCGACGTTGCAGGTCTGTCCGGCGAGGCTGGTGCCGGCTCCGCGGGAGAGCACAGGCGCGCCGAAGTCGCGGCAGGCGGCGATTGTGGCGATGACATCGGCGGTGTCGCGGGGAAGGACGAGGCCGATTGGGACTTGGCGGTAGTTCGAGGCGTCGGTGGCGTAGAGGGCGCGGGAGGCGGCGTCGAAGCGAACCTCTCCGCGAATAGTGGCGCGCAGCCTGGCTTCGAGCTGCGAGCTTGAGGAGAAGTGTTCGTGCGGGTGGTCCGGCGAGGGGGCCGCGGCCGGCCGAAGGATGTGAAACGGGGAGGAGGTCATTATGTTCTGGAAGTCGGCGAGCAGGCGTACAGGAAAAGTATAGGGGGCGAAGCAGTCTGGGTGTGCGGACTTGAGGCATGGAGAGTTTTGCGACGGTCTTCAAGCGGCGTTCGTTTCGAGGAAGAGCGCTGTAGGGGAAGACGTACGATCAACTGGGAGCTGTTTACAACTCGTGTCGTGGCGCTTCAGGAGAAGAACATGCAACGACAACGGCGGAATACGGGGATCTCTCCACTGCGCGCTTCGCGCTCCGGTCGAGATGACGGCATCCTTGAGTTACTCATCAGGTTCTAAGGAAGATCTGATCAGCCAAAAAACTTTTATTTTCAGAGGAAATGTTTAGCCGGTCCGAACAAAAAGCAGGTTCCTCGCATTACTCGGAATGGAAGAAAGAAAAGCAAAGGACTTGATCAGAGTCTCCCCTACGACATGAGCGAAGAGCGGTGGCAGTACCTGCAGATCTCGGACGCGCTTGATGTGGAGTTTGCTACGGCCCTTTCGCGGCTTGTTCCTGTTAGGGCGTGGCGTCCGAGAATGGAAGCATTCGCGCTCTTCTCCGGCTCCGGCACTGGAGAGATCGCCGAGAAGACGGAGTCGCCCGGGCTCGTGCAGTGCAGCTTTCCTCTGCAGAGGGGTTATGCGCGGCCGCCGCTTTCCTGGCTGGCCCGGAGCGGCCCGAGCCTGCGCACGCGGCTGCGGCGGCATACAGCGCGGCCGGCTGCAACGCCGTTGATCTGCTCTACGCCCTACCATGCGCCGCTTGCCGCGCTGTGGCCCGGACCGGTGGTGTACTACCTTACGGACCGCATTGCGGCGTATGCGGGCGTGAATCCGAAGCGGGTGACGAGCCTGGATCGCGCGATGTGCGCGGCTGCACGGCTGGTCTGCCCAAACTCGACACGGCTGGCGGACTACCTGATGCAGGAGGCCGGCTGCGATCCGGCAAAGATCCTGGTTCTTCCAAATGCGACCAGAGAGGCAAACCTTATCCCCGAGCCTCTGCTCACGCCGCTCGAGCTGCCCGAAGATGCGGCCGATCTCGCGCGGCCGATCGCCGGAGTGATCGGCAACATGGGATCGAATGTGAACTGGGGCCTGATGCGGGAGCTGGTGTCGGCGACTCCGGAGTTCTCCTGGCTGATGGTGGGGCCATTCAGTCGGGACGTTTCTGAGGCTCGGGAACGCGCAGCGCGGGAGGAGCTGCTGCGCATGGGCGGGCGCGTTCGCTTTGTGGGAAAGAAGCCCTATGGGGAGCTGGCCGCCTATGCGCGCGGTCTGGATGTGGCGGTGCTTCCGTACAGGCTGCGCGAGCCGACCTACTCCGGCAGCTCGACACGGTTCTATGAGCACCTGGCGGCGACTCGGCCGATCCTTGCAACGCGAGGGTTTGAGGAGCTGCTGCACAAGCCGCCTCTGCTGCAGCTGTTCGACACGGCAGAGCAGGGAGTGTCTGTGCTGCGGGAGCTTGCGGGCAGAGGCTTTAACGACGGCCAGATTGAAGCACGATGGCACGCCAGCAGAGACGGGACGTGGGAGCGGAGAGCGGCCGCGATGGTCGCGGCTCTGGAAGGTGGATCGAGTCAGAGAGCAGTTCCTCATCGTGCTTGAAAGGTAAGGATACTTGCTGTACGTTTGTGTAGGCGATCAGCCCGATGCGTTTGATCTGTTTGTAGCCGTACTTGGTGGGCATGTGCAGGCGAAGAGGAGCGCCGTGAAACTGGGTGAGAGGCGCGCCCATCATCTCAGTGACGAGAAGTGCTTGCGGATGAAGGAGAGCGCGCAGGTCATAGCCGGTGAAATAGTCTCCGTCGGGAGTCTCCATGTAGATAGCGGAGATCCCCGTATTTTCGTCTTTGCTCTCGCATGCTTTGGCTTTCACCACCAAGCATCCACCGCACCCAAACAGGTTTCGAGAGACCTTCCATCAGCTCGCGCCAACACTCCCTGCCGCCACCAGCCTCGCCTGCATCGCGCGCGCCATCGGCAGCCGCAGCTCCAGCCGCGCCCCGCCCTCGTCGCGGTTTGCCGCGGTGATCGTTCCCCCATGCGCGCGAACCACCGCCTCCACAAACGCCAGCCCCAGTCCCCGCCCGGTCGAGGCCTTGCCCTTCACCCGCCGCTCAAACAGGTGCGACGCGATCTCCGGAGAGAACCCGTGTCCATCATCCTCCACGATCAGCACCGCCTCCTCGCCCTCGTCGCGCAGATGAATCGTGACCACGCTCGCCGGCGGCAGATGCTTCAGTTCGTTATCCAGAAGATTCGCCACCATCCGATGAATCAGCGACGCATCCACGCTCACCTCCAGCAGACCGCCGCTCCGCAGCTTCACCTGCAGCCCCGCATCCGCCATCGACGGCTCATAGAGGTCGATCATCGTGCGCAGCAGCTCATCAAGGTCGATCTCCGTCATGTGCATGCGCAGCGCATCGGCCTGCGCCTCCGCAACGTCAAGTGAGGAGTTCAGAAAGTCCGTCAGTCGGTCGAGCTCATCGATCGCGGAGACCAGGGGCTCCGCCTGATCGCTGCGGACGCCAGTCGATAGAAAGATCTCAAGCTTCCCCCGAATCGCCGTCAGCGGACTTCGCAGGTCGTGCGCCAGAGAGTCCGTAATCGTGTGCAGCTGGTGCATCGAGCTCTCAATGCGGTCCAGCATGCGGTTCAACGTCACGGAGAGATGTCCAATCTCATCCCGGCGCGCTATGCTCGGCACGCGGCTGCTCAGGTCCGACTTCCCAATCCGCGAGGCCGCCTCGGTAATGCTGCGCACATGCCCCAGCATGCGCCGCGTCACCACAAAGACGATCGCAAATCCAAACAGCACAATCACAAATCCCAGCAGCAGAAAGCGGACTCGAAGCGCCCGCAGAACCCGAAACTCATCCCGCTCCGAAAGCCCGAGATAGAGAATGCTGCCGTCCGGCACGCGCACCGAAGCCACGCGAAACGGGATCGCCGCGCCCTGCACCCGGATGTCTGACGGCCGGTCAACCTCCAGCTTCGTCCCCTGAATCGCAGCCAGTGCCGCGGCACCGTCGCCCGTGCCGACCCAGAGCTGCATCGAGCCGTTGCTCCCCGTCTGCAGAAAGAAGACAGAGTCGCTCTCGGTCGCGCTGGATCGCAGCTTGTTCGGCACCTCCCGGCTCGCCAGTTCGGCTACCTCGCCGACCACCCGGCCGTATAGCCGGTCCTTCGGCGTTCGCTCGGCGACATCGCCCAGCACCTCCACCTCGCCCGAAAGCCACGCATCGCTGCGCCGCTGTATGTCGTTGGCGACAAAGTGGTGCAGAAACACAAACACCAGCGTGGTTCCAAACGCAAACGCCAGCGTCGCCCACAGCGAGATGCGCCAGGCCGCGCTTCGCATCGGTTCGCTACTTGTCCTTGAGCACATAGCCAACACCTCGTAACGTCTTGATCAAAGGCTCGCGCCCCTGCGTATCCACCTTGCCGCGCAGCCGGTAGATATGCACGTCCACCACGTTCGTATCGGGCTGGATGCGCATTCCCCACACCTGATCGAGAATCATGGATCGCGTTACCACCCGGCCCGCGTTGCGGCACAGATACTCGAGCAGAACGAACTCCTGCTGCGTCAGCTGTAGTCGCTCGTCGCCACGGCTGGCCTCCCGGCGAAGCAGGTTCAGCTCCAGATCCAGAACCCGCAGACGCGTCGTCTCGGCCGCTGTGGGCGAGTGCCGCTTCAGCAGGTTGCGCAGCCGCGCCAGCAGCTCCGCAAGCGCGAACGGCTTCGTCAGATAATCGTCTCCGCCCTGCTCCAGCCCGCGCACTCGGTCGTCGATCGTTCGGCGCGCCGAAAGAATCAGCACCGGCGCCGTCACACCTCTCTGCCGCAGGCGCAGAATCAGCGTAATTCCGTCCATATCCGGCAGGCCCAGATCGACGATGAGCACATCGTGGTGTCCCTCAATGGCCAGCTGCTCCGCCGATCCGCCATCAAGGGCCGCCTCCACCTGGTAGCCAGCCTCGCCCAGCGAGCGCGCCAGAAAGCTCTGGATCTCGGGTTCGTCCTCAACCAGAAGCAGCCTCATGGCGAAATGGTAGTCCATTCCGGCGTAGGCAAACTGCGTTTGGCCGGCCCAGCAGCACACATGAACGAATCGTCATGCGGCGGTCGACGGCAGGTCATCTTCGCGCGCTATACAGAAGTATGCCGACGCGAAGCGGGACCACAGCCTTCGCAGACATGAGAGAGATGAAGCAAACGTCATCGAGAGGGGGCAACTCCAGCGGTACTATCCTCCGGTTTCATTCGTCACACGCACTCTAGGCCCAAAACAGATCGCCGGCTGCATGATCGATACGACACCACCTCACCAGCCCGAACGTCGTCTGCACACTGAACGGATGTCATGATGGATGCCACACGAGCGCAGTTGCGAGCCAGCTTCTCCAACTCCTTGCCGATACCGGATAGCATCGAGCCGCATCTGCGAGAGTCGCTTCGTCTTATCCTGAGTCATCCCGGAAGCCTGGCCCGGCCGCAGATCATCGTCGAGATGGCCGCGGCCTACGGACAGCAGCAGCAGCAGGGCGAAGCCCTTGCGACCGCCCTCGAATACTTCCACACCGCATCCCTCGTCTTTGACGACCTGCCCTGCATGGACAACGCCGCGGAGCGTCGTGGAGCCGCATGCCTGCACCTACAGTACGGTGACGCCGGCGCCATCCTCGCCGCGCTGGCCCTCGTCAATCGTGCCTACGCCCTGTTGTGGCGGGCGGTCGCCGGCTGCCCCCGCGAGCTGCAGGCGCGCAGCCTCGACTACGTCGAACAGCGCCTGGGCGTCGAAGGTCTGCTCAACGGGCAGAGCATGGATCTGCGCTACGCCTCTCTGCCGCACACTCAGGCCACCACGGAAACCATCGCGCTCGGCAAAACCGTCTCTCTCATCCGCCTTACCCTCGTTCTGCCGGCGCTCCTCGGTGGCGCCCCCGAGGTCGAGCTGCGCCTGCTTGAACGCCTCGCCATCTTCTGGGGTCTCAGCTATCAGACCCTCGATGACCTGAAGGACATCATCCAGACCTCAGCCGACACCGGCAAGACGGCTGCCCGCGACGCCGTGCTCGACCGGCCCAACGCCGCGCTTGTGCTCGGTCCCGTGGCCGCCCTCGATCGCGTCGAGCGCCTCGTTCGCCTCAGCGAGCGGACCCTTCATAAACTCCTCAAGAACAATGCGAACCTGTCGTTTCTCTCGCGGCTGAGTACAGACATGCAGACAGAGTTCAGCCGTCTCTCCGATCATCTCCAGGCAGTGCCCGCGGGAAGCAGCCGATGATCTTTCTCAAGCTGATCCTTACCAACCTCCTGCGCCATCGCATCCGCTCCTTCATCAGCGTCGCCGGCATCGCCTTCAGCGTCGCCGCCATGCTCACCATCGTCACCATCCTCCAGGGCGCCATCGGCATGTTCTCCGGCATCCTGTCCAGCGATAGCGAGCTCATCGTCTTCGAACGCAACGTCTCCGATCTCTTCTTCAGCAGCGTCCCCGCCAGAGCCACAGCCGAGATCGCGCAGTGGCCCATGGTCGAGCACGCCGACGCCGTGCTCTTCGGCGTCGTCTCGAGCGCGGATCATCCCCTCATCACCTGCTTCGGCGTGACCTCTGCCGACGCGCGCATCCGCAAGGCAACCTGGACCGCCGGCGATCGCACCGGCTTCGGCCGGCATGGCGACGACATCGTCCTCGGCGAGCGCGCCGCCGAGTTTCTCCACGCGAAGCTCGGCGCACCCGTCGAGATTGGCCACGGCAGGTTCCACGTCATCGGCATCGTAAAAACTACCAACGGCTTTGAGGACGGCGGCGTCTTCCTTCCGCTCGCCGCCGCGCAGACCTTCTTCCACAAAGAAGGCTCCTCCTCCGTCCTCACCATCAAGCTGCATCGCAAAGACGACATCGCCGCCTTCAAGGCGCAGGTCAAATCCGCCTTCCCCGGCCTCATCGCGCTTGAAGATGCCGAGTTCACCCGGTCGTATTCGCAGTTCAGAATCCTCAAGGCCACCGCCTGGGCCGTCGGCGGCTGCGGCCTTCTGCTGGGCGGACTCGGCGTCGCCAACACCATGATCATGTCCGTCTTCACCCGCATCCGTGAAATCGCCATCCTCCGCGTCAACGGCTTCTCCAACCCGCAGGTCGGTCGCATGATCTTCGGCGAGTCCGCCTTCGTCTCCGTCGGCGGGGCCTTCGCCGGCCTGCTCATCGGCACCGCCTTTCTTCTCGCCCTCAAGCTGCTGCCTGCCCTGCATGGCTACGTCGATGTCTCGATCCAGCCCGTGGTCGTCGTCATCGTCATCCTGCTGGCGTTCGTCACCGGCATCGCCGGCGCTCTCTATCCCGCGATCTACGCCATGCGTGTCCGTCCCGTGGAGGCCCTGCGCTTCGAATGACCTCCCCGGCGACACGACCCTCGACGCGCCCGCCTGTCGTCCTTCGCGCGGAGGGCGTCTGGAAGAGCTATGACGAAGGCGCCATCCGCGTCCTCCAGGGCGTCGACTTTGAAGCCGTCCAGGGCCGCACCGTCGCTCTCTGCGGACCCTCCGGCTGCGGCAAAAGCACGCTCCTGCATCTGCTCGGCGGCCTCGATGAACCCGACCGCGGCCGCATCGTCGTCAACAGTAAAGAGCTCAATCGCCACACCGACAAAGTCCGCCTGCTGCGGCACGAGATCGGCTTCGTCTTCCAGATGCACAATCTCATTCCCGACCTGACCCTCAAGGAAAACTGCCTCATCCCGGCCGTCGCCTCCGGCCTCGGCAGCAAGCCGGCGCTCGACCGTCTGCGTGAGCTCGCCGGGCGCACCGGCCTCAGCCATCGCCTCGATCAGAGAATTCAAAAGCTCTCCGGCGGCGAGCGCCAGCGCACCGCGCTCTGCCGCGCGCTGATGAATCGCCCTCCTATCCTCCTCGCCGACGAGCCCACCGGCTCGCTCGATGAGACCACCAGCCGCACCGTCTTCGATCTCCTGCTCGAAATCGTCGCCACCGAAGGTGTCACCCTGATCATGGCAACACACGATCGCGCCCTCGCCGCCCAGTGCAACCGCGTCGTCGAAATGCACGATGGGAGGATCCATGGCGCCTAAGAAATTTCTCCTGAGGGTGTATCCCAGGCTGCATCAGCCCGTGCCCCTTCCTTTCAAGCAAAGTGGCCTTCCTTATGGTCGAACAGCGACACAGCATCAGGAGAAGGTCTCCAGCCTCTCTGATCTCGTCGCAACCGCAACCTCCACACCAGCCCCGGCAGTGGTCCCCCGTGTGGCACCGCGGCAACTCCCTCCTTCCGTCGAAACGCCTAAAGACGCACCAGCTCCCGTCCTTCTGCTCGCCGCTTGGCACAGTCTCGCGTGGCTGGTCTTCGCGAACGTCGTCGGCGTTCTCCTCGCTGCCCTGCTTCTGCTCCCAAAGCTCAACCTCCTGCTCGGCCCCTTCACCTACGGCCGCTGGATGCCTGTCCACATCGACCTGCAGCTCTACGGCTGGTGCAGCCTCCCGCTCGTCCTCTTCCTCTTCCACGCCTATGGAGCCGATCGTCCGCCGCTGGCCGCATGGTGCCGACCCGTCCTCTGGGCATGGTCGGCCGCGCTGGCCGTCGGCACCGTCTCCTGGCTCACCGGCCACTCCAGCGGCAAGCTCTTCCTTGACTGGACCGGCCTCCCCCGCATCCTCTTCCCGCTCTCGCTCCTCTCTCTCTGGATCCTTCTCGCGGCCGCCACCGCCATCACACGCCACCAACAGAGGAGCCGCTGGTCCACGGCAGCCAAGCTCCTCGGTCTCGCCCTTCTGCTCGCCGTGCCCATCCTCCTCTACATCGCATCGAGCCCCGCGCTCTATCCACCCATCAACCCCGACACCGGCGGCCCCACCGGCGCCAGCCAGCTCGAGTCCACCCTCGTCATCGTCGCCATCCTTCTCTTGCTTCCCTTCGGCATCGCCACCCGGCGAGCGAAGACCTCCCCCATCGTGCGCCTGTGCTGGGGCATCTTCGCCGCGGAGGCTCTGCTCTGCCTCGGCCTCGGCCGCGCCGACGTCAGCCATCACCGGCCCATCCAGTACATCAGCCTCGGCAGCCTGCTGCTCTGGCTCCCGCTCCTCCCGGTCTATGTCTCCGCATTCGCATGGCACCGCAACACCCGGCGCTGGCGCATCGCGTTCCTCTGCTGGTGGTCCGTGCTCATCCCAACCGGCTGGTGTCTCTTCCTGCCCGGTGTGCTCGACCACTTCAAGTTCACCGACGGCCTCGTCGCGCACTCGCTGCTCGCCATGGCCGGCTTCGTCTCAAGCCTGCTCATCTTCGTCATGGTGCATCTGCTCGGCGAAGACGGCGTCCTTTTCAATCGCTCCTGGTTTTTCTATCTCTGGAACGCCACCGTCGCGCTCTACGTCGCGCTCATGTTCTTCGCCGGCTGGCGCGAGGGCTCGGACGCCGCCTTCGGCATCCTCCCCGGAGCTCTCCGTAACGCCCTCTACACCGCGCGTCTGCTGCTCGGCATCCTGCTCCTCATCGCCTCCGCGGACTGGCTGATCGAAGCCGGCCGCATCCTTCGCCGCCGCCGCACCCCAGGCAGCCGCATCACAGGCAGCCGCATCGCAGGCAATCGCATCGCGCAGGAGACCCGCGCATGAAGCGCCTCCTCCTCGCCTACCAGCTCGTCACTGGCGCGTCGGACACCGCCACAGGCCTGCTTCTACTAGCCGCCCCCGCCCTGACCCTGCGCCTCATGAACGTCCACGCGAGCGCGGCCGCCCTCCCCTATCTCTCCTACATCGGAGCCTTCGTCCTCTCGACCGGCCTCGCCTGCCTCTACGGCGCCTCCCTCGTTGCGCCGCTGCTCCGCTCGGCCAGGCTGGAGGTCGTCTGGCTGCTCACGGCCCTCACCCGCGGCCTCGTCGCTCTGCTCGTCACCTGGAAGATCCTCGCCGGCGCGCTCGAGCCCGCCTGGTCTACCGTCGCGCTCTTCGATGGAGTCCTCGCCCTGCTGCAAGCCGCCGGTCTCGCCAGAGGCTGGATCGCCGGCCTCGCCAGTGGCTCGATCGCAGGAAAGCCCGCCGCATGAGCTGGCTGCGATCCTGCCGCAACGGCTGGCGAGCGATCTGCCTCGTCGCCATCACCTACGTCTACTTCCTCATCTTCGCGCAGTTCGCCTTCCTGCACCGCCTAGCCGATCTCCATCTCACCCAGATCCACCTCAAAGCCGTCATGGCCGCCATGGCCACCGGCGGCATCCTCCTCAGCCTCCTCGCGCCTCGCAGCCAGACGATCGCGCCGCAACGACGCATGCAGGCCGCCTTCGCCGTCTGCGGCCTCGCCGCCCTGCTCACCCTCGCGCCGCTCGCCCTCGCCTCCGCTCTCCTCGTCTCGTTCCTTCTTGGCGCCGGCCTCGGCCTCCTCACCGTCACGCTCGTCACCCACCTGCGCCTCTGGCTCTCCCTCGAGAACCCTCTGCTGCAGGTCGGCCTCGGCACCGGCATCGGCTACGTCCTCTCGAACATTCCCGCCCTCTTCACCGCATCGCCGCAGACCCAGGCCCTCACCGCCGCCGCCCTCTGCCTTCTCGGCCTGCTTCTTGTCCTCCAACCAGCCCTCCATCCCGCCACGCCGCTCACCGGCGATCCTCCGCCCGCACAGACTCTCCCCCCGCGCCAGATACCCTTCCCCTTCGTCCTCGCCGCCTTCACCGCGCTCATCTGGCTGGACTCCGCCGCCTTCTTCATCATCCAGAGCACCCCCTCGCTCAAGGCCGGCACCTGGCAGGGAACGCTCCATCTCTGGGTCAACGCCGCCCTTCACCTTGCCGCCGCTCTCGCCTGCGTCTGGCTGCTCCGCCGCCGGTCCCTCACAACCACCCTCGCACTCGCCTTTGCCGCGCTCGCCTTCGCCTGTCTGCTTCTGCTCGATCCCCACCGCGCCCTTCTCGCCTCCGTCTTCTATCCCGTCGGCGTCTCACTCTACTCGGTCGCGCTCGTGGCCTATCCCTCTTTACTCGCGCCTGCCGCCTCGCTTGCCGTGCGCGGCCGCCGCGCCGGCTCTATCTACGCCATCGCCGGCTGGTGCGGCTCCGCCATGGGCATCGGCATGGCGCAGAACCTCGGCCATGTTCCGCCCGCGTTCGTCCTCTGCGCCGGCGTCGTCGTCATGCTTCCGCTTCTCCTCCATCTTTTCCGTCGCCACCCGCGCGAGCTCGCCGTCACCGCCGCCGTCCTGCTCGCCGCGCTCACCCTCGATCGAGCTATCCACCCCGCCCACTCGACCGCCCAATCGCCCGCCGCGTCGCCCGTCCTGTCTGCCGCCGAGCGCGGCCGCCAGGTCTACATCGCCGAAGGTTGCATCCACTGCCACTCCCAGTACGTCCGCCCCCACACCGCCGACGTCCTCCTGTGGGGACCGCTCCAGCCCCTCAGCCAGATCCGCCGCGAACAGCCTCCACTCATCGGCAACCGCCGCCAGGGCCCGGACCTCTCCCAGGTCGGCAACCGCCGCTCCCCGCTCTGGCTGCGCGCCCACTTCTACGACCCCGCCAGCCTTAACCCGCCCTCCTTCATGCCCTCCTACCGTCACCTCTTCGATCAGAATGGCAACGCACGCGGCGACGATCTCATCGCCTTCCTCGCCAGCCTCAACACCGGCGACACCGCGCAGCACCTCCGCGACGAGCAGGCCTGGTCCCCCGCGGCAAGTGCCGTCCTCCATGCCGCGCCCGCCACCGGCGCCGCCCTCTTTCAGACCTACTGCATCACCTGCCACACCGCGACGGGCGCCACCCGCACCCGCTGGCAGACCGGCTTCCACCGGCTCCCCCCCAACCTCCTCACCGATCCCCTCCAGCACGTCTCCCGCGAGGCTCCCTTGAGCGAGCGCCGCACCCAGCTCGCCCGCATCGTCAAGTTCGGCCTCCCCGGCACCGACATGGCCGGCCACGAAGTCCTCTCCGACACCGACGTCGCCTCGCTCGCCCTCTGGCTTGCCAACACCGTCGTCACGCCACCTTCCACGGCGTCCGCTAAGCATCCAGTACATCCCTTTTCAACTAAAGGAACAACGCCATGAAACTCTCACTCCCTCTCGCCGCTGCCGCCCTTTCCGTACTGCTCGCCCCGCTCGCACACGCGCAGCAGCAGCAGGTCTTCACCATCGCCCCCGACACCAGCACCGTCGACTTCACGCTCGGCGGCTCCGCGCACGCCACCCACGGCGCCTTCCATCTTCAGAAAGGCGCCATCACCTTCAGCCGCACAGCGCCCGCCATCTCCGGCCTCGTCGTCGTCGCCGCCGGAAGCGGCAAGACCGGCAATGACAAACGCGACGAGAAGATGTCAACCGAAGTCCTCGATGCGCCCCACTTCATGGAAGTCACCTTCGCCCCCAAAAGCTACACCGGCGCCATCGCTCCTACGGGAGACTCCGTTATCCAGGTAACAGGCGTCTTTACCCTCCACGGAACCCCTCACGACCTCACCGTACCAATGAAGTTACATATTGACGGCGCGGCCTGCACCGCCAAAACCACCTTCACCGTGCCCTACGTGCAATGGGGCCTGAAAGACCCCAGCATCTTCATCCTCAAGGTTGCCAAACAGGTCGACATCGATCTCGACCTGGTAGGCCAGCTTGCGGAAGCCCCCTCTCATTGAAATCCTGGAGAAGTGTTCCCATTGGTATAGAGCTGTCATCTCGACCGGAGCCGAGGCCCCGGCGAGCGCATCGGCTCGCTGGGGTGAGAACGAGATCGTCTCTTCGTCTCGCGCAGTGGAGAGACCTGCAGCGCGCTCATACCGGCTCCGACGCGACTCGAATTTAAGTCCCTTGCTTTTCTTTCTTCCATTCCGACCCTGAGCGAAGCCGAATGGGGAGGAACCTGCTTTTTGTTCGGACCGGCAAAAACTTCTCCTGAACGAGAAAGGTTATCTCACCGAATCAGATTCCAGCGTAAACGCAACAACCCTAAGCCATCAGCATCTCCGGCGTAATCGGCGTGCTCCGCAGCCGCTTACCCGTCGCGTTATAGATCGCATTCGCCACCGCCGCCGCCGCACCCGTAATCCCGATCTCCCCGATCCCACGTGCGCCCAGCTCGTTGAACTTTGTATCCGGAATGTTCAGCGCCATCACGTCGATCGTGCCGATATCCAGATTCACCGGAACGTGGTACTCCGCAAGATTGTTGTTCACCGACCGCCCAGTGCGCGTATCAATGTGCGTCGACTCATGCAGCGCCAGACCCACGCCCCACACTACCCCGCCGATCAGCTGGCTCGTGCCCGTCTTCTCGTTCAGCAGCGTGCCCACATCGTAGACACCGGTGATGCGCCGCACGCGAACCATCCCTAGCATCTCGTCCACCGCCACCTCCGCGAACACCGCCCCCCACGAGTGCGCCGCGTACTGCTCGGCGTCCTGGTCCTTCTCCGCCGATCCCATCGCGCTCACCGGCTTTCCGCCATTCCGCTCCAGAAACGCCTGGAAGCTTTCGCCGCTCTCCGGCTGCCCCTTCCGGATAAGCCGCCCATTCTGAAAATCAATCTGCTCCGGATCGACGCCGAACAGCGGCGATCCCTTGTCCGCCGCGCTCGCCGTCACCAGCTTCAGCTGTGCCTGCTTCGCCGCCGCCTGCACCGCCGGCGTCACGCTTGCCGCGGACTGCGATCCGCCCGAAACCGGCGCCTTCGGCAGCAGCGAATCGCCCAGCTTCGCATCCACCATGTCGATCGAGAGATGCAGCGTCGCCGCCGCCACCTGCGCCATGATCGTGTATGTTCCCGTCCCCAGGTCCTGCGACCCCGAGCTCACCGTCACTCGCCCATTCGGCTCAAACTGCACCATCGCCATCGCCGCCGACCGGTTCGCCCCGTAGGTCGCCGTCGCCATGCCCATCCCGACAAGTTCGTGCCCGGCCCTAACCGACCGCGGCTGCGCCACCCGCTTCGACCACCCAAACCGCTCCGCCCCCTGCGCGTAGCACTCCCGCAGATGCTTGCTCGACCACGGCTTATTGTTCGTCGGATCCTTCTCCGCATAGTTCTTCAGCCGCAGCGCGATCGGATCCATCGCCAGCTTCTCCGCCAGCTCATCCATCGCAACCTCCAGCGCGAACGTCCCTGTCGCCTCTCCCGGCGCCCGCTGGAACGTCGGCGTTCCCACCGTCAGCGGCACCAGCCGCTGCGTGGTTGAGATCGCATCGCTCGCATACAGCATCCGCGTCTGGCTCGACGAAGGCTCGGTAAAATCCTCAAACGTCGACGTGTGCGAGTGCACATCGTGCTGCACCGCCGTCAGCATTCCATCGTTCTTCGCCGCCAGAATGATGTGCTGCTGCGTCTGCGGCCGCGCACCCACCGGCCCAAACATCTGCGGCCGCTCGAGCACCAGCTTCACCGGCCGGTCGACCTGCCTGGACGCCATCGCCGCCAGCGCCACATGCGACCACATCGACCCCTTCGAGCCAAAGCCGCCGCCCGTAAACGGACAGATCACCCGTACATTGTCATCCGGCAGATCGAACGTCTTCGCCAGCGTCTGCTTCACGCCGGAGATGTTCTGCGTCGCGTCATGCACCGTCAGCTTCGCGCCGTCCCACTGCGCGATCGTCGCGTGCGGCTCCATCGGGTTGTGGTTCTGCACCGGCGTCGTATAGATCTGGTCGATCTTCACCTCGCCCGCTGCCATCCCCGCCGCCAGCTTGCCCTCACTCAGATCCGCCGGATCCTTGCCATGTCCAGCCGCGTGCGACGTCCCAAACCCCTTCTCGAAGTCCAGCGTCGCCGGCGCGCTCTGGTATGTCACCCCAATCAGCGACCCCGCATAGATCGCCTGGTTCAGCGTCTCCGCCACTACCACCGCGATCGGCTGGTTGTTGTACTTCACCGTGTCGTCCTGCAGCAGCGAGAGCACCCGCCCCGCGGGCGGCTTGACCCCGGCCTTGCCGCCGTTCGGCAGCTTCTTTGCGTTCGCCGGCGTTATCACCGCCAGCACCCCGGGCGCCCGCTCCGCCGCCGCCGTATCCATCCGCTGCACCCGCCCGTTCGCAATGGTGCTCGTCACCATCACCCCGTACGCCAGGTTCGGCACCGCAAACTCCGCCGCAAACTTCGCCGCGCCCGTCACCTTCGCCCGTCCATCCACCCGCGTAACCGGCTCACCAATCGTCGTCATCGCCATCGATCAAACCCTCTACATCTTCAAAACTATTTCCTATATCTTGAGAAAGCCGTCATCTCGACCGAGCAACGCGAGCGGAGAGACCCCTGTATTTCGTCTTCGCTGACTCAACCCCTGGCACATCGCGGACGACGAAGTACCTAAGCCTCAACTCCCGTCCCCTTCGCCGCCTGCGTCAACGCCCGCACAATCGTCTGCTTCGCCATCTCCACCTTGAACGCATTATGCTCATACGTCTTCGCTCCGCGCATGGTCTCCTCCGCCGCCGCGCGAAAGCTCTCCTCATTCGCCGGCTTTCCCTCCAGCAGAGCCTCCGCCTTCTCCGACCGCCACGGCTTGTGCGCCACCCCGCCCAGCGCCAGCCGCGCACTCTTCACCGTCTGCCCCTCCATCTCAAGCGCCGCCGCCGCGCTCACCAGCGCAAACGCGTAGCTCGCCCGGTCTCGCACCTTCACATACACCTGGTTGCCCGCGTACGCATCCTTCGGCAGGTCGATCGACAGAATCAGCTCGTCCGGCTTCAGGTTCGTATCGATCTCCGGCGTCTTTCCCGGCAGCCGATGAAACTCCGCAAACGCAATCGTCCGCTCGCCCTTCCTCCCGCGCACCCGCACCGTCGCGCCCAGCGCCGCCAGCGCCACGCACATATCCGATGGATGCGTCGCAATGCACTCCGGGCTCTGCCCCAGCACCGCATGGATCCGGTTGTAGCCCTCGATCGCCCCGCAGCCCGACCCCGGCTTGCGCTTATTGCACTGCTCATACGCCGGATCGTAGAAGTAATAGCATCGCGTCCGCTGCAGCAGGTTCCCGCCATTCGTCGCCGCATTCCGCAGCTGCGCCGAGGCCCCCGCCAGGATCGCCTGCGACAGCATCGGGTACCGCGTCCGCACCAGCGCGTGATCCGCCGTGTCGGCATTCTTCGCCAGCGCGCCCAGCCGCACACCGCCGTTCGGCAGCTCCTCGATCTTCGCCAGATCCAGCCGGTTGATGTCCACCAGGTGCGTCGGCAGCTCCACATGCTGCTTCATCAGGTCGATCAGGTTCGTCCCACCCGCCAGGAACCTTCCCTGCGGAGCCGCGGCAATCGCCTGCACCGCCGCCTGCGGATCGCTCGCTCGTTCAAACTCAAAGGGCTGCATGCACCACTCCCATCTGCTCTCTATCGGCCGCCGCCGCCTTTTGTTCAGCCGCATGCCCGTATGCCTGCCGCACCGCCGCCACAATCCCCGGATACGCCCCGCAGCGGCAGAGATTGCCGCTCATCCGCTCCTTGATCTCGTCGTCTGTCAGCTCCACCTCGCCTGTCTTTCTCACGTCCTTCGTGACGTAGCTCGCCGCGCCCGCTTTCACCTCGCCCAGCAGCGCTACCGCCGACACAACCTGCCCCGGCGTGCAGTACCCGCACTGGTAGCCGTCATGGTCCAAAAACGCCTGCTGCACCGGGTTCAGCACCTCGCCCTTCGCAATGCCCTCGATCGTCGTCACCGACTCGCCGTCATACGACACCGCCAGCGCCAGGCAGCTGTTGATCCGCTTTCCACCTACCAGCACCGTGCACGCGCCGCACTGCCCGTGGTCGCAGCCCTTCTTCGTTCCCGTCAGCTTCATGTCTTCACGCAGTAGGTCGAGCAGGCTCGTCCGCGAATCAATCCGCATCGACTTCGCCTCGCCGTTCACCGTCAGCCTGATCGGCATCTGCCGCACCGCCGCCGGCGACATCTCCGCCCGGCCGATCGCCGGTGTCAGCGCCGACGCGCCAAACACCGTCGTCGCCCCCGCAACAAACTCCCGCCGCGTCACCGGCCACTCCCCCAGCCCATCACAAGGAGCCCCGTGCCGCGTCTCTTCAAGCTCGTCCGTAGCCGTCTGACCGCCCGTAGCGTCTTCCACCAGATCCTTTGCCATGCCTGCCCTCAAATCCCGTCTCATTCTGCTTACCTGCCCGCGCTTACCTGTCCACAGATCCGCATCTATCCACGACCCACACCCACAGCTGTCCAGGGCACTCCGCTGCCAGGCCTGCCATCCGCTATCCAAGCGTCATAGATGCGCAAACCGCCTGCCTCGCGTAGGACACTGACGCACGAAGCGGGCAAAGGACGCACCCGGCAACGCCGCCCACCCGCCCTAGCTTTCACCTCACCAAAGCCGGCCTTGAACCATCACCCCTCAAAGCCGTCACCTCAACCGACCGACCCCCGACTGCCGTCACCTCGACCAACCTCCCTAGAAGGCCGTCATCTCGACCGACGCCCCCCATTGCCGTCACCTCGACTGCCGTCACCTCGACCAACCTCCCTCGAAGGCCATCACCTCGACCGACCTCCCCAATTGCCGTCACCTCGACCGACCTCCCTCGAAGGCCGTCATCTCGACCGACCATCGGGAGCGGAGAGATCCCCGCATTCTGCACTTCGCCCAAGAACCACAGCCCGCCTGGCCTCGCCCAATTAAGCCTTTCCGGTTGCCGAGCACCCGCCTTGCCTTTACACTGAAAGCAGCCCTGCGTCTGCGACGGCTCGCCTGAACCTCACGGCGCTAAACGCACAGCCTCCAGGCACGGCACAAGTCCCCTCTCCTCGCACCAGCAGGCAGAGACATCTGATCGGAGTCACCATGGCACAGAAATGTGATCTTTGCGGCAAAGGCCCGCAGTTCGGCAACAACATCTCGCACGCCCACAACACCACCCGTCGCCGCTGGAATCCCAACCTCCAGCAGGTCAAAGCCAAAACCGACGGCGGCAGCAAGCGCATCAAGGTCTGTACCTCCTGCATCAAGGCCGGCAAAATCGTCAAAGCCTAAATAGGAGTTTCGATAAAATGCCGTCATCTCGACCGGAGCGCAGCGGAGTGCAGAGATCCCCGCATTTCGTCGTTGTCATTGCTTGTTTCTCTTACAAAGTGCCAAAGGAAGAGTCTCTTAGCAGGCACTGAGACTCATCGCACGTGTCATAGCAGGCACTGAGACTCATCGCACGTGTCACGCTCTCGCACCGAACAGATGCGCCCCTGATCCAGCCCTACTCCCCCGCCACCGCAGGCACCGACTGCCCAAAGACCAGCAGATTGCCATCCGGCGCAGTCACCATAAACTCCCGCTGTCCATATCTCTGATCCACCGGTCCATGCCCCTCCGGTAGCCCGGCAGCCGCCAGCTTGGGCCTGACCTCCGCGACTATCGCCGCCACATCCTCCACGTCGATGTAGTACAGAAACCGCCGATTCCCGGGCGGAACCTCCTCGCCCGGGCTCCGCGAGGCGCGCAGAATGCGAACGCCGGCTGTCTCCCGCTGCACGTACGCATACTCAGGTTCCGTAACCCACGCAGTGAACCCAAGTACGTCCACAAAGAACCGCACAGCAGGCTCAACCTCCGGCACATAAAGAAACGGCGTTATCCGGATGAAGTTGCCCATCGTCCGCCTCGTTCAGGCCTTCCCATTAAACCCGAGCGAAGCCCCATTGATGCAGTATCGCTGCCCCGTCGGCTGCGGGCCATCCGGAAACACATGCCCCAGGTGCGCCCCGCAGGCCGCGCACAGTACCTCGACCCGCCGCATCCCGTGGCTCGTATCCTCATGCGCCACAATCGCCTCGGGCGACACCGAATTCCAGAAGCTCGGCCAGCCCGATCCCGACTCAAACTTGTTCGCCGACGTAAACAGCGGCGCATCGCACGCCGCGCAGTGATAGATCCCGTCCGCATGGTTGTCGTTCAGCGGACTCGTAAACGGCCGTTCCGTCCCTTTCTGCCGCATCACATGGAACTGCTCCGGCGTCAGCAGCTCGCGCCACTCCGCCTCCGTCTTCTGTACCTTCTCGATCGTCTGCGCCATAACCATCTCCTCTCGCCTCGAGTGCAGGCGATCTTACCCTCATTAAGATGCGGCGACAGCCGCCGTCGATGCCGCCTCCGCCCGCGCGTACGCAAATCGCCCCTTCAGCCGCAGCCAGTGCTTCTCATAGAACTGGTAGCTCAGCACCGCCACCCCGCACGTCCCGGCAAACGTCAGCCCGATATACACGAGCGCGCCCAGCACCACCGAGTGCATCTGCCGCTGCAGCATCGGCTGAAATCGCGACAGCCCCGGCGAAAACAGAATGTGAAACACATACAGCCCATAGCTGTACTTGCCGAAGAACCGCAGCACCCGCAGCCTGCCCAGCCGCGCCGCCCACGTTCCCGGCGCCAGTGCCTGCAGCAGCATCGTCGCAAACAACACGCCCAGCACCGGAAACCCCGCCAGCACCATCAGCCGCGAATAGAAGTTATACCCCGCCACCCAGTAGATCGCCGCCAGCGCCGCCCCCGCGCCCACACAGATCCGCCGTGCCGCCGGCTGCAGCGCCGCCACGCCAAAGCTCCGCACCGCCACCGCCGCCAGCGCGCCGCACAGCAGCCCATCCATATGCGTCGGCAGCATCGCATAGCACCACTCAAACGCCCGGTCGAGCGGCATCGCCCAAAGCAGCACCACCCGCAGCAGCAGCGCCATCGCCCCCAACAGCACACACACCTGAGCCAGCCGCCGACGCGTCGCCACCAGGTAGACCACCATCGGCCACACCAGGTAAAACTGCTCCTCCACCGCCAGCGACCACAGATGCATCAGCGTCACATCCGGCCGGATCAGCGCCAGCGACGCATCCCAGCAGTAAGCAAAATTGCCCGCATAGAACACATACGCGAGGTCGCCCCAGCGCCACTCGAGATGCAGCGCCGGCGTCAGCAGCAACAGCACCAGCAGCACCCCGTAGTACAGCGGAAAGATCCGCAGCGCCCGCCGCGCAATAAACTTCCTGAAGTACCCCGTCTGCTCCCGCGTATCGAGCAGTATCCCCGTAATTAGCAGCCCGGAAAGTGTAAAGAACAGATCCACCCCGATCCATCCACCCTGCCCCACCCCCATCGCCACCTGCATCACGCGCGACGCCGTATGCGACGTCAACGAATAGTGCCGTACAAACACCAGCAAAAACGCAATCCCGCGAAACCCATCCAGACTCTCCACATGCCGCGCCGAAGGCCTGCTCCCCGCACCCGCCGTAATAGAACCTCCCTCCGCCACAACTGCTAAGTGCTGTTCTTCGTTGACCGTTGACCGTTGTCCGTTCTTCGTTCTTCGTTGTTCGTTGTTCGTTGTTCGTTGTTCGTTCCTATCTTCTATCTCACCAAGATCGCGCAACGTAGCACGTACAACGAAGAACGCCCGGGCCTTATAACGCAAAGCAAGCCGTCATCTCGACCGACCAGCGGGAGCGGAGAGATCCCCGCATTTCGCTGTTGCCGTTGCTTGTTCTTCCCTCCAAAAGCGCCACAACATAGATTCTTACAAGCCAAATACCAGCAACGTACAACGGAGAACGTACAACGGAGCACGCCCAACGCCCTACCCCACCGCCACCACCTCAATCTCCACCAGCGCATCCTTAGGCAATCCCGCCACCTGCACCGTCGACCGCGCAGGCGGCGCTACTATCGACCGCGCAGGCGTCGGCACAGCGTCCGTCGTCGATCCCGCCAGCGCCTCCCGAAACACGCGCTCATACACCGCATTCATCGCCGCAAAGTCCTTCATATCCTTCAGAAACACCAGCGTCTTCACCACCCGCGTCAGATCCGTTCCCGCCGCCGCCAGCACCGCCTTCAGGTTCTCGAGCACCCGCGCCGTCTGCTCCGCAATCCCGCCCTCCACCAGCTCCATCGTCACCGGATCAAGCGGAATCTGCCCCGACGTATACACAAACTCCCCCACCCTTATCGCCTGCGTATACGGCCCAATCGCCGCCGGAGCCTCCGCCGTCACCACCGCCACCTTCACCATCGCCATACCCTTGATTCTCTACGCAGCGCCTCAGCCCCGCAACAATACCGTCCCAACCGCAGCGCAGAAACCCTCTCCCCAGGCCCAATCACCTTACGAGCACATCTTTTTTGGCTTGTCATTCTGAGCGCAGCGAAGAATCCCCGCATTTGCCCTTAACCACGGAGCGAAGCGACGGTCGCACCTTTGTATTGTCATTCCGCCCGAAGCGTAGCGAAGTGGAGGAACCTGCTTCTCTACCGGAAACGACAACCCTGCCTCAGCGACCCGCTCCACCACCGGACACCTTTGGTATTGTCATTCCGACCGAAGCGCAGCGAAGTGGAGGAACCTGCTTCTCTACCGGGAACGACAACCCTGCCTCAGCCACCCGCTCCACCACCGCACGCCCCTCCCAAGCGTCTTCGCCTCATCAAAAGCCTCTCTTCGCCAAACCCCCGCAAAGGCGTACAGTCTCCACAAAGGAGACTCCCCCAATGCTCCGCAGAGACTTCCTCCGCCGCTCCTCCCGCGCCCTTACCGCAGCTCTCGTCGCCACCTCCGCCATCGCCCGCGCCGCCCTCATCGACCCCGAACCGCTCTCCACCAAATTCAAGGCCCAGGACGAGGTCGTTCTCGGCCGCACCGGCATCCGTACCAGCCGCCTCGCCATGGGCACCGGCACCATCGGCTTCGGCGGCGGCTCCAATCAGACCCGCAACTCGCCTCTCACCCGCCTCCTGCTCGACGGCTATCACACCAACGGCCTCCGCTTCTTTGACTCCGCCGACTCCTACGGCTCGCACCCCTTCGTCCGCGAGGCCGTCAAGCAGCTCCCCCGCGACAAGGTCACCGTCCTCACCAAGACAGACACCCGCGACGCCGCCGGCGTCCGCCGCGACCTCGACCGCTTCCGCCGCGAGCTTGGCGTCGACCACCTCGACGTCGTCCTCATCCACTGCGTCACCGAGTCCGACTGGACCACCCGCTATCGCCCCGTCATGGACGTCCTCGAGGAAGCCAAGCAGAAGGGCATCCTCCGTGCCCACGGCGTCTCCTGCCACTCCCTCCCCGCGCTCCGCCTCGCCGCCGCCGATCCCTGGGTCGATATCAATCTCGTCCGCCTCAACCCCATCGGCTCCCACATGGATGCCGACCCCGACACGGTCATCGGCCTCATCAAGCAAATGCGCTCCAACGGCGCCGGCGTCGTCGGCATGAAAATCCTCGGCCAGGGCGACCTCCGCGACAAACCCGCCGAAGCCATCCGCTTCGCCCTCTCAACCAACGTCCTCGACGCCATGACCATTGGAGCCGAGTCCCAGCGCGAACAAAACAACCTCATCCAACGCATCGCCGCCGCCTAGCTCGCGGCCAAACCTGCCTCCCTCTACTGGTTGTCATTCTGAGCGCAGCGAAGAATCCCCGCATTTCACGCACGCCGAAGCACCCCCAATGGGTGCCGTCATCTCGACCGAGCAACGCGAGCGGAGAGATCCCCGCATTTCGCTCTCCCCACCAAGCCCTTACGCCCAAGACACTTCGCCCTCCCAAGTAGCCGTC
>CAXTRT010000029.1:0-47869 GCA_964246835.1 uncultured Acidobacteriaceae bacterium | reverse complement strand
GCCCCACCCTCCCTACCGGCAACAGGCGCACGCTAACTGGAAAGAGCTTTCCTCGCCTTCGCCGGCGAAAGATAGTTCTCCTTCGAGACCACTCGCTTCCCTGTCTGCTTTTCCAACTGCAGACGCGCGCGTTTGGCGATCCCGCCACCGCTCTTCGCCGCCTTGGAGTTCTGGTGCAGACCTCGGGCCTGAGCTGTCTCCGCGATCTGCCGTGTTGAAAGCTCCGCCAGCGCAGTAAAGATAAGCTCCGCCTCCGTCATGTGGTCGCGTAGCGGTTGACTTTTCAAATCCTTCATGTCCTTGTGCGCTTTCACGCTGTGTCCGGTCCACTCCTGGTGAATGATGTTAGTCAGAATCGCATACTCCTGCCCCTCGTTTACCTCATGCCTCGCCCAGTAGTCGACAAGCTTGTTGCGCGTCTCCTGCCCGGTCATGCGTTGCGCAATCCACTTCTCGCTGCGACCCTGTCTTCGCCACTGCTCGCGAACCCGATCCAGTCCCTGTCCCGGGTCGGCGATCTCCTGCATACGCTCGTACCCAACCTTCGCCAGCCATAGCTTGATCGGCTCCGCCTTCGGGCTAGGGACGGATTGCACCAGCCGCAGCAGCGTCTCCGCCTTTGCCACATCCGTCAACCGCTGCTTTCCATCTTCGGCAGGCAGTTTCAACTGGTTACATTCTGTAACCAGTTGACTTCCTTCCTTTGTAAGGCGGTTTTTCAGCACCTTCCAATAGGTTCCCGCTCGACGCAAATCCGGCTGCTGAGTAAGGATTTTTACGACATCGACAACAGAAAACCACCAGGTCTGTGTTGCCTCATCGTACGTTCGCCGGATTGGTTGATTCTCAAAAAGCGCAGGTTCATTAGCCATACATTTCAGAGCGTATTCAACGCGTCGAAGGACGGCAAGAACAACGTCTGCTCAGACACCCAAAAAGTATGGTCCCGCATTTCCACTTTTCCGCAGCAGCCGCTCCCGGAACGAGCTGTCGTCCGGTCATTCCACAGTGCTAACTTTTCTCCATGGACTGCCCGTTCGGCGATCAGTTAGTCACGTCGTACCACCACGCGGTCGCCGCCGCCCGGCTCTCCGGCTCAACCCTCAAGCACCAGGCGCTGGCGGACGTCGCCCTGATGGCCCTTCTCACGCATGAGCAAGAGTGCCGATCCTGCCGGGTCAACGCATCGGAACCGGGAATACCCCCGAGACTCCCACTGCGCGGCAAACCCGCTAAACTAACCGCAGCATGAATCTCCGAAAGTCCGCGCTCCTCGCCGTCCTGCCCCTCGCCCTTGCTCCCCTCGCCCGCGCCCAGGGCGCCGTCTACGGCATGGTCACCGCCCAGAACCTCGGCAGCCTCACCTACTCGACAGTCGGCAACGGCACCGCCAACACCCTCGTCACCAAAACCGACGGCTCCTTCTCCCCCCTCGGCGGCGTCGGCGGCGCCTACTATGACTTCCGCAACATCGGCCGCGTCCGCCTCGGTGTCGACCTCCGAGGCTCCATCGCCTCCTCCAGCCATGGTGCCGATCCCACCGCCACCGGCTCCGGCGGCCGCCTCTACACCGCCATGGGCGGCCTCCGCGCCACCTTCCCCACCCGCTACAAGCTCCTCGCCCCCTATCTCCAGGGCTCCGTCGGCCTCGCCCGCACCGACGGCGGCCGTACCCCGAGCGCCAGCTTCAACGGAGCCCTCCCCTTCCAGAACGGCCGCGTCGTCATCGACCACGGCGTCGCCTACCAGGGCTTCGCCGGCCTCGACCTAAAAGTCCTGCCCCTTATGGATATCCGCATCTTCGAGCTCGGCATCGGAGCCATCTCCGGCATCACCAATCAACCCGGCGCCCACCTGCTCGAGTCCGTCGGCGTCGGAGTCGTCTTCCACTTCGCCAATTAGCACTCACCGCGTTCTTGCTGTAACGCTTTCTGTGGTCCTCGTAGCCATCCTTTTTGTTATCCCGCAGGGATCTGCCTTTCGACCACCCTCTGCTGCCCCGAAACAAACCTCCACCAAACCCGTGGAAGACGTCTCTCAACCTCAGCAGAATCGCGAAAATCGCCCGTCCACCTGCGCGAAAAACGACACCTTCTCTCAAACGCACCAACGGCCGCATCTGCATGCGGCCATCTCGTACATTCCATTCACTTACTGGTGCCGAAAAGAGGACTCGAACCTCCACACCCTTGCGAGTACGTGGACCTGAACCACGCGCGTCTGCCAATTCCGCCATTTCGGCACTTTCCACAAATCCCTTCAAAACAAAGGGCTTGGCAACATGGAAGCCTTAGTTTCTCAAACTCCCCATCGCCTGTCAAACCGCCGGCTCCCGCTATGATAAGTCTGAAGATCACACGAACTTCGGGAGGCCAGACATCATGGCAGAGCAGCAACCCCTTCAGAATGAATCAATTAACGCTTCATCGGATAAGCTTCCCGAGACCCTCGCGAAAGACATCCGCAAGCTCTCGCACGATCTGTCGAACGCCTTGGAGATCGTCGTCCAGACCTCCTATCTCCTGAGCACAGTGGAGCTTAAGGAGCCTGCCACCGAGTGGTTGCGCATGTTGGAAGACGGCGTCTCCCGCGCTCTTGAGCTTAATAATAGCCTGCGCACCACGATCCGCCAGCACTCCGCATAACCAAGCAGAATGAATGATTTGCCGGGAATCTAGGCGCCCAGTTTAGGCCCAGGCGACACCCGCTTCCGCGGAGCCGTGACCCGCGGAGTCATAGCCAGGGGCGCCTCCATCTCCGCTCCCTTGCTCTCTGTCTTTACTCCTGAGGCCTGCGCCGCTAGCCTCGACAGCTTCGCCGCATGCTGCTCAAACAGCGTCTCAATCTGCTGCAGCAGAACCTTCGTCTGTGTCGCCTTGACTAACACCTTATCTGGAGCTCCGTCGTCCCATCCTTCCTCATCCACGGGAAACGCCGTCAGCAGCGCGACCGCGGGATGATACGCCGCGGTCCGCGCAGCGCGAACCACCTCGGCGCCGGCCGCGTCGCTCTCCATCCTCATATCAGTAATCACCATGTGGTATTCGTTGAGCCGAATCTTGGACCGCGCCTCTCGGGCGGAGGCTGCCGTGTGCACGTCAAATCCGCTGATCTCGAGCACAGCCTTGAGGGTCAAGAGCACGGTAACTTCATCATCCACAAGCAAGATACGGCGTTTCATTCTCTTTAGGGTCTCCCGTGCCAGTCCTAGGTGATGCTGCTGTCAGTGACCAGGCATTTCCGCGGCAAACCTAGAATACCAGTGGGCCGGCACACCCAAATGCTATACTCCACGTTGCGGCGTTCGGATGAATAAACTTTCCGCACTCCATCAACATCCAATGCATGGCGTCCCTGAGTGAGCGCTGTGGAGGCTAGATATTCCCCCTATTGATAAGCGTACGGCAAAGTCTTTTATTCGAACCAATGAACGAATCCGCGCGCGAGAGGTGCGCGTTATCGACGAGAACGGCGAGCAGTTGGGTGTCATGGTGCCGTTTGAAGCCTTGAAGATGGCCCGCGAGCGCTCGCTTGATCTGGTCGAGATCTCCCCCAATGCGGTCCCGCCGGTCTGCAAGATCCAGGACTATGGCAAATTCCTCTACGAAAAAGATAAGAGCGACCGCGCCGCCAGAAAGAAACAGAAAGTCATCACCATCAAAGAGGTCAAGTTCTCCGTCACAGTGGATGAGCATGACTATCAAACCAAGAAGAATCAAGCCGTTCGCTTCCTTGGGGATGGCGACAAAGTAAAAGCTTCCCTACGCTTCAAAGGCAGGCAAATGGCGCATCGCGACCTGGGCTACAAGATCATCAATCGGCTCATCCTCGATATTGGTGAAGCGGGAACGGTCGAGTTCATGCCCCGCATGGAAGGCACAACCCTGCACGCGATCCTCGCGCCCCTAAAAAAGGCTGAACCCCTCCCGAAGAAGCCGGTAAGCGCTCCGTCTACTCCGGAGCCAGCAGTGGCTAAAGTGTAACTTCGTCCTTAGCATCCACACTTCATAGACCCCTCATGCGAGGGGTCTTTTGCGTGTGCCAGAAACTGTCTCCTGCCGTGTCCCTGGTGTCCTCCCGCGTTCGCTCAGAGCGACAGCTCGCACTTACAGTCATCCGTACGACGATGTGGATTGCACCTAGCAGCTAGCTTGGGCTTTGCGTAAGCCGTTCAATCATGCAACTGAACCTCCGAGAAGCAGTTCCAGGGGCGCTCTGATTACATTTTGCTAGGGACTTGGCTTCAACCATGCGTAAGTACTTTTCGCGCGATGCGGCTTAGCCGCCGAGGCCAGCTTGGTCAGATGTTCCGACGACTCAGAAGATTGGGGCAACCAGACCTTTATCAGCATGGCAGAGCGAACAGTACCTTAGTAACGTGACTTGTTAGATACACGTGTAAGCTATTCAAAACGATGGACTTACAATAGCTTAGATCCTATATTGGATGCAGCTGAGTTGTCCAGCGAAATCTCAAAAGCACTCTACAACTTTAGGAGACTATCTCAAATGAAAAACATCGTTCGCTCCTTCGTCGTCGTCCTCGCCCTCACAGGTTCTGCCGCCTACACCCAGATCAATATGCATCAATCGACAGTACTTACCGGAAAGACGAGCTCCTGCCCCGCTCCAATGTGCATGCCAAATGACCCGTCCGCCTGCGGAATGCGCTAGGGTACCTTTGTACCGGACGCCTCACTTTTTCCTTGCGACCACCTTCTGGCTCATCTAGTCTCGTGGTCAAGGCAGAAGGTGGCAACCATGAACGCGACATTAACCGAGATACTCTGCCTGTTTGAGACAATCTGTTGCGCTGCAGCGCTTTTCGGACTCTATAAATCTAAGCAGGTCAAGGAGTTTGTCTCATTCAGTGTCCTTCTCTCTATCCGTCTTCTCGGAGACGTAGTCTGTTTAGGACTAACGGAGGGGAGCAGCCGACTTATCGAACGCCACCTGGCCTATAAACTCTACTTCTATGCCTATTGGTCGACTTTTGTTTTAGAGGCAATCATCTCTGTTTATGTTGTGCTGGGGATCTTTCAGCTTGCCATGACCCCGCTTCCAGGTCTGCGCAAACTGGGAATGCTTGTATTTCGCTGGGCGGCTGCGATCTCAGTTGCTCTGGCCCTCATTGTTGGTGCTGGCCCACACGAATCTGGCACGCATCTCCTACTTGCCTTCATCATGCAGTTGCAACAGATATCCAGCGTTCTAACACTCTGTCTCCTGCTTTTTGTCTGCTTCGCCATTCGCCCGATGGGACTGACCTTTCGGAGCCGAATCTTCGGAGTAAGTTTCGGACTAGGCATGATGTCTGCTTGCAATCTCTCCCAAGCAGCATGGATCACGTACAGTGCTCACCTAAACTCGATCATTAATGTTTTCTCCGGTGTAACAGGCTGCCTCACGCTTCTGGTCTGGTCGGTCTACTTCACGCTTCCAGAACCGAAGCGTCGCATTATCGTTCTTCCCACCACCTCGCCGTTCCTTCGCTGGAATCAGATCTCTGAGGTGCTTGGCGATGAACCAGGATTTGTAGCCGTTGCCGGCATCCCGCCAGAGGTCTTCGCTCCGGCCGAGCTTGAAATTATGGCGAGAGCGTCAGCCAAGATGGATCCCGCCTCAGAGTTCATTCCTACTTCTACGAGCACTACTCTAAAAAGCTTGATCGCCTAGCCGACAGAGCAGAATTGCCGTCCACTGCCAATGAATGCGCTCACTTTGAACAGGAGTGTGTATCGCCTTCTTGTCCTCACATCTGAGACCTGCCGGCGACGGCCATTACTCATGCAAGCAGAAAGGCCGCCCAGTTGGGCGGCCTTTCTGCTTGCTCTCAAGACCTCTACTCGCGTTCAGATCGCTTCCAGTTGATCAAGTCGCCCAGCGTAGTGCTGCTGCTACTGTTTGAGGAGGAGTTAGTGTTCCCCCCCGACTTGCCTGTGCCGCGATCACGCTCTTTATAGCTCTCCACTTCGACCCGGCTGGCCTCTTCACCAACTGCCTTGATGCTGAGACCCACCTTCTTCTCCTCCGGGTTCATCTTGACGATCTTGAAATCATGCTCGTCTCCGACATTCAAGGCCAGCGGCTGGTGATGCTCGTCAACTGCCTCAGAGACATGGCACAGACCCTCAACACCCTCGGCGATCTCGATAAAGGCGCCAAACTGAGCCGTCCGCAGCACCTTACCCTTGATGACATCGCCCACACGATGCTGGGCAAAGAAGGTCTCCCACACATCCGGTTGCAGCTGCTTGACGCCGAGTGAAAGACGGCGGTTCTCCGGCTCAACGCCAAGCACTACGGCCTTGATCTTCTCGCCCTTCTTCAGGACCTCCGACGGATGCTTGATGCGCTTGGTCCAGCTCAGGTTCGAGACATGCACCAGACCATCGATTCCGTCTTCGATCTCGATAAAGGCTCCGAAATCCGTAAGGTTGCGCACACGGCCTTCAATCACAGCACCAATCGGGTACTTATCCTCAAGCTGCTCCCATGGATTATCCTGCAACTGCTTCATTCCGAGTGAGATGCGGCGATCATTCGGGTTGACGGACAGGATAATCGTGTCGACCTCGTCGCCGGGCTTGACCATCTTCGACGGATGCTTCATCCGCTTCGACCAGGTCATCTCCGAGACGTGGACCAAACCTTCGATACCCTGCTCTAGCTCGACAAACGCGCCGTAGTCGGTAACCGACAGTATGCGCCCGCGAACCTGCGCCCCGATCGGATAGCGCTCAGTCGCATCAAGCCATGGATCGGGCGTCAGTTGCTTGAAGCCGAGCGACACCCGCTGCTTATCCTTGTCAAACTTCAGCACTTTAACTTGGATCTCGTCGCCGACATTGACCAGATCGCGCGGGTGCGTCAAACGGCCCCAGCTCATATCCGTAATGTGCAACAGGCCGTCCAGACCCCCCATATCCACAAAGGCGCCATAGTCGGTCAGGTTCTTGACCGTGCCGGTTAGAACTGAACCCTCTTCGAGAGTCGCGAGCGTGACATCCTTCTTCGCGTTCTGGTCTTCCTCTAGCAGCTCTTTCCGGCTGATGACCACGTTGCCGCGCTTTTTGTTCAGCTTGATGACGCGAACTTCGATCTCGGTTCCGATGTAGCCGTCGAGATTGCGGACCGGACGAATCTCCACCTGCGACCCGGGCAGAAAAGCTTTGATGCCGATATCAACCGTCAGACCGCCTTTGACCCGGCTCAACACCATGCCTTTGACCGGCGTCTTCGTATTGGCAGCCTCTTCCAGCTTGTCCCAGACCTTGTGCCGCAGCGCCTTCTCATAGCTGACGAGATAGCCGCCTTCGGCCTCTTCCCGCTCGACGACAACCTCGACCTGATCGCCTGGATTAAACTTCGAGACACCATTGATGTCCAGCACCTGATCGAGCGGAATCAAGCCCTCAGACTTGAGCCCAATGTCGACCACGACATGCTTGTCCGTAAGCTTCACGACCGTGCCGACGATGACCGCTTCTTCCTGCGTCAGGTTCTGCGCGGCAGCGCTCTCGGCCGCCTGCTCGCGATCAAAGCTGGCGAGGGCCGCGGCGAAGTCGGCGGAGTCGTAGTCGACCTCATCCTCTGCGCCCGCGCTGAGCGAATCGAGCTGGCCGGTATCGGCGGAAGGGTTCGAGCTGCCGGCTTCTTCTTGTCCCGGGGTGTGAGCCGGTGTGGAAGCGGATGGCTGGTTGTGGGTGGAGTCAGGAGACGGAGCCGTGGGCTCGGTCGCTTCGGGCGCGAGGGTTTCGAGTTCGGTGTTCAGGGGTTTGCTCTCGGTGTGTTCAGGATTATGGTGGTCAACCATGATTGATGCGTGCTCCGGGACCCAAGATTCATTCCATAGGCAGGCCATCGTCGGAGGATCGTCCGCCACCCGCTGAGAATGTCGTTTCAATCGTCCACGTCGTCGACTTGTCGGTCAGGAATGAGGTACTTCCAGCAGAGGAGCGGCTGCACTTGGGATCCCACACGCAGGGGCTCACTAGAAAGAGTATGACGCTTAGGCTGATACGTCAACCACGATTGGCAGGCGCATCGAAATCCCACATATCAAGCGCACCATATACTCGCCGCATGGACAGACTTTGGACGCCCTGGCGCCTGGACTACATCACCGGACAGAACGCTTCGCGCAAGGGAGTTCCAGAGGAGTTGAATGCCTGGCCAGGGCGCGATACGTCCTGTGTCTTCTGCAACATGCTGGCGTCGGTAGCTTGGGCCAAGGCAGAAGGCATGCCGGCGGCCGATGCAGAGCGAGCCACGGGAATCCTGCTCATGCAGACCACCTGCTTCGTCTGCCTGAACGCCTTTCCCTATAACTCCGGCCACCTGATGATTTTACCGTACAGTCACACAGCCAGCCTCGCTGATCTACCGGCGGAGACCGCCCAGGAGTTGATGGCGCTGGCACAGCGCTCCGAGACCTGGCTGCGTCGATGCTACAACCCGGACGGCTTGAACTTTGGCATGAATCTGGGCGAGGCCGCCGGCGCCGGTGTCGCTGGCCACCTGCATCTGCACGGCCTGCCCCGATGGACCGGCGACGGAAGCTTTCTCATGACGACCGCCGACACGCGCACTCTGCCCGAGACACCCCGTGAAACATGGACCAAGCTGCGGCAAGCAATAGAAGCAACTTCGCACGACGTGCAAACATCTACACAGAAAGAAAAAAAATCTCCTATTCGCAATAGAGGCACGTATGGCGATCGAAGTGAATCTCCCCGCTAGCTTTGGTCTGGTGTTGCCGCGCATGGCACGCGCACTATCGTCTCGATCGAATGTCGTCGTCATGCGCGAGCAGTCGCCGCTTACGGATCACGACCAACACCTGCAGAAGAAACTTCAGCGCATCAGTGAACGTGAAGGGGAAGACGCGATTTTGACTGGCGGTACGCGCTCGCTTCATCGCCGGCTCCTTGCCTTGAATGTTCAGGAGCCGGGCGAAAGCGTTCAGGCGCGTCTAGGAAGAGTAACGTCGGATCTTCACCCGCTTACGGCATAAGGTTGCAATCATTCAAATCGAATATATGCTTTGAAGTGACAGCTAACTGGCCTGTCCGCTCGCCGGCAGAAGGTTTCCCCCGTGATGGTGCCCGTTCGGAATACGGCTCGCCTCAAAGTTCGTGATCTTCCAGGCCCCTGTTGCCAGCTGATGATAGATGCGTGTGTAGCGGTACTCCCCGTCGATCCGCCTAACCGCGCTGGTCCCTTCAACACGAGCTTTGACCGTTACAATCGCCACCTGACCGATTAGCTTAACCTTCATCTCCTGCACATCAAGACGGGTAAAAACCAGGATATGGTTTCGCAATCTCGCCATCTGCTGCGCTTTGGTCGTGACCTGACCCGTCATCGTGATGCCAACGTAGTCGTCCGCCAGCATGTGATCCATCGTAACAATATCGCCGGTGAGCTGGGCTGTTCGCCACTGCATCTCAAGCTGCTCAATCTGCCGCTTCACGTCCCGTTTTGCCTGCCAGCCGTGCGCTGAAGCAGGCGACAGCACCAGGCAAAGCAGGAACAGCAGACCGAAAGACTGGCTGTGATGAAGCAACGGACTGGTCGTGGGCTGAAACATCGATTCACCCGGATACTAGTCCGCCCCCAAGAAGCCCGTCAAAGCCACCTTTGGGGTATAGAGCGTACCCGCACCGGGAAGCTTCAGCGCCTCAGCAGACAGCGGAGAGAGTCTCTACCCGCCGATCCAGCATGAGCTGATATAGGCCTCCGACCGCATACTGCCGGAAATGATCGGTGTCACGATGCGCAGCGGCAGCAGCCTCATCCCGGTACTGCTCATAGATCAGCACCGTTGAGGGCTCGCCTTCGACAAAGTGCGGAACGTAACTTACGCACCCGGGCTCCTGCCGCGAGGCCTGCGTGAGCGCCTCCAGGATCTCCCGGACGTGGACCAGATCGGTATCGTGAAAGCGCAGGCGAACAGTAAAACTGATCATAAGACCTAGGAAACAAATCCGGTTAGAGGCGAAGCGTAGACCCGCAAACAACAGAGGTCCGCAAAGGGTCAGGCGGTAAGGGTCTCCTCAAACGCCGGCAGCGTCATCGTTTGGTCGCGGTCTGGACCGGTCGAAACCATGCCAATTTTGGCACCGGACTCGCCCTCGAGAAAGTTCAGATACTCCTGCGCGGGCTGCGGCAGCCTATCGAACTCGGTAATGCCCTCCGTCGACGAGTTCCATCCCTTAAGCGTCGTGTATACAGGCTCGATCGAATCGAAACCGCGCATATCGGCGGGGATCGTATCCGTCAGTTTGCCGTCGACCTTATAGTGGGTACAGACCGGGATCTCGGCGCACTCGTCCATTACGTCCAGCTTGGTCACGACCAGCCATTCCGTGCTGTTGACCATGTTGGAGTAGCGTAGAAGCGGCAGATCGAGCCAGCCGCAACGCCGCGGCCGGCCGGTCACGGCCCCGTACTCCTGCCCGCGCGCGCGCAGCAGCTCCGCGGAGGAGTCATTGATCTCCGTCGGGAACGGCCCCTCGCCCACGCGCGTCACATACGCCTTGGTGACGCCAATTACCGTCCCAATCTTCGTCGGTCCAACGCCGGTGCCCGTCACCGCACCGCCCGCCGTCGCGGAGGAGCTCGTCACAAAGGGATATGTCCCATGATCGATATCGAGCAGAGCACCCTGCGCGCCCTCGAACATCACCTTCTGGCCGGCGTTGATCGCATCGTTCAGCAGTACCGCCGTGTCCGTAACAAACGGCGCCAGTTGCTCCGCGGCGCGCGCGTAGTCCTCATACATCTGCTTGGGATCGAGCGGTTCGGTGCCGAAGAGCGCGTGCGCAATGGTGTTCTTCTCGTGGCACGCATTGTTAATATGAGTCCGCAGCAGCGATGTGTTCAGCAGATCCACCACGCGCAGCCCGTTGCGATGCATCTTGTCTTCGTACGCCGGCCCGATCCCCCGGCTGGTCGTCCCGATCTTCGTCCGGCCCGGCGCGTTCTCAGCCGCCAGCTCAATCATGCGGTGGTAGGGCAGAATCACCTGGGCGCGGTTGGACACAAACAACTGCCCGTTAGGGCCGCCCTCGATCGGTAGACCGGCCTCCTTCAGCTTCTTGACTTCGCTCAGAAAAGCCATCGGGTCGAGCACCACGCCGTTGCCGATTACGCCTTTGCACTCCGGCCGCAGCACGCCGCACGGAATCAGCTGCAGAACGAATCGCTTGCCCGAAATGATGACCGTGTGGCCGGCGTTATGACCGCCGGCATACCGTGCCACCACGTCGTAGTGGCCGGAAAGCACATCGACGATCTTGCCTTTGCCTTCATCGCCCCATTGGGCGCCAAGAATTACCGCTGATTTGCGCTGTATCACGAGGAAATCTTGTCTCCGGGAAATGCTTCGGGTGAGGACCAATCAAACCAAGAGGCCCATCGTCGATTTTATACTGGAGAGTGCGGGGGTGGCCGATGCCGGTAGAGTTCAAGACAATCAGAGCGCAGGAGGGCAGGCGGGTTTTGATGCGCTTCGACGACGGTCATGAGGTCATCGCCCTTCTGCTCTCGGCCACAGAGGACTTCGATGGCAGCCGGCACCTGATCTACGACGCCGTCGAGTGGGCCAATCAGAACGAGACATACGGCGGCGGCCCCGGGACCTGTTACTACGCACGTGGAGAGACGCTGGTCAGCATCGAACCCGCAGGAGAGCCCCGTGCCGGAGTTGCCTGAGGTCGAAACCGTTGCCAACGGCGTGCATGAGCGCGTTCGCGGCCGGCGCATCACAAACGTCTGGACTAGCGGTAAGCCGCAGACCTTCAAGAGTCCGGAAAGCGAGATCGAAGCGGTGCTGACCGGAGCGACCATCGCCGGCGTGCGGCGTGTCGGTAAGACCATTGTCATGACTCTCGCCCTGCCTCCCGCTCTCTCCAGCAGCGCCGAAACAGGCCTGTCCAGCAGCGACAAACAGGACCATGATGCAGCAGCTCCTCGGCCGGAGGCGGAGTTCCTCATCCATCTCGGCATGACCGGCCGCCTTCTGGTCGCGCAGGCCGAGGTCCCGCTGCCTCTCCATACGCACGCGGTGCTCACGCTCGACGATCGGCGCGAGGTCCGCTTCGTCGATCCGCGGCGCTTCGGCCGCCTCTCCATTCATAGTGAGGCCTACGCCGGGCCCGGCGCGGAGCCCCTCACCATCGCTCCGGCAGCCTTCGCCGCACTCTTCCGCGGCCGGCGCACCCCCATTAAAGCTGCGCTGCTGAACCAATCGCTGCTCCATGGCGTCGGCAACATCTACGCTGACGAGGCTCTGGCCCGCGCCGGCATCCGCCCCCGCCGGCAGGCAGCCCGCGTCACCCGCGCCGAGCTCGAACGCCTGCGCGTCTCACTCGTCGAGGTCCTCCATCGGGCTATCGCGCTCGGCGGCTCCTCCGTCTCGGACTATGTGGACGCCGACGGCATCGCGGGCTTCTTCCAGCTCGAGCACCGTGTCTACGCGCGAGCCGGACAGCCCTGCCGCATCTGCGGAACGCCCATTAAGAAAATCGTCGTGGGCGGCCGCGGCACCCACTTCTGCCCGCACTGCCAGCGCTAGACGAAAGATTCATTGATTGTCATCCTAGAGCGAAGCGAAGGATCCCCGCACCTTTTTCAGGCGACGAAGTACCAGCCGCACATCTGCCAAAACACTCCTCCATCAATCCAAACCAGCGGCACACCCCGCCCGAAGCTCCGCCTGCGGAATCTCTATCTGCCGGCCGCGCGGCAGATAGCGAATCCGCTCGACCGCATCCCCCTCGGCCGCGCGCACGCTTAGCACTACTTCGTGGTCCGCGTCGCCATACCAGAGCGACCAACCCATCATCACCTGGCCGTCACGCAGACCGGCCCGGAACGCCGCACTCTGCGGATCCACATCGTGCAGCGCAGCCCCGCGAACCAGCAGCCCGGGCGGCAGGCCCAGCGCAAACGTCCATGCCGGCGTCGGCCGCAGCACCACACACGCGCCCAGACTCTCCGGCTCCACCGGCACGTCAGCACGTCCCTCCGCAAAGCCGCGTAGACGGCCGACCGTCGCCGCGTCGACAAAACGCCCCACCTCCACGAAGATGCGCTCGTTCGTCAGCGGCTGGCCGGAGCCGGCCAAAAGTCCGCGCATCACGTCATCGAGCGAAGCCCTCCCGCCCGTTGCGCGCACAATCTCCCCATTCAGCCACAGCGCGATCACAGCTCCCCGCAGATACGGCACACGATAGCGCACCTCGTCATCGTCGAGCGAGGTTGCCTGCTCGCTCTCACCCACGGCAAGCGCAGGAGAGCTCAGAGTCTCGCGCAGCAGAGCGTTCACCCGCTTCAGATAGGTCGCACGATCGATCAGCCGGCCACGTTCGAGCAGAAGATCCTGATAGTAAGTCGTCACTCCTTCGACGAACCAGGCAAGCTTCACGGCGTCGGCCACCGGCCCGAGACTGCTCGGATTCCACGCGTGAAATGCCTCGTGCGCGAAAAGCGACTCGGTCTCCGGTCCAAAGTGCTCGCCGGGCGCGAGCGTCAGGCTAAAGGCATGCGTGAACGCAGACCCGCCGCCGCCCGATGTGCCTGCTTCATACGGCGCCAGCACTACCGCGTACCAGGGCGGGACAGGAGTCTGCCAGAAGCTCCGTTCCGCCCCTAAAATCTCGTGCACCTTGAGTGACATCTCCTGCTCGGAGAAGCTCCAGTGCCCTGCAACCGCCAGCAGCACCGGCCCGCCCAGCACCGTACTCTGCCGTGTAGACAGCTCACCGGCCACAAAGAGCGCGTTCGCCACCTCGCTCCATGGCCCCCGCGTCGCCTGATGCGCCTCCGTCCCAAAGCTGGTTACCAGCGACTGCCCGGCAGCAAGATGAATGAAGTCGAACGAGACCTGCACCGCCGCGGTTCCGTCTATGCGCGGCGCGATCAGGCCGTTCTCTCCATTGAACTCGACCAGATCCGGCCGCAGCAGAACCCTGTGCCGCTTGTCCGCGCGAAACGGCCCCGTCCAGTCCTGGACGAGGTCGTAGTCCAGCTGCATCGTCGTTCCCGGCTTGGCGCGCAGGTTCAGCCGCGACGGCCGGCCGGTCGGTTCAAGCGAGACCTCGCTGCCGGTGATCTTCAGGTTCTCGATCGCATGCTCAAGACTGTGCGCGTCTGCCCAGGTCGACGGCAGTTCCAGCAGCTCCGCCCCGCTCGCAGGACTAGCCGTCTCAAGCGTGACATGCACCCTACCGGGATGCCCGAAGTCGAACCGGTAGGCAAGCCGCCGGGCTGGCTCCTGCCGTGATTCTGGCCGTGTCTCCGAACGCAGACTGGGCGCGCGTCCCTGCAGACGAGCCGCCGGCGCGGCACAGCACAGGAAAACAACGGCAGCACACAGGCAGACAAAGCTCTTCAGACGAAGCAATACAGCATCCAGACTGGGGGGTGCGTCCGTGGCCGATGTGTGCCATCTCCGGTACCCCGCAGATCTCAGTCTATGAGTCCAGGGCCCTGGTCGGTCGAACGCCCGTTTCGCGAGCCACACCGCGGTGCCGGCATGCGGTTACGAGGTTGCTTCCGCAAGCATCACACCCGGCTTCCGCCCGAAAACCTACTGCAGCCCGGCCGCACGCTCCGCCGTAATGGCGGCGCCCACCAGCCGCGCGGGCGGCTGATCCTTGACAATCTCAACCGAGTAGCTCTGCAGCGGGCTCATCTTCACCATCTGCTGGATGTAGTCGCGCAACATCGGCAGATCGACAAAACGCGCGTTGAAGCCGGTTAGAAAGAACTTGCCCGCCCCATCCTGATGGATCGAGGTCGCCGTCGCCGCGGCCAGGGCTTTATGCCAGAGACGCTTAAACTCCAGGCAGCGCGGATCGCTCGGCTGGCCATTCGGCAGCATCGCATTCGCCGCCTCAAACACCTCTTCGGGCTCCATATCGAGGAAACGTAGACGCATCGCGCGATGCCCCATAATGCCTTCCATGTGGCCGCGTCCGCCGCAACCGCAATAGCGCTCCTTATCGTCCAGCGTTACGACCGAGTGCCCACCCTCCCACACGCCCGGCGCGAACGGATATCGTCCATACCCGATGCCGATCCCCAGCGTCCACACGCGAATGATGCTGTCCAGCTTGCCATGCGCGGCCGCCAGCCCGGCAGCGACGCCGTCCGCATCGTTCAGCACCGTAACCGGGGCGTTCATGCCATGCGCGCGCAGCTGAATCTGCAAAAGTTCCGCGATGCGGGCACCCTTCAGCTGCGGAAGATTCGGCGACTCCTCGACCACACCGTTCCGAATCAGCCCCGGCAGCGCCACGCCGATCGCGCTGATGTCCTTCGAGTCATCCGCTACCTTGCGGACCTGCTCACAGATCGTCTGGATCAGCAGATCGGTGTGCAGCTCAACCAGCGCCCCTTCGTCATCCGTGTCTGCCGGGAACGCCAAAGGAGTTCCCTGCAGCGCGTGATCGATCACAATGCCGCACAGAATCCGCTCCGAAAGTATGACTCCAATGGTCTTTGCCATGGTCTAATCCTGCCTTCAGGCGCCGGTGAGGAGCCCGTTCCGTCGGCCGCCGGGCTACTCGAACTTGCTCACCCGGTTCAACCCATTGAACGCCGCCACTTTATAACATTCGGCGAGTGTTGGGTAGTTGAACACCGTATCGACGAAATAGTCCAGCTTTCCACCCAGCGCCATCACCGCCTGCCCGATGTGCAGCAGCTCGCTCGCACCCTCGCCGATGATGTGAACGCCGAGAATCGCATGCGTCTGGCGATGAAAAATCAGCTTCAGCCGCCCGGTCGTATCGCCGCGAATCTGGCCGCGCGCAATCTCCCGGTAGTACGCCACGCCGACCTCGTACGGAACGTCCTCTTCGGTCAGCTGCTCCTCGGTCTTGCCCAGAAAGCTGATCTCCGGAATCGTCCAGATGCCGTACGGGTAGAAGCTCGGGTTCGACAGGATCGTCTCATCCCCAAACGCCCGCGCCGCCGCCACTCGCCCCTGCTCCATCGAGACTGACGCCAGCGATGGAAACCCGATCACATCGCCGACCGCGAAGATCGACGGACACTTGGTCCGGAAGTCCTTGTCCACCGGGATCCGCCCGCGCCCATCCGAGTCCACACCCACCGCACTCAGGTTCAGCTCGTCCACATTACCCTGCCGCCCAACCGCATACAGCAGCGCGTCCCCCTGCACCTTCTTCTTCGACTCCAGGTTCGCGACCACCGTGCCGTCCGGCATCTCCTCGACCGACTCCACCTCTTCGTTCAGCCGCATCGTCACGCGCGAGTCGCGCAGGTGGTAGCTCAGCGCCTCGACAATCTCCTGATCGGCAAACTCCAGCAGCCGCGGCCGCCGCTCAATCAGCGTCACCCGCACCCCCAGCGCGGCAAACATGCACGTGTACTCTACCCCGATCACGCCGCCGCCCACCACGATCATCGTCTTCGGTAGGTTCTTCAGCTCCAGAATCAGGTCCGAGTTCACGATCGAGTGCCCATTCACCGGCACCTTATCCGACGTCGCCGGCTTGGTTCCCGTGCCGATGATGACGCTCTTCGCCTCGTACGTCGTCGATCCGCGGGAGTTTGCCACCTTCACATGCGTTCCATCTTCAAACGACGCCGTGCCCACCAGCATCTCGATGTTGTTGCGCGAAAGCTGCGCCTCCGTCACGTCGATCTCGGTCTTGATCACGTGCTGTACGCGAAACGCCAGGTCCGCCATGGTAATGCGTTCCTTCACCCGGTAGTTCATGCCGTAGATCGACTTGTAGTTGTACCCGGAGAGGTGCAGCACGGCCTCGCGCATGGTCTTTGACGGGATCGTGCCTGTGTTGATGCACGCGCCGCCCACCACCTCGCGCATCTCCACCAAAGCGACCTTCTTACCCAGCTTCGCGCCGTAAATAGCGGCTCGTTGCCCTGCCGGGCCGGAACCAATGACGATCAGATCGTAGACACTGCTCATGCGCGGGTACGTTCTTCCCTTTTGCCGTTATAGGCCACGGTCTTGTCTGCGCCGCGGCGAGCCTGGTCAGGACATGCGTCTCTGCCGATGAAACGTCAAACACACTCATGATACCGCTCGCGGGTTCGCTGCGGCACGTACACTGGCGCCGGTGCTCCAGTACGCCATTACCGATAGGCGTTTCTTTCCGGGCGATGAACGTCAGAGACAACGCCTCCTGATTGCCCAGGCCGAAGCCCTCATTTTAAACGGCATCGACCTCCTCCAGCTCCGCGAAAAGGACCTCTCCCCCTCGGATCTCCTCACCCTCGCCCGAGAGCTCCGCGCCGCGCTTCCGCCCGGAACCAGGCCCCGCCTCCTCCTGAACGCCCCGGCCTCGCTTGCCATACAAGCCGGTGCCGACGGCCTCCACCTGCCCGGCAGTTGGAGCGCCCCGGACCCCTCTGCCCCCCCATCTCTTGCCCTGTCCGCTTGTTCCTCCCTGTCCGCCGCTCTATCGGCAGCACGAACGGCCTTCGTCGAAGCCGGTCGCCCCCAGCCCCTCCTCAGCGTCAGCACCCACTCCCTTGAGGAAGTCCAGGTTGCCCGCAACGCCGGCGTCGATCTCATCCTCTTCGGCCCCGTCTTCGAAAAGCGCGTCCGTGGCGATCGTGTCCGGCCCGGTGTCGGCCTTGACGCCCTCGCCGCCGCTGCGCAAGCCGCCCACCCCACGCCTCTCCTCGCACTCGGCGGCATCACCTCCTCCACCATCCCCGCCTGCCTGGCAGCCGGCGCCGCCGGCATCGCCGCCATCCGTCTGTTCCTTCCGGCCGCATTGTCCGAAGCCCCATAAGCCATATTCCGCAACCGCGCCAGCCATGAGAAAATACCTCCAGGGCCATGCTGATTACCCCGTTCGATCTCGCCAAGGAACCCCTCGAAATCAACCAGACTCTGTCTCCTGCGTCGATGGAGTACACCCCGGACATCCTGCAGACCGGACCGCTGTCCGTCACCGGCCAGGCCGACCTCCTCATCGAGCATCACGGACATAAGGAAGTCGTTGAAGACATTCGGCTTCGCGCCCGGTATGCCGGTGACTTCACCCTCCTCTGCGCGCGCTGCCTGGACCCCGTCCCGCAGCATCTCTCGGGCGACTTCGATCTCATCTTTCGTCCTGAAGCCGCAGACAGCGACTCCGGCGAGCGATCTATCTCGGAGGAAGAGACCGAGATCGGGTATTATGAAGAGCGCGGGCTCGTGCTTGAGGATGTTGTGCGCGAGCAGGTGCTGCTTTCGTTGCCGAACCGGACGCTCTGCACCCCGGAGTGCAAAGGACTCTGCCAGCACTGTGGCACACATCTGAACACGGCGACATGCGGCTGTGGCAAGGCTCCGGCCGATCCGCGATGGAGTGCGCTTGCCGGACTTGCAGGCACGCTGAAATCCTAAGCCGAGACCACCCGCACGATTTTGAGCTTCATTCACTGTAAAGATTTGCACGACCTTGATCTTTGATCCATACGATCCGTTCTGCTGGTGCCTGCGCCCCCTCAGAACTTCGAAAGAGAGACCGCAATGCCGAATCCAAAACGACGCCACTCCAAGCAGCGCACCGCCAAGCGCCGCAGCCACGATTTCCTCACCCCTACCGGCGTCTCCGAGTGCCCCAACTGCAAGGAGCGCAAGCTTCCCCATCGCGCCTGCCGTAACTGCGGTGAGTACAGGGGCCGCACTGTACTGGCCGCGAAGGAAGCAAGCTAACCCTTACCCGCTCGAAGAGAACCTGACCCGCAGCTGATGCCACTAGACATCGTCGTCGATGGAATGGGTTCCGATAAGGCCCCCGAATCCGAGATTCGCGGGGCCATTGCCGCGTGCCGCACTCTCGATGTGCGGGTCTTGCTGGTTGGACTCGAAGACCGCCTCCAGCCGGCTCTCAAGCAGGCCCTTGAAGGCGAGCGCCTCCCCATTGAAGTCGTCCATGCCGCCGAGTGGATCAGCATGGATGATAAGGCCGCACAGGCCGTGCGCGTTAAGCGCGACTCCAGCATGCGCGTCGGCCTCAAGCTCGTGCGCGAAGGCAAGGCCGCCGGCTTCTTTACCGCCGGCAACACCGGCGCCGCCATGGCAACGGCCAAGATGGTCCTCGGCATGCTCGCCGGCGTTGATCGACCGGCGCTCGCCGCCACCCTGCCCACCACCAACGGCAATCCCTCCCTCCTGCTCGATGTCGGCGCCAACGTCGATTCAGACCCCGAAAACCTCGTCCAGTTCGCCCTCATGGGCAACATCTACGCCTGCAACCTGCTTCGCATCCCAAAGCCGCGCGTCGGCCTGCTCTCGATCGGCGAGGAAGACTCCAAGGGCAACGCGCAGACCCGCGACACGCTCCCGCTGCTCCGCCAGGCCTCGCTCCACTGCATTGGCAACGTCGAAGGCCGCGATCTCTTCAACGGCCACGCCGACGTCATCGTCTGCGACGGCTTCGTCGGCAACGTCGCGCTCAAAGCCAGCGAAGGCCTCGCCAAGCTCGTCAGCTCCTCACTCCGCGAAAGCCTGCGTTCGACCGTAACCTCCCAGATCGGCGCGCTGCTCTCCCAGGGCGCCTTCAAGAGCTTCAAGAAGCGCCTAGACTACACCGAGTACGGCGGTGCCCCACTGCTCGGCGTGCGCGGTGTCTGCATCGTCGGCCACGGCTCATCAAACGAGACCGCTGTGATGAACGGCATTCGCGTCACCGCCGAGTTCGCCCACGCCGAGGTCAACGCCGGCATCGAAGCCGCCCTGCGCGCCCGTAGACAGCAACTCGCGCAGATCTCGGAAGCCATACCCGCCACCGCCCCAGACGCCTGAACTATCCTCTAACCAGAACTAGCGCTAAGTCGCCTTCACTTGGTCGTCTTATCTTGTCTTTCTGTTTTCGCAATTTGTTTTGCATCTCTGCTGTTGCTTCTTGTTTCCGTCGCCAAGCGATCTGCCCCTCTAGTGCCGCGGCTGCGCCAGCACCAGACCTCGCGGCGTCGACAGCAGCAGAATCGAGAGCAGCCCCTCGCGCTCCATCGCCAGCGCCGCCTCTCGCACCGTCTTCAGATGCGAGCTCGCATCGTGGATCACGATCAATCCATGCGGGTTCATCTGCGGTAGAAAGCGTTTGACCTCGGCCTCGCGCAGATCGGGGTCCGAGTCCGAAAACAGCAGATCGATCGTCCCATCCACCTTCATCTCGAGCGAACTCTCATTGCGCAGATCCATCCACCGCAGCAGCGGGCTTCCTGCCAGCCGCGCCTTCGCCTTCGTGTACACCACCGGATCGAACTCGCATGAGATCACCCGTCCTCGCCCGTTCCGCTCCAGCCCCCGCGCAATCCACTCGGTCGACACACCCAGGAACGATCCCGTCTCCACCACCAGTTCCGGCTTCAACGTCGTTACCAGCGTCGCCAGCAGCTCCAGCACCTCCACCTCGGCCGTCATCGAGTCGATCATTGACCAACGCTCCGGGTGCGCGCACTCTGGCGTCGCCCGGTGATACTCCGGCAGCAGAGCACCCGCCGCACGCTCGTGCTGCAGCATCACCTTATGCTCCTGCTTCGGCTTCTTGCCAAACCATCCCATAGCAGCCAAGTCTACCGTCCTACTATCGTCCGAAAGGCATCCTAGACAAAGACAACGAGGAAACAATGAGCGAAGGATGGACGGTCCACGACATGCCGCGGCAGGATGGCCGCCGCGCCATCATCACCGGCGGAAACAGCGGCATCGGGTACATCACCGCACTCGAGCTCGCTCGCCACGGAGCAGCCGTCGTCCTCGCCTGCCGCAGCCAGGCGAAAGGCGACGAGGCCGCTGTCTCTCTCCGCAAGCAAGTCCCCGGCGCCGGCGTCGAAGTAAGCCTGCTCGATCTCGCCTCGCTGCAATCGGTCCGCGGCTTCGCCGCAGCGGAGCTCGCCCGTCCCGAGCCGCTCGACCTCCTCATCAACAACGCCGGCATCTACGCTCCTCCCGAACGCCGCCAGACCAGCGACGGCTTTGAGCTGCAGTTCGGCACCAACGTGCTCGGCCCCTTCGCCCTTACGGGCCTGCTTTTGCCAAAGCTCGAGACGCGCGCAGCAAAGGTCGAGGCCACCGGCGGCCTGGTGCAGGGCGAACACGTGCCGCCCCGCATCGTCTACGTCTCCTCGATCGCCCATAAGTTTGGCAAGCTCCACTTCGACGACCTGCAATTTACCCGTCGCTACTCCCCATCCGCCGCGTACCAGCAATCGAAGCTCGCCGATCTGATGCTGGCCTTTGAACTCGATCGTCGCCTGCGAGTTCGAGGCTCCGCCATCCTTGGCCTCGCCGCTCACCCTGGCATCGCCAACACCAACATCTTTCTAACCGACGACCATCAGGGCATCGAGCGCACGATCCGCACGTTCGTAGGCCGCATCGTGGAACGTGTCCTCAATACTGGCGCCGGGGGAGCCGTGCCAACGCTCTTTGCCGCTACTGCTACCGGAGCCATGCCAGGCGGTTATTACGGTTCACAGAGCTTCTTCGAGACGCGCGGCGGCGATGCAGGTCCCGCAAAGATTGCCGCGCAGGCTCGTAACGCAGATGATGCCGCACGCCTGTGGAGCGTCTGCGAGGATTTGACGGGCGTTCGCTATCTGTAACTTTCCTTGATCTCTACCAGACCACCGTACCCACAGCGTGTCCGGCCAGCGTCACAGGCATCGTGCGTCTCCCCTGCTTCAACACGAAGCTCCTTGGCTCCGTCACACTGTTCGCAAGCACCACAGCCACTCTTCCATCCGGTCGGCGAAACGCAACATTGGCGAGGCCGCTCACGTCCATCGATCCGACTCGCACCGATCCCGGCGGCACGAACTTCGACACCTGCGCCACCGTGTAGAAACCGATGTTCGGCGTGGCAACATCCTTGTCCACCGTGATCGCGCCCTGGCACACCGGGCACCCACCGCTCCCCGTATGCGGCCCAAACTGCGGATCGGCCGCTAGGTTCCATAGCAGCACACTCCGGCTCCAGTTCCGTAGAGCCCCAATCATCACGCGCGCAACCGGCTCTTCGATCGGCTTTAACACGCTGCTCTTAGGGTCTTCCACCGTCATCTGCTCCGTGAAATAAAGGTTCTTCTTCGGAAACGCCTCATGCACCTTCGTCATCGCATCGATCGTCCCCAGATACAAATGGAATCCCGTCCCATCCACATACTTCGCCGCCTCCGGATCGCCGAGCACCGCAATCGGATACTCCGGATGATCGCAGTTGTGATCGAACAGGATGATCTTCGTCATCAGCCCAGCCCTCGCCAGCGCGGGTCCAAGCGCGCTCTTGAGGAACGTCGCCTGCTCCGCCGCCGTCATCACCAGGCTCGGCGTATTCTTATCGTTCTCCGGCTCATTCTGTATCGTGAGCGCATCGATCGGAATTCCCTGCGCGCGCATCGCCTCGATATACCGGACAAAATACTGTGCATACACCGCATAGGACTCCGGCTTCAGGCTGCCGCCCTTCGCGCTTCCATTCGTCTTCATCCACGAGGGCGCCGTCCAGGGCGAAGCCAGAATCCTGATGTGCGGATTGATAGCCAGCACCTGCTTCATCACCGGCACCACATCCTTAAGGTCCGGCCCTAGATCGAAGTGCGCCAGCGTCCTGTCCTGCTCGCCATCCGGCATGTCGTCATACGTAAACACGCGCTCGTTCATATCGGAGGCCCCAACGCTCAGCCGCAGAGAGCTCGCCGCGATGTCATCCTTTCCGCTTCCGAAGAGCCGCTGCAGAATCGCGGCGCGCGCCGGCTCGCTCATCGCCATCAGCAGCTGCGCGCTGCCGCCCGTCATAGCAAACCCGAAGCCGTCGATGCTCTGCATCGTCTGCTTCGGATCGATCGTGATCGCCTCCACACCACGCCCCGCCTTGCCCGCCCTCAACTCCGGCTGCGCCGCCATCAGAGACGCGCGATCCGCCGTCGTCAAATAGAGCGTCGCCGACTTCGACTGCGCCGCCAGCCCCTCTACAAGGCCAAGGGCAGCACTTAACAAGACAAGAGCTCTCAAGCTGCATCGCATTCCCTCTCTGATGCAGCTCTCGGCTTTTCCTCGAAGTCTCCGCGCACGCGGCTGGCCTCTGCAGACATGCGTCGCCCAAAGTACCATAACAACAGGACATCTTCCCCCGCGAGCCCAGCTGTGCCAGACTCCGCTTCAGAAACACTCTTCGACGTCGCCATAGTCGGCGCCGGCCCCGCCGGCACAACGGCTGCAGCCAAGCTTGGCGACGCCGGCCTGCGTGTTCTTCTGCTCGAAAAAGCCACAGCCTTCCCGCGCGAGAAGCCCTGCGGAGGCGGCATCACCGCCCGCGCTCTCACCCGCCTTCCCTTCGCCCGCGATCTGCTGCGCGAGGTTCCCGTCAACGCACTCTCAAAGATGTACGTCGAGAGCCCCGACCAGACTGGCTTTGAGTACAGCGATCCGAACGGCGAGCCCATCCTCTACCTCGTCCGCCGCATCGAGTGGGACGCCGCCCTCTTCCGCCGCGCCAGCTCCCGCGTCACCGAGCTCGCCATGGGCGCAACTGTAACCGGAATTGCTACAGATGAGAACGGCGTCACCCTCACCTGCTCGGATGCTCGGCGCTTTCGCGCAAAGCTGGTCATAGGCGCGGACAGCGCCAACAGCGTCATCGCCCGCCTCAGCGGCCTACGCACCGGAGAGGTCCATGGCCAGTTCGCCGTCGACATGATGGAAGAGACGCCCTACACCCAGCTCGACACCCCGCACCGCGATCGCGTCACCCTTCTCCTCAGCCTTCCGTCAAGCTACGGTTACGGTTACATATTTCCGAAACAGGACCACATCAATCTCGGCTTCGGCTCCGGCCCGGACTACTTCGTCGAGCACGTTCGCGGCCGCGCCAAGCAGCATCACCTCGGCTTCGTCGAGCAGATGAAGCAGCGCGGCTTCGCCACCGGCGAGAGCCACCCGGAAAATTACCGCGCCTTCCCCATCCCCATCTCCGGCCCGCTCGCGACCACCTACACCGACCGCATCCTCCTCGCCGGTGACGCCGCCGGCATGGTCAATGCCTTCTCCGCCGAGGGCATCTACTTCGCCATGGTCTCAGGCGATCTCGCCGCCGACGCCATCCTCGCCGCCGTCCGCGCCAACCGCTTCGACGCCCGCCAGCTTTCGAGCTATCAACAAGCCTGGGAGCGAGAAATAGGCGGCGAGCTCCGCCACTCCGTCGAGATCCAGCGCCGCCTCTTCATCGAGCCCGGCCGCGTCAACTCCCTCGTCCGCCGCGCCACCGCCGACCCCGAGCTCAAGCGCCTGCTCTGCGGCTACGCCATGGGCTTCAGCACCTACGAGCAGCTCCGCTCCCACATGGCCCGCGTCGTCATGCCGCAATGGGTCTGGGGCAAAGTCAAAAGCAAAGCCCGCGCCCTCGTCGGCGCCTAGCTCATTGCCCCGCCACTCTTACCAGCACCAGAGCGTTCGGCTCCAGCACCAGCGTGATCGCCCCACCCTTCAGCGCCGTCACCTCCGCCGGCGGCAGCGCCGTCTTCTTATTCATCGTCTCTACCTGCTCAGGCGTTGGATACACCGGCTTCCCCATCGCCGCGTACACCGGCAGCACATTTCCGTGCTCGGTATCCACGCGATCGATCGTCACCCGCGCATTCACCGCCACACCTTTGAAGGTCAGCACCATCGTCTTCGGCTTCGCATGCAGCATCGAGCTCGGCTGCCCATCTGGCGCCGGATCGACCAGGTTCCACGCCGCAATTGCCAGCGACCCATCCACCTGCTTCGTCACCAGCACATCCTTCGCCTCACTCGCATAGCGCCGATCCCCCAGCTGATGCAGCAGCCCAAAGTCATAAAAACTCGGCTTATTGATCCCGTACATCGCCCGCAGCCCAAACATCCCGATGAACGGCTTCTGCTCCGGCCCACCCTCCTCAAATACATCCGAGAACGTCCAGAAGCTCATCATGTCCACCTTGCCGTCGCACTGCCGGATCGTATCTGCCAGCGCCGGCCCGACAAACGTCGTGTCCCGCGACTCACTCGAGCCCTGCACATTCCACTCCGTCCAGAACAGCGGCAGATCCGCCCTCCCCGCGGCCTTCATCTGTCCGCGCACCTTGCCGATCGCCAGGCACACCCGCTCGTCCTCCGGCGTGTTCCGCGGCACACTCTTATCATTCGGAAACAGGTTGTCGATCGTGTCGTCCGCGTAGCCATGACTGGTTACAAAATCCACCGGCACCTTGTGTTCCTTGGTGTACGCCAGAAATAAATCCACCCAATCCGCCGCCGCCGTCGCCGGCCCACCGACCCGTAGCCGCGGACTCACCGCCTTCAGCGCCCGCGCTGTGTGCTCGTATAGCTCAAAGTAGCTCTTGTCCCGCGGAACCCCGCCCCAGAAATCAATGTTCGGCTCGTTCCACACCTCGAAGTACCACGTCGCTACCTGATCCACGCCGTAGCGTGCCACCAGGTGCTTCGCAAACGCCGTCATCAACGCATCCCAGCGCTCCATCGACTTCGGCGGCGACACGTTCTGCTTGTACCAGAACGGGTGCAGCGCATCCGGATTGAACGCCAGCTTCTTCGGCATGAAGCTGATCTCCACCATTGGCTTCACCTGATTCTTCAGCAGCCCGTCGTAGATCTGGTCCACATAGCTGAAGTTGTAGACCGCATTGCCATGCTCATCCTCCGTGTACACGCCGTTCTCATCAAGCAGAATCCCGTGCGCCCGCACATACTTGAAGTCCGTGATCGCATGCACCGCGCGCAGGTCCTCCCGATAGCTCTCCCGCAGCGAAAGGTTCGCCCGCCCCGATCCAAACATCTCCTCCCAGAAGTGCGGAAACGCCGTCGCTGGCGCGTTCGCATCGATGGCGACTCGCTCCTGCGCTGAAAGCATAGGCGCGAGCGTTGCAATGACTGTAAGCGTGGCCAGACAGCGAAGAACTTTCATCAGGACTCCCATGCGTGCGCTCTCCAGTCTAAGCTCCGGCGCGCACAGGCTGTGTTCGCGCCGCATACGAGGAGAGGATCTCTTTTATCGGCTCGCAAGCGCCGCATAGCGCACCGTCTCTCCGGTCCGCTCGTTCCGCACCGAGAAGCTCCCATCCTTCGCTCCAAGCAGCTCGAGCCCGCGCCCCGCGTCCGTGCCCAGCGGGTTCGCAATGTAACGGTCATCCGTATTCCTCGCCCCGCCTTCCGCCGAGCTATGCAGCTGCCAGCGCGCCTCCATCCCCGGAGCCTTCGCCAGCGTCTCAAGCGTCGGCGTCGATCCACCCTTCTTCTCGCCGTTGTCCATGATCGCCACACGCGCGCCGATCCCATCCACCAGCGCCGGACTTGAACTCTGATTCCAGCCATGGTGCGAGACGATAAATACATCGACCTTGCCCAGCTTGTTCACCGGACACATCAGCTCCATCTCCTTGTCCCACGTAAGATCGCCAAGATCGAGCAGTCGCAGCGCGCCATACGTAAGCTCCACGCCCAGCGATCGCGCATTCTCCGTCTGGTCCGCCGGCCGCTTCTCAGAGCCTGCGCAGAAACTGTTCGGCTGCCCCCCGCCCCCCGCCATATCGAGCGGCTTGCGCAGCAGAGCTCCATCCGCGCTGATCACCGTCGCTGTCATCTCTCCAATCCGCAGCCGCTCGCCCGCGTGCATCACCCGCCGCGTCGCGCCGCTTGCCTGAACCGCCTTCAGATACTCCGCATACCCCTTCTCCGTGATGCCATGGTCCATCTCCCGGTTCTCCCCATGATCGAGAAATGTTCCCACCGGCATGCGCGCCAGAAGCTGCGGCACACCGCCCACATGATCCTCATGGAAATGTGTAACCAGAACAGTATCAATCTTTGTCAACCCGGCGGATCGCGCCGCTCGAACGATCCGGTCCGCATCTCGCCCGCCATTCTCCTGCCATCCCGTATCGATCAGAAGCGACTCGCCTTTAGGAGTGACAAACAGCGTCGCCTGTCCACCCTCGACATCGACAAAAAACACGCGCAGCCGCTTGTCTGCAGCGCCTCCACCCGGCACAGCAGCCTGCGCAAGAAGCACTACCGGCGCTGCCGCCAGCAACAGACCAGCAGCCATAACTCGTACCGCACCAGACCAGAATTCCCGCATCAATCCCTCCCATCCCTCACACAAGAACGTAGACCAAACCACCACAACGAACAACGTAGAACGAACAACGTGCATTGCCCTCTTACTCTCCCTCCGACCGCCGGATCCGCTCCTTGTTCGCCCGCACCAGCGCAAGAAAATCCTGCTGCAGGATCCCGAGTGTCTCCGGGTTCCACACCAGCGCGACGCCGACCCGCACCGTCTCCGGCTCCAGATGCCGAAAGACCACGCCGCGCGTTCGCAGATGCCGTACGCCCGCGGGGACCAGCGCGACACCCTCGCCGGATTCGACCAGCGTCAGCACGCCCGCCCACGTCGCCGATGTATTCACGATCTCCGGAGAGAATCCCGCGTTCGTGCAGATGCCCAATATGTTATCGAACAGCGACGGCGTCACCCGGCGCTCGCACAGCACAAATGGCTCCGCGGCCAGCTGCTGAATCGTGATCCGCCGCCGCGCCAGACGATGATCGCTGGGCAGCACCACCACAATCGGATCCTCGTACAGCAGCTCCGATTGCAGAACACGATCGTAGGGCGGCAGCAGCGGCCGCGTAAACCCCATGTCGATCTTGCCCGAGACCAGCGCCTCCGGCTGCGACATCGCGTCCATCTCATACAGCGACACGCGCACCTGCGGATGCAGCCGTCGATACTCGCGAATGATGCGCGGAAAGAAGTCGCCCGCGCCCCATAGAAAAAAGCCGATCGAGAGCGTTCCCAGCTTGCCTTCGAGCGATCTCTGCGTAACGTCCATCGCGCGCTCGGCCGCCAGCAGCGTCTTCCGCGCCTCAACCAGAAAAATGCTTCCCTGCGCCGTCAGCCGAGGACCGCGGCTCCTGCGATCCAGCAGCGCGCCGCCCACCTCCTGCTCCAGATCCGCCATCTGCTCGCTGATCGTCGATTGCGAGACGTGCAAATGCCGGCTGGCTTCGCTGAAACTGCCGGAGTCGGCGATGGCACAAAAGTAGCGAAGGTGGCGCAGCTCCATGGCACCCATCATAGGCACCCATCGGTAAAACCGCCAGACACAAGCGGAAATAACTGTGAAACCTTTGTCTTCAACTTAGTGTCTGATACTAAGAGTGGCCTGCGCCACACTTCGTTCACCCAAGGACCGTCGCCATGTGGATCGTCAAGATCGCGCTCACGAGACCCTACACCTTCATCGTGCTCGCGATTCTCATCCTCATCGCGGCTCCGGTCGTCATTCATCAGACTCCCGTCGACATCTTCCCCAGCATCGACATCCCCGTCGTTTCGGTCGCCTGGCAGTACACCGGCCTGAACGCCGACGAGCTCGCCGGCCGGCTCACCACGCCCTACGAAAAAGCTCTCACCGTCCTGGTCGATAACGTCCAGCACATCGAGTCCTACACCATCGCCGGCCAGGTCATCATCAAGATCTTCCTCCAGCCGGGCGCCAGCCTGGACACAGCAAATGCGCAGGTCAGCGCCGCCTCCGAGTTCCAGCTGCGCCAGCTGCCGCCCGGCATCCTTCCGCCGCAGATCATCAACTTCTCCGCGTCGAGTGTGCCGATCGTGCAGCTTGGCCTCTCGGGCTCCGGCCTGTCCGAGCAGCAGTTGAACGACATCGGCCTCAACCTCGTGCGGCCGCAGCTCATTACCGTTCCCGGCGCCGTTATACCGAACCCTTATGGCGGCAAGCAGCGCTCCATCATGGTCAATCTCGACCCCAGGCTGCTGCAGGCCAAAGGGCTCTCCCCAGCCGATGTGTTGAATGCACTTGGTCAACAAAACGTCGTGCAGCCCGGCGGCACCGCAAAGATCGGCATGGATGAGTACGACATCCACATCAACTCCGCGCCGCTCTCCATTGAGGGCCTGGGCAACCTGCCCGTCAAGCAGATTGGCAACGCCACCATCTACGTCAAGGACGTCGCCTCCGTCACCGATGGCGCCATCCCCCAGACCAATATCGTCCGCCAGGATGGCAAGCGCGGCGTGCTCGTCACGGTGCTCAAAAGCGGCAGCGCATCGACTCTCGACGTGGTAGGCGGCATCCGAGGGCTGATTCCGCGCATCCTGCTCACCACGCCGCCCGGCCTCAAGATCACCCCCATCGCCGATCAGTCCGTCTTCGTGCGCGGCTCGGTGCAGGGCGTCATCCGTGAGGCCATCATCGCTGCCGTCCTCACTGGCCTTATGATCCTGCTCTTCCTCGGCAGCTGGCGGTCTACGATCATCATCGCGATCTCGATCCCGCTATCGATCCTCTCCTCAGTCATCTTTCTCGGGCTGCTCGGCAATACCATCAACATCCAGACGCTCGGCGGCCTCGCCCTCGCCGTCGGCATTCTGGTCGACGACGCCACTGTCACCATTGAGAACATCGAGCGCTATCTCGAAGAGGGCCACGAGCTCAACGAGGGCATCCTGGAGGGCGCCGCGCAGATCGCCGTTCCCGCCCTCGTCTCCACACTGTGCATCTGCATCGTCTTCCTGCCGATGTTCTTCCTCACCGGCGTCTCGCGTTATCTCTTCGTACCGCTCGCCGAGGCCGTCGTCTTCGCCATGCTCGCCTCGTACATCCTCTCGCGAACCCTGGTGCCCACCCTCGCCATGTACCTGCTGAAGGCGCACAGCGATCACGGCACTCTCTCACGCGACCCGTTCTCCCGCTTGCAGCGCGCCTTCAATCGCGGCTTTGAGCGTGTGCGCCTCGGCTACGCGGGCCTGCTCGGCCGCCTGCTCGCGGCCCGCGCCCTCTTCGTTCCCATCTTCATCGTGCTCTGCCTCAGCACCTTCGCGCTCATACCCTTTCTCGGCCGCAACTTCTTCCCTTCAACCGACAACGGCAGCTTCACCCTGCATCTGCGCGCCCGCAGCGGCACCCGTATTGAGGAGACCGCGCGCATCTGCGATCTCGTCGAGCAGTCCATTCGCCGCACCGTTCCCGCCGCCGAGATGGACAACATCCTCGACAACATCGGCCTTCCCTACTCCACGCTCAACACGCAGCACGCCACCTCCGGCCTCATCGGCGCGGGCGACGCCGACATCCTCGTCTCGCTTAAGGAAGATCACCACCCAACCGTCAACTACGTTCGCGAGATCCGCACCAAGCTCGCGCGCGAGTTCCCCGGCATCACCTTCTACATGCTCCCCTCCGACATCGTGACCCAGATCCTCAACTTCGGTCTGCCCGCACCGATCGACGTACAGGTTGAGGGATCGGATGTCGTCGGCAATCGCAAGGTCGTCAACGACATGCTCGCCAAGCTCAAGCAGGTTCCCGGCCTGGTCGATCTGCGCATCCAGCAGCCGAACGATTACCCCGTACTCGACGTCACCGTCGATCGCACCCGCTCCTCGCAGGGCGGCTACACCGAGCGCGACGTCGGCTCAAGCATGCTCAACATCCTCAGCGGTTCCACGCAGCTCAATCCGCAGTTCTATCTCAATCCGAAAAACGGCACGACCTATAACATCGTCGCGCAGACGCCGCAGTACCAGATTCAGTCGCTCAACGACCTCAAAAACATCCCTATCACCTCGCCCACAGCCCAGCGTCCGGAGATCCTCGCCGACGTCGCAAGCATCAGCCGCAACCATGAGGTGCAGGTCGTCAGCCACTACAACATTCGCACCACGCTCGACATCTACGGCAACGTGCAGGATCGCGATCTCGGCGCCGTCGCTAAGCAGATCGACGCCATCACGGACGACGCGCAGAAGCATCTGCCGCGCGGCAGCTTCGTGCACGTCCGCGGGCAGATTCAAATCATGCAAAGCTCCTACACCGGCCTGCTCGGCGGCCTCGCCTTTGCCATCGTGCTGGTTTATCTGCTCATCGTCGTCAACTTCCAGAGCTGGCTCGATCCCTTCATCATCATCACCGCGTTGCCCGCCGCCCTCGCCGGCATCGTGCTCTTCCTCTTCATCTCGCGCACCACGCTCAGCGTGCCCGCGCTGATGGGCGCCATCATGTGCATGGGTGTCGCCACCGCCAACTCCATCCTGGTCGTCTCGTTCGCGAAGGAGCGGCTTGAGGCGACGCACGACGCACTCGCCTCCGCGCTTGAGGCCGGCGCGACGCGCTTCCGTCCGGTCATGATGACCGCCCTCGCGATGATCATCGGCATGATCCCGATGGCGCTCGGCGTCGGTGATGGCGGCGAGCAGAATGCGCCGCTTGGCCGCGCCGTAATCGGCGGTCTCTTGCTCGCCACCGTCGCCACGCTTCTCTTTGTCCCGGTCGTCTTCGGCCTCTTTCACAGTCGCCGCGGGCGCACCGCCGCGGCCACTGCAGCAACCGCAAAACCCATTGCCACCAGGGCTTGATCCGCGCTTCCGCCTAGGAGATCTATGTCAAACGAAACCAATGCAGCGATGGCCTCATCAGCCGCCATTCCACCGTCGAACGTGAGCGCGCAGCCCTCCGTCGCGGCTCGCCGCGGCGTGCCGCGCGCCGTCTGGATCATCGTCGGCATCCTCACTGTCGTTCTGCTGATCGTCATCGTGCTCGGCATCCTCAGCCGCGCCGCCGCCGAGCACTCGCTCAAGCAGAAGACCGAGACCGACGCCGTGCTCAGCGTCGCCGTCACGCATCCACTCGTCACCAGCACCTCGCCCGAGATCGCGCTTCCCGGCAACACCCAGGCCTACGTCGATACCCCCATCTACGCCCGCACCAACGGCTATCTGCGCAAGTGGTACTTCGATATCGGCGCGCATGTGAAAAAGGGCCAGCTTATGGCCACCATCGAGACCCCCGAGATCGATCAGCAGCTGCAGGTCGCGCAGGCCGATCTCAAGAGCGCGCAGGCCAACCTCAACCTCGCTAAAACCACCTCGCAGCGCTACGTCAACCTGCTCAAGCTCGACTCGGTCTCCAAGCAGGAGACGGACCAGGCCGTCAGCGATGAAGCCGCCAAGACCGCCGCCATGCAGGCCTCAGAGGCCGCCGTTCGCCGCCTCGAACAGCTGCAGTCCTTCGAGCGCATCTACGCGCCCTTCGACGGAATTGTAACCGCGCGCAATACAGATATCGGCGCCCTCATCGACGCCGGCGCCGGCTCCGCGCAGCCGCGCGATCTCTTCCGCCTCGCCTCCACCGGCCTCATCCGCGTCTTCGTCCCCGTTCCCGAGGCCTACGCGCCCGACATCACCGACGGCGGCAAGGCCTATCTCACGCTCGACGAGTTCCCCAATAAGCGCTTTGAAGGCACCATCACGCGCAACTCCTCCGCCATCGATCCGCTCTCGCGCACACTCAACGTCGAGGTCGATGTACCGAACGCGCAGGGCCAGGTCCTCCCCGGAGCCTACGTCTTCGTGCATTTCACCACGCCCGTTCACGCCGACACCGTCTCCATCCCCGCCAACACGCTGCTCTTCCGCGCGCAGGGTCTACAGGTCGGCGTCGTTCGCAACGGCCGTGTGCATCTCCTGCCGGTCTCGATCGCGCATGACTCCGGCGCGACCGTAGAAATTCGCTCCGGCCTCAGCCCCGGCGACCAGGTGATTCTCGACCCCTCCGATTCGCTCGCCGAAGGCCAGGAGGTTCACATCACCGAGAAGGAAAAGGCGGGTGCCCAGTGAGCTCCGCCCGCACCCAAACTTTTGTCATCCTGACCGGACCCCGAGAGAGTAGCGCGAACCCACGGGGCAGTGGAACGACCCGCTTTTCCTGCCTCCGCACTCTGGTCGCCGCACCCGCCCTTCTGCTCGCCGGCTGCATGGTTGGCCCCAAGTACGTCCCGCCAACCGTCCAGGCGCCGCCAGCCTTCAAAGAGCCGCTGCCTGTCTACAAGGAAGACGGGCCATGGCACACCGCCCAGCCCGCCGACGAGTTCAGCAAGGGCGACTGGTGGCTGATCTTTCACGACGACACTCTCAACCAGCTTGAGCCGCAGATCGCCACTGCCAACCAGACCCTGCGCCAGGCTGACGCCAACCTGCAGGCCGCGCGCGCGCAGATCCGCATCAACCACGCCGATCTCTACCCCACCATCGGCGCCCGGCCCTTTGCCGGCGGTGAACGACTCTCCGGCAATCGCCCCTACGCCGGCTCTGTGCCCGCCGGCAATGGCGTCGCCGACTACCAGCTGCCCGGCCAGCTCAACTGGGAGATCGATCTCTTCGGCCGCATCCGCCGCACCGTGAACATCGCGCGTGAAGAGACCCAGGCCACCGCCGCCGACCTCGCCAACACCCGTCTCTCGCTCCAGGCCGAGCTCGCCAACGACTACTTCGAGCTGCGCGCCGCGGACGCGCAGCGCAAGCTGCTCTACGACACCGTCGCCCAGTATCAGGATGCCGTCCGCGTCACCAGCAACCGCTTCGTTGGCGGCGTCTCGCCCAAGTCCGATCTCACCCAGGCGCAAACCCAGCTGCAGGCCGCCAGGGTTCTCGCCTCCGACGTCGATGTCGCGCGCGCGCAGTTTGAGCATGCCATTGCCGTCCTCATCGGCAAGGCCCCCGCCGAGCTCTCCCTGCCCGTCGCGCCGCTCGCCGCCATACCGCCCGTCATTCCGCCCGGCCTGCCCTCCGAGCTGCTCGAGCGCCGCCCCGACATCGCCGCCGCCGAGCGCCGCACAGCCGAGGCCAACCAGCGCCTCGGCATCGCTCGCGCCGCCTACTTCCCCACCCTCAACCTCGCCGGCTCCATCGGCTATGAGAGCATCGCCGCCTCCACCCTCTTCAACGCCAACAGCTTCATCTACGGCGTCGGCCCCACACTCTCGCAGACCATCTTCGACGCCGGCCGGCGTCGCGGCGTCTCCGAGCAGGCCTTCGCAGACTTTAACGGCGCAACCGCCAACTATCGCGAGGTCTCGCTCACCGCCTACCAGCAGGTCGAAGACAACCTCGCCGCTCTCCGCATCCTCTCCGACGAGGCCGAGCAGCAGCACCAGGCCGTCCTCGCCGCGCAGGAGTCCCAGCGCATCTTCAACAACCGCTATGTCGGCGGCGTCGACACCTACCTGCAGGTCATCACCGCCCAAACCCTCGCCCTCAATAACGAGCGCAACGAGATCGATATCCTCCGCCGCCGCATGGACTCCAGCGTCCAGCTCATCCGCGCCCTCGGCGGCGGCTGGGACATAACCCAACTGCCACGCAATTAGCGCGCTGACTCTAAAACTTGCTTAACAATCTGTCATCCTTCGCGAAGCGGAGGATCTGCTTTGTTTGAGTGAGCGAAAGAGCTTGGCCTATAGCTATTTTCCTGAAGGTGTACAGCAGGCCACTCCCGCCTGTGCCATTTTCTCTCAAGGAAAATGACCTCCATAGCAGTCAAACAACGGCACAGCATCAGGAAAACTGCTCTAGCAGTATGGAATGACGTATGAACTAGACTAAGTCCCAACACAGCCGTCATCTCGACCGAGCCATGCAGCGTCATCGCATGGCGAAGCGGAGAGATCCCCGTCTTGGTCTTCGCTCCGGTCGTCCTCACTCTCGGCGTACGAAACCACCTGCCCTGCTAGCATGTCTCCCCATGGACGATCTCTCGCTGCGCGGCCGTCGTGACCTCCTCAAGCTCGGCTCCGCCTTCGGTCTCGTCGGCGTCGCCGGCACCAGCTTCGCTGCCGCTCCACCTCCCAGCGGCGCCGCCTCGCCCCTGTTCTTCGACGTCCGCACCTTCGGCGCCAGCGGAGACGGCAAAACTCTCGACACCCCCGCCATCAACGCCGCCATTGACGCAGCGGCCGCAGCCGGCGGCGGCACCGTCGTCTTCCCCGCCGGCACCTGGCTCTGCTTCTCCCTCCATCTCCGCAGCCGCGTCCACCTCTATCTTTCGCAGGGCGCGACAATCCTCGCCGCCGACTCTCCCAAACCCGGCGAGACCACCGGCTACAACGGCGGTACCTACGATCCCGCGGAATCCAACGCACCCTGGGAGTCCTTCCAGGACTTCGGCCACAACCACTGGCATAACTCGCTTCTCTGGGGCGAGAACCTCGCCGACCTCTCCATCACCGGCCCCGGCCTCATAGACGGCCGTGGCCTCAGCAACGGCCGTGGCCACGACGACCCACTCCACAACCCTTTCAAGGCCGAGCAGCCCGGCGTCGGCAACAAGGCCATCGCCCTCAAGAACTGCCGCAACGTCCTCCTCCGCGACCTCCGCATCTTGAAGGGCGGCCACTTCGGCCTGCTCCTCACCGGCGTCGACAATCTCACCATCGATAACCTGCTCATCGACACCGATCGTGACGGCATGGACCTCGACTGCTGCCGCAACACCCGCGTCTCCAACTGCACCGTCAACTCGCCCTGGGACGACGGAATCTGCCCCAAGTCCTCCTTCGCCCTCGGCTTCCCTCGCTCTACTGACACCCTCACCATCACCGGCTGCTTCGTCACCGGCGCCTACGAGCTCGGCAGCGTGCTCGACGGCACCTTCCGCAAGTTCCCCGCCAATGCCCCCGGCGCATGGCGCACCGGCCGCATCAAGTGCGGCACCGAGTCCAACGGCGGCTTCCGCAACATCACCATCACCAACTGCGTCTTCGAGGGCTGCCAGGGCCTCGCGCTCGAATCCGTCGACGGCGCCCTCATCGAAGACATCGCCATCTCCAACATCACCATGCGCGACATCGTCTCCGCCCCGCTTTTCTTCCGCCTCGGCGCCCGCCTGCGCGGCCCCAAGGACGCAACCCGCATCGGCACGCTGCGCCGCATCTCCGTCACCAACCTCACCTCGTCGAACGCCGGCGCGCCTATCTCCTCCATCCTCAGCGGCATCCCCGGCGGTGTCATGGAAGACCTCCACCTCGCCAACCTCTATCTCCACCACCTCGGCGGCGCATCCCCCGCGTCAACCACCCTCGACCTCCCCGAGCACGAAGCCGCCTATCCCGAGCCCAACATGTTCGGCCCCACACCCTCGCAGGGCCTCTTCCTTCGCCACGCCCGCCGCGTCGATCTCAGCCACATCGAGATCGCCTCCGCCGCCCCCGACCCTCGCCCGTCCCTCATCGTCAGCAACGTCGATCGCCTCGACATCCTCGCGCTGACAGCCCCCTCCCTCACCAACACACCCGCCATCGCCCTCCGCACCGTCACCGATCTGCGCGTCATGCTCAGCCGCGCCGCAAAGGACACCATCCTCGCCACCGCCGACCGCCAAACCCTCTAAAGCTGATTGTCTCTTGCTGTGGAGCGCCTACCTCTTGCTGTAGAGCAGCCAATGGATGCCGTCATCTCGACCGGCCCCTGAGCGAAGTCGAAGGGGCAGTGGAGAGATCCCCGTATTCTCTCTACCCGCGCATAGACCTTACGGAAAGAGTGCTAAGCGCCCTTACGCCGAAGCCCGCGTCGCCCCCGTCGAGATCCCGCCATCCACCAGCAGCGTCTGTCCCGTGATGTACGCACTCGCGTCCGAAGCTAGAAAAACCACCGCCCCATTCAGATCGTTCGGCTGCCCCGGCCGCTTCAGCGGAATGCGATCCGTAATGTACTCCACCCATCGCTCGTTTTCGTACAGCACCGCGTTCTGCTTGGTCTTGAACCAGCCCGGCGCCAGGCAGTTCACCGTAATGCCGTACGGCCCCCACTCATCCGCCAGGCTCATCGTCAGCTGCTTGATGCCGCCGCGGCTCGCGCAGTACGGCCCAATCCCCGCATAGCCGAACACACTCGTCACCGAGCCGATATTGATGATCCGCCCATACTGCCGTTCGATCATGTGCGGCGCAAACGCCTGCGCGACAAAGAATGAGCCACGCAGGTTCGTATCCAGCACCAGATTCCAGTCATCCCACGTAATCTCAACCGCCGGCTTGCGCACATTACAGCCCGCGTTGTTCACCAGAATATCGATCGCCGCGCAGCTCTCGAGCGTCGCCTTCGCCATCCGCCGAATGCTGCCCTCGTCCCGCAGATCGAGCTCCAGCGGAAGCACCCGCCGGCCCGTGCCTTCGATCTCCTCCTGGAAGGCTCGCAGATCCGCCAGCCGCCTGCTGGTAATGACCAGGTTCGCCCCAGCCCGCGCCAAAGCGCGGCCCAGATACTGCCCCAGCCCGCGGCTCGCGCCCGTCACAACCGCCGTCTTCCCGCTCAAGTCGAACTGCCCATCACTCATGCCGGTACACCCTCCACCATCTCATCGCGCCACCGCCCCCCCAGAAGCCGTCACCTCGACCTGAGCACGCGTCACTGTCCCAACAGAAGCCGTCATCTCGACCAAGCATCGCGAGTGGAGAGATCCCCGCATTTCGCTCAGCCCTGCTCGTCACCGTCAGCAAACCAGCCGCAGAATCAAAGCCCTACGGCTGCAGAATCACCTTCATCAGCCCCGCCTCGCGCGTGTACAGGCGATCGAACCAGGCCGCCCCATCCACCAGCGGCGCCACCGCCGAGATCAGCGGATCGACGTTGATCGCGCCGCTCTCCATCAGCGCGATGCACTCCCGGTACTCGCCCGCCGAGGCGCACGAGCCCAGCAGCCGAATCTGCCGCGTCACCACCGACTGCAGCGGAATCTCCACCTTCGGCGCAAGATTCCCGATCAGCGTCACCGTTCCGCCGCGCCGCACCACCTCGATCGCGGTCGAAATCGACCTCTGCGCTCCCACTACCTCAACCGCAATGTCCGGCCCTCGTCCGCTGGCCGCGGCCTGTATCTTCGCCAGCAGCTCCGGGTCCGTTGCGAGAAAGGTCTCGTTCGCGCCCAGGCTGCGCGCCAGATCGAGCTTGCTCTGCTCGAGATCCACCGCGAAGACCGTGCTGCATCCGAAGTGTCGAAAGGCCTGGATCGCCAGCAGCCCGATCATGCCCGCGCCGATCACCACCGCCGTGCTGCCCGCCTGAATGCCGGTGATCCTGGCCGCGTGCACCGCAATCGACACAGCCTCAATCAGCGCCGCCTTCTCGTACGGAAAGCTCTCCGGAAGTGCATAGACGATGTGCTCGGGAACCGCGACGAACTCCGCAAACGCGCCGTTGCGCCGGTAGTCCGCGCACGAAACCCCAAGCACCTGCCGCGTGTCGCACAGGTTCACATCGCCCGCCACGCAGTACGCGCATGTGCCGCAGGAGACTGTCGAGTCGAAGGTCACGCGATCGCCTACCGTGATCGACCGCACCTCGGGCCCCACCTCTACCACCACACCCGCCGCCTCGTGCCCCATGATCAGCGGAGGAATTCGCCGGCCCGTGCTTCCGTCGTAGCCATGCACATCGCTGCCGCAGATCCCGCAGGCCTTTACGCCGATCAGAACATCGTGCGCACCAACCTCCGGCCGCGACACCTCTCGAACTCGCAGATCGCGGCCAGCCTCTAGAACAAGTGCATTCATGCCGCCGCCTCCGGCGCCTGTGTCGCCACCGGCTGATCAGCCAGCGCCTTTAGCGTCTCCTTGGCCAGCGGCCGCTCATGCAGCAGCAGCTCCGCCGCCCGCACCCGCGGATTCGCGTGGAACCACTGCTGGAAGACATCATGCGAGAGCAGATTCGTCAGCGCCAGCAGGCTCATGCCCTGGTGATGCGCCATCCACGACCGCACCATCACCGGCTCACCCGCGCCCGCCGTATAGTCCGCGGCCTCATAGAGCCCGTACAGCCCCGTCCACCCCATGCCCGCCATACGGCGCAGGTTCGCGATCGCTTCTTTACGCGCAAACGGCAGCGTCAGGAACGTCGAATACGGACTGATCACCGGCCCATCCTCCGCGCCATACTTCAGCGCCAGCGCCGGTATCCCAAACGCCTGATAACCGTAGCGGCCGTTCGGATCCATCGTGCCGAAGCCCGACTCCGAGATGCCCCAAGGAATGCCCTTCGTATGCGCCCGCTGAATCGCGATCGCCGACTCGATGGCGCGCGAGATCAGCGTGTTCGGAAACGCCCGCATCCACAGCGCCGGCATGAGGTACTCAAACATTGTGCCCGTCCATGAAAGCAGCGATGCGCGGCCATTCACCAGCACATGCGACCGGTCCAGCCGAAACCACGACTGCTGTGGAATATCCCCCTTCGCCACCGCCAGGAAGAAGGCAATCCGGGCCTCGGACGCCAGCAGGTCGTAACAGGCCGAGTACAGCTCGCCCGTCGCCCCGTCGTATCCGATCGAGAGCAGCTGCCGGCTCTCCACGAGTAAGAAGCTATAGTCCATCACGTCCGCGTAGATCTCCGACGCATCCACAATGCGCGTCACGTCCATATGTAACTGATCCAGTTTCTCGATCGCCGCCCGCAGCTCCACCGCAAACTCCGCTGCCAGGGCATGCTCCGCCGATCCATCCTTTGCCGCCGTCAGCACCGCCTCCGTGCGCTGCTCCAGCTGCCGCGCATACTCGGAGGCCTGCTGCAGATGGGGCAGCTCCGCATGCACCGGATCGTTGAACGTCGGAATGTCGTACAGAGGTGCAAAGCGCGGCAGCAGCCACGGAGCATACTCGGTTACAAATGCAATCAGCGCCACACGCCGCGCCTCCGCATCCCGCGCGTGCCGAGCTTCGAGCGGCTCCGTAAGCAATCCCCCGACCGAGCCCGCGCTCCCGGCGCCCCTAGTCGACCCGAGAGGCGAAAGCGCCAGCAGCCACTCCACCGCCGACCGCAGCCCCGCCGCCCCACTGCCTGTGAGCGCCTGCGGCAGCGTTGCAGCCCCCGGCTCCAGCAGCCGGTGCAGCGCCGCAAACGCCCGCGGTTCGAGCAGCGGCCGCTTCAGCAGATCGAGCGCGCCGCCGTGCAGCGAGTACAGTGACGCCGCCAAGTTCCCGCTATCCACCGCCGACACGATCTTCGGCGAGATCGGCTCAAGCGTCTCCATGTCGTACCAGTTGTAGATATGTCCGCGCTGTTTCTCGAGTCGCTCATACGTCGCCAGCGTTCCCAGCGTCGCCCGCGCAAACTCCGGCAGCGTCAGAAACCCCAGCTCGAGCGCCGCCTGCCGCGCATTGAAGAGCATCCCCAGGTTCGTCGGCGAGAGCTTCCGCACCTGGAACACGTCCTTCTCCTCCACGTTGTCCGGAATCAGCCAGTGATTCTCCTCGCCGCCAAAGTCCGAAAAGTACCGCCACACCGAGAGCGCCTGGTCGTCCAGAAATCTCTGGTCCGCCTCGGAGAGCGGCCCCAGCTCACGCGTCGGCGAGGCATTCAGCCATGCCGCAACCAGCGGCGCCACCGCCCACAGCAGCAGGATCGGCGAAGCGACGATCAGCGCAGGAACATGATGGGTTACAAATAGCAGCAGCGCGACTGCCAGCGAAAGCACCGGCGAGAGCTGCAGATATCGGTCGAGCGATGTCTTCTTCCGTCCCGCCTCGCTCTGTGCTGCCGTCTCCCACTCCAACAGCCTCTTTCCGGTTACAAATCGCCGCACCAGTGAGCGCACGATCGCATCCACCGAGAGCAGCATCTGGTGCGGCAGAAACACCAGGTTCAGCAGCGCAAAGAACATCGACGTGCCAAACGTCGTCAACCCGCCCAGCGCCGCCGTCCCCGAAAGCTTCAACGCCGCCCGTCCCAGATTAAACGCCAGCTGCACCAGCATCGGCAGAAACAGCAGCGTCAGCGTCACCAGCGTCCAGTAGAGCGGCCCGCCGGGCAGAAAGATCCATCCGCACACCAGCAGCAGAAACGTCACCGGCTCGACCAGCGATCGCCGCAGATTATCAAAAATCTTCCATCGCGAGACCGTGCTGATCGGGTTCTCCACCTGCCGGCCGGACTCATCCGGCACCCGCCCGAAGAGCCATTGCACGATCTGCCAGTCGCCCCGCACCCACCGGTGCTTGCGCCGCGTGTGCGCCGAGTGGTGCGACGGATAGTCGTCGATCACCTCGATATCCGTCACCAGCCCGGCGCGCGCGTACGCTCCTTCAATCAGGTCGTGCGAGAGCAGCGAGTTCCGCGGAAACCGGCGATCCAGCACCTGGTGCAGAATCGACACCTCATAGATGCCCTTGCCGGTAAAGATCCCCTCGCCGAACAGATCCTGATACACATCCGACACCGCCCGGGTGTAGATGTCGAAGCCCGTCTCGCCTGAATAGAGCGCCGCCAGCCGCGTCCGCGCCGCCGACGACACACTGACGCCCACCCTCGGCTGCAGAATCCCGTACCCCAGCGTCACAATCCGCAGCTTCGGATCCACAATCGCCTGGTTCAGCGGGTGCGCCATCGTGCCGATCATCCGCGACGCCGTCCCGCGCGGTAGCTGCGTATCGGAGTCGAGCGTAATCACGTACCGCACACTGCGCAGCACCTCCACCGGCCCACCCTTCACCGGAAAGCTGTCGAAGTCGCCCAGGATAAACTTGTTCAGGTCCAGCAGCTTGCCGCGCTTGCGCTCCCATCCCATCCACGCGCCCTGCCGCGCATTAAACGTTCTGTGCCGATGCAGCAGCAGAAACTTTCCCCCGCGTCCCTGCGCGTACTTGTGGTTCAGATCGTTCGTCAGCCGCAGCGCCAGCTCCACTAGCGCATTGCGATCCTCCGGCTCCGGCCGCGCCAGCGAATCCGGCAGGTCGGTCAGCAGACCGAAGTGCAGGTGCGGATCCTCGTTCGAGAGATAGCGTGCCTCCAGGTCTTCGAACATCTCCCGAACCTGTCTCTCCGCCAGCAGCAGCGTGGGCACGACTACCAGCGTCGCCTCCTCCACCGGTATCCCGTCCGTCAGGTCCAGCTTCGGCAGCGCACGCGGATGCAGCCCGGCCGTCACGATGTTATTGACCAGGTCGGCCGCGCCCTGCGTCGCGGGCAGCAGCGCCAGAAACAGTGTCGCAATCACCAGCGCAAACGTGTGGTGCGGCACCAGCGGCGCGATAAACGCCACGATCAGCAGCACCGACACCGTAAAGATTCCGAGGATGTAAAACTCCTCGTTGTTCGCCAGGATCAGCCCGCGGACCCGCTCCACCAGCGGTGGATGATAGCCAATCTCCTGCGCCAGCGCCTTGAAGCCCTGCTCAAACAGGTAGTACCCCACATGCGACAGCCGCCGCTGCAGCCGCGGGTCCCCATGCGAGGCCCCGCTCGACCGCACCGCCGCCGCATGCGCCAGCGCCAGCGCCCTCTCCGCCACCTGCAGCTCGCTCGCATCGGAGTCGCTCGCCAGCTTCGCCACCCGCAGCCGGTACGCGTCCCGCGTCTCCTCCTCCATGCGCCCGAACGCGCCCGCCGGGTCCGCCAGCAGCACCGTCTGGAAGGGCACCAGCGGCTCCAGAATCTCCGGCCACTCAAACTGGTTCAGCCGCCGCAGGCTGTGCAGCGGCGCCGAAAACGGCGACTGCTCGATCCGCGGCAGCTCACGCACTGGCCGCGGCGCCTCCGCGCCAAACACCTCATCCGCCCGGTCCAGCAGAAACTCCAGCTGCCCAAGCTTCAACGCCACCGGCAGCAGCAGCACCTCGCCCAGCCGCAGCGGATCATGACTCTGCGCCGCACCCACATACGCCGCCAGGCTCTCCGGCGACCAGATCCCCTCCGCCGCCGACATATACCCCTCCGCCAGGTTCATCACCCGCGGAATCGCCTCGCCTCCATTCACCGCCACATACGGCAGCTCGCGAAACTCCGCCGCCGCCGCCGTCATCCCCTGCAGCACTCCCTCAAGCGCGCGCGTGCTCTCGAGAAACTCCAGCTGCGGCGTCAGCTCCTTCAGGTTAACGATCGCCCGGCACGCTGCCAGCCGAGCCGCCAGCCGCACCTTCAGGCTCTTCAGCCGCTCCGGCAGATTGTTCGCCTTCACCGTCGAGTGATGCGTCAGCTGCCACCCAGCCGCCTGCGCCGCCGCATGCCGGCGCAACTCCTCTACGGAAACCTTCGGCGCCTCCGGCAACCGGTCCGGCGCAACCTCACTCAGCGGCGCCGTCAGCGGAACCGTCTGCTCTACCGCGCTATACTCCTGCGACTCTGCCATGCGCCTCCGTCCCTGTACCCTGTTTGCTGCTTTCTGCTCTGCTGCTAACGATAGCTCGCCGCCTGCATCTCGAACATCTCCGCATACAGCCCGCCCCGCGCCATCAGCTCCGCGTGGTTGCCCTCCTCCACCAGCTGCCCGCCCGAAAGCACCACAATTCGGTCCGCCATCCGCACCGTCGAGAATCGGTGCGAGATCAAGAGCGCCATCTTCCCTTGCGTCAACTCCGCGAAGCGCTCAAACACCTCGAGCTCGCTCTTCGCGTCGAGCGCCGCCGTCGGTTCATCTAGGATCAGCAGCTGTGCGTCCCGCAGATACGCCCGCGCGAGCGCAATCTTCTGCCACTCCCCGCCCGACAGCTCCACGCCGCCCTCAAACCGCCGCCCCAGCGTCTGCTCATACCCATGCTCAAGCTTGGCAACGACGGTATCGGCCAGGCTCTTGTGCGCCGCGAACTCAATCTCCGTCTGCTCGTGATCCCACTCAATCCGCCCCACGGCGATGTTCTCCCGCGCCGTCATCTCGTACCGCATAAAGTCCTGAAAGATCACCCCAATCTCCCGGTGCAGGTCCTCGAGCGCGTACTCTCGCAGGTCCTTGCCATCAAGCAGTATCTGACCTTCCGTCGGGTCGTACAGCCGCGTGATCAGCTTCACCACCGTCGTCTTGCCCTGCCCGTTCTCCCCGATCAGCGCAATCCGCTCCCCCGGATGCAGGTGAAAGGTGAAGTTCTTCAGAATCGTCCGATTCGTCCCCGGATACGTAAAGCTCACATTCCGGAACTCGAACCCGCGCACGATCGGCCGCGGCGCCGCCGCGCCATTCGGGTTCTGGTCCACCGTCGGCTTCATCTCGAAGAACGCAATCAGGTCCGTCAAAAACAGCGCCTGGTCGGCTATGCCGGACGCGGTCGAGAACACCATCTGCAGGTTCGAGCTCGCCTGCTGGATCGCCGTCGTCAAAAACGTAAACTGCCCAATATCGTACTGCCCGTGCAGCGTCCGCCAGATCACGTAGATGTACGCGCCGTAGTACCCCAGCGTCCCAATCACGCCCAAGAGACCGCCCACAATCAGCTTCGACCGCGACAGAGCCACGTCCTCGCGATAGATCTGCCCCGCCAGCGTCTGGAACCGCTCCGTAAAGAACGCGCTTAGGCCAAACAGCTTGACCTCTTTGGCCCCCTCGCGCGACCCCGCAACCTGCCGCAGATAGTCCATCTGCCGCTTCGCCGGTGTCTGCCGGAAGTTCTTCGCATACCCCAGAAACGCATAGTGCGTCTCGCCCAGAAACGACGGCAGCACCCCCAGCGCCAGCAGCAGAATCAGCCACGGACTCGCCACCGCCAGCGCGGCTGAAAACACCACCGTCGTGATCACCTGCTGCAGCAGCCGGCCCATCTGCTGGATCATCGCCAGCCGGTCCGTCGCCTGCACCCGCGCCCGCTCCAGCCGGTCGTAGAACACCGGATTCTCATAGGTCGTGAGGTCCAGCCGCGCCGCCTGCTCCATCACCCGCACGCTCACATACTGCGTGTAACTATTCGCCAACAGCGAGTCCGAGTAGTCGATGGCCCGCGTCATCAGCCCCAGAAACACATTCAGCCCTACCTCGGCCGCCACCAGGTGCCAGAACGGGATCACAAAGTGTGCGCCGAACAGGTCCACCGTCTGCGCCTGGAGCGGCTGCCCCCGCAGCACGCCCGCAATGCCGTTGATAATGTACTGCGCGACCTTCGCGATCGCGAATGGCAGCGTCGCCACCACCAGACGCAGCCCAATCCCCCACGACACAGCCGTGCGGCTCGACTGCCACAAGATCCCGAGAACGGGCGGAAGATTCTTCAGCGCCCGAAGTCGCTCGAGCCAAGGACTCTCTGTCATCGAACCAGGCCTGTCAGGTGCGCGGTAGCGCTCAAACTGCGGACAGGCAACATCCGCCCGTTTCGCTTAGGATACCCGACCTCCCGCCCCCAAAGAAGCCGTCATCTCGACCGTAGTCTTCGCGTAGCGAAGACGCAGTGGAGAGATCCCCCATCTCGCCGTTGCCGTTGCCCTTTTGTTGTCATCCCGTAGGGATCTACTTCTGCTCCGAAGCACACGATCAGGTATCCCAACCTACCGCGTCACCGTCATCTCCATATGCGCACTCGCCGTCGCATCCGTCCCCACCCACACATCAAACATCCCCGGCTCGATCGCCCGCGCCTTCGTCGCCGGACTCCAGAACGCCAGCTCGTTTGTATCGAGCACCACCTCCACCGCCTTCGTCTCGCCCGCCGCCACCGTCACCCGCTTGAAGCCCTTCAGCTCCCGCACCGGCCGCGACGCCGACCCGGCCCGCTGGTGCGTGTACACCTGCACCACCTCGTCCGCCGCCATCGCCCCCTTGTTCGTCACCGGGACCGACACCGTCACACTCCCGCCCGCCTTTACCGAGCTCGCGCTCAGCTTCGGCTCGCCCACCGTGAACGCCGCGTAGCTCAGTCCATACCCGAACGGATACAGCGGCGAGCTCAGCCCGTCCCAGTAACGATGGTCCGTGTCGTCCGGAATCTGCGTCAGGTTCCGCGCATAGTTGATCGGAATCTGCCCCACGCTGCGCGGCCACGCAAACGGCAGCTTCCCGCCCGGAACCGCATCGCCAAACAGAACATCCGCCGCCGCGTTCCCGCCCTCCGTCCCCGGATACCACATCTCCACCATCGCCGGCGCATGCTCCGCCGCCCACGTCACGTCGAGCGGCCGCGCATTCAAGAGCAGCACCACCACCGGCTTGCCTGTCGCCACTGCCGCCTCCAGCAACTCCTCCTGCCGGCCCGGCAGCGTCAGCGAGGATCTGCTCGCCCGCTCGCCGCTCATATCCTGGCTCTCGCCCAGCACTAGCACCGCGACCTCCGATTCCTTCACCAGTCCGATCGCCCGCTTGAACTCCGCCTCCTTCTCCTTCTCCGTCGTCAGCACCGGCTGCGGACTCTGAAACTGCTCGTCGAAGATCGTCCCCGAGCCCCGCGCGATCTCAACGCCCTTCGCGCTGCGAATCGTCACCCCACTCGGAAACCGCCTTTTTATCCCCTCCAGCACCGTCACCGTCTCGTCATAGTGCCCCGCCAGGCTCCACGACCCCATCGTGTCCGGCTTCGAGTCCGCCAGCGGCCCAATCACCGCAATCGACTTGATCGACTGCTTCAGCGGCAAAACCCCGCCCTCGTTGCGCAGCAGCACCGCCGTCTTCGCCGCCACCGCTCGCGCCGCCGCCCGCTGCTCCGCCGTCACCATCTCGCTCTTCGCCCGCGCCTCATCCACATACGGGTGCTCGAACAGCCCCATCCGGACCTTCGCCAGCAGGATGTCCCGCACCGCCTTGTCGATCGTCGCCTGCTTCACCCGGCCGTCCTTCACCGCCGCCGGCAGCCCGTCGCGCATGGTGTGGCTGGTCATCTCCATCTCGAGCCCCGCATTCACCGCGCGCACCGCCGCATCGTCCGGCCCGCTCGCAAAGCCGTGCGTCGTCAGGCTCTTCACCGACTCCCAGTCCGACACCACAAACCCGTTAAACCCCCACCGCTCCCGCAGCACATCGTGCAGCAGCCACGCATTCCCCGTCGCCGGCACCCCATTCAGATCCATGTACGCACTCATCAGCGAGCCCGCGCCAGCCTTCACCGCCGCATGAAACGGCGGCAGATACACATTCTCCAGCTGCTCGTCCGAGATGTTCGACTCCTCATAGTCCCGGCCGCCATTCGCCGCGCCATACCCGGCAAAGTGCTTGATGCATGCCAGAATATGATCCTTCTCGCCGATGTGCGCGCCCTGAAACCCACGCACCTGCGCCTCCGCCATCCGCGCCCCCAGATACGGATCCTCGCCCGCACCCTCCATCATCCGTCCCCATCGCGGATCCCGCGCAATGTCCAGCATCGGCGCGAACGTCCAGCTGATCCCCGTGGCCGAAGCCTCCTTCGCCGCCATCGCCTGCGCCCGCTCCGGCTGCGCCGGATCCCAGCTCGCCGCGAGCCCGATCGGCACCGGATAGATCGTCCGGAAGCCATGAATCACGTCAAACCCAACGATAATAGGGATATGCAACCGGCTGTGATCAACCGCCTCATGCTGCAGCGCATTGATCCGCGCCGCATCCTTCACAAACAGGAACGATCCCACCTCGCCGCGCCGCGCATGCTCCTCCGGTGTCGCCCCGTCCGCCGGCCCGTTTAGCGCCATCTGCGTCATCTGCCCCAGCTTCTCGGCAAGCGTCATCTTCGCCAGCAGCGCCGCCACAAACCGGTCCGCCTTCGCGTCCTCCGGGATCGACAGCGCCGCCGCCTTACCGCCGCCGCCCTTCGCGGAACGAGCTTCCACAGCACGCTCCGCCGCCCCCACCGGCAGCCCCTCACACAGCACCACACATAGAGCCAGCGCCATCAGGCGGCGAGAACCGAAAACAACATCCATGATCCAATCTCCAAGGGCCCACTCGGCCTTCCCCGGCAACCATCCTCTCACCCGCAACGAGCGAAAGATCGAGGACGCGAAAGAAGCGTAGCTCCGTCAAGCCCGATCAGTGTAGACAAACGATTGTTCGCAGTCCACTAAAAGCGCTCACCCCTCTCTTTCGGCTGTCCTCCAGAGCGATCGTGGCTCCCGGCGAGCGTACTTGCTCGCTGGGGCGGGGAGAACCACACATTTCCAGTTGTCATTCCGACCGAAGCGGAGCGAAGTGGAGGAACCTGCTTCTCTACCGGGAACGCCCCTCCCGCCCCAAGACAATCGTCCGATCCAATATCTTTAGGTCTTTCACCACGGACCCTGAGCGTAGCCGAACGGGGACGCGCCCACCCCTTGATACCCTCACCACACAGCACCATGCCCAAACTACCCCCAAAGCGCGACCCGCAGACTGCCCC
>CAXTRT010000028.1:0-48919 GCA_964246835.1 uncultured Acidobacteriaceae bacterium | reverse complement strand
GATTCCCACCCCTACATCCAGCAAATAGTCGAGCATCAGCGCCGCCGCCGCCAGCAGCCCCACATTTTCACCCAGATTCTTACCCGCGACCGTATACGATCCGCCGCCGTTCGGGTACGCGTCGATCGTCTGCCGATACGAAAAGAACACAATCCCCAGCAGCAGAAGGATGGTCAGGCTGATCGGCCAGACGTAGGCGACGCCCGCCATTCCCGCCGGAATCAGAATCGTGAGCGCGGCCTCCGGCCCGTACGCCGCCGACCCCAGCGCATCCAGCCCAAACGTCGGCACCCCTGCCGCCACTCCCACGCGCTGGGCGTCATCCTCCTCCGACCGCAGCGGTCGCCCCAGCACAAGATCGAGAACGCTCATGTGCTACTCAGATGCAAGCCGAACCCGGACTTAAGCCACAGCGTCAGAGAAGCTGCGCCGCCGCCTTGGTCTGCTCAACAAGCGGCGTTCCTCTACGCCCGCATCCGGCTCCCCAACTCCATCGCCCGTCCGCTTCCACCGCCGATGCGCCGCATGGGCAGCCCCGTCCGCGTCTTCTGGAAGTAGCAGATCTCCACCAGCGTCGGCCACAACTCGATCGACGCCCGAATCACCCCGATCGCCTCATCCACCACGCGCGTCAGGTTGTGCTGGAAGAAGTCCGGTTCAAACCCGTAGAAGGCCTTCCGCAGATTCGTCGCGAAGAGCCGCAGCTGCTCCGCCCGCTCCGAGCTCGTGGCCTGCTCCGCCCCTTCAAGCGCCCGCCGATGCAGCCGCGTGATCTTCTCAAGAATCTCCTCCGCGTCCGCCGCCGTCACCTCGCCCGTGTAGTCGAACCCAATGCTCAGCTCGTCGATATGCGTCAGGCTCGATTTGATCTTCTTCTTGAGCAGATTCGCGATCTCCTCATTCAGCACCTCGGAGGCCGGCGGGTTCCGCATGTAGTTGCTTTTGGTATGGTGCTGCGCGGCATCCACATGCGCCGCCACCATGCCCTCCTGCTGGATCCACAGGCGATAGATGTAGTCCTCAAACCGCAGCCGTGTCGGAAAGAAGGGCGGCAGTCCAAAGGTGTTGTCATATCCCGCAACACCGCAGTCCATCCGCCAGTTCTTATTTGTCAGCACCGGCCGAAAGTTCACCAGCACATACATGTCGTTCAGACTGTCGATGTTCGTCTGCTTCTCATCGGCCAGAAACATATCCACAAAGTCGATCGCGTCGATATCGTTCGTTCCCGAGCGGAAGGTCTGCGCCATCTTCACTACCGCTGTATCCGGCACCGATCCCCGCTCGAGCACCAGCGCATTCTCCTCGACCAAACCCTGCGTCGCGTTGGTCTCAAGATCCATCGCCGTGTCCACCATCAGCTCGCCGCGCTCATAGTTCTGCGGTACCTCGCTCGCCGGCTTGCCCAGTACATCCAGAAACGCCGACATGATGTCGAAGGACTTCTTCACATACCCGTTCTTGCCCAACTTATGCAGCCTGCCCCGGCTGATCTCGTCGATCTCGAGCGACTCCGGGCTGTCCTCCATCAGCGAATACGGCCGCATATCGTCATCCGCGCTCACCACCAGCCCACCCAGCGAGTACATAAGCGAGTAGTTGCGGTTGCCGCCATAGCTGGGCCGAAACAGGTTTCGCACCAGCGGCTCCAGCCGATTATTTCGCAGCCGGCTCATCACGTACTCGAGAAACTTCTCCTTCTCCGCCGGCCCCACATAGCTCAGCTCCGACCGCGTCTTCACCTGCTCCAGCAGCGGAAAGTACTTTGCCTGGTTGCTGCTCGTGGAATCGTCAAAGACGATCATCTGCGGCGAGTGCCCGTTCTTCCAGAAGTGCTCGTCGTATTCGTGGATCGTTTGGCCTACGTCGCGCAGACGATGTGTCGGCACGACAAAAAACTGCTCAGGATCTGTCATAGGGGTAGGTGCACCGGCTCACGCGTCTGTCGTTCTTGCGGAGCCGCCGGCGTTCTCGCCCGGCCGCATCCCTCGTTCTGTCGCAAACCGCCTCGCACACCTGCAATGGTAAGAGAATCTCCATAAGGAAGGCGTAAGAACGCTTCGTCTATAGCCTGTGCAGCATTTCTCTCACGCAGCCAGCTGATCGTCTCTGAAGATCAAACTCCACTGCAGCACCCACGGCTTCCAAGCTATCTTTGGCACCTTCACCTCCAATTCAGCTTGAGATGTTCAAGAGGTTTTTAGGATTTAAACTCCTGCGCAGGTGCTCTGCCGCTCATTCTAGGGTTTGCGAGCGGCAGCAAGTACCGCAGGTCGAAACCGGGCTGCGATCTCTTCGACCGTGGCGGAACCGAAGGCGACTGCGGCCGTGCCGCCGGCGAGGATAACCTCGACTTCGTTTATACCGATGAAGGCAAGGATCCGTTTGAGGTAGCCGGACTCGTAGTCTGAGCCGGCGGCAGGCAGGCCGGAGTCATAGGTGCCGCCTGAGGCGATGATGATTTTGCAGGTTTTGCCGGTAACCAGGCCTTTGCGTTCGGGCGGGCCGGAATGAGTAACGCGGGGCCGCACGATGAGGTCGATCCAGGCTTTCAGGTTGGCAGGAACGGTGAAGTTGTACATGGGCGTGCCAATGAGAATCTCATCTGCGGAGAGAAGTTCCGCGATGAGTTCGTCGGACATCGCCAAAGCCTGTCGCATATCGGGTGTGTGCCTGTCAGCGTGGAGGAAAACGCCAGTGATCCAGGGGATGCCGACGTACGGCAGGCTATCTTCCGCCAGATCACGCAGAACGACCTCTCCATCAGGATGGTTTGTCTGCCACGCTGTTACAAACTCGTGGCTCAACTTACGTGAAATAGAGTCACGGCCACGAGGGCTGGATTGGATGTTGAGTAATGTAGGCATATGATTTTCCTCCGGTGGAACTTGCGCCAGCCTTCTTGAATGGTCAAGTATATTGACCATTTGGGAATGATAACTACAGCGTTTCTCGTTAGTCAACAATGTTACTAAGTGAAAAGTGCTCAGCCCAATATCGCTCGAAGCTTGATGATGGCGTCCCGCGCTCATATTGCTGCCGTGACGGCCCGGCTGGCGCTACGGGGGTACGATGATTTCCCGTTTGCGTCGGCAAGTTTGCTTTGGCTGATGGATGAGGGTGGAACACGATCGACGACGCTCGCGCAACGGGCTGGTGTGAGCAAACAGGCGATGAGCCAGCTAGTGCGACTGATGGAGCGGCAGGGATATTTGGAGCAAATTCCGGACCCGAAAGATACAAGGGCGAAGGTGGTGCGGATGACAAAACGAGGAGAGGCGGTGAAGACCGCCTGTGTCGAGGTGCGTGAGGAACTAAACCGGAAGCTGGCAGGGGCCCTCGGAACGAAAGAGGCTGGGCGGCTGGAGGCGAATCTGGATGCTGCCGCAGGCTTGTTTGGAAAGATCGTCGATACGAGACGGCAATGATCTCCGACGCAGCCAATGTCGAGAAGGCCGCCTTCCGCGTCGGCTATGAGAGCCCCTCACACTTCAGCCGTGAGTACGGCGTATGCTCGGGATGTCTCCGCGCCGCGACATAAATCTGCTTAGCAGCACGGCCGCTTCGTATAGCTGAATGAAGCGCTTTTCACGAAGACGTCTCTGTTTGCTCCGGATAGAGCCGCTCGATCACCTTGGGCAGAAACTCTTCTACGAAGTTCTTGGAGTTCGCGCCCTGGAAGAAATGCGCAGCCTTCTCTTCGAGAACCAAATGGGCGAGTCCGTGCAGCGTAGCCAGGCCGGACAACATGTCGGCAGCGTCTTTGAAACTAGATGGATCTGCTTCTGTTCTGCCGCGGTAGGCAAGAACGGCGCGTCCGAGACGCGTACCCGGCCCCTTGCTGGCGGCGGCTAATCGAGGATCACTCCGATCCACCAGGTCATTGCGAAACATCAGGCGAAAGTGCCCTGGATGGTGAAGAACAAATCGGACAAAGGCGAGGCTGAGCGCACGCACATCGTCCACAACGTCAGCGGAATGACCGGCTTCTTCGATGTACCGATCCGCACGCTCAAACGCAAGGATGGCCACTTCGGTCAGGAGACCCTTTGCACCCCCGAAGTGGTGCGCTGGAGCGGCCGGAGAGACACCCGCACGGTGCGCGGCTGCGCGAAGCGAGAAAGCTTCAATTCCACCCTTGCCGATTATTTCGTCAGCAGCTCGGATCAGCGCAGACCGCAGATCACCGTGATGGTATGTCGTTCGCTTTACCGGCATGATCCCCTATCTTGACAACGTTTAGATGTCTGTTTACCTTTACCAGGTAAGTGTTCAACAACAAACGGGGACAATGCCGTCCCTCAACTTGACAGTGTACAGATAACACTGAGGTTTAAAGCCTCAATAGGAGAATGGCATGAGTAGCAAAGTGTGGTTTATCACCGGCGCGTCTCGCGGATTCGGGCGCATCTGGGCCGAAGCAGCCCTGAACCGTGGAGACAAGGTCACGGCGACCGCTCGCAAGCTCGACGATGTGGCCGATCTAAAAGAACGCTTCGGAGATGCTGTGCTGCCCATGGCGCTCGACGTAACCAACCCTGAACAGGTACAGCAGGCCGTGCAGGATGCATACAAGCACTTCGGAAGGTTGGATGTCCTGGTCAACAATGCAGGTTTCAGCCTGATCGCGACAGTGGAAGAAGCTACCGACGAACAGATTTCAGCCTTGTTTGACGCGAACTACCTGGGTGTGGTCCGTGTGCTCAGAGCAGCTTTACCATTCCTGCGGCAACAGCGCAGCGGACACATCCTCGGCGTCTCCAGCAGCCTCGCCATCACGCCAATGCCGTTGATCGGTTTCTACTCTGCGACCAAGGCCGCCGTTGAAGCGCTTCATGAGGCCGTGGCCAAAGAGGTCAAGGAATTTGGCATCAACGTGACCCTGATTGAGCCCGGCGCTTACGCGACCGATTTCGGCAAATCTGCGATCAGGGCGAACGCGATGGACGTCTATGCCGACTTCCGAAAGCAGTTTATGGCGGGTCTGGCCAACTTGGAACGCGGCGATCCACGGGCGACACCGGAGGCGATCTTCAAGGTTGTAGATGCCGAGCAGCCACCCCTGCGATTGATCCTCGGGAGCACGAGCCTGCCGATGGTACGTGCTGTGTATGCCGATCGCCTAGACGCTTGGAAGGCTTGGGAAAAAGTCTCGAATGCAGCGCAGGGATAAGCGGGCACAGGGTCGATAACGCCTGATTAAAAATGCGTTTCGCGATGTCTGAATCAAGGATCAGTAATAACACCTCGACCAGCGCGACGACATCTTGTCGTCGCGCTTTTTATTCATGTACATTGAACATCGAGACAAACACCTCGTGACCTGCTATGACAGATTCATGAACAATAGAGGACCTGACAAACTCAAAAGTTCCTGTGACAAACAAACATTTAGTCTCTCCTCGTCAGGCGATGAGGATGAGTTCTCGTTAGGGTTGCAAAACGATTTTCCCGGCGACGCCTGACGATTCTAGTAATGCTTGCGCTTCTGCGGCTTCGCTAAGCGGCATCACGGCCGCGATGATTGGCTTGATCTTGTGATCACCTAGGTAGGCCATCAACACGGCTACATCTGCCTTGAACTGATCCGGGTGCTTCTTCTTAGCGAAAGGTATGCCGTAGAAGACAGCACGTCTCGTTCCAAGACGCAGCTTTAATGCGAGAAACCTCGAAATTGTACCCGCTAATGCGAAGCGCGAAGCCCCGGCGGCGGAAGCTCCGAACCACACAAGCGTTCCTCCTGGTGCCAGCACCCTGTACGAACGCATGAGATGTGGACCGCCCACCGGGTCAAACACCGCATCCACACCTTTTGGTTCCATGGCTCTTAGCTTGGTCACGAAGTCATCTTTCTTATAGTCAATGGGCATACCGCCCAATTTGGCTACAAGGTCCGCTTTTCCTTCGCTAACAGTGCCATAAACCTTGATACCCTGAAGCTGGGCAAGTTGAAGCATCGCGGTTCCCACGCCTCCCGCAGCCCCGTGAATTAGCGCGGTCTGACCTGCCCTCAAAGCCGCCACTCTGGTCAGCATCTGATACGCCGTCGTGTAGTTCAAAATGACGCTGACGACTTCTTCCGCGGGAATGTTTTGGGGTATTGAAAGTACCTCCTTTTCCGGCAGGCAGATGAACTGCTGGTAAGAGCCCCTTACCGGAAAGGCAGCGACTCTCTCGCCAATCGAGAAAGAAGACGCTCCTGGACCCAGTTGCTCGACAACACCGCAAAGATCGTAACCAGGCGTTACAGGGAAGGCAGAAGCGCGTATCCCGATTCCTTTGCGCAGCATGACATCGCCATAGGCAACTCCGCAGGCGAGGATGCGAATCTTCACCTCGCGGTTCCCAGGTGTGGGCTCAGGCTCCTGCACAATCTTGATGCAGTCAGTCCCACCCGGCTTAGTAACAACAATCTTCTGATTCATTCACGCTCTCCGAGCAATTGTGTAATGCTTTGCTCTTCGCTATGTCTCCTCGCAGGAGGCCTCATACTTCGGGAGTATAGGAAATATACTTAGAGTCGAATAGACTCTTGAAGGCAACCAGGTATACGAGAGGAAACCGTCAATGCCGGATCTCCAAGAGAAATGTCTTAAGGCAGCACCTTGCCCACAACGTCTTCTGCTCGATCAAATTGCCGACAAGTGGAGTGTGCTGGTCATATCCGCCCTTAATGAAGAGCCTTTGCGCTTCAACATGATGATGCGCCGCCTTGAAGGAATCACACAGAAAGCGCTGACCCAGACCTTAAGACGTCTGGAGCGCAATGGCATCATTGCGAGGCGCGTCATACCCGCCTCGCCCGTCCGGGTTGAATACCAAATCACGGCGCTTGGCCACACCCTCGATAAGCCATTCCGAGCGCTGGCCGCTTGGACCTTTGAGTACCTGCCCCAAGTCGAAGACGCACGACACGCCTTTGATCAGCGCCAGAGCAATGAGACGCGACAGTGACCGCGCCTCATCACCTGGCGAGAAGCAGATCAAAGAGCGGCGCCTCCGGAGACCTCGATCCGCTGGGCATTGACCCAGCGCTGCGTCGCCTAAACCGTAGGTCCTGAAATTACAGTGCGTGCGGCGCGCCGAACAGACTGTGGAGGATGTCCGAAGACACGCAGGAAAGCGCGCCGCATCCGTTCCGCATCCCCGAAGCCGACTGCCTCTGCAATACTCTCGATGCTTTCCGTTCCGGCTTCAATCTGACCCCGAGCTAAGTCGGCTCGAATGCGCTCCACGGCGCGGGCGGGTGTCGTACCGGTCTCCGTGCGGAAGGCGCGGCTGAACTGTCGCAAGCTTAAGCCAGCCGCGTTGGCCATCTGTTCCACCGTGAACTGCCCCCTAATGTGATCGCGCGCGTAGCGCAAAGCCGCTGCAATTCGAGCGTTCGTAGGCACGGAATCTACAGACGCTGCAAATTGCGACTGCCCGCCAAGACGACGATGGTGAACAACAAGCTCCTGCGCTACACCCTGAGCGACCGCAAAGCCATGATCCTGCTCGATCAGTGCAAGGGCGAGATCGATCCCTGCAGTAATGCCGGCAGAAGTCCATATATGCGCATCATGGCAGAAGATCCGGTCCGCTTCCACGCGGATTTTCGGGTACTCCTTTTGCAGCTGCGGGGCAAATCGCCAGTGTGTCGTCGCTCGCCTGCCGTCTAGCAGGTGGGCTGCCGCAAGCGCGAAGGCACCGATACACACGCTCGCAATTCGCTGGCAACTCGCCGATGCTTTCACGAGGCCCGCAAGGGCCGATGCCGCCGGAGGTGGCCCGGGCACGCCTCCGATCACTACCAATGTATCCATCACGGTGATGCCAACCGGCTCCGTCTCACAAGCCATGCCAAGGCTGTTTCGCACTGCGCCGCCGCGCTCGGAGACAGTCACCATGTGGTAAGCAGGGAACCCGAGTTGCGCTTGGGCATTCTCGAACGCCGCAGCCGGACCGGCGAAGTCGAGCAGCTGAAAACCGTCGGAGAGATGAAAGCCAATTGTATGCATGTCCGAAAAAGAGGGAACTAAGTCCTTTTCACAATAGCTAGGTTTTCGTATCTTTTGCAAATAAGGTTGTCTGCCTTGAGGCGATGAAGAAGTGAGCAAACAAATACCTGATTTCAGAGATGCTTTGGCGCTTGGACAAACCTTGGATCTTCAGCTGCCCGATAGCCGCATCGTTGAGGATGCTTACGTTCGGGCGTGCCAAGCATCCGAGCCATGGCTGTTCCATCACGTCGTGCGCTCATGGCTGTACAGCGTAAAGCTTGGTCAAGCACGATCCCTCTTGCCCGATAGAGAGCTTTTAGCCGTGGCGGTGCTGCTGCACGACCTCGGTCTTGCCCAGGGTGGCGCAGCCGATCGGCGTTTTGAAGTTTTGGGCGCAGACCTCGGGCGCGACTTCGCCGTTCAGCAAGGTATAGATGAGCGTCGTTCGGAGGTCGTCTGGGATGCAATCGCCCTGCATACAACCGCCTCGATCGCCCATTTCAAGGGTGTGGAAGTCGCATGCTGCCAGCATGGCATCGCGTGCGACTATGGCGGGCTCGGGTATCAGGAGCTGTCCGAGAAGGAGAAGCAGGTTATCCTCGCCGCATACCCACGGCTAAGAATCAAGGAGCAATTAACAACCTGCCTCAGCGGGATCGCCAGGAATTACCCGGAAACTACAAGGGACAATTTCGTCGCGGAATTCGGCGAGCGCTACGTGCCCGGCTATCAGCGTGTTTCGCTGGTCGATTTCCTGCTCCATTCACCCTTTGCTGAATAGGATTAGCTTTTTACAAGCTCGCCTTTTAAGAAGGCCCCGCGCTGCGTCGCACAAATCACCAATTCCTCCCCAGAAAGAGAAATAACCATGAATAACCTGCGATCTGCTCTCAGCAACGCCGGACCTTCATCCCCTGAAGACGTTCCGGCCCATTTCGACCTCGCATTCAATCGCGCCGACGTCGATGCGGCGCTTGAAGTATTCGACATTCCGGCGACCATGAGGATGGCAAATGGCCAAGTCATCGAGGAAAACCGATCCGACTTACGAACAGCCTTCGAGGATTTGTTGTCGCCGCAACCGGAAATTCACGAGGAGATACGATGCGTACTGCGCTGCGAGGACCTGGCACTCGTTCTGATGGACTGGACGGTCACCACGCGAGACGCTGACGGCCAGGAGCGTGTGGACCGTGGAACCGCCACCCAAGTGATGAAGCGACAGCTCGACGGGAGCTGGCGCCTGAAAATCTCCAACCCCCTCGGTATTGCTTAGATCGTCGAAGTGTTCATCGCGGAGCGCACGCTTTCGGTAGCGGACGCGAAACGCCGCATCAGCAAGGAGAGAAAGTTCATGATAAATCGCAGCGTTGGAGAAGTAACGTTGTACGTGGAGGAGAAGGGAGCCGGAAGTCCCTCCCTCGTCTTCCTGCACTACTGGGGTGGGACACATCGCACCTGGAGCAAGGTTACTGATGAATTGAAGAAGACCTTTCATACCGTCGCCTACGACATGCGTGGGTGGGGTCAATCGGGTGCGGCGGAAAGCGGCTACTCCCTCGCTGCACTGGCGGACGAGGCAGCTGCGCTGATCGAGCAACTGGGCCTCAAGAGGTATGTCCTGATCGGACACTCCATGGGGGGCAAAGTGGCCCAGCTTCTTGCTTCACGTCGCCCAGCAGGACTCGTCGCACTCATCCTGGTAGCACCTGCTTCGCCTGCCCCGACGCGCTTCCCTGAAGAAGCGAGACAGCAGCAGTTACACGCCTATGACAATCGGCAAACGGTGCTGCAAACCATTGCATTCCTCAGTGCCCGCACACCGGAGCCGGCGATCACGGAGCAGATCGTGGAAGACAGCCTGAGCGGTGTACTGGAAGCCAAGCTGGCATGGCCGACCGGGGCGATCCTGGAAGACATCTCTTCGGAGATGTCTCAGATCACTGTCCCCACGCTGGTCCTTGCCGGGGAGCACGACCGCCTCGATTCGATCGAACAACATCGCCGCGAGATCATCGCAAGGATCTCCACGGCGCAGCTAGAGATCGTCTACGGCAGCGGTCACCTCATCCCGATTGATGAACCGTCGCAACTAGCTAGCGCAATCAGCGAGTTTGTCTGGCAGCTACCCGCTTGAAACGCTCCTGAGAATGGAGGATTGCAAGCCAGGCCATCCGGACTTCACATGCTGCTTTCCACGTGCTGCCAATACAAATCTCGCCAGCACTATAACAGTTGGAATGAAGTCGACCACCTGGCTGATGAAACCAATGCTGCAAACTGCCGCTCAAGGCGCGGAGCCACACTGATGGCGGAAACCCTCGCAGACGCGAAGCCTGAAGCGTAGTACGGTCCAGGAGGGCTGTTCAAACTTCGCGGGCATCCGGTTAAGATGGAGACAGCTCCTTTCGCGAACGACATGGTTGCCGCATAGGACCTTTTCGATCGGATCACAGTCACCCAGCACGCACTGTGAAGCGGCCAACGATCCGTTCCAAATCTCAGTAGCTTACGCCGATTCTTTCGCAGGACTTGTTCCAAGGTTAAGAGGGCTCGTAGATGGTGAATTGAGCAATTGCTGCCAAACACTACCTAGTCCCAATCGGTAAGTCGCTCTAAGTTGCTACTTTGTTGGTGGGCACAGCAGGATTCGAACCTACGACTTCCACCGTGTGAAGGTGGCACTCTACCGCTGAGTTATGCGCCCGTCGCGCCAGCCGTGCTGGGCATCCGTGCCGAATCGACCAAGGGTCGATCTCCCTTACTAAGCTTAAGCATACCATCTCGTTCGGACGAATCTTTCCGACAGGCCTCTGTCTCAGAACTCCTGCCACACACTCCGGCGGTACAATAAACGTGTCGCATGAGCGCTCATACACCCACCCACGGCCTCCGGATCGCCGGTCGAAGTGTTCCCGCGATCGACCGCAACCAGACAGGAAAACTTGGGTTACCACTGGTATGGCAACCCTGGCGTTCAATCCCGCGTTGACTCCAGACACCTCACCCAGCAGTCGTCGAGCTGCCTCCGAAGCTCGCTCCGCAGACGCCGGCTCTGTCGTGCGAACCGACGCTTTTTCAGGAATGGACGATGCCGCGATTATGTTGGAGTTGCGGTCCGGCAACATGGCCGCTTTTGATGTGCTTCTAGAGAAGTATCGTAAGCCGATTATTCATTTCATGTATCGCATGGTGCATAATCAGGCCGTCGCCGAGGAACTTGCCCAGGAGGTCTTTCTGCGGGTTTATCGCTCACGCGAGACGTACCGGGCAGAGGCGCGGTTCTCGACCTGGCTTTACCGTATCGCCACCAACCTTGGCGTGAACCACGCGCGCGATACACGGCACGAACGAACCGCATCCACTGTCTACCTCGATCAGGCGGACGATGAGACCGGGTCGACCCCGGACGTCGCCGACCTGACACCCGGAGCCGAGACTCGGATGGTGTACAACGAGCGGATGGCCGCCATCCGGGATCATGTCCTCGCTCTGCCGGAGCGCCAGCGCACAGCCGTTCTCATGCACAAGTACGAAGGCATGGACTACAAACAGATCGGAGAGGTGCTCAAGCTCTCTGAGTCCGCAACGAAATCGCTCCTCTTCCGCGCATATCAGACGTTGCGGGATACATTGAAGGACTTTGTCTAAATGCATCTCTGGTTGCACCTCCGCCGGCCTCACCGGCCCCTGCGGAAGAAAGGATTTCTTGTATGAACTGCACTCACTGCCAAGCCGCTCTGCCTGATCTTCTACTCGACCCCAGCTCGAAGCTGGCCCTCTCGGCACAGGAGCACCTGGCTGCCTGCATCTCCTGCCGCGAAGAATTGGAGCAGCTCGAGGCTGCCTTCGCCAGCCTCGACGAGTGGACCGCGCCCGAGCCGAGCCCGTGGTTTGACGGCCGCCTCATGGCGCGTCTGCGCGACGAACAGGCGGCAGCGCCCGAAGGCCTTCTGGAGCGCCTTCGCAGCACACTTCTGTTCTCGACCGGCCGCCAGCTCCGGCCTGTGCTTGCCGGCGCCCTGGCTCTGGTGCTCGCAGTCAGCGGCGGAACCGCGGTGACGCTCTCGCATGTGCTGCACCCTGGAGCCGTTGAGGCTTCAGCGACTGTGCAGGATCTACAAATCCTCGATCGGAACGATCAGGCCTTTCAAACCATGGATCAACTCCTGCAGGATGACTCCACCGACGACGGGGCCACGGCGACGCCGACGAGCTAACCCTCCCTCGCCTGCTTGTAACCCTTGATACTCTTCTCAGGATACGATTTCCCGTCATGCGGTAGTCGCCATACGAGGACTCTTCAGCACTCATCCTCCGAGCCATCTTCTCCAATGCGCAGCCTCGCCCCAATCCGGCGCTTTCTTCCCGCTACAGTAGGCGGCATTCTTCTCTGCGCTCTCCTCTCGCCGGCCCAGGCCGCCGGACCTGCCGGACGTATCGTTCAGGGTGGTGCTCCTCAGCGCACTGGCGGCTATCCGCAACAACGGAATGAGCCTGCGCAGCGCGCTACCATCGGTCCACGGCCCGGCCAGGAGCATCTCGCGCAATGGATGAGCCATCACAGCACGATGCCGGTTCCGGAGCAGCAGCGGGCGCTCGAGCGGGAGCCGGGCTTTCACGATCTCTCCCCGCAGGTGCAGCAGCGCATGCGCGACCGTCTCAGCATGCTCAACAGCATGCCGCCACAGCAGCGGCAGCATGTCCTCGACCGCGCCGAGGCTATGGAGCATCTTGCGCCGGAGCAGCGGCAGCGCGTACGCGGCACCATGCAGCAGCTAGGCAGCCTGCCCGAGGATCGCCGCCGTATCGTCTCTCGCGCCTTCCGTGAGCTTCGCACGCTGCCGCCCGAGCAGCGTCAGCAGGCGATCGACTCCGGCCGCTACACCTCGGACTTCTCTGCGGAAGAACGCTCCACCTTGAACAACCTAAACGCGGTCGAGCCGCTGCTTCCGCCGGCCCCTCAGCACAGTCCCTACGGCGGTCCACCGCCTCGCTAAGGCGACTCCCCTAAAGGTAGATCTAACGCCTCTATTGCTTCAGGAAGTTCTTCGCCAGAAACAGCACATTCGCCGGCCGCTCCGCCAGCCTTCGCATGAAGTATGGATACCACTCCGTCCCAAACGGCAGGTACACCCGCACCTTGTATCCCTCTTTCACCAGAGCCCGCTGCAGATCGCGGCGGATGCCGTACAGCATCTGGAACTCGAAGGCCTCCTTCGGAATGCCGTAGCTCTGCACAAAGCGGCGCATAGCCTGCACGATCCGCTCATCATGGGTCGCAATCCCGCAGAACACGCCGCTCGTCGCCAGATAGGTCATCAGCGCAACGTAGTTTTCATCCACATCGCGCTTCTCCGGAAACGCTCTCTCGCCCGGCTCCTTGTAGGCGCCCTTGCACAGCCGTATGCGAATGCCCTGCTCGACCAGCCGCCTGGCATCATCGGCCGTGCGGTACAGATACGCCTGCAGCACCGTGCCCACGCGTCCCCGCATGCCCGGCCGCGCATGCAGCCGCTCTGTCATAGCCAGCGTCGCCTCGGTATAGGCCGAGCCTTCCATATCGATGCGAACAAAGGAGTCCACCGCTGCCGCATGCTCCAGCATCTCGCCGACGATCCGCTCCGCCAGCGCCGGGTCGATATCCATTCCAACCTGCGACAGCTTTACGCTTACATTCGCATTAAGCCCGCGGGCGTCAATCGCGTCCAGCAGCTGGTGGTAGACATCGGCGCTCGCCCGGGCAGCCCGCTCTTCGAGCACGCTCTCTCCCAGCGAGTCTAGGGTCACCGTCATGCCGTCGCGGTTAAGCGCCTCGCACGCCGCAATTGCCTCCGCCGGCTGCATGCCCGCTACAAACCGTTGTGAGAGCCGCCGGCCCGCCGCTGACTGTTCAGAAAATGTGCGCAACGACGAGTTGCCGGAGAGTGCAAGAAACGCGGATCGAAGCACCAAGAACCCTTTCAGATATACAGCGAAACAGTCTCCAGAGAGCCTGCTCAGCCTCGCAGACGCAGCTGGGGAGCACTCCATTCTCCCATACCGTGAGGCTCTGCCTAGATTGATGTTGGCCTGGCCGGCGCCGGGGCCTTTGCAGCGCGCTTTACCTGCGGCGTCACCATCGTGCTTGTGTCCGTCATTGCAGCAATCGCCTCGTCATACCGGCCTGCCAGCGAGTTCTTCCGAACCATCGCCATCTCCTCCAGCATCTTCATACCATCCTTTAGATAGGAGAGCCGGCTGCGCTCGTCATGACCCCACGTCACCGGCACCTCGCAGATGACATACCGCAACTTGCGCGCGATAAAGAGAATCTCCGGATCGAAACCCCAGCGCTCGATCGTCTGTAGACGAAAGATGACCTGCGCCGCCTCCCGCCGAAACGCCTTGAAGCCGCACTGCGTGTCATGAAAGGGCAGGTTCATCACCTGTCGGGTAATCCAGTTGAAGCATCGCCCAAAGAGCCTGCGGTACATGGGCTGCTGGATAGTCTGGCGTTGCCGTTCCAGCCAGCGCGATCCAATCGCCACATCCGCCCCCTCGTGAATGGCCGCGAACAGGCGCTCCGCCTCTTCCATCGGCGCCGAGAGATCCGCGTCCGTAAACATCACAATCTCGCCCGCCGCCTGCAGCAGGCCATTGCGGACGCTGTACCCCTTGCCGCGATTGCCGGGGTTCTGAATCAGATGGAGCCGGCCCTTGCTCTTCTGCGGCCTGTGCATCCACCGCTCTACAATCTCGGTCGTCTCATCGGTCGATCCGTCATCGACCACCAGGATCTCCGCATCCCACCCCTGATCCGCCACACACGCAAGCACGCGTTCGAGTGTGGCATCAATGCGCGACGCTTCGTTATAGGCTGGGATCACGATGCTGATCTGCGGATGCGCCATCGGCCTCTCTCGGTCGGGGTCTCTCAACCTCCGGAACCTCTGGCGGCGAAGCACAGTTTCCAGACCTCGCGCCGACTCATAATACGTTATTGATTAGACGCTCGCATACGGGTTGACGACGCAAAGTCATGCCTTTGTCGCGGTCTGCACCCTGCATTTTGACCAGGTACTGCATCCACCCAGCTCAAGCCACCCCGGATCGCCCTCCCTGCTACACTCCCGACATGCCGGAAGACTTCGTTCCCCCACCTCCGCCACCCGCTCCGCAGGCGCCTCCACCCTTTGCGACACCCTTCGCGCAGCACGGCTACGCCCCCTATCCGGCCTTCGCCGCGGGCACCCCTCCGCGTCGGCGCTCGGCCTGGTTTTACATCGCTGCCATAGGCGGCTCCGTAGCAGCCATCTTCTTCGTGCTTTGGCTCTTCATCTGGGCCATGATGCGCAGCGCCAGCGACACCTCCGCGTCTACCGGCTTCAACGCCAGCCAGATCGGCGTGATCGACATCACCGGCGTCATCCTCGACGCCGACAAGATCGACACCCAGCTCCGCAGGTTCGGCGAAGACTCTTCCATCAAGGCCATCCTCCTCCACATCAACTCCCCCGGTGGCGGCGCCGCGGCCTCGCAGGAGATCTATCACGAGGTTCTCCGCGTCCGCAGCGAAAATCACAAGAAGATCGTCGCCTCGGTCGAGTCCGTCGGCGCCTCCGGGGCCTACTACATCGCCTCCGCCTGTGATCGCATCTACGCTAACGACGCCTCGGTCGTCGGCTCCATCGGCGTCATCATGGAGTGGACCAACTACGGCGATCTCCTCCGCTGGGCCAAGCTCAAAAACATCGTCATACACGCCGGTGAGCTCAAGGACGCCGGCGACCCTAGTCGCGATCTCACCCCAAAGGAAGCCGCCTACTTCCAGTCCCTCGTCGATAACATGTACACCCAGTTCGTGCACGATGTCGCCACCGGCCGCCACACCTCCGACGACAAAATCCGGCCGCTCGCCACTGGCCAGGTCTGGACCGGCCAGCAATCTCTCCCGCTCGGCCTCATCGATAAAGTCGGCGGCTTTCGCATCGCCCTCATCGACACCGCCCGATCGGTCGGCATCTCCGGCGAGCCCTCGATCGCCCGCCCCTCCAGCCAAAAGCGCGGCCTGATCGGTCTGCTGAACTCCGACCCCGACGACCTCTTCCCTAACCCCTCCAAGCTCCTCGACCGCGCCCCCGGCTTCTACTTCATGTGGAAGTAACCGTCCCCCCACAATCGCAGCCTCTCTCTGCTGGCAAGCCCGGCAGCGAGAGCGTGCCTTGCGGGCCGCCGAAACCTATGGAGCCTTCGCATGCCGCGTCCATCGGCTGACAAGCCCAAACCCCTCAGTTACAATCAGATGGACGCGTCCAATCCCGCAGGCAGCGCTCCTGAAAGGATCTCCAGATGACCAAGGCCGATCTCGTCGACAAGGTAACCTCGCTCGGCGATCTCACCCGCCGCGATGGTGAAGTCATCGTCGACACCCTCTTCGAGTCCGTCATCGGAGCCCTCAAAGAAGGCGACAAGATTGAAATCCGCGGCTTCGGCAGCTTTCGCACGCGGCAGCGCAAGCCCCGCATCGGCCGCAACCCCAAAACCGGCGAGCGCGTCGACGTTCCCGCCAAGCGCGTTCCCTTCTTCAAGCCCTCGAAAGAGCTCCGCGACACGGTCAACGTCAAAACTCACGGCGGTGAGATTGAAGCCCACCTCACGCCCAAGATCGAAAAAGAGATCGCCGAGACTATCGACAAACATCACCCGCCCGCCATGTAACAATCGCGGTCCGTAAGCAAACTACGCGCTTGTTATGCAGCAACCTCTAAAGTTTCTGTGTTTGGCGTTCTGGTGTTTATGCCTTTATCTAAGCACAAGCATCCTCATATCCCGGCAGCGCAGCCTGCTACTTCAACGCCGCTGTGGTCTCTGCTTTGACCTCAAACTCCTTATCCATCCAGACCTTAAGCGCATCCAGACTCTGCGGCCGCCCCAGAAAATCCTTTACCAGCTCCGTCGCCGGCTTTGAACTTCCCGGCTCGAGCACGGCCTTCCGGTACCGCAACGCCGCCGGCCCGTCCAGCAGGTTCTTCTCGTCAAACTGCGAGAAGAAGTCTACGGCAATCACCTTGTCCAGAACATACGTGTAGTAGTTCGAGCTATAACCCGTCAGGTGGGTAAAGCTCGCATAGAAGTACGATCCATCGACAAACGTATACGGGTTGAACTTCGCTGCATCCTGCTGCCACAGCGCATCGAGATCCACCTTGCCTGGCGCTTCATTGTGAACCTGCAGCGCATACGTGGCATACAGCAACTGCCGCTGCACCCAGCTCCCTCGCCCGAAATAACTGGCCCGGTTCATCCGGTCGATCGTCTCCAGCGGCAGCACCTCGCCTGTTTGATAGTGCTTCGCAAAGCTCTGCAGAATATGCGGGTCGTGGAACATCTCCTCCAGCATCTGGCTCGGCGCCTCGACAAAGTCGCCCTCAGTCGAAACCCCGCTCTGTCCCGCCCACTGCTGCCGTCCGCCCAGCACCTCGTGCATCATGTGCCCAAACTCGTGGAAGAACGTCACCACCTCATCGAACTGCATCAGCCCCGGATCGCCGCTTACGCCACCGGAAAAGTTACAAATCAGCGTCGCCTCCGGCAGTTGCACACCCTTCTTGCCTGGAACCAGCTGCGACTCCGAAAACCATTTATCCTTGCCCTCGCGCGGATGCATGTCGAGATAGATCCGGCCTTCCTTCTTGCCCGCGTCATAGACGTCATACGCATGCACACCCGCGTCCCACACCGCGGCATCCGCCGCCGCCCGGAACTCCACATGGAACAGCCGCGCCGCCGTCTTCAGAATGCCCGCCTCAACCTCCGCATACGCAAAGTAAGGCCGCACACTCTGCGAATCGAAGTCGTACTTCGCCCGACGGAACTGCTCGCCCCAGTAGCCCGAATCCGACTGCGTCAGATCCGCCGCTGCCTTCGGATCCTTCTCAGTTACAAATTCTTTTACCTGCGCAAACTCCTTCTCCGCCCGCCCTCGCGACGCCTCGTCCACCTCACCCAAAAACGCCTTCATCTTCCCCGCCGAGCCCATCATCATGTCCGCCGTCGCCAGGTCCGCCCACGTCTCAAAACCCAGCGTCGTCGCCATCTCCTGCCGCACACGCAGCAGATTTTCGAGCACCGCCTTATTCGCAGGGTACGCCCGGTCGTTGTACGCCAGATACATCGCCCGCCGCAGCACCGCACTCTTCGCATAGCTCATCACCGGCGTGTAATCCGGCGAGTCCGTCGTCAACGTAATCGTTCCATCCGCATTCGGTGCACCGTTGGAGTGGACATGCCGCGCAATATAGTCCGCCGGCAAGCCCTCCAACTCGCTCGCGTTCTTCACCTGCACCTTGCGCACATCATCTTTCACATTGCGGCTGAACGTCAGCGAGATCGTCGTCATCTCATCCTGCAGCCTGCGCACCTTGGCCCGCGTCGCCTCATCCTTGTCCACACCGCCAAGCCGGTACTGCAGCAGCAGCCGCTCGACGTAGTGTTTCGTCGCCGCATCCGCCCCCGTCACATCCACACCCTTCAGCGCCGCATACACCGCCTGATTCAGACCCAGTCCCGTCTGCTCGGCTGAGATCACCTGCACCAAAGCCTGGCCTTTATCGCGAATCCCCTTCTCCGGATACACCGAGAACAGGATGTACGCCTGATTGCCCGCGACCTGCAGATGCGCGACCGCCTCGTCGTACTTTGCCAGCGTATTCTCGACCGACCGCTTTCCTGTCACCGCCGTCAGCTCCGCGACCAGTCGCTTCTCCTCGCCGATGTGCCATTGCACCCACGCTTCCAGCCCGTTCGCATCCTTCAACCCGACCCACGCATGCAGCGGATCAACTGGCCGCGCCGCAACCATCATCGTATCCGCCGCCATCGCACTCGCCATTCCCGTCATCAAAACCCCCGCCATCGCACACATCGCCAACATCCGCATCGTTCCTGGCTCCTGAACCCCGCTGTACCGGTCCCGGACATTCTCTCACCCGCGTTCTGCCTTTGCGGCAGCATGGTGCTAACTTGCTCCATAGCTCTGAAGTATCAATCGCTTAGCATCTTCAAAATCGTCCTCGCTCCTAATCCTAACTTCCAGATCGCCAGTTCCATAGTGACCGATCTTTGAAACATCCCGGGTATACCCTTCTCGAAGCAGAACTGTTGAAGGATCAATCTTAAGAAATACTGCAATAAAATCAGCACGCGGATGTACTTCGACCGAAGCGAAATTCTTCAATCTTCTGAATGCCATGTAGTACTTTGTTGATTTCATCTGAACGTCATCTCCCAATGCCAGGAGAAAGGCTTGTAAGGATGCCCATAAATCTTGTAATCGTGTTGAACATGTAGGCAGCAGATCAGCAAAGCCAAGATAGGCAGACTTGACTGAAGAAGACTGAATCTCTTCTATTTGACCCAATTCAGCACTCTTGGGTTCTAGGGACAGGCTCGGCCCCCCGCTTACTAACTCCAACAGCAAGAGATCCTCATCATATCGTCGGTATCTCAGCAGTTGAATCTCACGTGGAATCTGTTGTACCGCATACTCATCGTAACGCTTGAAATCTCCTGCTATGCAAAGCAGGCGTGGCGTTCTCCAGTCAATCTCTTCCGCTACGGCAGAGCCCAGCTTCTTCATAACGAGCAGCGTAAAATCAGCTTTGTGATCCATAAGCCAATCAAGATAGAAAAGCCCTTGATTGATGACGTTTTCATTAAAAGCTTTCTTGTATTCGATAATCACTGGGCTGTTGTTATCATCTAGGCCGAGAGTATCGATGCGACCGCCATGAGTTTTCCCAGTGAGATACTCGGTAGCTAGATAGCGTACTCCGAGAAACTCTTCCAGATGGTTCTCAAGAAGAATCTGCAGCGACTTCTCGATCGCGACTGTTCTGCCCTGAAGTTCCTTTACGGAGTTGTTTTCCATCTTGAAGAGCTTGATATCTGCCATAACGGAAGTTTACGGCAGGCGAACCACGCAGTCCTTCAGTGCTTGATTCGTTCCGCCTACCCCGCCGCCAGCAGCTTCCGGCTCTCCAGCAGATCCAGCAGTGCCCGCTCCTCCTGCTTCAGCGCCGTCGCGTGCTCTTCGATCTCTTCCTCTATCTGCTCCTTCGCCTCCGCCACCGAGGTTCCGCCCAGGTACGCCTCGAGCACCGCCGGATGCACGTAGCACTTGCGGCACACCGACGGCGTATTCCCCAGCCTCTCCGCCACGGACTTGATCGCCTCCACCACCTTCCGCTTGCCCTCCGTCGCCGTCTCAAACGGTCCCAGCTCCTTCAGCGTCACGCACGCCAGCACACTGCCCGCCCACGTCCGGAAGTCCTTCGCGGTAAAGTGCTCACCCGAAATCTCCCGCAGATACTCATTCACATCCGATGAGTCAATCGAGTGCGGCTCGCCTTCGTGGTCCAGGTACTGAAACAGCTCATAGCCGGGAATCTCCTCGCACCGCTTGATAATCTTCGCCAGCCTCCGGTCTTCAAGATCGATGGTGTGGTGCACGCGGCTCTTGCCCTGAAACGTAAACGTAATCTTCGAGCCCTCAACCTCCACATGCTTGTTCCGCATCGTCGTCAGCCCGTAGCTCTTGTTCTCGCGCGCATACTCTTCGTTCCCCACGCGGATCAGCGTCGCCTCCATCAGGCTCACGATCGTCGCCAGCACCTTCTTGCGCGGCAGCCCCGGCAGGCCTAGATCCTGCCTCACCCTCTCCCGGATCGTCGGCAGCGCGTCCGCGAAGTGACTCATCCGCTCGTACTTCGTCTCGTCCCGAACCTCTCGCCACCGTGGATGATACCGGCTCTGCTTGCGCCCCTTCACATCCCGCCCCGTCGCCTGCAGATGCCCGTTCGCCCACGGCGAGATCCATACATCCGTCCATGCCGGCGGAATCACCAGCGACTTGATCCGCCCCAGCACCTCGGCGTCCCGCACCGCTCCACCATCCGCCGTCATATACCGAAAGCTTTTCCCCCGCTTCAGCCGCTTCAACCCCGGCTTTGCATCGTTCACATAGCGCAGCCCCGCAGCCTTCGCAGACTCTGCGGGATCCGTCACAATCTCCACCGGCTCTACGGCGCCCAAACCCCTTCGCCTTCGCGCCTTCTTGACCGTTCCAGCCAGAACCGCCTTGACTACCGCCGCCGTCTTCTTCGTCACTGCCGCCTTAACTGCCGTCGCGCCCATACCTGCGTCGGATGCCATTCCCCGCACCACCGTCGCAGCCCACCACCCTGACGACATCCGCGCATCAACATGACTCTCCAACAACAACGATCCAGCACCAAAAACTCACAACGAGCAACGGAAAACGAGCAACGAAACGAACATCGCCGGCCTACCGCTTCACCCAGTCCGCGTACTTGATCCGGTCCTTTGTCACAAACGCATCCCGCGTCCGCACATAGGCGCCCTGCCCGTTCATGCGCCCCATCGCATGCAGCTCCTGTGAGCGGATATACGGTCCAGCCGGATCCACATACTGGTCCTCCACCCACATCGAAACCACCCGCCCCAGCACAATCCGGCTCCGCCCGATCTCAATCGTCTGCAGCTCCACACACTCGAGCGCCGCGTGCGCCTCCGCAATCCGCGGAACGCTTACCACCGAGGAGGCCACCGTGTGCAGCCCCGCCTCGGCAATCTCACTCACCCCCGCCGGAAAGGCGATTGCTGTCACCGTCATCGCATCCATCAGGTCTTCTGTGACTACATTGACTACAAATTCACCACGCTGCCGGATGTTCCGCCCGGTATCTTTTACCGTCCGATCCCGCTCCGTCCCTCGATTGTCGTCGCGCACCGCAATCCCCAACCCCACCACTGGCGGATCGCTCGACAGATAGTTATACGCAGAAAACGGCGCCGCGTTCACCCCACCGTCCTCATTCAAGCTCGTCACCAGCGCCACCGGCCGCGGAGCCACCAAGCCAATTAGCAGGTTATACACAACATGCGCGTCCGTCGCCGCAACCTGAAACTCCATCACTCCTCCGAAGGCCCTGAGCCGCAAAGCCAATCAGATGCATCATCTCCTTCGCAGGCTCAGACCACCGGGCTAAACCCCATCATGCCCACCGTCGAGTGAAGCCGTCATCTCGACCGAAGGCGAAGCCGCAGCGGAGAGATCCCCCTACTTCTTCGTCGTCTTTTGCCTTCGGCTTCTGAATCTCAGACCCTTAGCGAACAACTCCAAGAAGCTGTCGTCTCGACCGAAGCGAGACAGCAGTATCGTCTCGCGTAGTGGAGAGATCCCCGCATTGTGTCGTTGCGGTTGCTTGTTTTTGCTGGCCAAAAGCCGCAAGTTGACAAGCCCGATCCAGCCCTCAAACCGTAATCCCCTTCACATACTCCGCATCCACCCTCAGCGACTCCATCGGGGCCATGTTGAACGCCTCCTGCTCCACAAAGCAGTGCTTGATCTGCCTCCTGTCCGCCGCCGCGAAGATCACCCGGTAGTCGGTCGTCCCCTGCCCCAGCTCCGCCGCCTTCGGCCGCTCGTCCGCCGCGGCAGAGGCTTCCTTCGGCTTGAAGTCCTTCACGTGCAGCATCGAGATCCGCGTTGGATACTGCTTCAAATACGCCACCGGGTCGCCGCCGCCGACCTTCACCCAGCCGCAGTCCAGCTCCATTGTCACCAGCGCGGGATCCGTCAGCTTCAGCAACTCGTCGTACGGCACCGTCCCGTCCACCGGCTGGAACTCCGCCACATGGTTGTGATAGCCAAACCGCATCCCCGCCGCCTTTACCTTCTTGCCGAACATGTTGAACTCGCCCGCATTCCAGCGCCAGTCCTCCATCGTCAGCGGCGCCCCATGTCCGCTGGCCGGCTGCGCCGCCGGATCCTTGTGCCCGGGCGATGAGCAGACGATGTACTCCGCCCCCAGCACCTTGTGAAACGCGATGATCTCATCCAACCGCGCGTGCAGCTCCGCCGAGGGATAGTGCCCACTCACACAGCGTAGCCCCGCTGCCTGCATATCCTTCTTCACCTCATCCGCCGTATGCTTGTAGAAGCCCGCCGCCTCCACCTCTTTGTAGCCCAGCGCCGCCACCTGCTTCAGCGTGCCCTCATAGTCCGTTGGCAACAGCTCGCGCACGGAATACAACTGCAGCCCCAGCGGCAGGCCAAATGGCGACCCCAGCAGCGCCCTCGCGTCCAGCATCGTCGCAGCCCCCATCACGGCCGCCGAACCCTTCAAAAACTCTCGTCGCGTCTGTCCCTGCATGCACTCTCCTTCGACCTCGCGCGGCAGCTCATCACCCGCGTAGAGGCCAGACCAAGCTACACCATTCCTCCGTCGCCTATCCACTCGACCGCCATCCTGCCCTCACCGGACCCCAATAACCCCCAGCATCCTTCCCGTCACCCCCTTCTCCGCTCGATGCGAAAAGTATCGCCTCCGTCCCTCCCCATCGCGCGAGCAGGCCGTACACTCCCCTATCACCGTCACCTCCGCCGTTGGCACCCCGGCCGCCACCAACTGCCGCCGGTTCGCCTCCCACAGGTCCAGCCGCCACTGCCCGGAGCGCTCCGCCGGCAGTAGAACCGACCGCCCCCTGAGCTCCTGTTCCGTTTCCCCTGCTGCCTGCCTGTCAAAAGCCGCCCACACCTCCTCACCCACCTCATAGCAGCAGGGGCCGATCGAAGGGCCAACCGCCGCGATGCAATCCTGCGCCCGTGTGCCAAACGCCTGCCGCATCCGCTCCAGCCCCGCTCTCGCCATGCCCGCTGCAGTCCCTCGCCATCCGGCATGGAACGCGCCTGCTACTCTCAGCCGCCGGTCCGCTACCAGCAGCGGCACACAGTCCGCTGCCCCGACACCCAGCAGCACCTGCGGCACCCGCGTGATCAGCCCATCCGCCTCCCACTGCCCATGCCCGTCCACCATCGCCCCAGCCAGGTTCTCCGCCGTCACCTCGTGGACCTCAACCCCATGCACCTGCTTCGGGACCACCAGCGTCCAGCCCTCGGCATTCGCCGCTTGCAGCAGCCGCCGCCGGTTCTCCGCAACAGCCTCAGCCGCATCCTGCTTCACAAAACCCAGATTGAGCGCACCTCCTGCATTAACCTCGGCAAAAACCTGCGAAACTCCTCCAAAACGTGTACTGAATCCTGCTAAAAGCCACTCCGTAGCACCCCATCCCGGCACGTTTCGCAACAGATTCCGCCCGGCATTTCGATCCGTTCGATCCACTGGCACCTCCATAATTGATTAAAATAAGCTCCAGTCTCATCCCCGCACGTCTAAAGCCCTGTAACGTGCAGCTGATAGCATGGCGCTTGCCCGCCATTCCACCGCAGAAGCCTTGCTTTAACAATAACTTGCATTGAAAGCCGAAGGGTCGTAGGATTGCGCCACCCTTCGGCTGGATCCGAGCTCACCGTGCCCACAAAAAAAGTTCAGCTTCTCCGCTCCCGGATCGGCAAAGTCTGTATCGCGCTCACCGGTGTAACGTCGGAAGAACTGTTGCGAAAAGCCGATAACGCCTTGCGTGACAGCAACTTCCTGGAGTTCCGGCTCGACTACCTCGCCCGCCCGCAGAGCGCTCTCCCCGCCATCAAGACCTTTCTGGCGGACCACGGGACGACGACCGCCATTGCCACCTGCCGCCGCTCGTCCGATGGCGGAAAGTTTGCCGGCAAGTTGTCCGAAGAGCTGGCTATTCTGATTGAGGCCGCCGCTGCCGGATGCCAGATCGTCGATCTGCCGCTCGAGTCCGCCGAAGCTCTGTCCTCTGCCGACCTTGATCGCCTGCGTGACACCGGCGCTGCCATCCTGCTCAGCCATCACGACTTCGCCATCACAAAAGACCTCGAGCAGATCGCGTTGCGAGCGCAGAAACTTTATCCCGACTTCATCAAAATCGTTCCCACGGCCAAGCACCTCTCCGACAACCTCCTCCTGATCCGCTTTCTTGAGAAGATGGCCGACTCTACCAACATCGTCGGCATCTGCATGGGAGATGCCGGGGTGATCTCGCGGGTTCTGGGCGTTCGGGCTGGATCCGCCTTTACCTTTGCCGCCAGCAGCGAGGGAGACGAGACGGCCCCCGGGCAGATCACGGCCCGGTCACTGCTCGACACCTACCGCATCGACCAGGTCGACGCCGCCACCAAGATTTATGGTGTCGCCGGCAATCCGGTATCCCACTCGCTGTCCCCGCTCATGCTCAACACGGCCTTTCGCCGGGAGACCATCAACGCCGTCTATCTCGCGCTGCAGACATCGAAGATACAAGACCTCTTGAAGCTGGTGCATGAGATTCCTTTGCAGGGCCTGAGCGTAACCATGCCGCTAAAGACAGATATCCTTCCTTTTCTTGAACATACGGATCCGCTAACCGCGAAGATTGGCGCCTGCAACACCGTTCTGCGGGCGCAGGACGGCAAGCTCTACGGCTTCAACACCGACGTTGCGGGCATTCTGATACCGCTAGAGAAGCGCTTCAGCAGCCTAAAAGGAATTAAAGCTCTGGTGCTTGGCGCGGGCGGCGCAGCCCGCGCAGCGATCTTCGGCCTGCGGGACAAGGGTGCCGATGTCCATATTCTGAACCGCACACCTGAGACAGCGCAAAAACTGGCGCGACAAGCCGGTGCGAAGGCCATCAGGCGCGAGCAGCTGCTCAAGGCCGACTTTGACGTAATCATCAACGCAACTCCGGTGGGGATGGAAGGCGGCAAGCCAGTCTCCCCGCTGGCTGCGGAGGAACTGCGAACCAAGCTGGTCTTCGACCTCGTCTATAAGCCGATCGAAACGCCGCTTCTCCGCCTGGCACGGCAGCAGAACATACCGGTTATCACCGGAATTGAGATGTTCATCCAGCAAGGCGCACGCCAGTTCGAGATATGGACCGGCAAACCGGCGCCTGAGGAGGAGATGCTCCGTGTCGTTCTGCACGCTCTTCGACAGACAGCATCATCGCCCGCCGCGCACGCAGTATCGACAGCGCAGACCAGTGCGGTCCCCACAGATAACGAGGAAGAAGCTCCTCCGCGAGCAACCGCCAGGCTAAAGAAAGCGGTATCAGGATCGAAGGCGAAGTCCGCGAAGACAGCTGTAAGCGCAGCGAAGCGGAAGAGGGCTTCCTAGAGCGAAATTCTTTGTCGTAGAGGTCTCCCTCGCTGCGAAGTCCCCACCGCGAAGAAGAATCCGCCTGATCTTCTTCTGCTTTCCTAAGCTTCCTCACAAAACTGGAGGTATGCGGCGCAGCTACTGAGCTGAGGCCAGCTTCTCTTCGGCCTCGCGAGCCGCGGCATTGGCATCGTCGTACGCCTGTCCGTCGTCGCCAGCCTCCTGCCATGCCTTCTGTGCACTCCGCAGATCCTGCTCCGCCTGGCCGCGATCAATCTCTTCCGGCTTCAACGCCTCTTCCGCCAGGATGGTCACCCGCTCCGGCAGAACCTCTGCAAACCCCCATGCCACGAAGAAGGTCTGCTCGCCCGCCTCTCCACCATGCAGGCGAACCTCTCCCGCGCCAAGCTCCGCCAGCAGCGGGGCATGCCCGTACAAGGCCTCAAGATAGCCCGCGGAGCTTGGCAGCTCTACGGCATCGGCTGTGGAATCGAGCAGAACCCGGTCCGGTGTTACCAGCCGTACTGCCAGCCTTCCGCTCGTGTTGGATGTCTCTGCCATATCTAGTTCCATGTGCTTCTTCGGTTGAGTTGACCGGTCACCAGACCGGCCATCTGGGCTAGGCTGTCTGCTTCATCTTCTCGGCTGCGGCAAGCACATCTTCGATACCGCCCTTGAGATAGAACGCCTGCTCTGGGATGTCATCGTGCTTGCCTTCGATAATCTCTTTGAAAGAGCGAACGGTGTCTTCGACCTTGACGTAGGCGCCGGGAATGCCGGTAAAGATCTCGGCCACGTGGAAGGGCTGCGAGAGGAAGCGCTGGACCTTCCGAGCCCGTGCCACTGTGACTTTATCCTCTTCCGAAAGCTCATCGATGCCAAGGATGGCAATGATGTCCTGCAGATCCTTATACCGCTGCAGGATTCGCTTGACACCCTGCGCCACATCGTAGTGCTCCTGGCCCACAACGCGCGGAGATAGAATGCGCGAGGTGGAGGCGAGGGGATCAACGGCAGGGTAGATGCCGAGCTCCGACAGTGGCCGTGAGAGCACGGTCGTCGCATCCAGATGGGCAAACGTCGTCGCCGGTGCCGGATCGGTCAGATCGTCCGCAGGCACATAGACGGCCTGCACCGAGGTCACAGAGCCTCTTTTGGTCGAGGTAATGCGCTCCTGCAGCTCGCCCATCTCAGTCGCGAGGTTCGGCTGGTAGCCGACAGCGGACGGCATACGACCAAGCAGCGTCGAAACCTCAGACCCAGCCTGGGTAAAGCGGAAGATATTGTCGATAAACAGCAGCGTATCCGCCCCCTCTTCGTCGCGGAAGTACTCGGCGACAGTCAGACCGGTAAGCGCCACCCGCAGACGCGCCCCCGGAGGCTCGGTCATCTGGCCATAGATCAGCGCGGCCTTGGACTTCGAGAAGTCCTTCAGATCGATAACGCCCGACTCCTGGAACTCGTGCCAGAGATCATTGCCCTCACGCGTCCGCTCCCCAACACCGGCAAACACCGAGAAACCGCCGTGCTTCGTGGCAACGTTGTTGATCAACTCTTGAATCACAACCGTCTTGCCGACACCGGCGCCACCGAAGAGACCGATCTTACCGCCCTTCAAAAATGGCTGGATCAGATCGATAACCTTCACGCCCGTCTCAAACATCTCCTCCGACGTGGACTGCTCATCGAAGGCGGGAGCCTGGCGATGAATGGGGCGATGCTCCTTGGCGTTCACAGGCCCAAGCTCATCCACCGGCTCACCGAGCACGTTGAGCACACGGCCAAGCGTCTCGCGACCGACCGGGACGGTGATGCCGCCGCCGAGATCGATGGCCTTCATGCCGCGCACCATGCCCTCGGTCGCCTCCATGGCGATGCAGCGAACTCGGCCTTCGCCGATGTGCTGCTGCACCTCCACCACGATGTTCAGAGGTTTGGGAATGTTGAAGCCCTCGCTCGATATCCGAAGCGCTTGAAAGATCGGCGGCATTCTGGATTCTTCAAACTGAACGTCAACGGCCGGTCCGCTGATCGAAATAACTTTACCGATGTTCTGCTGCGTCTCTGCCATAGCTCTCTCTCATTACAGCGCCGCGGCGCCGCTGACAATCTCGATAATCTCTTTGGTAATGGCCGCCTGACGCACACGGTTCATGGTCAAACTGAGCGAATCGATCAACTCGCCGGCATTCTTGGTCGCAGCGTCTGTCGCCGTCATGCGGGCCGCATGCTCGGCTGCCACACTTTCAAGCAATGCGTGGAATATTTGCGTCGACACATAACGCGGCATCAGGTTGCGGAAGAGCTGCTGCGGGTCCTGGTCAAAGATGTAATCGACGTCGGCGGTCCCAAACTTCTTGGCCTCTTCATCCATCTCGCTCGTCTCCGCCGCATCGACGCTGACACCGGAGTCGCGCGCCGCCTTCGCTGCCGCCTCCCTCTCGTCATCCGTCATCTCCTGGAGAGAGGTCGTCTCATGCTCGCCAAGCTTCTTGATCGGCAGCAGCTTCTCAACCACAACCCGCTGCGACAGCACGGACTTGAACTCGTTGAAGACGATATAGACCGAATCGATCTCGGTCCGTTCATACCGCTCCACGATCGTGCGGCCCAGCTTCGCCACTTCGTCGAAGGTGGCCTTCACCAGCAGATCGGAGTGTTCCGCGGCGACTTCAATGGGCTCCGCACGGTGTCGGATGGTCTCGTAGTGCGTCGCGAGATCATTGTCGTAGTGTTCTTCCGTACGCTCATAGTTCGCCGCCGGGTAGCGCCGCTTGTAGAGACCAATCGCCTTGCGGCCGATCGGCTCAAGATCGACGCTTTGCCCCTGTCTCCGGCGATCATCGATAAAGCGCTGCGCGGCTTTGCCGATGTTCGAGTTAAAGCCGCCGGCAAACCCCTTATCGCCTGCGATGACGAGAACGAGAACGTTCTTCTCCTCACGTTCCACCAGCAGCGGATGCATCACGTCGCCCGTCTCTTCATTGTAAAGATCCGTCCGGCGCACCAGGCTTTCGAGCACGTTGACCAGCATGCGGGCGTACGGCCGGGCCTCCATAGCCCGCTCCTGCGCGCGCCGCAGCTTGGCCGCCGAGACCATCTTCATGGCTTTGGTGATCTGCCGCGTGTTCTTCACACTGCGGATGCGGCGCCGAAGATCGAGTACGTTTGCCATCTATGCCCTTGCCGCCGCCCCGTCCCTGACTTCCTTCGGCACGGACTGCTTCTTCTCGTCTGTGCCCTTCTTGCGATCGGCCAGAAAGCCCGACTTGTAGTCGAGAATGGCGGCCTTCAGCTTGCCGCGAAGATCGTCATCAAGCGCTTTTTTGCTAGCGATCGCGCCGAGCACGGAGTCCGTCTGCCCACCGAGGTACTTATAGAAGCCATCCTCGAAGGCGCGTAGATCGTTGACGGCCACGTCATCGAGCAGGCCTTGCGTTCCCGCGAAGAGAATCGCTACCTGGTTCTCAAACGGCAACGGCTGGAACTGCGGCTGCTTGAGCAGCTCGGTGAGACGCGCACCGCGGTTCAGCTGCTGCTGCGTCACCTTGTCGAGGTCCGATCCGAACTGCGAGAAGGCCGCGAGCTCGCGGTACTGTGCAAGATCAAGCTTCAGCGTCGATCCCACCTGCTTGGTCGCCTTGGTCGCCGCCGAAAAGCCCACGCGTGAAACTGACAGGCCGACGTTCACGGCGGGCCGAACGCCCGAGTTGAAGAGATCGGTCTCGAGAAAGATCTGCCCGTCCGTAATCGAGATAACGTTCGTCGGAATATAGGCCGAGACGTCGCCCGCCTGGGTCTCGATGATGGGCAGAGCCGTCAGCGAGCCGCCGCCCAGCTTGTCCGACACCTTGCTCGATCGCTCCAGCAGCCGCGAGTGAAGATAAAAGACGTCGCCCGGATATGCCTCGCGGCCCGGCGGTCGGCGCAGCAGCAGCGAGATCTCACGATAACTGGCGGCGTGCTTGGAAAGATCGTCGTAGATCACGAGCGCGTGCTTTCCGTTGTCGCGGAAGTACTCGCCCATGGCCGTCGCGGCGAAGGGAGCGAGATACTGCATCGGGGCCGGCTCGGACGCGGTTGCGGCCACCACGATCGTGTACGCCATAGCACCGTACTCTTCGAGCGTCTGCACCACCTGCGCGACCGACGAGCGCTTCTGGCCGATAGCGCAGTAAATGCAAATGAGGTTGTTCTTGGCGGAGTTGATGATGGTATCGAGGACGATCGCCGTCTTGCCGGTCTGCCGGTCGCCGATGATCAGCTCGCGCTGGCCGCGGCCGATCGGAATCATAGTGTCGATCGCCTTGATGCCGGTCGCCATCGGCTCCTTTACCGATTGCCGATCGATCACGCCGGGTGCCAGGCGCTCGACCGGAAAAAACTGATCGGTCGCGATCGGGCCCTTGTCGTCGATCGGCGCGCCCAGTGCATTCACCACACGGCCGATGAGAGCGTCGCCCACCGGCACGCTCATGATCTTGCCGGTACGCTTGACCTCGTCACCCTCACTGATCTCGGTGTAGTCGCCCAGCAGCACGGCGCCGACCTGATCCTCGTCGAGGTTCATGGCAAGACCCGCCACGCCATGTGGGAACTCGATCAGCTCGCCCGCCATAACTTTATCCAGACCGTGGACGCGCGCGATGCCATCGCCGAGTGAGATGACGGTGCCGACCTCATCGACTTGGATCTTCTGCTCGTAGTTTTCGATCTGCTGCCGAAGCAGTTCTGTGATCTCGTCTGCGCGAATTGCTGTGCCGTCTGCCATAGTCTCTGCCCTTGCTCTTTCCTGTGCGTCCGCGGAAGACGCTGCGAATCGCTCTGCGAAACTTCTATGCGGTTCGAGTCTAGCCTGCGTGCGCCTCGGAGAGTCGCTGCTTCATTCCGGCAAGCTGTGCCCGCAGGCTTCCATCGTAGATGGTCGATCCAATCTTGAGAATGGCGCCACCGAGAAGCGATGGATCTTCCGTGAAACTCGCGTGAACCCGGCTGCTGGCCAGCTCACCGGCCTTTGCCACTAGATCTTTGCGCTCATTCTCATCCAACGGCCGGGCGCTCGTGATCTCGACCTCGGTCACGCCGGCATTCGTGTCGGCGACAGCGGCGTACTCCGCCAGAATGCCGTCCAGCTCCGCCAGCCTCTGATGATCCATGATGACGGCGATGAAGTTGCGTACTGGCTGCGCCATGTTCAGACGGCGCGCGATTGCGTCTACAACCTTGAGCTTCTGCTCGTTCGCGAGGGATGGGTTCATCAGCACCTCACGCAGCTCTCGGCTGCCCGCAAGTGTCGCGGCAAAGTCACTCAGCTGCTGTTGAGCAGCAGCGAGATCCAGATGCGTCGCGGCGGCAACCTGGGCAAAGGCGCGGGCGTAGCGGGCGGCAAAGGCGGCCATTAGTTCTCGACCCCCTGCTTGCCGGTGAGCCGGCTGGCAAACTCCTGCACCAGCAGCCGATCCGTCTCGGCCGACACCACCAGCTTCTTCGCCGCCTGATCGACCGCGAGCTCCGCGGCATACTGCTGTATCTGCCGCCTGGCCTGCGCGGTCGCGGCCGTTATCTCCTGCTCGGCTGCCGCCAGAATCTTTGTGCGCTCCTCTTCGATGGCCGCGCGAACCCGAACCTCCTCCACTGCCAGATCACTCTCCGCCTGCGATCGCAGCCCGGCGATCTGCGCACCCAGCTGGCTCAGCCGGCCCTCGACGTTGTTCAGGCGGGCGCTTGCCTCTTCCGTGGCAGTACGTGCGTCCACCAGCCGCTTCTGAATCGAAGACGTGCGATCGCGAAAGGTCTTCGGGAGCGTTTTGACCAGCAACCAGGCCACCAGCACGGCCAGCACGACAAAATTCGTCACCTCAAACGCTGTTGCCGCCTGATCGGTCGTCATGCCCAGCTTCGCGCCAAGCATCTGAACCACAGCAGAATGCTTATAGGCCGCATTCTCGTCCTGTTCCTGCTTGTTTTTCTCGGGCGACTGCGCTGCCGGCGTGCTCTCCTGGCCGGGCGCATGTTGCGCGGCTGCGGCGTTGTCCGGCTCAGACTGGGCATAAAGCGGCAGCGCGGAAAGGGTGAGAAGAAAGATCCCGGCACCGACAAATATCACAAGTTTCTTGAAGAGAACACCGCGCAAAGTCTGTATCACCGCGACGCTCCCTGCACGGAAGCCGTTGCCGGAAGAACCGCCGCAAGCACACGTGCGGCAAGGTCGCCGCTGGCCGCTTCCACCTGCGACCGCGCCTGCCCCGCGCTTGCCTCAATGGAGAGACGTGCGATCTCGACCTGCTGCTTGGAGCTCTCCCGAACCTGCTTCAGCGTGGCGTCGCGCTCTGCCTGCCACCGCGCCAGCCGCTGCTCACGCATGGCAAAGATCTCGGCCTTGGCGGAACGAAGCTTGTCTTCATACACGGTGGTCTCGGCCTCCGCAGCGGCGATCGCTCCACGCGCCTGCTCGACGGCACCGGTAGTGCGGGCGCGGCGCTCTGCAAGCACCGTATCCAGAGGCCCGCGCACCAGCAGACCATACGCAGCTACCAACGCTACAAAGAAGATCATCGTCGGGATGGAGCCGAGCACAAGATCGCCGAGTTCTTTAAAGATGTCCATGGAATCCGATGGTTCTGGGATGCGGCCGTAACCGCGAAAGACGCCCTCCAGCAAAAGCAGCTTAACCCACGGCCTCGCCGTATCTGCCGTGCAGAGTTACTGGAAGATCAAGTACGTCTCTAGTTCTAGCAAGCAGTGTTGCAGAGTGTCAATTGCAGATGATCGATTACCGCGCGATGCCGCCGATCTTCGCACAACGTGAGTTCCCTCACTTTCTCCCGGAACATCAGCTCCGTGGGAGTACACTTTAGTTACCAACCCGGACCCACTTCTGGGTCGCGTCGGCCGCTTGATCGGGGAATCACCTCCACTCCCCTCTCAGGCGGCCTTTGTCTTGCAGACTACTGGTGGTTCAGTTAAGTCTGTTCCGTCGCCACCGCTCGATCTACGCCGTCGCGCAGGTGATAGCGGCGATACCGGTTCAGCAGAGAGGCTGGTCCTATTGCGCGCAAATACGCAACGTTACCCTGAAAGCGCTTCGTCTCAAGCGTTGCTCCGGCCTCGATAGCCGCCATCGTCCGTCCGTCTGACTGCGGAACCCGCATCTCGATCTCCAGCAGCGGATCTTCAACCAGAGCGCCATCAATGGCCCGCAAAAGATCCTCGAGACCGGTGCGCCGCAGGCCGGAGACAGCAATCTCGCACGGGCCGATCGCCGTCTTCCGGTCAGCAACCAGATCCACCTTGTTGAGAACGTCGAGCACGGGAGTCTCCGCCACCTGCAGCTCCGCCAGCACCTTCAGCACCTCTCGGCGCTGTTCCTCGCGCATCGGACTGGCAGCATCCTGCACATGCAGCAGCAGCTCGGCGCGTTCCACCTCTTCGAGCGTCGCCCGAAAGCTGGTCACCAGGCCGTGCGGCAGATCGGCGATAAACCCGACCGTATCCGAGAGCAGCACCTTCCGCCGCGAGGGCAGCCTCAGCTGGCGTAGCTTGGTATCGAGCGTCGCGAACATGCGTGAGCTCTCAAGCACACCCGCCTCAGTCAGCGCGTTGAAAAGAGTACTCTTGCCTGCATTGGTATAGCCGACCAGAGCGACCACTGGCACCGGAACGCCCTCGCGCCGCCCTCGCTGCTGCCGGCGAATCCGGCGAACTCCCTCCAGATGCTCACGCACCCGGTCGATTCGTTCGTTGATGCGGCGGCGGTCGGTTTCGAGCTGTGTCTCTCCAGGCCCGCGTGTCCCAATGCCGCCGCCCAACTGGCTCATGGTCTTGCCGCGGCCCGCGAGCCGGGGCAGTTGGTACTCAAGCTGCGCCAGCTCTACCTGCAGCTGCCCCTCGCGCGACCGGGCGTGCCGGGCAAAGATGTCCAGGATAAGCTGCGTGCGGTCGATTACCCGGCAGGGCAGCTTGGCCTCAAGATTGCGCAGCTGCGAAGGCGTCAAGTCATGGTTGAACAGCACCAGGTCGGCACTCGATGAGAGCACAACCGCTTCAATCTCCTCGACCTTACCCGGACCCACCAGCGTTGCCGCATCCGCCCGAGCCCGCCGCTGATGCAGCGTGGTAACGACCTCTGCCCCCGCGCTGCGGGCCAGCTCCTCGAACTCCGCCGCGGCAGCGTCTTCGCTTGACGTGTTGACGTGTCCTTGTTCCCAGGCAGAGACAGCTGGCGGCGCATTCCCCATCTCCAGCGAATCCTGCTCTCCGGCAGCCGTAAGGGAGGCGGCACTGCGCGCCAGCATCGCCGAAGAGGGTAGATGCCGCCGCTCACGCGGAAATGTAACACCGACCAGCACCGCGCGCTCTCGCGCATCGCCAGCCTTCTTACGCGTGGGCGGCAGAGGTTGGTCAGCCACAGTCGCAATCTGGGAGCCGTCCTCAGCGGGCACTGATCCCGGGGAGCTCCCGGCCTTTCGCCTGCCCGCGGCTTTCAAACTCCCTGACCGCCCTGCTGCTGAAGCCCCGCCGCGCCACCAGGCGTGCCCGTAACGGGCGATCCGGAGACACCGCTCTGGGGCGTCTCGCCCTGTGCCGTGGCAGTCCCGTGCGGCGCGCTTCTGCCGTCGCTATGAGGAGCCCTGCCGCTTACAACCGTTGAGATAGCATGCTTGAAGATCAGCTGCTCCTGGCTATTGTTCTCGAGCAAGACCGAATATTTATCAAAAGATCGAATACGGCCGGTCAACTTCACGCCACTCACGAGGTAGATCGTGATCGGACTCTTGTCCTTGCGTACCGTATTGAGAAAGGTGTCCTGAATGTTCTGTGCCGGCTTAGATTCCATTGTAGGCCGATCTCCTCTTCCACTGCTTGCCCGCGTTTCGCCGCGAGTCATTGCTGTCGACCCGTCCTGACTTCAACGGGAAACCGTTCTTCTCTGTGAGACGACATGTGTCCTGGTTTGTTTGCACCCAGTGGCCCAACCATACGGTCCAGCAGAACTTTTTTCAACGTCGGGCGAACAATTTGCCTCGCACGGCATGATTGCCGACGCGTTTTCGGCAGCATTCCACTGCCGACGCCAGAGCGAGACCGCAAAGCTCTATCATGTGCAGGTGCCTGCCCGCATCCCCATGCTCGATCTCGCCCGCCAGTTCGCCGGCATCCGCGACGAGATTCTTAGCGCCGTAGAACAGGTCCTCGACTCGCAGGCGCTGATCCTTGGACCAGCCGTCGAACGGTTTGAAGCCGCCGCTGCCAAGGCCTGCGGTGTGCCCGCGGCGGCCGGCTGTGCCAGCGGAACCGATGCCCTCTGGCTCGCGCTCGCCGCGGCCCGCATCGGCCCGGGTGATGCTGTAGTCACCACACCCTTCAGCTTCTTTGCCACAGTAAGCAGCATTCTGCGGGCCGGCGCGACGCCGCTGCTCGCCGACATCGACCCGCACACCTACAATCTCTCGGCCGACGCGGTGGAAGCGGCGATCGCCCATGCGCACGAGCAAAACCCCGCGATGCGAGTGCGTGCCGTCATGCCAGTTCATCTCTATGGACAGTGCGCCGATATGGACGCGCTCGGCGCTCTCTGCCGCCGCCGCGATCTCCTTCTCATCGAGGATGCCGCGCAGGCCTTTGGGGCGGAGTGGCGCGGACATCCCGCGGGCTCGCTCGGCGATGCGGCCGCCTTCAGCTTCTACCCCACCAAGAACCTCAGCGCCGCCGGCGACGCCGGCCTGGTCACCACCGCCGATCCCGATCTGCTCGAGCGTACCCGCATGCTGCGCGCTCACGGCATGCGCCGGCGCTACGCCCACGACGAGGTCGGCTGGAACTCGCGGCTCGACTCCGTGCAGGCCGCCATCCTTGAGGTCAAGCTGCGCTACCTGCCGGAGTGGAACTTCCGACGCCGGGCCGTTGCCTCGATCTATGATCGGCTGCTGCAGGCCACCGGTCTGGCCGCCCCCGCCGGCAGCACCTCGATCGCTGACGGAATCGTTCTTCCCTTCACCGATCCCCGCACCACCCACGTCTTTCACCAGTACGTCCTGCGCGTCCCAAACCGCGATGAGCTGCGCCGGCACCTCGCGCTAAAGGGCATCGCGAGCGAGGTCTACTACCCCATTCCGCTGCATCGCCAGCAGGCCCTGGCTCACCTCGGCCTTGGGTTGAACCCACTGCCCGAGAGCGAGCGCGCCGCCGCCGAAGTGCTCGCGCTGCCAATCTTTCCGGAGCTCCGCGAGGACGAGCAGGCAGATGTGGTGCGTGCCATCGCCGGCTTCTACAAGGAAGCAGATGCTCCGGTCTCACTGCTGGCTGAACATCACGCTTAGCGCCGCCCCTTCACCCTCTTCTCCGGCACAGGATACGGATGGAACTCATCCGGCGCCGGAGTATTCGGCGGGAGCAGCCTGCGCGTGATATTTCCCTCGAGCCGATAGGTCTTGGCAATCGTTCGCGGCGCGACGACCGCTCCCGAAATCGGGTCCGGACTCACAGGCGGTGCATCGGCCGGCAGCACACGATACGTGAAGGTCGGCGCCGGTTCACTCATCTGCAGCGTCTTGCCGGTGGGATCGCGCGCGATTTTGACCTCAACCGGAAGAAAGCCCGCGATATTCTTCTGCCGGAAGCCCGTCTCGTAGCGATGCTTCTTGGCGTTCCAGATAAAGACGCGAACCTGGTCGAAGTCATACGGCAGACCGGACTTGTACGGGCTAAGCACTGTCACCCACTCGGGCACATTCTTGTCCTCCATGGGAGCCTCGGGATCGTTGATCGTTCGCAGCACATACGCACCCACAAAGCGTTGCCCTTCGGAGTAGCGGGTCAGCGTGTCCGGCGCATCGACATCCATCATGCGGCTCAGCAGCCAGCCTGTCCTGCCGTCCTGCAGCCGCACCAGCCACCAGTCCTCCATGGGCGGCGGCACCGGCGCATTCGGGTCGACGTCGGGCTCCTCCTTGCCCTTCGCCTTCTTCGCTCGGCGCAGCACCGGCATGGGAGCAGGCGCCTTCTGTCCCGGCGGCAGAGCCTTCTCCAGCGTCGCGCGCCGCAGCAGCTTCAGCTTGTCGCCTTCGCTCAGCCGAAAGAGCTTGTCGGTGTCGCGGCCGGGCTTGGCATGCAGATACACCTCATCGCGAACCACGGCCGAGGCCACAGGAACCTGAAAGGCGAACTGCCGCTTCAGCGCGTCGAAGGCGTCATACACGCTCTGCGGCACGACTGCCTTTTCGTCGATCCAGCCCGTCACTCCCTTGTCGGTCTTGACCCGCAGAAAGCGCCGTCCGTGCTCCATCACCTCCAGCCGGTCGCCGTTGCTCACCGTCCCGGTGCGGTTGGAGACAGCCGCGACTCGATCCCGCAGAAACGTCTGCTTGGCGTCCACATAAACATAGTTCTCTGAGGGTTTAGACCGCAGCCGCGAGCATCCGGCGGTCAGCAAAAGCAGAGCCGTCAGCAGGATCAGGGCCGTCAGCGAAAGCAGGGGCATGGCAGCCGCTGCCGTCACCGGCCTCGGTCTCCCTTGGCCCCAGCCCTTCCTTATCTGTCGTTGTGCGTCGATCGCGCGGTCCATCCACCCGGCCAGCGGGCCGTCCTCCCATCATAGCGAGACGCGGAGCGCATTCTCTCGGCGGACACCCAGCCGTACACCGCTCGACAACGCATCCCACGCAGCGCACACCGCATTCCAGGTCAGCGCGTCAGCACCACCAGCGAAGCACCCGTCGGCGCGGTCCCCACCGCCGTCGGCGCAACCGAGTTCAGCTTGCCCGGAACCGTCGCATCCAGCCCATACATCGCCAGATCCGGAGATCCGTTCTGCGCGGCTGCAAGGAGATAGGAGCTGGTTGTGTCGAACCCGATCGAAGAGACTCCGGAGCCGGCCGCGAACGGAGACCCGGTCAGTGGACTGAGAACGCCGCCCACGCCGATCAGGAATCCGGAGATCGTCGAGTCCGATCGGTTTGCCACGTAGACATACCTCCCCGAACCCCCAAGGGCAATCGAGGCCGCGCCAGCCCCAAGAGCATACGGTGATCCCGTGACTCCGGTGAGCGAGCCGTCCGTGCCGGTGGTATACACGCTGAGGCCGCCACTGGTCCCGCTTCGCGCCACATAGAGCAGTGTGCTGTCGGCACTTACCGCAAGCGCGCTGTCACTGGTCTGCGTGTCCAGCGGAGGCATTGCCTTCAGCGGAAGCGTGGTGCCGTTCGCTGTGTCCAGACTGAAACTCACCACACCCGCGGTCCCGAGCGCGGCATAGATCAGAGCGCCGGAGGGAGCCACAGTCAGCGCTCGAGGCACAAGCGAGCCCCTGGCAGGCGTATAGGAGACCGCCGCGAGCGTCTTCAAAGTGCCGTCCGTATTGATCTGCCACTCATCAAGAACCTGGTTCAGCGTGTCCAGGCCGAACATCCACTGCCCATCCGGCGAGATCGCCAGTGCGGCCACCGTGGCGATCGTTCCCGCGTTCGTCAAGCTGAGGGAGCCGTCGGCCGCGACGGCATATACGCTGATGGTTCCCGACCCCGCCACATACAGGTATTTGCCACCCGGCGTGATGACCGCGGCCTGGGGTGCGAAGCCGGCTGAGAGCGGGTTCCCAGGCGCCGCCGTCAGGGTCCCCGTGCCGATCGTAAAGCCGCTGATCGTCTGCGCGGTTCCGGCCAGGACATACACGCGATTGACCCCGGAGCTTGGTCCCGTGCCCGTTCCAGTCCCTGTTCCCGTGCCCGTCCCCGTAGGGGTGTTGCCGGTAAAGAAATTTCCGCAGCCGATAACTCCCAGTAGGCCGGAGAGCAGGATTCCCCCTAGCATCGATCGCCACCCCAACCTCGCCGCTCTCTCCCGTTGCATGCGTCTTCGTCCTCGCTTCCGCTTTGTCTCAGGCTATCCGATCATTTGACCGCATGAGCCAGTGCGGAGTCAGTTCAGCCGTTCCCGCTCGCCGCGTCCGAAGTGCTCATCAAGCGGCAATCGCTCGGCCGGCTCTTCCTCTTCTTCATGCCAGTGCCCCACCGTCAGCTCGCCGATCTTCCAGCACAGCATCACCTCGCGGCCGTCCACACGGTACGGCAGATCGAGCAGGCCTTCGCCCAGATCGTGCAGCTTGGCACCGATCTCCTCGATCTCGGCCACGGTTGCCTTCGCCTCTTCGATCGCCGTTGCCTGCTGCGACCGCTGCTGCGCCACGTCCACAACATCCACATGCATCCCGCCGCTCACAAAGATTCGCTGCCGCAGCTCCTCCAGCTCCGCTCCCAGCTCGCCCGCCTTCAGCCCTGCCTGCTGCGCCCGCACCATCAGCGCCTCCAGCACCGGCAGCAGCGTCTGTACCTCCCCGATCGTGAACGTCTTCTTCATGGGCCTGACCTCAACTCTATCTTCAAGTTAGACGTGCTATCTGCCCAGACTGAATCAGCCATGCAGGCGATCCGGTACCGTGACCTCACGAGGACTCCATTTGTCCACCCTTCATCGACCCCGTATCATGGTTCCTCTATGAGCTTTCAGGACAGCGCCGTCATCTTCTTTATCGCGCTCCTACTCTTTGGTCCCAAGAAGCTTCCTGAGCTTGCCCGCCAGATCGGCAAGCTAATGGGCGAGTTCCGCCGCGCCTCAAACGACTTCCGCATGCAGATGGAGGACGAACTCCGCGTCTCCGAGCAGGCCGAACGGCAGAAGCAGATCGCCGCCATCGAAGCCGCCGCACCCGCATCCGCCGCAGAGCTGCCTGCCGCCACCATGAGCGTGGTGAACGAACCCGCGGACGCAACGAACGCGATCGAAGCGCATCCCCATGAAAGACTCTCCGGCCCGGCTCCCACCCCTGAGATCCTCTCCGGAACTAGTCAGCCGGAGGCGCAGATTCCCGAGCACAGCATCGCGCAGGAGACCACGCCCGAGCCGACTTCAGATCCAACCCCCGCCCCGCCCGACCGCTATCGCCAGGAGGCCGAAGCCATCCCGCCCGCGGCGCCGCTGCCCATCGCAACCTCCGGGGACCTCAACATGATGCCGCCCGCGACCGGTCTACCGATCGGCCGCACCAGCTCCGGCGTCGCTCAGGCCTTTGACTCAATTCCGCAAGCGCCCTCATCCGCCGAAGCAGAGGTGAACTCCGGGACGGCCCATCATGGCTGACGTCATCGATAACGTTCGTCAGGCCGTCTCCGATCGCGCCGACCTGCCCGGCATGAGCCTGATGGAGCATCTCGACGAGCTCCGCCGCCGGCTGATTCACTCCACCGTCTACCTGCTCGTCGGCTTCTGCGTCGCCTACGCCTTTCACGTGCAGCTCTACGGCATCATCCAGGCGCCGCTCGATACACTGCACATCGCGCTGAACTACACGCACCCGACCGATCCCCTCAACCTCTACCTCAAGACAGCGCTCTATGGCGGCTTCATCCTCGCCAGCCCGTTCATCCTCTACCAGCTCTGGCTCTTCATCTCGCCGGGCATGTACCAGCATGAGCGGCGCTACGTCGTTCCATTCATGGCCGTCACCATCCTGCTCTTCTTTGCCGGCGCCTGGTTCGGCTATCACTACGTCTTCCCCGGCGCACTGCGGGTTCTGATCGGTGACTTCGGCAAGCGCTTCAACGCCGTGCTCACTATTGAGGACTACACCAACTTCTTTCTTGCAATCGTGCTCGGCCTCGGTATCTGCTTTGAGCTGCCGATCGTCATCTTCTTCCTCGCGCTCTTCGGCATCGTCGACGGCAAGTTCCTCATCCGTCACATTCGCTATGCCATCCTCATCATCTTCATCATCGCGGCCATCATCTGTCCTACGCCGGACCCGCTCAGCATGTGCGTCTTCGCCGCGCCAATGATGATCCTCTATATGCTGGGGGTCGGCGCCGCCTTCATCGTTCATCCTGCCCGCCGCAAGGGCAAAGGCACCAAGCTTCCCGCATGATCTCCGCCCTCCGCTCTCTCCTTCAAAGTCTGCCCGCCCTGGCCATGTTATCTGCTCTGCCCGCACAGCTTCCCGCGCAGACCGCGAGCCGCGTCAGCGGCGCGGCTGTCTATACCGTCACCAGGCAGTATCTGGCCGTTGCTCCCAAACGCTGGGTCGGCTCTCCCGGTCATGCTAAGGCAGTCGACTTCATCAAGGGCCATTTCAGCGCTGAAGCCGCGAAGGGCAACTTTGAGGTCGACAACTTCTCCGCGTCCACGCCCGCCGGCCTTCTCCCCATGCAGAACCTCATCGTGCGCTACCCCGGTAAAAAAGACGGGGTGATCGTGATCGGCACGCACTATGAGACGAACTACCCTCTGCGGGACATCAACTTCGTTGGGGCGAACGACGGCGCCGCCACCACCGCGCTGCTGATCGAGCTCGGCGCTCACCTGCGCACGCACCCGCCTGATGGCTACTCCGTATGGCTCGTCTTCTTTGACGGTGAAGAGGCGATCCAGTCCTGGTCCGCGGCAGACTCGCTCTACGGCTCGCGCCATCTAGCGGCCAAATGGTCCTCCAACGGAACGCTGCCCGGGATCAAGGCCTTCCTGCTGGCCGACATGATCGGCGATAAGGACCTGAACATCGATCGCGATGCGAACTCCACACCGTGGCTGCTCGATCTGCTGCCCGCCGCAGCCAAAAACACCGGCCACGGCAGCTCGATCTTCAAGAACTCAACTCAGGTCGAGGACGACCATCTCCCCTTCGTCAAGCGCGGCGTGCCCTCACTCGACATCATCGACCTCGACTACGGGCCGCCCACAGCCGAACACCCTGAGGGCGGATACCACCACACCGAGCTCGACACCCTCGACAAGGTAAGTCCGCACTCGCTCGAGACCGCGGCCGATCTCTTCCTCGCCATGCTGCCCCTCATCAATCAGCACCGCTAAGTAGACCCGCAGCAAGCACTCTACTTACTGCAGACCTTGTTTCTATCCGGCCGCGCTCCCGCCGTCTTCGCATCCGCCTCCGACATATACTTTCCCTCCTTCGTCTTGCCGTAGAAGGTCCCGCCAGGGCAGTGATACACGTTCGTTGCTGTATTGACCCAGACCAGACCCGGTCCGCCGCCCGGTGCAGCTGAAGTCCGCGCAGCCGCAGCCGCCGGCGCCGTCTTACCCGCGCTCGCCGCCGCACCGGCTGTCTTCGCCTGTGTTGTCTGCGTTGCGGCCGTAGCGGGCGCCGCTTGCGAAGCTGCCACCGCGGGTGCGGCAGCGGCTGCAGGCGTGCCCGCGGGTTTCGCATCCGCAAACCAGCTCTGGACGCCCTTGTGTCCGGCGCACGCCTGCCACTTCTTGGCTGCAGTCGTATAGCTGTTGTCCTTGCACTGCCCAGTCGCGCCAGCCGGGGCCTGCCCCCATGCGGATACAGCGGCAACCGCGCCTGCCAACACCACCGTCACTCGAACAAATCTCGTCATGATCGCTCCTGTTAATTAATTAGGGCCGGTTTCAAGCCTGCTGCGGGGAGATCGTAACTATACCTCGGCTTCGGGCAAAGAACCACTGCGTGAAGCATCTGAGCTCTACGGAGTTCTCAGGATCGCGCGGCTTTCCATCCTGCGGCCTCAATCGCACCCTGTAGCATCTCCCCTGAAGGCGTACCCCGGGCCGCGTCACTCGATGCCATCGACTCTCAAAGAAAATGGCTCCGCTATAGTCGAACAGCGTCACAGCATTAGGAGAAATGCACTCAAGGCATGCCGCCATCCACACCCATCTCTTTCTGGATCGGCTTCCACATCGTTCTTGTGCTGCTGCTCGCCGTCGAGTTCCTCTACGCGCGTCGCCGCGACAATCGGGTGCCCCTGCACACCGCGGCCACCGCGCATCGTACCGCCCTCGTCTCCACCGCTCTCTGGATCTCTGCCGCACTCGCCCTCTCCGGCTTCGTCCTTTACACCTCCGGCCATCTCGCCGCAACGGAGTACCTCGCCGGGTACGCCATTGAAGAGGCCCTCTCGGTCGACAATCTCTTCATCTTCCTTCTGCTCTTCAACGCCTTCCGCATTACCGAGGCAAACCAGCCGCGCATCCTGTTCTGGGGCGTACTCGGCGCCATTCTCATGCGTGGAGCCTTCATCGCTGCCGGTCTCCATCTGCTGGAGCGCTTTGCCTGGATCAGCTACGCCTTCGGTGTGGTGCTCCTCATCGCCTCGATTCGCCTGCTCCTTCCAAAGAAAGAGGGCCAGGCAGAGAGACCCCCGCGCTGGATCGCGTGGCTCAATCGCCTGCAGCCCGTCAGCCTGCGGCAGGATGGCTTCTTCGCCATGGAAGACGGCCATCGCAGAGTGACGATTCTGCTGCTGGCCCTCATCGCGATCGAAGTCACCGACGTCGTCTTCGCGCTCGACTCGATCCCGGCCGTACTCTCCGTGACCCGCCGGCCTTTTCTCGCCTATACCTCGAACATCATGGCTGTCATGGGGCTGCGATCGCTCTTCTTTCTTCTAGCCCATCTGCTGAAGCAGCTGCGTTACCTTCACTTCGGTTTAGCGGCCGTCCTGGCCTTCGCGGCCCTCAAAATGCTCGCCGAGCCCCGGATCGTCGTGAGCCCCCTTCTCTCTCTGGCCATTATTGCCGGCCTGCTTCTGGTTACCGTCGTTGCTTCGATCAACCGCGAGACCACACACGCAAGTTAGACAAAACTAAAGGCTTGTTGCCATAGAAAGTAAATCCTTTCTGCTTTTCCCGCCAAAGTAGGAACCACTTTTCTGCTTCTCTGCTCTTCGCAATGCGATGACGGATGGAGTATTGAGTAACTTTTCTTAGTTACCCTCGCGCGTTTCGCTCGTAACTCCTGCGCGCAGCGTGACTTGATCCTTTAGTTACGAATCACAGCCCAGCCCGCGTGCTTTGGTATCCATCGTGCAATGACCATCGGCATAGGAGATACACCATGAAACTCATTGCTTCCCTTCTCGCCTCTGCCGCCATCGTTCTCTCCACAGCAGCCTCCGCCCACGCCGGAACCATCGCCCCCGGCATCGACCTCAGCCTTGTCAATGGCACCACCAACTACACTTTCCTGCAGACGACCCCCGGCACCTTTGTCGCGGCCGACGGCCTGAACAGCGTCACTGTTGTGTACGCCAGCGTGCCCGGTCTGCTGGACAGCTTCACCGTCGCCGACGTCTGCGCGACCCTGGGCCCTCTCGCGCCATGCAAGGGCTACACCCTCGCCATCTCGGACAGCAACGCGGCAGGCATCTCTCTCGGCGCCGGCCTCTCCCTCGCGGCGCAGGCTGACACCTCGCTGACCACCAATCTGGCGACGATCAAGATCGACGGCAGCCTCGGTCTTGGTGCCGAAACCCTCAACTTCGCTCTGCCCTCCACACCCAGCTCCCCAGGCGCAAGCCCCGTTCCAGAGCCGGGTACCCTCGGCCTGATGGCAACCGGTCTGGTAGGCGCGGCAGGCGCCCTCCGTCGCAAGTTCTCGGTGTAACGTGCAGCGCGGAGCGGCCGATCGCCTCTCAGGGTCGGCCGCTCTGCCCACTCGCAGGTAAACCGGCAACTTTCATTCACACCAAGTCTCCTGGCAGTCTCTCCATACATCAGCGGCTCGGCAAATCACCGGGCCGCTGATCTTCCTTTCCATCGAGCCCTGAGCGGTCTCGCTTGCTGCCGCGATATGATCGCGTCTGTGCCTACCATCCCCGTTACGACCCCGACAGCCAGCTACCAGGTTCACGTGGGCAGCGGTCTGCTGGCATCACTTGGCCGCCGCACCCGGACACTCACCTCCGGCCGCTCGCCCCGTGTCTTTGTCGTTACCTCACCGGAGATCTGGCGGCTCTGGTCGACAGACTTCCTCGCGGGATTTCCGGCCGGCTCTGCGCCGCAGCCGCTCTTTCTTCCTGCCGGCGAATCGCACAAGCGCCTTGCTGCCGTAGAACGCCTCGCCGAGCAGCTGGCCCGCGTCCGCGCCGATCGTGACACGCTCCTGATCGCCTTTGGCGGCGGCATCGTCGGCGATGTGACCGGCTTTCTCGCCGCCATCTACATGCGCGGCCTCGACTTCATCCAGGTCCCCACCACATTGCTGGCGCAAGTCGACTCCTCGGTTGGCGGTAAGACCGGCGTCAATCTGCTCGCCGGCAAAAACCTCGTCGGCAGCTTTCATCACCCACTCGCCGTCTTTGCTGATACCGATCTGCTCCGCACACTGCCCGCGCGCGAGCTCCGCGCCGGCATGCACGAGTCCGTCAAGGCGGGCATCATCCGCTCGCCCCGGCTCTTTAGCTATCTTGAAGCGAATGCCGCAACGCTTCTCGACCCGGAGCACGCCGGCCACATCAAGGCGCTCTCGCATGTCATCGCGGCAAGCGTGCGCATCAAGGCCGAGGTCGTCGATGCGGACGAGCGCGAGCACGGTCTTCGCATGATCCTCAACTTCGGACACACGCTCGGCCATGCGATCGAGGCCGCCACCGGCTATAAACAGCTGCTGCACGGCGAGGCCATCGGCTGGGGCATGATCGCCGCCACGCGTCTCGCGGTCACACGTGGCCTTCTGGCCGAGGCGGAGGGCGCACGCATCGAGCGCGTCCTCCACTCCTTCGGTCCGTTGCCCCCGTTCTCCGCCTCCGCCCGCAAGCTCGTCGCCCTCACCGGGTCCGACAAAAAGACCCGCTCCGGCGTGCTCTCCTTCATCCTGCCCACCGCCATCGGCACGGTTATTTCAGTTCGCGACGTCTCCGCCGCCGACTTGCTCCCCATCGCGGAGTCGATCCTGCACGATGCCCGACCGGCCTCGCTTGATCGGCAAGCTTTGCCAGATCGAAGCCCAGATCGAAGCCCAGTCCGAAGCAAAGGACAGCCCGCGTGAGCTCTCTTCCGCCCGCGTCCGGGGCCCGCCCCGAAGGCACGCAGACCGAGGTCGACGCCGCCGCCAACGTCCAGCGCATGTTCGACACCATCGCGCCCACCTACGATCGCGCAAACCACCTGCTCTCCTTCGGGCTTGACCGCCTGTGGTGGCTTCGCGCCGCCCGCGCTCTTCGTCCCCGCCTGCGCGAGCCGCAGGCCCGCATCCTCGATCTCTGCTGCGGCACCGGCGACATGACCGCCGCGCTGCTGCGGCACCGGCCGCCCGCTGCCGAACCGATCCTTGGCGGCGACTTCGCCCCGGAGATGCTCGCGCGTGCCCGCCAGAAGCACGCCCAGGCCAACGCCCGCTTCGTCGCCGCCGACGCGCTCCATCTGTCGATCCCACCGGACTCGCTCGACCTCGTCACCTTCGCCTTTGGCTTTCGCAACCTCGCCAACTACGCCGACGGCCTCGCCGAGGTGCATCGTGTTCTCGCTCCCGGCGGCGAAATCGCCATCCTCGAGTGCAACCAGCCCGGCGGCCTCACGGGCGTGCTCTACTCGCTCTACTTCAAACGCATCCTGCCGATCCTTGGCGGCCTCATCTCCGGCTCACCCGCCGCGTACCGCTATCTACCGGCCTCGGTCGAGCGCTTCCCCCGCCCGCCGCGCATGCTCGCCCTCATGCAGCAGGCAGGCTTCCACAACGCCCGCTGGACCGGCTACACCTTCGGCACCGCCGGCCTCTATCGCGGCGTCAAATCGCCTGGTGTAACGCCGGCCAAGTCGTAGAAAGCATGTAGCATCATCCGTATGAGCGCATCGGCGAGTGTCACACCAGCGGGCTCCGCCAAGCGCTCCGCCGCACTCTTCTCCGTGTTCGCGGCGCTCGTCATCACTGCGCTCAAGCTGCTCACAGGTCTTCTGACCGGATCTCTCGGCATGCTGTCTGAGGCCGCGCACTCGTCGATCGACCTCGTCGCCGCGTTCATCACCCTCCTCTCTATCCGCGTCGCCGACCGGCCCGCCGACGAAGAGCACAACTACGGGCACGGCAAGATCGAGAGCCTCTCCGCCTTCGTCGAAACCGTGCTGATGCTCGCGTCCAGCCTCTGGATCATCACCGAGGCCGTCCGCCGGCTATTCTTCCGCGAGCACCTGTCGCTTGCCCTCGGGCCGTGGCCCTTCGTGGTCCTTCTGCTCTCGATTGCGGTCGACTTCTCACGCGCCCGCAAGCTTCATCAGACCGCCCGGACGCATCAGTCGCTTGCGCTCGAAGCCGATGCCGTCCACTTCAGCACCGATATCTGGTCCTCAACGGCCGTTCTGCTTGGTCTGTCGGCCACCTGGCTCGGCGAGCGCCTGCGCATTCCCGGCCTTGAGATCGCCGATCCAATCGCCGCGCTGGCCGTCTCCGCTATCATCCTGCGGGTCACCGTGCGCCTTGCCCGGCAGACTATCGATAATCTGCTCGATGCGACACCAAGCCACAACGCCGACGGCTCCCGCGCCAATATTCGCCGTGATCTCTCGCGCGATCTCGCCGCCATCGACGGCGTCCTCTCCATCAACCGCCTCCGCGTCCGGCAGTCCGGCTCCAGCTTCTTTGCCGATCTCACCCTCGGCATGCCCCGCAACCTGACCTTTCAACGCACCGAACAGATCAATCAGGCAGCCACGGCAGCCGTCGAGCGCCATCTCCCCGGCGCCGACGTCATCATCCACTCCGTCCCCCTCGCGAGCAAGGCCGAAACCCTCCACGATCGTGTCCGGGCCGTCGCCGCACGCGCCAACCTCGCCATCCACGACCTCACCCTGCAGAAGCACGCTGACGGTCTGCACCTCGAACAGCACCTCGAGGTCGACGAGACCATGCCGCTACGCAAGGCGCACGACCTGGTCACCGAACTCGAGGCCGAGATCCACAAGGACGTCCCCGAGATTCGCTCCATCCTCACCCACATCGAGAGCGAACCCTCCACCATCGCGCAGCCCTCCTCGCTCGAGCGCGACCGGCAGCTTGAGCTCCGGCTCCGTCGCCTCGCCACCACGATTCCCGGCATCCTCGACATCCACGACGTTCTGGTCACCCGCATGGGCGGCACGCCGAACCACGAAGCGCTCATCCAGGTCTCGTGCCACTGCACCCTGCCCGACGATCTGCCGATGGCACGCGTTCACGAACTGATCACCGAACTCGAAAGCGACTTCAAACGCGACTCGCCCGAGGTCGCCCGGCTGCTGATCCATCCCGAGCCCGCGACCGACAACCGCCGATAGACCACACTTTGTTGTCATTCCGAAGGAATCTGCTTTGCCTTGATTGTCGTCATCCCGAAGGGATCTGTTTGCCTTTGTTGCACTCCTGCTAAAACGTCACCCGCTGTATCCTCGATCTAGCGCATGAGACGCTTCTTCTCCATTCTTCTGACCGCGATGGCCATGCTCGCAGTAGCGCTGCTGTCCGCGTTCGTGGCCATGCGTTTCGCCATTCACGGCAGTGAAGTTGAGGTTCCGTCGCTCGCTGGCCTCACGCTCGCCGAAGCCGCCCATACCGCGGGCCGCCTTGGTCTCAGCCTGCGTCTGGAAAACCGTTTCTATTCGACAACGACGGCCTCCGGTCACATCCTCGGCCAGTCTCCGGCGCCGGGCGCGGTGGTCCGCCATGAGTGGCCCATCCGTATCACCGAAAGCCTCGGCCCGCAGCAGGTCTCGATCCCGAACGTAGTCGGTCAGGCTGAGCGCCCCGCCTCGATGGCGCTTCGCAAAGCGTCGCTTGAGGTCGGCATCATTGCGGCGCTGCCCGCCCCCGGCGAGAGTGGACTGGTCCTCGCTCAGACCCCGCCGCCGAACGCTGAAGGCGTCGACCGCCCAACCGTCAGCCTGCTGCTCAGCGAGCCCCTGACCTCTTCGCCGCAGGGCTTCGTCGCTCCCAGCTTCACCGGTCTCTCGCTCTCGGGCGCAGCCGCGCGCGCCAGAGAGCTCGGCCTGCGCGTCTACGCCGATATTCCCGCGCCACCCGCACCTCCGGCGCCCATCGCGCCGGCATACCACGACTCATTCTTCCCGGGCCAGACCCCCGCCCCAACCCAGCAG
>CAXTRT010000027.1:0-51907 GCA_964246835.1 uncultured Acidobacteriaceae bacterium | reverse complement strand
GTGGGGCCGGAGTTTTGCGGGGTTTGGGCGTGGGTGAGGGTTGGTGCGAGGAGGGCGGCGGCGATGAGGAGGGATACGCGCATGGTCTTATTTCATTGGACGCGGATGGTGATGTTGTGGAAGGAATCCTGATAGACGATAAGAACGGCGTTTCTCGTTACCTATCCCGGCTGACGGGCGTCACTCGCTCGCCAGTAGTCCGTCCAAGCTCCACGAGGTAGGTGTTCATTGCTCTCGTCTGCCCGAAGACAAACCGCGACAAGAAGCGAAGTGCAGGATTAGGGATTTCTCCATCTTCCGTGATCGTCACGTGAGTGCCAGTCCCACTCGGCTCCAGTGAATAGGCCCAAGTTCCAGCAAAAGGAAGGTCCTTACCGGCGATCCGGCGAATCAATCCACGCGGAGGATCGACGTCAAAGTATTCGTAGGTTACCGTCCTGCCACGGTGGTTCGTCTCATGATGCAGCAGCTTGCCTGCCGGTCCCGGTTCTGTCGATTCTTGCTTCACATCGGAGCGCCACGCTTGAGAGCCGGAGATGAACCCGAACAACTGTTCTGGTTGCTTGGAGTATTGTGCGCTCAGGCAAGCTATATGTCGTTTTGGAAGCCGCGAACCAATCAGCACCATACAGAGCAGCAACAGACACCCAACTCCAATAACAATCAAGGTTGCCTTCAAAGAACACCTCCTTAGGAAGTCACCAGCTCTCAGCCCACACCGATCGGCCTCTCAGTGACCAGCGATAGTTCCAACTCTCCATCTAACAGCTCGAATCCCTCAAGCCACAATTGGCTGCATTCTAGCGCCGTTAGATGGTTCCTGATACGTCGCACTGTCGAAGTTGCAGAGTTTGTCTTCGGCTTTAGTTGGAAGTCGGGCGAGCTCTAGCCGCGGAAGTCGCGATAGTGGACGGCTTCGGAGATGCCGATCCAGATGTCGAGGAGGCCGAGGCCGGAGATGAGGCCGCGGACGGCGCCGTTATGGAGGATGGCGCGGAGGATGGGCCGGGCCTGGATGAAGGCGTTGTGGTCCCAGATGCGGCTCCACCAGGGAAGGACCATGACCAGGACGCCGAGGTAGACGCAGAAGAGGACGAGAACGAGGAGCGAGAGGCGCTGGAGCCAGACGGGCGCGGTGGCGCGGGATCTGGCTCGCGGCTCCCCACTGGGCGGAGTTCGGGTGGTGATGGAAGGAGGGGGGGTGGTGTCGTCGTCCGGGAGGTGCAGTTGCTCTGCCAACATGAAGCTCTCATCTCTGACCTTAGCAGATAGGGTGGGGAGGCGTGGGTGGAGGTCGGGGGCAGATTCAAAGGGTGCTGTAGAGAAGCGGGATTTCTGCGGACGACAGGAAAAGGCAAAGGCGAAATGCGGGGATCTCTCCACTGCGGCGCTTTGCGCCTTCGGTCAAGATGACGGCTTTGATTGGGGCAATGGCTATGTGATCTGAAGTCAACGCCGAGGGGCGGATGAGAAGATAGAGACATGCTGCAACTTTCTGGTGTTGGCAAGCGCTTCGGGCAGAAGCTGCTGTATGAAGACGTGAACTGGCTGATTACGCCGGGCGAGCGGTCGGGGCTGGTCGGTGGGAATGGGACGGGTAAGTCGACGCTGCTGAAGGTGCTGGCCGGGGCGGAGGGGCTGGACTACGGCACGATGAGTAAGCAGAAGGGTATGACGATCGGATACCTGCCGCAGGACGGGCTGACGATGCGCGGCAAGACGGTGTTCGAGGAGTGCCTAAGTGTATTTGACGCGGTGCGGGGGCTCGAACAGGAGTCTGAGGAGCTGAGCACGAAGCTGAGTGTGCACGCGGAAGGAAGTCCGGAGTACGAGGCGGCGGCGGAGCGGTTCAACGAGGTGATGGACCTGATGCAGACGCACGACATCTACACGCTCGACTACCAAGTAGGGACGGTGCTGGGCGGGCTGGGATTTCCGAAGGAGGACTGGGATCGGCGGACGGAGGAGTTCTCAGGCGGGTGGCAGATGCGGATTGCGCTGGCGAAGCTGCTGCTTGAGAAGCCGTCGCTGCTGCTTTTGGACGAGCCGACGAACCATCTGGATCTCGAGACGCGCAACTGGCTTGAGGAGTACCTGAAGAACTACGAGCGGGCGTTTGTGCTGATCTCGCATGACCGGTATTTTCTCGATGTGACGGTGGGGAAGATCGTTGAGCTGTGGAATAAGCGGGCGCACTTCTATGTGGGTGGGTACGAGAAGTTTGTGAAGCAGAAGGACGAGCGCAAGACGCAGCTGCTGAGCGCGTACAAGAACCAGCGCGACCGGATCGAGGCGCTGGAGGCGTTTATCAATCGCTTTCGCGCGCAGGCGACCAAGGCGAAGCAGGTGCAGAGCCGGATCAAGGAGCTGGAGAAGATCGAGCGGATCGAGATTCCGGAGGAGGAGGCGACGATCCGGTTTACGATTCCGCAGCCGCCGGCAAGTGGGCGGACGGTGATCGACGTGAAGCACCTGACGAAGGTGTATCCGATGAAGGATGGCGGTACTAAGACAATTCTGGAAGGTGTAAGTTTCTCGATCGAGCGCGGCGACCGGATCGCGCTGGTGGGCGCGAACGGCGCGGGGAAGTCGACGCTGATACGGATGCTCTCAAACCTGGAGCCGCCGACGAAGGGCGAGATCAAGCTGGGGCACAACGTGCTGGCGGACTACTTTGCGCAGGATCAATACAAGGTGCTGGACGGGAATGCGGAGATGCTCGATGACATCTCAGCGACGGCGATCAAGGTGCCGGTGGTTGAGCTGCGGAGTCTGCTGGGGTGCTTCATGTTCTCGGGCGATGATGTGTTCAAGAAGCTGGGGGTGCTGAGCGGCGGGGAGCGCAACCGATACGCGATGGCGAAGATGCTGGTGAGCCCCGCGAACATGCTGCTGCTCGATGAGCCGACGAACCACCTGGATCTGCGGGCGAAGGATGTGCTGCTCGACGCAATACGTAACTTCTCCGGTACCGTATTGTTTGTGTCGCATGATCGCTACTTTATTGACGGGCTGGCAACGCGGGTGTTTGAGGTGGAGGACAAGCGGGTGCATGTGTATCCGGGGAACTATGAGGACTACCTCTGGCGGAAGAGCGGCGGCCCGGAGAACGTGGTGACGTCGCTGGCGCAGCATAGTGTGGTGGGCAGCGCGACGGAGCGGCCTGCGGTCGAGGATGCTATCGAGAAGGCACCGATTGCCGTGGGGGCGGCGGTGAAGGAGCCGGTCAAGAAGCTGAACCCGATCAAGCTGAAGCTGCTCGAAGAGAAGGTGGCGGCGGCGGAGGAGGAGATTCCGGCGCTTGAGGAGGCGATTGCCGAGGCGGAGGGACAGATGGCGGTGTTTACCTCGGCGGAAGAGGCGCAGAAGTTGGCGGCGCGGGCGGAGGGCATGCGGGTGCGGCTGGCGGTGTTGACGCGGCAGTGGGAAGAGATGGCGGAGCAGCTGGAGGAGCAGCAGACGGCTTAGGCTGTCGTTTTTGTCCGGGAGTGTATCGCCAATTCAGGCGCAATGCGGGGGTCTCTCCGCTCGCGATGCTCGGTCGAGATGACGGCTTCGAGAGAGGTGCGAGATTACGATCCTAGTTTTGTCGTTTGGCGCGGACCTTCATGACTCTGGGCAGGCTGTATTCGACCCAATCGGTGAGGGTCTTGATGTGGCTGGCGGCCTCGCGGCCGAGCGGAGTGAGGCTGTACTCGACTTTGGGCGGGATGGTGGGGAAGACGGTGCGGGTGAGAAAGCCGTCGGCTTCCAGCTGTTGCAGGGATTGCGCGAGCATTTTCTCGCTGACGCCGCCGATGGTACGGCGAATCTCGCTAAAGCGATGCGTGCCTTCCAAGAGAAGGATAAGGATGAGCGAGCCCCAGCGCGAGGTCAGGTGGTCGAGGACGCCGCGTGAGGGGCAATCGGCGGCGTAGAGATTTCCTGGGTGGGCTTTACGCGCGAGAAGGAGACGGGAGGGACTGGCGCTCATGGAAGTAGCTTACCTTAAGGTACGTACTTACAGAAAGAGAGTTCAAGCGGTAGAGTTTCTTCATGCTGTGCGCTGAATGGCACACGAGGAGACGAGACATGATCGTGGTAACGGGAGCAACGGGCAAGCTAGGCCGGCTGGTGGTGGATGGTCTGCTAAAGAAGGTCGCGGCGAGTGAGATTGTGGCGGCGGTACGATCGCCAGAGAAGGCGGCGACTCTGAGGGCGATGGGCGTGCAGGTGCGGGAGGCGGATTATGCACGGCCGGAGACGCTGGCGACGGCGTTTGCGGGAGCGGAGAAGGTGCTGCTGATCTCGTCGAACGAAGTGGGCCAGCGCGTCGCGCAGCATATGGCGGTGCTTGACGCGGCAAAGGCTGTTGGAGTGACGCTGCTCGCCTATACGAGCGTGCTCTACGCAGACACAACGACGCTGGTGCTGGCGCCGGAGCATAAGGCGACGGAGGAGGCGATCAAGGCCTCGGGTGTGCCGTATGTGCTGCTGCGAAATGGGTGGTATCTCGAGAACCAGACGGAGGCTCTCGGACCGGCGCTCGAACATGGAGCGGTGCTGGGAGCGGCGGGTGACGGGCGATTTTCGTCGGCGGCGCGGGTGGACTATGCGGCTGCTGCCGTGGCGGTGCTGACGGGTGAGGGGTTCGCGAACAGGACGTTTGAGCTGGCTGGCGATTCGGCGTATACGCTGACGGAGCTTGCGGCGGAGGTGTCGAAGCAGTCGGGAAAGTCAGTGGTGTACAAGAATCTGCCGGCGGTGGAGTATGCGGGGGTGCTTGAGAGCTTTGGACTGCCGAAGCCGATCGCGGAGATGCTGGCGAAGGCGGATGAGGGTGCGGCGAAGGGCGAGCTGGAGAGCTCGTCTCGGGATCTGCAGGGGCTGATCGGCCGGCCGACAATGACGTTGGCAGCGGCAGTCGGTGTTGCGCTGAAGCAGTAGCCCTGGCGCGCAGACAGTGCTTCTCTTTGCGTTGCATGTCGCCGTGATGGCGACAGGCTCGCAAGGAGAGATGCATTTTGCAGAGGTCCATCGACGTGGATGCGATACCGTGCATGCATGAGAGATCTTTTGTCGGATGGCTGCCGTAGGGCTGGGTGTGGTCTGGTGTTTGCGCTGTGGATGCTGAGCTCGATAGATGCGAGGGCGCAGACGGCTGAGACGCCGGCGGCGGGGGCGAGGGTGCAGGCGCTGAGTGCGCGGTTCTGGGAGTGGCGAGCTGCGGAGCAGCCGTTTTCGGACGATGACATTCCGCGGCTGGATCGGCCGGCGGGGTTTACGGCGCAGTGGTCGGCGAGCGCAGTAGCGGGGTATAAGCGGCAGATTGACGAGTACGAACGCGAGTGGCGCGGGGTGGATGTGAGTGGTGCGCCGGTGGCTGTGCAGGTGGATTGGCGGCTGGTTGGGTCGGCGATTGCGCGGGTGCACTGGGAGCTCGAGGTGAACCCGGTGTGGCGGCGGAATCCGGCGTTTTATGTGGACCAGGGACTGGGCGCGGCGTATACCGCGATGCTGCCGCCGCCGCCGTTCAGCGTGGGTAGGCAGAGGGAGATCGTGGCGCGGCTTGAGAGCGTGCCGCGTCTGCTGAAGGAGGGACGGGCAAACCTGACGGAGATGCGGCAGCCCTTCGCAATGGTTGCGATGGAGGAGATAGACGGGATCGAGACGCACATGGCGGCGTTCAAGGCTGGGGTGCATGCGAGTGCGGAGTTTTCGGCGCAGGAGCTGACGCAGTTCGATGTGGCGGAGGATGCGGCGGTGAAGGCGCTGGTGGCGTATCGCGAGTGGCTGCGGCCGCGGGTGGCGGGGCTGCCGAAGGAGACGGCGATCGGACGCGAGGCGTACGTTTACTTTCTGCGGAACGTGGCGCTGGTGTCGGCGACGCCGGAGCAGATTCTGGCGACGGGGCGGATGGAGTGGGCGCGGGCAGTGACGTTTGAGGCGCTACAGGCGGCGGCGAATAAGGGCTTACCGGAGACGCCGCGGTATCCGACGTTGGCGGCGCAGGTTGCGGAGGCGGACAGGCAGGAAGTTGCGATACGGGCGTACCTGCCGGCGCATGGGTTGCTGTCGATTCCGCCTGAGGTGACGCGCTATCATAGCCGGCCGATGCCGCCGTATATCGCGGCGCTGTCGTTTCTCGGAGTGACGGATGACCTGACGAGCGAGGCGCGGCTGAAGGAGGACAGTGTGAGTTACAAATTACCGCCGGATCAGGTGACTGATTTCTTCTCGGTGATTTCGGCGCATGATACGCGGCCGCTGACGATCCATGAGGGCGTGCCGGGGCATGCGTTCCAGTTGGCGTGGAGCTGGCGCAATGCGGACCCGGTGCGGCGGCACTACTATGACTCGGAGTCAAATGAGGGGATCGGGTTTTATGCCGAGGAGATGATGATGATCGGTGGATTGTTCGACGGTGAGCCGCGGACGAAGGAGTCGATCTACCGGATGATGCGATTGCGGGCGCTGCGGGTGGAGGTGGATGTGCGGCTGGCGCTGGGCGAGTTCACGCTCGAACAGGCGGCGGCGTATCTGGAAAAGACGGTGCCGATGGATGCGGCGACGGCGCGTGGGGAGGCCTCGATGTTTGCGTCGACGCCGGGTCAGGCGATTACGTACCAGATTGGAAAGAGCGACATGCTGCGGTTGCTCAGTGATGCGCGCGTAGGGCAGGGTGCGAGCTTCCGGCTGCAGGCGTTTGACGATGCGGTGTGGCAGAACGGAAATGTGCCGTTTTCGCTCGATCGGTGGGAGATGCTGGGGGATGCGAGCGAGGTGCCGGCGGTGCCGGGGAGCTTTGCGTGGGTGGAACGGTAATGGCTACTTCGATTTCGGTTGAGCGTCGACTTTGATTTCGAAGAGGGTGGGCCATTGCTTGCCGGTGACGAAGAGGCGGTCACGGGCGGCGTCGTAGGCGATGCCGTTGAGGACGGACTCTGGGGTGAGGCGCTGTGTGCCAGGGAGGAGGCCGGTGAGGTCGATCCAGCTGAGGACGCGGCCGTCGGTGGGGGAGATGCGGGCGATGGTGTCTGTGTGCCAGAGGTTGGCGTAGATCTCGCCGTGGATGACCTCGAGCTCGTTGAGGTTGCGGATGCGATCTGAGCCATCGTGCACGGTGATGTGGCGGGTCTCGCGGAAGGTTGCGGGATCGCGGAAGCGGAGGGTGTCTGTGCCGTCGGAGGTTACAATCTCAGTTGCGGTGCGGGCCATGCCCCAGCCCTCGCCGGTGTAGGGCAGCCGGCGGATGAGATGGAGAGTGGCGCGGTCGTAGACAAAGCAGATGTGCGAGGTCCAGGTCCACTCGAAGAGCTCGGCGCCGAAGTCGACGATGCCTTCCCCGAAGAGGTCAGGCGGGAGAGTGAGGGACTGGATAGGCTTGGCGGTTTCGAGTGGATAGACGAGAAGCGCGGAGTGGCCTTCGAGGCCGGTGCCTTCGTAGATACGGCCATCCAGGAAGAAGAGGCCTTCGGTGTAACTGGCGGTGGAGTGCGGGTAGCGGGCGACGACGGTGTAGCCGAAGGTGGGAGCGGCGAAGGCATGTGTGCCAAGCGCTGTCGCCAGGACGATGAGGATGAGGAGCCGCGGAGAAAGCGAGAGCATTCAGGGTATCCTCACACATTCTTCAGGCTGGTTTAAGTTGGAGCGGTAAGACTGGGTAGAGTGCTTCATGCGAGCACAGAGGAGATGTCTATGACCAGTTTTCAGGGAACGAGCTTTTATAAGAGTATCGCCTTCGGTGCTGTGCTTGCGTTGGCGATCGATGCGGCGACTGTTCGGGCGCAGGAGAAGAAGCTGCAGCGGGCGGAGCTGCCGGCGGCGGTGCTAGCGACGATTGACCGGGAGGCGAAGGGCGCGACGATCAAGGGGTACGCGACAGAGCGGGAGGGCGGCAAGAAGGTGTATGAGGCAGAGACGATGGTCTCGGGTCACAGCCGCGATCTGCAGGTTGCCGAAGACGGGACGCTGAATGAGATCGAGGAGGAGGTGTCGCTGGAGGCGCTGCCGGATGCGGTAAAAGCCGGGCTGCAGGCGAAGGCGGCGGGCGCGACAATTACCAAGGTCGAGTCGCTGACGAAGCGCGGCAAGCTGGTGGCGTATGAGGCGGCGACGCGAAAGGGAGCGAAGAGGGGCGAGGTGCAGGTGGGACCGAACGGTGAAATGCTCGCGCATGCGGAGTAAGCGAGCCTCTGTTCTTTTCAAGAGTCGCTGCGATCGAGGGTGCGATGGCAGCGACTCTGTGCAGGGATCGGCGGTCAGGCTTTGCGGTGGTGGGTGATGGTGGCGAAGGGTTTAGCGACGGTGGTGAGTTGCGGGAGGACGGCGGTGTTGAGGTGGGCGGCGAGCTCGTCGGCCTCTTTATTGGTGGGGCCAGTGAAGTCGGCACCGTGCTTGTCAAAGCCCTCGCGATGCATGAGGGACTGGACTTCCTTGTCGGCTTCGGCGATGCGGGTGACGTCGAGGTCGCGGAGTTCGATGAAGATGGTGGCCATGTAGCGCATGAGTGTTGGATGCGTTGCGCGAGGCGGAAAGCGGAGCAATTTCTCTCGAGAACTCCGACTTGCCGATCCCTTACGGCTGGCGTCCGGCAGCCGCGCCGAGGTAATGCGGTAGAAGCGTTCTTATCACCAGCCGAAAACAATACAACTTAAGTGCAATCCAGCTTCTTTTCCTGCACGTTCTATAGGTACCGGGCCCTGTTGTCTTTCTCTCTACGTGACGGATGAGATATCCGCCATACTTCCAGAAACGCACGATGTGTTGTGAGGAATTTCATGAACTTCGAAGAGTCAAATTCGGAAAGCTTCAACCTGCTTGCTGCACGATCGGATCGTCGCCGTTTCTTCCGCCAGGCCGGGCTTTTCGGTCTTGGCGCCGCCACCAGCGGTCTGCTGCTCCCGAGCGCGGGCGCACAATCAACCGGTTCCCAGGCCATGGAGCAAGCCGCCGATACGGCCACGGAGATATTCCAGGCCGCTCTGGTCGCCGAGGACTTGGCGACCACCTTTTACTACAACGGCCTCGTCGGCAGGGTGCTGCAGGATCCGGCCCTTGCGGGTTCCGGAGGCGGCATCAACGACATTACCAACGGCAACCAGCCCAACCTGCAATACATCCAGGCGGCACTGACTGAAGAGATTAATCACGCCAATCTGTTTCGCAGCCTGCTCGGCGGCAGCGCATCCACCGCCGATCCTTACCAGACGTTTTACTTTCCCAACGGCACCTTCGACACTATCGGCAGCTTCACTACTATTCTGAACGCGCTCGAGAACGCCTTTATTGGCGCGTATCTGAATGCGGTGCAGGAGTTTGCGCTGATGTCGGCGAAGGTTGAAGCCAACAGCAAGTACACGGCGACGCAGCTGCAGTACTTCGCCAAGGTGGCGGCTTCCATCATGGGGGTTGAGTGTGAGCATCGCGTGCTCGGCAACGTCATCGCGAACGTCAATCCGGCGAACAACTTGAACTATGAGCAGACGGACGGCATCAATGCGGTCTACAACGGCCCGCACTCGGCCTTCGCGGCGCTGGTTCCGTTTGTGACGCCTTCGACCGGCCCGGGGTTCTCTCTTCAGACCGCACTCGAAGGGGCAGGCAAGGTAGGCATCGTGGTCGGGGGCAAACCGGCGACGATGTAGGTGACAGTCCACTTTACGAGCCTGGCCGGCGCGGCTGTTTCTCGTAGACGAGAGCGCGCCGGCGTTTTTGTGTCTGGCGGATGATGGCGGTCGATGGAGGTTGGCCGATCTGGAAGGGTCGGCTTTGCGACACCAGCCGTTTCCGCGCAAGAAATCCAAGTGAGATGCGATTCGCTTCTTGAGCTAGCATCGCTCTATGGCGAGGGCAAAGAGTCCGGAGAAGCGGGAGGCGATTCTGCGCGCGGCAGTGCATGAGATTGCGCAGACCGGATTGGGTGCTTCAACCGCGAGTATTGCGAAGAGCGCGAAGCTGGCGGAAGGGACGCTCTTCACCTACTTTGCCACGAAGAACGAGCTGCTGAATGAGCTTTACCTTGAGCTGAAATGCGATGTGTACCGCCGCGTCAACGCCAGGTTTCCGCACAAGGCTGAGCTTCGCGTGCGCGCCCGTCACGTCTGGATCGAAACCCTGCGCTGGGGGATAGAGCAGCCGGACGAGCGGAAAGCTTCGCTGCAGTTGAACGTCTCGGGTAGTGTGACGGACGCAACGAGGAAGCGCCTTGGGTCAGAGAGCGGCGCCGTGGCCCAGGCGATGAGCGAACTTGCAACCAGAGGTGTGTTCAGAGATATGCCGCCGGGATTTGCTTCCTCCGCCATATCGGCGATGCAGGAGGCTGTAATGGATACAGTCGCCAGAAAACCGCGGCAGAGAGCGATGCTGATCGAAAAAGGCTTTGAGGCCTTCTGGCGGATGGCGAAGTAAGTCTGATCGTTACGAAAATATAATGAGCAACCACTTGCTCATTTATGAATCTGATCAAACAAGAGGTCAACAATGGTCAAGGTCTGGTTGATTACGGGAAGCGGAAACGGATTGGGTCGGGATATCGCGGAGGCTGCGCTCGCGGCGGGAGATCGTGTCGTTGCTGGGGCGCGCCGGCTGGAAGATCTGGATGCTTTCGTCAAGCAGTACGGAGAGCGCATCAGCCCGGTAAGGCTGGATGTGCGCGACGAAGAGGCCGCAAAGGCCGCGGTGCAGAAGGCCCTGGACATGTACGGACGGCTGGATGTACTGGTAAACAACGCCGGCTACGGACACTTTGCTCCCTTTGAGCAGATGACGCCAGAGGAGTTTCGCGGCGTGATTGAGACATGCCTGTTCGGCGTGGTGTACACAACGCGCGCGGCAGTAACGGTGATGCGCAAGCAGAGGAGCGGGCACATCTTTCAGGTGTCGTCGATCGGCGGACGCGTGACGATACCGGGCAACTCTCCGTACCACGCGGCAAAGTGGGCGGTGGGCGGCTTCAGCGATTCGCTGGCGGATGAGGTCGCTCCGTTTGGCGTCAAGGTGTGCACGCTCGAGCCGGGCGGCATCCGCACGAACTTCGGCCACAAGGCGAGCGAGAAGATACCGGAGCTGCTGCCGGAGTATGAACCGGTCGGCGTCGTTTACAAGATGATGACAGCGGCACGCAGCAAGCTGGAGGGCGATCCGAAGAAGATTGCCGACCTGGTGGTGAAGCTGGCCAATAGCGAGGACATTCCAAAGCGGCTGATCCTTGGCAGGGATGCTGAGATGTATGTGAAGCGGGTCGAGGCGGCACGCGCGGAGGAGGCGGGAAAGTTTCGCCAAATGACGCTGTCTACAGTGTTTTTAGATGAGCCGACGTTTCCCGACTTGCCAAAGTAATACTGCCTTGGATGGCACACCGCTGTCGCAGGCGTCATGCTCTGGAGAGAGCGCTGCGCTGCATTCAACGGCCTTCGCGGAGGCGGGCGGCGAGGCGCTCGGGGAGGCCGGCCATGAGGATGTGGCCCTGGGCGGCGGTGACGTCGTAGGGCACGCGGTGGAAGGTGATCTCGGCCAGGTCGGTGTCGTAGAGGGCGAAGGCGGCGCGCCAGTCGCCGTCGCGGGGCTGACCGATGGAGCCGGGATTGATGAGGTGGCGCTTGCCGGGTTCGAGTTTGAGCGTCCAGGACTCTGCGGAGGCGCGTGTGCGAAAGCCGGGGCGAAGCTCCTGCCAGTGCGCGGCGGGGGTATCGCCGTTGAGGGCGAAGCCGCCCTGCACGTGGGTGTGGCCGATGAAGGTGATGGGCGCGGAGCTCTGCTGGAGGGGCGCCCAGGCGTCGCGCATGCTGAGGATGTAGTGATCTTCGTCAAGCGGCGATCCGTGGGCGAGGGCGACGGCGGGAAAAAACGCGGTGGGATCAAGGTCGGGGACGGTGGAGAGCGGAGCCTCGCGATCGGTGGCGGCCGTGGATCCGGCGGCGATGAGGACCTTTTCTTCCACGTGGTCGTGACGGGAGCCGGGGTGGAGCGGGCCCTGCGGCAGCTCGCGAAGCCAGGTGAGATTGGTCTCGGTCAGTTCAGCCTTTGTCCAAGCTACGGCGGCACGGGCGGTGGGGTTGAAGTTGACGGCGGACGAGAGGCCGCAGCAGACGCGGTCGTGATTCCCGCGGACGGTGACGGAGGAGAGCGGGCGGACGAGGTCGATGACCTGGTTGGGGCTGCCGCCATAGCCGACGGTGTCGCCGAGGTTCCAGAGCGTGTCAAAGCGCCCATCGGCTGCGGCGAGCGCGGCGGAGAGGGCTTCGAGGTTGCCGTGGATGTCGGAGAGGATGAGGGCGCGCATGGGGAAGTTCGTTGAGGATGGCGTGCAGGGAGGTAGCGTGCGGCTGCTTCAGTCTTCAAGGATAACGCGGGTTGGCGGAGTTTGTCTGGCTGCTCAGGAGATTTAGCGAGCACGCAAAAGACACAGTTTTTAGAACGTCAGCTTCGCCGCCACCTGAACTTTGCGTGTGTTGCCCGCCGCATTGACCAACCCGAAGGCCGGGCTCGAGAGCGTGTTCCAGTTGCTTCCGGTCGCGGTGAGGAAAGGGATGTTGAAGATGTTGAAGGCATCCGCTCGCAGTTCAAGCGTTAGCGGCGTGCTGGCCGCGAAGCCGCGCTCCGTGAGCCGCGTCTCCTTTGCTACCGACCAGTCGACGTTCGGTAGGCTCGGCATGCGAAATGTATCCCGCCCGAGCGTTCCGGAGTTTCCCAGCAGCGTCGGCGCATAGCGGAGCGCGGGGTTGGCGAGGATCGGGTTCGCTCCCGTGGCGTTCACCACCGTAGCCGCGCCACTCAGGCGAAAGTCATGTCCGCCGGGCCGGACGCTGACCCGTGTGTTGTCGATTCCGTTCGTCAGACTGCCGTCACCGTTTCCATCCGCGATGCCCTGGCGTGCTCCGTTCAGCAAGGTCGCCGGCACGCCGCTCTGCCACTGCTCGATGGTGCTGAAATTCCACCCGCCTAACACGTGGCCGGCCAGACCGCGTTCCGATCGCCAGAACGGAAGCTGCCACACCGTCGTGAGGATCACGCGGTGCGTGATGTCGAAGTTCGACGGCCCATACTCCGCCCGTCGAAACGCCGCGCCGGCACCCTGCGGGTAGCTGAGGTCCTGCCCGATCTGCGCTACGTTGAAGTCTGAGTCGTCATCGAGCGACTTCGAGTAGGTATAGGCGAACTGCGCCTGAAAGCCATGCGCCGCGGCCTGCTTCACCTGAACCGCGAGTCCGTTGTAGTTCGAGCCGCCCACGGCCGCGTAGCCATCGACCTGGTTGAAGCGCGGATCCAGCCGGTTGTTCGCCGCGCCGTTTTCGGCCGCTACCGCAGCCTGGAACTCCGGCAGACGCGCAATCTCATCCGCCACGCTCACAGCCGGCACCGGACGCGCGGCTGCGCGGACCTCGTTCAACGGCGTTACGTCTGTCAGCTTTCGGCTCACACTGCCGAGGTAGTCCACGCTGAAGACCGTCTTGTTCGTCAGCTGCACCTGCATGCCCGCTGTAAAGTTCTGCGTGTACGGATTGGGCAGCGACTTTGGGACTGTCGTCGCCGCGCCAAAGTTTGTAAGCGCGCCGAAGCTGCCGATCTGCGCCTGCGTCGATGTCTGGAGCGGAGCCGATCCGTTCACCAGGCTATCGAGGGTATTGCCGCCGCCGGGTCCGGATAACTGCACCGAATAGTTCAACGGAGGAGAGACGCGAATATTCGAAAGCAGCGCAAAGTTGAAGTCGTCGAAAAAGACGCCGTAGCCCGCCCGCAGCACGGTCCTTCCACCCGCAGGGTTCCATGCCAGAGAGAGTCTCGGCTCGATGTTCCGGTAGTTCGCCGCGATCCCCGTGTCGCCCTGACGAAAGGCTCCGAGCGCCCCTGTTCCCGCTGCTCCTAAAGAGACGCCCTGACGCGATGGATCGAGCAGCGACAGCAGTCCGTGCGCCTCGGTGAGCGCCCCTTGCGGCTCATATCGCACGCCCGCGCTAAGAGTTAGGGTCGGTAAGGTGCGCCACTCGTCCTGCGCAAAGAACCCCGGCACCCAGGTGCGATAGTTCCGCGTCGTTCCGCCAAAGGTCTGCGAGTACCCGGAGAAGTTGCCGCTGAGAAAGTCCGGCAGACTCGCAAAAGTGTAGATTCCCCGGCCGCTCGAAACATTCGTTGACTGGTCCTGGATGTAGCGCACGTCCGCGCCGAACTTGAGCGCGTGCCGGCCGCGCTGCCAGCTGAACGCGTCGGCGACCTGGAAGGTGTTGAAGAGCCGCCCCTGCTCGAACGCCTGGTACTCGCCGAGATTGATGACGCCGTTGATGTTGAAGCGCGGCGTAACGGTCTTTGCCTCGGGCGGCAGCTGCCCGAGCGATCGGCCATAGGCGACGCGGAGCTCGTTGACCGCGTTCGCGCTCGCGAGATACGTCTCCGAGAGATTCACGCTGTGCGTTCCCGTCACCAGCAACGCGCCATAACCTGCCGGCGCGTTAAAAGTAGGGAAGGGCAGGGTCTGCGTGCCGCTGCTGTAGAGATAGCGCAGGCTTACCGAGTGCTTGTCCGACAGGCGATGATCGCCGCGGATCAGGTAGAGCGAGCTCTCCGCCGGACCGGTGAAGACCTGCGTAACGCTTGTCGTCAGTGACGCCGGTGCTGCCGCAGCCGGTGCAGGGAGGAAGGGCAGCAAGGTCCGCAGCAGCTGCCGTGCCGCGGGATCCGTCGCCTGTTTGAGCACGTTCGTATTCGGAAACAGCAGCCCCACGGTGGTCCCCGCGCCGCGCGTTGAGGTCTTCTCGTATCCGCCAAAGACGAAGGTGCGGTTGCGCCAGAGCGGTGCGCCCACGTTGAAGCCGTAGATGTTCTGCTTGGTCGCTGTCGCCTTGCCGCTGGTGTCGAAGTAGTCGCGTGCGTTCAAGGCATCGTTCTGGATGAAGTCGTAGACCGCGCCGTGCAGGGCGTTGCTGCCGCTGCGCGTGATCGAGACAACGTTCGAGGACTCGAGACCGAACTCCGCCGGATACACGCCTGTAAACACCTTCTGCTCGGAGATCATGTCAATCGACGGCTGCGTGCCCAGCGCGTAGCCGCCGAACTCCCAGTCGTTCTGGTCTGTGTAGTCGAGCGAGTAGGCCGTTGCCCGGCCGCGCCCGCCATAGGCTGCAATCTGCCCTGTTTGCGCACCTGCAATCGCCACCAGCGACGCGCCGCCGCGTGGGCTGTACATCGGCGTCACTGCCGGCTCGAGCGTCACCAATCCCTGGGGGGTGCGCGTCTGGTTGGGCAGCGCGAGCACCTCGATCTGGTCGCGCGTCGTCGTCTGCTGCGCGTCCGTCAGGTTAACTTCGGGCGATGCGCCCGAGACCTCGACTACCGCCGTCTGGCTCTTCGGCATGACTGTAACGTTCTCGGTTACAGTTGCGCTGCTGGTCGCGGCGAGCGCGGCGCGCACCTCGCCAAAGCCCGGCGCGGCCACGACCAGGGTATAGCTTCCCGGAGCCAGCGCCGGAAAAAGATAGCCACCGTCCGGCCCGGTCACACCGCGTCGCACCTCGCCCGTCGCCTGATTGGTGAGCGTCACGGCCGCGCCCGGTACCTCGGCGCCCGTTCGATCGGCCACATGGCCGCCGATCGTTCCCGTGGTGTACTGCGCCAGTCCCGCAGGCGCCGTCAGCAGCCACAACACGCCGGACAGCAGCGGAAGATGTATCTGCCGCAGACACCCAAGCAAATACGCACACACATCTCGCCCTGGCCTCGATGTGTAGGCCGGGATCCTGCTCTTCGTCGAAGAAGACATTGCACTCTCTCTGCTCGCATGGCGGCTCTCACGATCGAGAGTGACGCCTCCACGGCACTGCTGCTTGCACAAGCATACGGGATTGCCACGACTGCGCCGTGGCGGTTAACCATGCGCCTCATCGCCGCTCAGAACGGCTTAGAACTTCTCAGGCACTCACGAAACGCCTTTCCCACACTACGTGTGTCTTGATAAGGTGCTCTCTGGCAAGAATCAGACCTACGGCATATTCTTTTACCGGTCAATGTAAGCCGCATGCTTTATATCTTGTTATCGTTATCAGATCATCTATCGTTTCGAACCATCTAAGGATCACGCCTGTGGAGATGTATCGCCTTCCATCGCTTCTTGCCGCCTTCTGCCTCCTCTCAGCCGCCATCGTCAACGCCGCACCCACGCGTTCCACGCCCAGGTCTGATGCCATGACGCCCGTCTCCAACTGGCAGATGCAGAGCGCCGTCGATATCAAGCAGACCGGTGAAGCCATCTCCGCGCCTACCTTCAGCACGGCCGGTTGGTACACCGCCACGGTGCCCGGAACCGTGCTCACGACGCTCGTCAACAACAAGGTCTACCCCGAACCGCTCTACGGGGAGAACATGCGGCCGGAGATCATCCCGGAGAGCCTGGCCCGCACGCCGTACTGGTATCGCGCCACGCTCGACGTACCCGCATCGTTCGCCGGAAAGCACATCTGGCTGAACTTCGACGGCATCAACTACTCGGCCGCAATCTGGGTCAACGGCTCCGAGGTCGGCACCATGCGCGGCGCCTTTCGACGCGGTCAGTTTGACATTTCCTACAACGTGAAGCCCGGCCGCAAGGCGGTCATCGCCGTGCTGATCACGCCGCAGCCGCACCCCGGCGACCCCATCGAGCACACCATCAAGAACGGCATCGGGAAGAACGGCGGCATCACCGCCATCGACGGCCCCACCTTCCTCTCGACCATCGGCTGGGACTGGCTGCCCGGCGTTCGCGATCGCGACACCGGCATCTGGCAGAAGGTCTATGTTTCAGCTACGGGAAACGTTCGCCTGAAAGATCCGCTCGTCACCACCGATTTGCCGCTGCCGAAGACCGACTCGACTGATATCGCCATAAAGGCCACGCTTCAGAACATCACGGATCGTCTACAGCATGGCATCCTCAAAGGCACCATCGACACTATCAGCTTCGAGCAGGCCGTTACGCTCGAACCCCACGCGTCCAAGCTCGTCAGTTTCGACCCCAGCACCACCGCTGCGCTGCACATGGTGAACCCGAAGCTCTGGTGGCCCAACGGCTACGGCCCGCAGAACCTCTATAAGCTCCACCTCTCGTTTGTCGAAAGCGGCAAGGTCTCGGATAGCCAGGACGTCACCTTTGGTGTGCGCAAGATCAGCTACAGCGTGGCCGACTCCGAGAACCTGACGATCTCGGTCAACGGCGTACGCGTCTTCATCCGGGGCGGCAACTGGGGCCTTGACGAAGGCTTGAAGCGCATTCCGCGCGAGCGTCTGGAAGCGCAGATCCGCATGCACGCGCTCGCCAACATGAACCTCATCCGCAACTGGGTGGGCCAGAGCACCAGCCAGGACTTCTACGATCTCTGCGACAAGTACGGCATCCTGCTGTGGGACGAGTTCTTTCAGCCCAATCCATCGGACGGCCCCGATCCGACCGATCTCGACACCTACATGTTCAACGTGCGCGAGAAGATCCTGCGCTTCCGCAACCACCCCGCTATCGCTGTCTGGTGCGCCCGCAACGAGGGCTTTCCACCGAAGGAGATCGACGATCGCCTGCGCGTCCTTATGGCAGAGCTTGAACCGACGCGCCGCTATCAACCGAGTTCTACCTCCGGCGCGGGCGTACGGTCGCATGGACCGTACTACTGGCGGGAGCCGCGCGAGTTTTACAAGATCACCGATGACTTCTTCAAGACCGAGACCGGCACGATGTCTGTCCCGACCATCGAGTCCATCAAGGGCATGATGCCTGAGAAGGACTGGGAGACGATCAACGACGATTGGGCCCAGCATGACTTTGCCCGCGGTGCGCAACGCGGCGATAAGTACCCCGGCATCGTGGCCGCGCGCTACGGCAAGATCGTCAACCTCGCCGACTTCACCCGTAAGGCGCAGCTGATGAACTACGAGGCCTTCCGCGCGATGTACGAGGGCCGCAACGCGCAGCTCTTCCATCTCGCGACCGCGATCATCACGTGGATGAGCCATCCCGCGCAGCCGAGCTTCGTCTGGCAGATCTACCATTACGATCTCGAGCCGAACAGCTCTCTCTTCGCCGTCAAGAAAGCCGGCGAACTGCTTCACATTCAGTACAACGAGTCCACAGGAAATATCGAGGTCATCAACAACACGCCGGATGCGCTCTCCGGCGCCACCGCGCACCTCGCAATTTACAATCTCGACGGCACGATCGCCGCGCAGCAGGACTATGCCGTGAGCGCGCCGGCGGATGTCGCCACGAATCTTGGCGTCGTCACGATCCCGGCCAACGCCTCCGCCGTGCATTTTCTAAAGCTCACCCTCGCCGATAGCACCGGCAAACCGCTCTCCGACAACCTCTACTGGCATGCGCAGCCTGACCACCAGGACGACCTTACCGCCCTGAACGATCTTGCGCCTGTCACCCTCGACGCGCAGGTTTCGCAAAGCTCCAGTAACGGCCGCCGAGTCGTCACCGTTACCCTCCACAACCCGGCAAAGAACATCGCGTTGATGACGCATCTGCAACTTCGCCACGGTGCTGCGGGCACAGCCGGTGATCGGGTTCTTCCAGCCTTTCCCAGCGATAACTACGTCTCGCTTCTGCCGAATGAATCGCGCACCATCACCATTGAAGCCGACGCCGCAGCCTTCAAAGGTGACGATGCCGTGGTCCTCGTCGACGGCTGGAATGTGACGGTTGCCCCGACAACTGCCGGCGGCGTCAGCGTCGCTCCGAATACTGCCGCGCAACCTGAACACTCGCCCACAACCGGCCTTCCATTCCAGACTGTAGGTCTGCGCCCATAGTAAGGGTCAGGCCACACTCTTTACCGCTCCGGAACCGGGGCTACAGCCTGGCTGCAATGCCCCTTCGCATCGCATGCCCGCACACCAAAAAAGACGTTGTCCTTGGACACCGGCAGCGTTGCGCTCAGCGCTCCATCTTTGCCCGGATAGCGCGCCGCCTGCGCGAGATACTGCCAGTCGGTCGCCGCGGTTTCGCGCCACACCACCTCGTAGGTCACTGCCGCACCAGCGGCCAGCGGCGCTTCCCACGTCAGGGTCGTATTGTTGTCCAGATCCCGCGTCACGACTTTCACGTTCTGCGGCATACCGGGTGAGGCCGCCAATGTGGCCAGCGTCGCCGCGTTCAGCCGTGCCACCCGCGCCATGTAGTCGAAGTCGTCGAACTTGATCTGATCTCCGTACTCCACACCGCCTTCGGTTCGCACGTTCTGGTGCTGGTGGTTGAAGTTCTCGCGCCACTCCGTAAAGCGCACGGCAGGGAAGCCCTCGGCGGAAAACATGCTGTGGTCGCCGCCGCGCAGGTAGCGATCCAGCCGCAGCTCCATGACCGATTTGAGATTGAACGGAGCCGGCGCGCCGGCGGGATGGAAGTACGTCCGGTCGGTTGCCAGCACCGAGCGTGCCAGCTGCCGTGACGGCGTGTCGTTCTCCGCCCCTGTCAGTAAAGTCGATCGCAGCTCTGCCGCCGGCGCGGTCGGCAGCAGCCCCTGCGAGAAGACACGCACCAGCAACTTCGATTGCAGCGTTTCGCCCGGCGTGGTGTCCCCGCCCACGATATCGTTGTTCAGCACGCCTTCAAGCTGCCAGCCCTCGCTCTTGGCCAACTCCGCCAGATGATGGCTTCCGTTCAGGCCTTGCTCCTCACCGGCGACCGCTACAAACACCAGAGTGGCCGGCAGCTTCATTCCGCTCAGCACCCGCGCCGTCTCAAGCGATACGGCTGTTCCGCTCGAGTCGTCGTTCGCTCCGGGCGCGATTCCATGGTCGTCCATAGTGTCCGAGTTGCGCGTGTCGTAGTGCCCCGTGATGAGGTACATCCGCTTCGCCTGCGCCGGGTCGGACCCGCGCAGGACCGCATAGACGTTGTGCAGCTTGGTCGGCTTCGCATAGCGCGATTTGCGGCCGCTGGCATCGGGCTCGGGTGGCGTGTAGACGAAGATATCGTCCTTCACCTCCAGGCAGCCGCCGCATGCCTTCGAGATCGCCTCAAACTGTGCATGAATCCAGTCCGCAGCGGGCAGAACCCCGGTTCCGGGAGGCAGGTCCGTCTCCATGCTTGAGAGCGTGTTGCGCGTTCCGAACGCCACCAGCCGCTCGATCGTGCGATGAATTGCCTCGGGCGAGACCTTCTTCAGCGCCGCCGCGATCGCGGGATCAACCGGATCCGCTTGGATCGGCGCACCCGCGGCCTCATAGTCGAGCTTCTGCGCGGATGTTGTGAATGGTGCACACAACAGCAAGCTAAGCACCAGGGTCTCTGAAGAGATCGAACGCATACACTTCCTTTCACAAAAACGGCTAGCGTGGCCGGTACGGAGAGCGGGCTAGAACGTAACCCGAGCCGCGAACTGCAGCTGCCGCGACGATCCGGCATCGCCCACGGCGCCGCGCGTGCTGACAATCTGTCCGAAGCTGCTGCCGGAGGTGGTCGTGCTCGTGCCTGCTACCGTCGGGGCGGCCGCCGATGTCAGGCTCAGGTTGGGGTTGCCGAAGTTGGCGTGGTTCAGCAGATCGAACGCATCCAGCCGCAGCACGAACGCTACGGTCTCCGCAATCCGGGTGGTCTTTTGCAGCGACAGATCCGTGTCGGCGAAACCCGGTCCGGTCAGTGCATTGCGCCGCAGAGTGCCGAAGCCGGTTGGCTGCGCGTAGAAGGCGCAGCCAGCCGTCAGCCGCGGTCCCGTGCATCCGCTGCCGTTGATAAAGAGCACATTCCCGTTGGCCGCGTAGCCGTGCCGTCCGGTCGAGTAGGCCGAGAGAACTGTCGGCCGCACCGTGCCGGTGGTGCCGTTGTAGTTGGAGGTCGTCGCCACGTTCAGCGGATTGCCGCCCTGCAGCTGCGTGATGTTCGCGAGCAGCCAGCCTTCCTTCAGCCGATTGCCGTGCAGCGGAAGCTCCCACAGACCGGAGAAGACAAAGTGACTCCGCACATCGAAGTCGGAGAGGCCGTAGTCGCCGCGCGGGTTGAAGTTATCCTGCAGCGGCGACCCGCCCTGCGAGCCAAGCGAGTTCAGGTCCATCGACTTCGACCAGGTGTAGGTCGAGTTCAGCGAGACGCCATGCCAAAGGTCTTTGCGCACCGTAACCCAGAGCGCGTTGTAGTCCGAAAACGAGTCGGAATCGATGTAGGAGATATTGCTCAAGGGCGTGTTTCCGCTGATGGTGCTGGCCGTGGAGACACGCGGAATAGGACGCACGCCTACGCCATTCGGATAGAGGAACTGATTGATGTTTCGCCGCAGCCTCAGGTGCCGCCCCAGTGAGCCGACGTAGCCCATCTGCAGCACGGTATTCCCGCTCAGCTCCTGCTGCAGATTGAAGTTGTAACCTTCCGTGTACGCATTCCGCAGGCTCGGATTGACGGCGGAGGGCGCCAGCGCCGCCGCACCTGCCTGTGAGAGCGTGGCGACCGGAATCGTGGCCGGGCTCAGCGCGGTCACGCTCTGGGGCGTCGCGTTCGGCGGATTGTTGGTGAGTCCCGTCGCCACGTTGGCGGCCGGCTGGTCCGCCATGATGGCGAATCCTCCACGCAGGATCGTCTTTCCAGCGCCGAACGGATCCCAGGAGAAGCCGACCCGCGGCTCGTAGTTGTAGTTCTGGTTGTAGGGCGAGCCGACGCGCGTCAGCGTTCTATCCGCCTGCAGGAAGTTCACGAAGCGGTTGCCGCCATCAACCGGCGTCCCGTTCCACTCGAAGCGCAAACCCAACTCCGCGATCAGCCTCGGCGAGATGCGCCAGTTATCCTGCACGAAACCCGCTGCCGACCCGATGAACAAGCGGCTGGCTACACGGCTCGGTGTCACCGCAAAGGAGTTTGCCCCGCCTGCGATGAAGTTTGCCGTGCTCGAGAAAGAGATGGATCCCGTGTCCTCGTTGAAGTTCGATCCGACAAAACGCCGGAACTCCCCGCCGATCTTGATCGAGTGCTTGCCGCGCGTCAGTGTGAGTGTGTCCGAGAAGATGCCGGTCGTTACGAACCGGCCCTGCGGAAAGCCCGCCGGGCCGCCGAAGTTCAGGGCCAGATCTGCAATCGTGATCTGCGGCAGCCCCTGGTTGAACGGCACGCCTGTGATCAACCCGAACTGCGTTGGGTCCTGCGGGTTGTTCGGCTGAAAGGCGATGGCGATGCGGTTGAAGCCCACGCGGGCCTCGTTCACGACACTCGGCGAGACGATGTGAACCTCATTGAGTGTGCCGACCTGCCGGTGAGCCGTGCGGTGATCGCCGAATCCAGGAATGGTGTTGCCTTGCAGATTCGGCTCCGTGCGCGCGTCCTGCTGCCACGCATAGTAGCCGTGCAGTGAGTCCTTCTCAGAGATCCGGTGCGAGAGATCGCCCGAGAACTGATCGGTCTTCACCGGCCCGGGCGCGGAGCTCGCATAGACGGTCCCTGTCGCATTGTTGCCGGCCGGAAGGAACTGCAGCAGCCTGCCATACCCGGCCGTCCCGTTCGCCGCGGTGAACTGCGCGCGCTGCGTGGGCGAGAGCACATTGCTCTGCAGCAGCAGATCCTGCGACTGTCGCAGACCTTCGTAGGAGAGAAAGAAGAACGTGCGGTCGCGGAAGACCGGCCCGGAGAAGGCGCCGCCGAAGTTCTGCCGGCGAAACGCATTCTGCCGGGATCCCTTGCGGTTGAAGAAGTTTCGTGCGTCGAAGTAGTTGTTGCGGCCGTAGTCGAACGCCTCGCCGTGAAAGCTGTTCGTCCCGGATCGCGTGGCCACGTTGATCACCGACCCCGACGACCGTCCATACTCTGCCGAGTACGTGGAGTTCGAGATTTTGAACTCGGCCGTGGTGTTGATCGAGGGCTGAAAGGTGATCTGGTTCTGCGTGAGGTCATTAAGGTTCACGCCGTTTATCATGAAGTTGGCGGAGTCTTCCCGGTTGCCCGCCGTGATGAACGAGTTCGCGCCCAGGCCGCGGCTCGGAGCCGTCAGGCTTCCGTTCGAGGGCGGCACGACCGATCCCGGAACCAGCGCCGTCAGATCGAGAAAGTGCCGGCCGTTCAGAGGAATCTGCTGCACCGTGCGCTGGCCGATCACCTGCCCGACTGTGATCGTCTGCGCATCGATCAGCGACGCCGCGCTATCCACCTGAACCGTCTCGCCCGCCGATGCCAACCCGAGCCGCGCGTTGATGGTCGTGTTCTGGTCTACCTCGAGCCGGAGGCTCTGGACCACAAAATTTCCGAAGCCCTGAGCTGTCACCTGAATCCGGTAGTCTCCGGGTTCGAGCGCTGGAATTGTGTACAGCCCCGCGCCATCGGTCGGTACCGATCGATCGATGCCGGTTCCGTTGCTGTGCACAGTCACCTGCGCGCCGGCGACAACCGCACCGGACGGATCGGTCACGGTGCCTGCGACGGTTGCGGTGGACTGTGCAAACGCCGATGCAGCAGCAAACACCAGCGGAAGAGAAAGGGCGGCGGAACGGGAACCGGCAGGCTTCAACAGGATCTCCTTGGGTGTATCAGCGTTCGGGAGTGACTCGACTGCGTTGATGCTGCCGCATGGACGATGCTGCCGCGACATACGAGAGAGCCGGCGATCCGCCGCAGACCTGACGGGCAGCGCGAAAGTTCGCCTCTAAATTGATTGCGTTAGCGAGAGACTACCGAGGGCTTAACAACACGTCAATCTTTTCGCAAGCTGTCATGCGTCTCATCGAATCCCCTTGGACCTCAGCGATTCAGTACGTGGACACAAATCTCCGCCTTTGTAACGCAGCGATATTCCTGCGAGAATCGCCTGCCATTTCGTGCAAGAAATGCATCGCACTGACATGCACGATACGACCGCCGCCCCCGCCACCGGCTTCTCTCCGCGTCAGTTGGGCCGCACCGGCCCCACTGTCTTTCCTATCGCTCTCGGGTGCATGGGCATGAGCGGCTCCTACGGGACGACGGACGATGCCGAGAGTATCCGCGCTATCCATGCGGCGATCGACGGCGGCATCACGCTTCTGGATACGGGTGACTTCTATGGCATGGGGCTGAACGAGCTTTTGCTGGCCCGCGCTCTGGCGGAGCTCGCGCCTTCGGCTCGCGAAAAGGTGCTGCTCAGCGTTAAATTTGGCGCCATGCGTACGCCTACAGGCGCATGGTCCGGCTTCGATGGGCGCCCCGCCGCGGTCAAGAACTACCTGGCCTACTCGCTCAAGCGCCTCGGCGTCAATCAGATCGCCATCTACCGGCCTGCACGGATCGACGATCACATCCCAATCGAAGACACCATCGGCGCTGTCGCCGACATGATCAAGCAGGGCTATGTGCAGTATGCGGCTCTCAGCGAGGCCAGCGTTGAGACCTCTCGCCGCGCCCAGACCGTTACCCCCATCGTCGACGTTCAGCTTGAGTACGGCATTACGACCCGCGGCATGGAGGCGAAAGTTCTACCCGGCCTGCGCGACCTCGGCATCGGTGTCACCGCGTATGGAGTTCTCTGCCGCGGGCTTATCTCAGGCGCGCGGCCGACCGAGAAGTCCGACTTCCGCCGCTTTCTGCCTCGATTTACAGGTGCCGCCGGAGAGGCGAATCGCCAGCTCATAGCGTCGCTCGACGGCTTGGCCGCACAGCATGGCGTTACGACGCCGCAGTTGGCTATCGCGTGGGCCCTTCATCGAGGTGACGACATCATTCCGCTGCTCGGCTCCCGCACCGTCGCTCAGGTGCAGTCGTCACTCAAGGCTCTTGAGCTGCGCCTGACTCCTGAAGACCTGGCTGCTCTCGATGAGACCTTCTCCGCCGAGCAGATTCAGGGCACCCGCTATGACAAGGTCGCTATGACTCACCTCGACAGCGAGCGCTGAGGCCTGTCTAACGCAGCCTGGCCACAGCTATACCGTCGCGTTCTGCGCTCCCGGGCGAGGGCTCAAAAGTTCAGAACGCGAAGAGCGTCTGCAACCCATATGCCGACGATACCCGCCGTCATCAGGCCGGCCGCTCCGCCAAAGATCCGCACAAAGGGCTGCACCTGGTTGACGCGGCGCACGATATCGCTCTGTTGGCGCTGGCCGTCCGGGTTGTTCTCCGCCAGAAACAGCTGGTCGTCCTCATAGCGCGTTAGCTGGCCGCGATAGGTGAGCAGGCCAACAAAGCACGCAACCAGAGACGCCCAGACAACAAGAAGTGTAGGTACTGCAGAGACAGCGGCATTCAGAGACATGGCCTCGCGTCCTTCCCGTGAGTTGCACCGGCATCGTCTTCCGTCCGGCATGCACCCAACGTGCCGGATCATACCCCCTGGACACAGCAGAAAACCAGAGAAATAGCACGGAAGGTGTAGACCCGGGCAGCTGCCAGGATTCACTGGATCAGCAGCGCCCGCAGCTTGAAGGCAACTCCGATCGCGATCAGCAGAGCCACCGCCAGCACCACGCCTACGTAGCGCGCGCCTGGCGCGCACCCTGCGGTGTCGGCTGGGTGATGCCGAACGTATTTTACAAAGGCGTGCACCAGGAAGACCAGGAATGTCATCGCGGTTTGTCGTCGCCTTCTGCCCAAAGGGCTGTTGCTCGTCCGGTGCTGCCGCGCCACTTTGGCAGGGGAAAGTCTAACAACTCGATCGATACAAGGCGGCCTGGCATACGGAAAGCCGCATGCACCGTTCCTGCAGCGTCCGCATCTCTTGATTGGAGTGTATGCGCTCTGTTCGCGCTCTTGTAGCCCGCATCGCATCGGCATACACTTGAACTCAGACCGAACACGTCCGAATCCCGGACTTTGGAGAACATACCCATGGCAACTGCGACCACGACTCCCTCCGCCGAAGTTATAACCGGCGCACCCCAGACGGCGGCATCGGCCCCAAGTCAGCCGGTTAACCTGACACCGTCTGCCATCCTGAAGGTCAAGGAGATCATGTCCACGCAGGATCCGATTCCCGCCGGTCTCCGCATCGGTGTGGTCGGCGGCGGCTGCTCCGGCTTCCAGTACTCCATGAGCTTTGAAAATGCCGCCGGCATGATGGACAAGATTGTCCGATTTGAGGACCTGAAGGTCTTCGTGGACGCGACCAGCGCCGTGTATCTTAACGGCTGCATTGTCGACTATGTTGAAACTCTTGAAGCTGCTGGGTTCAAATTTGAGAACCCCCAGGTGAAGAGCACCTGCGGCTGCGGCTCCTCCTTTAGCGTGTAATTTCTATCTGGTAAGTGAGGAGGCCTCCGACTGGAGGCCTTTTTACGTGAGTTGTTCCGCATCAGGTCCTTTGTCTCGCCATAGCGCATGGATCCCGGTAGTGTAGATCTCAGTCGCATTTCCCCATGGCCGGAGATTCCTCGTTTGGTCCTACCCTCGCAGCCGAAGTCCTCCGTCCTGCGCACCCTTGCTGCCGTTCTCGTCTGTCTCGGCGTTGCCGTCTTCGTCCTCCGCGGCTACCACGACGAGCAGCATGTACTCGAGTTCCGCGACTTCAAACAGCCCTACAGCAGCGCCCGCTGTCTCCTGCACGGCTGCAATCCGTATAGCGAATCCGCTACCCACGAGGAGTTCCTCCGCGCCGGCGGTACGGACGATGACGCGCAGGTCTTTCGTCCGTTCTCCGCACTGTATCCGCCTTTCTCACTCGCCGTCCTCACTCCTGTTGCCGCTCTCAGCTACCCCGCGGCTCACCGGCTCTGGTTTGCTCTGATTGCGGTGCTCGTCTCGCTTGCCGTTCTCGCCGTCCTTGATCTTTGCCGCAGCGCTGATTTTTACCGCGGCGCTGATCTCCGCCGGGGCGCCGGCCTCGACCGGGACTTCACCTCCGCCGGCCCAACCATCCTGCTCTCTCTTTTCATTGCGAGCAGCACCATTCTGCTCATGCTCGGACAGATCTCGGGGCCGGTCATCGCCCTGCTGGTTATTGGATTCTGGTGCCTGCTGCGCGGCCGCGTCATTTGGCTGGCGATCCTTTGCTTCACGGTCGCGCTCTGCCTCAAGCCGCACGATGCCGCTCTGCTGGTCTGCTATCTCCCCTTCGCCGGCCGCTCCTGGCGGCGCGCTTTTGTCGCCATCGCGGCACTGACCGCTGTTATCGTTGTCGCCGGCACGCTGTGGTGCGCCGCCACCCCGGCCTCCGCCGGCTGGCTCACCGATCTTCGGGCCAACCTCCACGGCAACGCCGCCCCCGGTGGCGCGGACGACCCCAGCCTGCGCAGCACCGAAGCCCTTTACATGGCGAACCTCCAGCCCCTCTTCTCCACTGTCACGCCGTCGCACGCGCTCTCAAACGTGCTCGCCCTTGGCACCGTGCTGCTTCTGCTTGCGGTGTGGCTCCCGCCCGCCATCCGCTTGCCGAACACCCTGCCGAAACACCTGCTCGCGATCGGCAGCCTGGCCTGCCTCACCCTCCTGCCGATCTACCACCGCCAGTACGACACTCGGCTCCTTTTGCTCGCCTTTCCTGCCGTCTCCTTTCTGCTAAGCCAACGGCGGAGCTGGGGCTCTGTCTGGGGCCTGCTCTCCTTTGCCGCCCTGGCGACTGCAACCGTGCTCACCTCGCACCAGTACCTGCAGAAGTTCGCCGGCCGCTTCCTGCCGAGCATCGCAACCGCCGCGCCGCTGAAGATACTGCTCCTGCTGCGACCGCTGCCGCTCTCTGAGCTCGCTCTCGCCGTAGCCCTTCTCGCCGCCTTCCATGCCTTCGAGCGATCGATGCTCCTACCTGAGGCAGCGAGCAGCCTGCGGCCTGAAACTCCAACCATCTCCAGCGCCGCCCGTCTAAACTGATGTCGTAACGACAGCCCTCCCTATGACCGAGTTCGTAGTCCGTCTCGCCGATGAACGTGGCCGTGTGCTCGAGCAGACCCATGCCGCCAATACCCCCGACGAGCTCCGCGCCCGCTTCACCCAGGCCGGCTACTTCGTCTACTCGGTCAAGAGCCGCAGCGGCCTGGCCGGCAGCTCGCGCAAAAAGGTCAAGCTCGAAACCTTCCTCATCTTCAACCAGCAGTTCCTGACCCTCATCCGCGCGGGCTTGCCCATCCTCGGCTCGCTCGAGCTTCTCGCGCGACGCCAGAAAGACGCCAACTTCCGCCTGCAGCTGGAAGACGTCGTCCAGCGCATCAAGACCGGCGAGAGCATCTCCGCCGCGTTCGAGGCGCAGGGCGGCTTTCCGCTCGTCTACACCACAACGCTGCTCGCCGGCGAGCGCTCCGGCAACCTTGAAGAGGTCCTCCAGCGCTTCCTCGACTTCCAGCGCGTCTCGCTTACCTTCCGCAAGAAGCTCAAGGCCTCGCTCATTTACCCGGCCCTGCTCATCGTCATGGTCATCGGCCTGTTCATCTTCCTCATCACCTTTGTTGTCCCGCGCTTCGCCCAGCTCTATGACCAGCTCGGCACCCATCTGCCGGCGATCACGACTTTCCTGCTCGACCTCGGCCGCTACGCGCAGCAGTATGGCCTCTACGTCGCCGCAGTAGTGGCTGTGGTCGCATTTCTGCTCAGCCGCTGGGTCAAGACTGACGCCGGCGCCGCCACTCTTGACCGCATCCGCATCGCCATTCCCGTCCTCGGCGGCGTTTGGCTGAAGTACCAGGTCGGCCTCTTCTCGCGCACGCTTGCCACTCTGCTCACCGGCGGGCTTCCGCTCGTGCCTTCGCTCGAAACCTCCGCCCGCGCCATCGACTCGCCTCAGATCGCCACTGCCGTCTTTCGCTCGGTTGAGACCGTCCGCGAGGGCAAGGGTCTCTCCGCCAGCCTGCAAGCCACCGGCGTCTTTCCCGAGCTCGCCGTCGAGATGATGGAGGTCGGCGAGAGCACCGGTGCCCTGCCGCAGATGCTCAACTCCGTCGCCGAGTTCTTCGAGGAAGACGTCCAAACCTCGCTCACCGCCGTGATGAGCCTCATCGAACCCGCCATCCTCATCGTTATGGGCGTTGTGGTTGTCACCATCCTGATCGCCCTTTACCTGCCCATCTTCTCGCTCTCGGCCGGCGGCACCACGCAGTAATTCACTGCTGGCTTTGAGAGAGTGACCACTGTAAACTGGTCACCAGAGGTCGCCTTCCATGAAAACTATGGCCGCCGCCAAGTTCAAAGCCACATGCCTGGCCGTCATGGATGAGGTCCAGGCTAAGCGTGAGCCTGTTCTGCTTACCAAGAACGGTAAGCCTGTTGCCAAGCTGGTACCCGTCCTACAGGAAGAAGAAAACCCTCTCGCCGCCTTCCGTTTCAAGGGGGGCATTCAGGTTGTAGGCGACATCGTCTCGCCCCTCTACTCGGACGAGGAACTCGAAGAGTTCTTCGAGCAGTCAACAAAGGTCTTCGACCGTGATCCTGATTGACACTCATGCAGTCATCTGGCTTACCGAGGACCAGACCCAGCTCTCGAAAGCGGCAACGCAAGCCCTTATTGAAGCCCGTGTCGACGATGGTCTTACGATTGCGGACATTACCCTAAACGAGATCGCCTTTCTCATTGACAGAGGAAGAGTGACAATCAAAAAGCCTCTCAAAGTCTATCTTCGCTTCCTGGAGTCAATGTTCACGGTACTGCCGATCACAGCTTTAATTGCCGATCAATCGACACGCTTCGGCAAGTCTTACCCGAAGGATCCCGCGGACCGTCTCATTGGGGCGACGGCGGTTGTTCATGAGCTCAACCTTGTCACCAAAGATAAGAGAATTCGCGCCTCCAAAGAAGTCATAACCATCTGGTAAGTCTCTTAGTTGGCCATATAGCCCGCCTTTGTCCAATGCCATTCAACCTCACGCAACTCGCTCGCACCGGCGCTCCTGACTCCTCATCGCATTCCGCATCCCATGGTTTAGACAGGGTCACGCCCCGTCATCACCTAAGGAGCAATCAATGGGACTCAAGGAAGTACTCGGATTCGGTTCAGACAAGAAGGTTCGCTACGCTATCGTCGGCCTCGGCGACATCGCTCAGGAAGACATGATGCCCGGCGTCAGCGGCACCGGCAACTCGGTGATGACCGCTCTCGTGACCTCGGACTCCACCAAGGCCAGCAAACTGGCTAAGCTGTACAACATCTCTCCGGAAAACACCTATATCTACGAGCAGTTTCCGGAGGCCCTCGCCTCGGGTGCCTTTGACGCGCTCTATCTTGCAACGCCAAACTGGCGCCATGCGGAGTTTATCGTTCCCGCGCTCCAGGCCGGTATCCACGTTCTCTGCGAGAAGCCGATGGAGGTCTCGACGGCGAAGTGTCAGGAGATCCTCGTCGCCGAGAAGGCCTCCGCCGCCAAGCTCATGATCGCCTATCGCCTGCACTTTGAGCCCGGCACCCTCAACACGATCGATAAGATCCGCTCGGGCCAGATCGGCGAGGTCCATCTGTTCGCCTCCAGCTTCGCCCAGCCGCTTGATCCTACGAACCACCGTGCGCACAGCGGCACACTGGCCGGTCCGGTGCTCGACATGGGGCCGTACCCCGTGAATGCGGCCCGCTATGTCTTCGGCGCGGAGCCCACCGCTGTGCTCTCCGCCGTCGGCACGCGCCACCCCGAGACCGGATTCGATCAGGACTTCGACGACACCGTCGCCGTCACGCTCGAGTTCCCCGGCAACAAGCTGGCGCAGTTCAACCTCAGCTACTGGGGCGGACCCGTCAACACCTTCGTCGCCATCGGCTCAAAGGGCAGCGTCATGCTTGATCCGTCGTACATGTTCGGCAAGCCCCTTGAACAGACCTTCGCCGTCGGCGACGACAAGAAGAAGGAGAGCTTCAAGAACACCGATCACTTTGGCGGCGAGATGAGGTACTTCTCCGACTGCATCCTCAATAACACCGAGGTCGAGCCTGACGGAGAAGAGGGCTTCGCCGATGTCCGCGTGCTGGAAGGGATCGATCAGGCCATGAAGACCGGCGCACCGGTAAAACTTCAGCCCTTCGCACGCAGTAAGCGCATTGACACCAAGGCGCAAAAGGAGACGCTGCGGGCCACCTCCACCCCTGATCTGGTCAACGCCTCGAACCCGGCTCGCGGCGTTGAGAAGCAGCCAAAGAACTAAGGATCCTCTTTCATGGCCGAGCAAGGGCGCACCTTCGGGTGCGCCCTTGTTTTGCGAAAAGGCGACCGGAAGCCTGTTCCGCATCGGCCCCAGCCCGTGATCCGTGTTCCATCAGATCCCCAGCACACTGACATGCCGGCGCACCGCGCCCGTCACCATGAGCCGCGAGATTCCTCCAAAGATCAGGTTAATCCCTACCAGCGTTCCAACGACCCATGCCGCGCTCGACGGCCACGAGGTCACAATCATCAGCGCGAGCACAAGGGCCACGGCGCCATCGACGATCAGCCATGTGTGGCCTGCCTGCGGCCGCGCCCGGAATGCAGTCAACAGCTCCAGCAGGCCTTCGAGCAGCAGATATCCAGCGAGCAGCAGGGTCAGAGACGCCAGCCCTGCTCCCGGCTTGAGGATCAGGAACAAACCGAGCAGCACATAGAGGATTCCCAACCCAACCTGCAGCGGCATGACCTTTGCCGCATGCGTTCGCCATGCAAGCAGCAGCAGGGCCGCGCCGGCCAGCAGCAGAAGCCAGCCGAAGTAGAGCGCCACGGCCAGACCGCCGGCCTGTGGCAGCGCCACGGCTATCAAGCCGATCACAATAAGCGCGATACTTAGCGCGGTTGACCAGCCATGAGACCAGCGCGGGGAGACTGCTGGAACGAGAGAGGGGGAAAGCGGCGAGCTGCTCATCGTGTACTCCTCCACAAGCGGGCCCGGTGGTTTACCGTATCACCCAACCCGTCATCCCCAAATAGATGCATACGCAAAGGCGCGACACTGCCCGGCGCGAACAGTAAGATAGCCGCATCGGCCGCGGCCCTAACCTCCGCGCCTTCGCAGGAGTCTCACCCATCATGGCCACCCCCGTAGCCCTCCCTCTTTCCGTCGCCGAGATGTCCATGGACGAGACCGAGCGCGCCCGCGTCCTCGCCCGCCGCTACCACTCCGAGTTCGTCGACCTCAAGAACTTCAAGATCCAGCACGAACTTTTCAAGACGGTGCCTGTGGACATGATGTTCCGCTACAACTTCGTTCCACTTGAGCAGCACGAAGGCCGCCTCGCCATCGCCGTCTCCGACCCCTCGAAGCTGATGGTGCTCGACGAGATCTCCGGCCTGCTCGGCACGCGCCTGATCACCCGCGTCGCCACCCTCTCGCAGATCACCGATCTGCTCAAGAAGACCGAGCAGTCGCAGCGTGTTCTCGACGAAGCGTCCGAAGGTCTGGCCTTCGACGTCCTCTCGTCTGAAGACAATCCCGACGAGAATATCTCGATCGAGCGCCTCACCGGCGAAGATGATCTCTCGCCCATCATCCGCCTGGTCGACACGACCATCTTCACAGCCTTGGAGAGGCGAGCGTCGGACATCCATCTTGAAACTTTCGACGACTCGCTGCTCGTCAAGTACCGCATCGACGGCGTGCTGCAACAGGCCATGGCCCCGATCGCCCGCGAGCACCACCAAACCATCCTGTCACGCATCAAGGTCATGTCCGAGCTCGACATCGCCGAGCGCCGTGTTCCGCAGGACGGCCGTTTCCGCGTCCGCTACAAAGGCCGCCTGATTGACTTCCGCGTCAGCATCATGCCCACCGTGCATGGCGAAAACGCCGTCCTCCGCGTGCTCGATAAAGAGTCCATGTCGGAGAAGTTCACCAAGCTGTCTTTAGACGTGGTGGGGTTCGCCGCCCACGATCTCGCCCGCTTCCGCCGCTACATCAAGGAGCCCTACGGCATGGTGCTCGTCACCGGCCCCACCGGCTCCGGCAAGACCACTACTCTTTATGCCGCGCTCAACGAGATCAAGTCCGAAGAGGACAAGATCATCACCATTGAGGATCCGGTCGAGTACCAGATCCGCGGCATCACCCAGATCCCCGTCAACGAGAAAAAAGGCCTCACGTTTGCGCGAGGGCTTCGCAGCATCCTGCGCCACGACCCGGACAAGATCCTCGTCGGCGAGATCCGCGACGCCGAGACGGCGCAGATCGCCATCAACTCCGCCCTCACCGGCCACCTCGTCTTCACCACCGTCCACGCCAACAACGTCGTCGATGTGCTCGGCCGCTTCCTCAATATGGGCGTCGAACCCTACAACTTCGTCTCCGCGCTCAACTGCATCCTCGCCCAGCGCCTCGTCCGCCAGGTCTGCGAGTTCTGCGCCACGACCGTTCACTACACCGACGCGCAGCTCATCGAGAACGGCCTGGTTCCGGACGACTGGCAGAACTTCGGCTTCCGCGAGGGCACCGGCTGCATCGAGTGCGGCGGCACCGGTTTCCGCGGCCGCTCCGCCATCCATGAGCTGCTCGAACTCGACGACGAGATCCGCGAGATGCTGCTCGCCAAAAAGCCCGGCTCAGAGATCCGCAAAGTTGCCAAAGCTAAAGGCATGGCCTTCCTCCGCGACTCCGCCCTCGAACGCGTGCGCGACGGCATCACCACCCTCAAGGAGATCAATAAAGTTACGTTTATCGAGGCCGGCCGCTAACAGCGTAGTCTCTCGCCTACTCCATCAGCTTCCGTTGCAGATACGTGTATGTGATCGCCCGCGTGGCCGCCTCCTGCTGCAGGTCCGCGCCGGACCCATGCCCACCCTCCGTGATCTCCCAGAAAAAATACGGCTTGCCGTACTCCGCCATCTTCGCCGCAAACTTCCGCGCGTGCTGCGGCCCTACCCGGTCATCCTTAGTCGTCGTCCAGATCAGCGGCTCCGGATATGCCGCATCGCTCTTCAGGTTTGCGTAGGGCGAGATCGACCTCAAAAAGGCTTCTTCTTCCGGCACACCCGCCGATCCGTACTCCCCCACCCAGCTCGCCCCTGCCGCGATCTGTTCCAGCCGCTCCATATCGAGCAGCGGAACCTCGATCACCACCGCCTGCCACAGCGCCGGATGCTGCTCCATCTCGACCCCCATCAGCAGCCCGCCGTTCGATCCGCCAAGGATCCCCAGCTTCTTCGGTGACGTGATCCGCCGCGCGACCAGATCCTGCCCGACCGCCGCGAAGTCGTCATAAATCCGCTGTCGATGCGTCTTCAGTCCCGCCTCGTGCCACGCCGGCCCAAACTCTCCCCCGCCGCGCAGGTTCGCCTGCACATACACGCCGCCGTGCTCCAGCCACAGCTTGCCGACGTTCGGGTTGTAGTCCGGTGTCAGCGAGACCTCAAACCCGCCATACGCCTCCAGCAGCGTCGGGTTCGATCCATCCAGCTTCATCGTCTTCGGATGCACCACGAAGTACGGTACCTTCGTACCGTCCTTCGACGTCGCCTCGAACTGCTCTACCGTCTCTCCCGCGGCATTGAACTGCGGCGGCTCTCGCTTCACCTCGTGGACCTCGCCTTTCGCCGCCGCTCCGAGCCATACCGCGGGCGGCGTCACAAAGCTCTGCACATTCAGAAAGAAGCGGTCATCCATCTGGCTGGTTGAGATCAGGCTTACTGCCGCATTCTCCGGCAGCGGCAGCGCCTGCACCGTCCAGCCCTTCGCCTCCGGCGTGTATACGGCTGCTCGGCCTTTGACGTGCTCAAGCGTGGTCAGCACCAGTTGATCCCGCGTCGTCATCACGTCCTGCAGAAAGCTCTCCGCCGTCGGCTCAAACACCACCCCGGGCTTCAGGTGCGCCGGATCCTTCCTCACATCCGCCAGCATCATGTCCACCAGCGATCCCTGCTTGAACGTCCTGCCACCCGCAACCGGTGCCCAGTCCTCCCGGAGCTGCACCAGCACCCGGCCCCGCAGCAAGCCAGCCACGTCAGCCTTCGCCGGAACGGCCAGCCGCTCCACCCCGCGCGGTGTCCGCACGTAGGTCTCTTTCTCAAAGAACGTTACGCCGCGCTCGAAGACCTCAAGCCTCTCGCCCTGCGCATCCTGAAGCACGGACGAGCCCACCCGCACGTCCGTCGGCTTTCCCCGGAATACCTCCGCCGCGGTGCTCAGCGGTGTGCCTCGCTTCCACTGCTTAATGACAAAGGGATAGCCGGAGCTCGTCATGGTGCCCGCACCCCAGTCCCGCTCCACCAGCAGCGTGTCCTTATCGACCCAGGTGTTGCCCTGCTTGCTGTGCGGAGAGACAAATCCGCCCTCTACAAACTTCCCCTGCTCCAGGTCGAACTCCCGGCTCGTCGCCGCATCCTCGCCGCCGTCCGAGAGCTGTACCATGCAGACCCTGTCTCCCGGATAGAGGCAGTCCAGCCCCTTGCTCACCCAGCCGGTCTTCTCCGCGCGCCCCAGCGCGTCAAAGTCGAGCACTGTCTTCCAGTGCGGCGCCGCCGTCAGGTAGTCCGCCTCACTCGTCTTTCGCAGCAGCCCCCGCGGGTTCGTTCGATCGCGCCACTGGTTGTAGATCTCGCCACCCCGCAGCTTTGGCACGGCCAGTCGCTGCGGATCCTCCGCCACCTTCAGCGCGTCGGCGGCGTTCCCGGCATACCGCGGGTCCGCTTCAAGCACCGCTGCCGTCCGTGCGTTCTGCTCCTTGACCCACGCCGTCGCCCGCTCGCCGGACACGTCCTCAAGCCACAAGTACTTGTCAGACGACGCCGGCGTAGCGTGTGCGCCCAGCAGAAAAATGCCTCCTAGCAACGAACTCAGAACCAGCGCAGCCGATCGGCGCATCCCGTTACTCCTTATGTTTAGCCGTAGGAGCACTCTATCAGCGAGACAACGAGTCTGACCGTGAGCCGCCTCCACCGGCAAGCGCTGGGAGTTACAAGAGATAATGATCGCCTAAGCCCTCTCGCCAATTCCCGCAAACAAGCTCGCAAGCTCTACATAAAGCTCCGTTCCTGCCACTGCCAGCCGATCCGCCGCAACCCACTCCGCGCCCGCGCACATGCGGCCCGTCCGCGTCTTCGGATCGAGAATCCAGATCGTCCGAACGCCCATCCGCAGGTAGTCCTCGGCACGTTCCTGGGTGTCGGAGTAGCTGTCGTCCGGGGACAGGATTTCAACCACCAGCAGCGGCGGCTCGACCAGAACGTCCGGCTGCGGCCCCCGGTGCAATACAACCAGGTCCGGCACCCGCACCCGCGTCTCCGAAACCTGGATCCGCTGCTCCGTGCTCCCAATCACGCCCCATTTGGCTTCGTGACCGCCAAACCAGACAGCCAGCAGCCATTGCACGCGCGCGTGCTCCCACTTTCCCACGTGTCGCTCCCGCAGCTCGCCGTCGATATACTCGCAGTCCGGCCGATAGCTCGTGTGGAGGTACTCCGTTAAAGACAGCATCGACAGGCTCGCCATGCACGCTATCCTATCGCCTTCGGATTGGTTCCGAAACGTCCGCCATCCCCCAAACGCGGCACCTCCCTCCCTAACCCTCGCGCTACCCCCACGTCCAACAGGGAGCCGCCACACGTTACTCTGTAAACGAACCTCTGTAGACGAGCACCTACCGCGCACGCCATGGACCTTCTCCCCACCTTCGTCGGCACCCGCCCCCGTCTCGCCTGTGAGATCCGCCCTGAGGGCGTGGTCGTCGCGCGCGGCGAGTCGCCCTCCGGCACACTGACCGCCGTGGCCCACACCGGACTGCGCCCCGGCCTGGTCGCGCCCGGCCTCAAAGCCGGCAACCTGCCTGAGCGGCCTGCCGTTGCCGCCGCCCTGCGACGCGCCTTTGACGCCATTGCCGCCCGAGGAGCCGACCGCTCGAAATACGTCACAGTGGTCGTTCCCGACGCTGCCGTTCGCGTCCTTCTGCTCGACTTTGACGCCCTGCCGTCCAAGCCCGCCGAGGCTCTACAGGTCGTCCGCTTCCGCCTCAAAAAGCTGCTCCCCTTCGACGTCGACCACGCCCTCGTCAGCTTTCAGATCATGAGCACCGAGCGCTCTCTGCTCCGCGTGCTCGCCGTCGCGATCCCGCAGGAGGTGCTTGCCGAGTACGAGGCCGCCATTCTCGAGGCCGGCATGCAGCCCGGTGTGGTTCTTCCCAGCACCCTTGCGGCCCTTGCCGGCCTTGACCCCGCCTTGCCCAACGCCCTCGTCCTTAACGCGTCGCCGGCTGCCGTGACCACGGCCATCGTTCGCTCCGGCGTCCTTCTGCTGCATCGCACGCTTGAGGTCTACCCGGCCGAGTCCGGCGACGTCTCCAACAACGGGTTCTCCGCCCAGCCGAGTGCCGTCATCGCGACGGGAACCGCCTACCAGGAGCTTGCCTCCTCCTTGTCTTCTCTCTCCGCGCCTCCACAGACGCCGACATCCCGACCGGAGCTTCCTCTCTCTAAACCGCCGTCATCTCGACCGGAGTCGCAGCGCAGCGAAGACGGAGTGGAGAGATCCCAGTATTTCGCTCCCGCAGAAACCAACGGCATGGCTACCGAGCCCTATCTCGATCTCGGGACCAGCTCTCCCCTCGATCTCGCCTTTGTCGACCGCGCGGACACCGCCGAAGAGTGGTCCCGGCCCGAGTTCTTTAACGCCGCCGTAGAGGACGAACCGGCCCACCCGGAGCCCGAGTCCACGGTAGCCGCTCTCAACACCGCTCCAGACGTGAACAACCGTAGCCGCGATCTTGCCGAATCGGTGTCGGTCGCGGCGGCTTACTTTGAAGACACGCTCGGCACTCCGCCGGAGCTCGTCCTCGCGGCCGGCTCGACGCCGGCGGCCCTCCTCGATCGCACCCTCGCGGCCAGCGGCCTCGAAGGCCTTCACGTCCGGGAGCTCTTCGCCTCCGAGGCCCTCGGCGCCGGCGCCGTGACCACCAACATTCCCCCGGGCTGGCTTGCCGGCCTCCGAGGAGCCCTCCGCAGCTAATCATGCGCATCTCCGTCAATCTCGCCAGCCGTCCCTTCGTCGAAATTCGCCCGCTGCTGGCGCGGCTGCGTCTGCTCATGGGCCTGCTCGCCGTGCTCGCTCTCGGCCTCGGTCTCTGGCTGCACTCGGTCAGCAAACGCGCCGCTGCGGCTCAGGCCCGCCTCGACGCCGTTCATGCCCAGACGCTTGCCCTCCAGCAGCAACGGTCCGCGAATGAAGCGCGCATGCGGCAGCCGCAGAACCGCGACGTACTCGATCGCTCGCAGTTCCTCAACGCCACCTTTGCCCGCAAGAGCTTCTCCTGGACCGCCGTCATGATGGATCTCGAGCGCGTCCTGCCCGCCGGTGTGCAGGTCACCAGCATTGAGCCGCAGGTGGCAAAGACCGGCGAGGTGACGATCCGGCTGCGCGTTGCCGGGGACCGCGACCGCGCTGTCGCGCTGGTGCGCAATCTCGAGCACTCCTCCCGCTTCCTCCAGCCGCGGCTCTCGTCCGAGTCCACGCAGGCCACCGAGGGCGCAAATGGTCTCGCCGGCGGCGCCCGCAACACCGCCCCCAGCAGCTTTACCTTCACCAGCACCACGCCCGGCGGAGGCCAGGCCGCGGCACCCGTTCCCGGCGCCGTCGAATTCGACATCCTCAGCGGCTACAACCCGCTGCCGCAGCCCAATCGCCGGCCTACCGTGACCTCCGTCGCTCCCAGCCCGGCCGAGCAGGAGACTGCTCCAGCCACGTCAAGAAACTCTGCAACCGGGAGGTCCCGATGAAGCTGCCCGGCGCCGTATCGACTGCACGCCTGCCGGAGAAGGTCCGCACCCTGGCTACGCTCGTCAACCTTCATTACGCGGGCGCGGGCCTTCTGCTGCTGGTCAACCTTTATCTTGCGATCCAGCTCGGCCTTGCCTGGCATACGACCTCGGACTCCGGCGCGGAGGCACTCGCGCAAGGCCAGACCGCCCTGAAGATCGCCGACCTGCAAGCTCGTCCGCTGCAGGGGCTCGACAGCAAGCTTGCCGCCGCAAACGGCGAAGCCGACACCTTCTACACGCGCCGTCTGCCCGGCAGCTACTCGCAGGTGCTGACTGAGTTGGGCGCGCTCACCAAGCGGGAAGGCGTCAAGCTGACGCGCGGCCAGTACGCGCAGGCGCCCGTGCTCGCCGACACCTCCGCTGCCCTGATCGAGATGCGCATGGACTATGCCCTCACCGGCGACTACCGGTCGCTCGTCCACATGATCAACGCGCTCGAGCGTGATCGCATGTTCTTTCTGATTCGCGGGGTCTCGCTTACCGGGCAGCAGGCCGGCACGGTCGGTCTCCGCCTCGGCCTCAACACCTACCTGCGTCCGGATGCCGTTCTGGATGCCGACGCAGCCGCCGGACTGCCGCTCCCCGCACCTGACGCAGCAAGCGATTCCTCCACCGGCCCCAGCATCTCACCTGCCCGGGCTGCCCCGCGCGACCCTGGCCGCAAGTTCAAGTCGGGCGACGTCGTCTACTCGGAAGGTGGGCCGCAACAGTGAATCTCGGCATCGAAGACAAGAAGAAGCTCGCTATCCTCAGCGTTGCCGGTGTCGGCGCGCTCGGAGCGGTGGCCTATATGTACACGCAACTCTTTCCCTCCGACCCGCCGCCCATCCCCTCCGCGACTATCGCCTTAACCTCGGCAAGACCCGCTCGGACCTCGGCAAAAAGTGATGAAAAACCTCTTGCGATTACCGCCGCCGCGCTCGATCCCACCCTTCACATGGGTCCCATGCTGACCACGGAGGCCCTGGAGTACAAGGGCACTGGCCGCAACATATTTTCAGGCGAAGCTGCTTCCGTCGCGTCCATCCCCAAACCTGTCGGCTCTGCCCGCCCTATCGTCAAAACAGTCGATTTTCAGGGGCCAGTCGGCCCCCCACCGCTGCCGCCTATCGATCTCAAGTTCTTCGGGACAGCGGCCCATGGTATCCAGCAGCCGCGAGCCTTTCTGCTGCGGGGCGAAGATGTTTTTCTCGCTTCGGTCGGCGACGTCGTCCAGCGCCGCTACAAGATCCTCGCCATTACGGCCAGCGCAGTGACCGTGCAGGATTTGACCAACAACAACCAGCAGTCTCTGCCGCTTAGCCTGAATTAGCATGCGAATCCACACGTCAAACCGGTCTTGCTGCCTCGGGTCTTGTCGCAATCCCTGCTCTGAGGAGGGCTTTGCGCTGGTTGGGCTGATTGTGGCGATCTTCATCATCCTGCTCACGCTCTCCGTGGCGGCTCCGACCGTGGCGCGCGCGCTGCGCCGCGAGCGCGAGGTGGAGGCCGTGCACCGCGCCAATGCCTACGTCAGCGCGATCCGCCGCTACTACATCAAGAGCAATACCTACCCCGGATCGATCGAGCAGCTGGAGAAGTCGAACAACGTTCGCTACCTGCGTCAGAAGTACGTCGATCCGATGACCGGTAAGCCGGACTGGCGGCTGATCAAGGTCGGGGAGAACAAGACCAGCGTCAAGGGATTCTTCGGCCAGCCGCTGGCCGGATTGAACAGCACCGGCATCGGCGGCGGCGGGTCGACGACACCCTCAGGCGGTATGAATGCAGGCGGCACTGCCGGGTCGACGGCGAACAGTTTTGGGAGCAACTCCGGGAGCAGCTTCGGCGGCAGTAGCTTCGGCGGTGGCAGCAGCTTCGGCGGCGGTGCACCCTCCTCTGCGGCATCCGGCTTTGGCGCGACAGGTTCTTCCGCGGCGGGTTCCGATAGCGGCGCCAACGCTGGCGGCTTCGGTGCGTCTACGAATTCCAGCACAGGTTCAACTGGTTCAGTGCCCGGATCGACGAGTTCAACCGGCTCCGGCGGGCTCGGCAGCAACTCTGCCAGTACTTTTTCGGGCGGCGGCGCTCCGTTCCTTGGAGTCGGTCTGCCGGTGGCGGGGGAGGCCATCACGGTTGTCAACGAGAAGACGACCTACCCGGAGTGGGAGTTCCTCTATGACCCGCGGATCGAGCAGCTCAAGGCCAAGGTCAATCTCTTCGGCGGCGGCATGAGCTCGGCGAACTCGTCCAGCCTCGGGGCTCTGTCCGGCAGCCAGTCCAGCCCGGCGACCAACAGCAACAGCCCGTCTCAGATGCCCTCAAGCCCTTCAATGCCCTCGTCGCCTCCGCAGTAGACCAGCGTATTCAGTCGAAAGGAAGTCTGGCTTCGGACCCAGTTGAAGGTATTTACGGCTTTACGAGCGATCGCCATGCAGCTTACCGATACGACCGTGAGGGCCGACGGCAAAGGGCAGCGACAGCGCGTTCCACTGCTTATCGGCGTTCAGAGCATCCCGTCCGGCCGGCGTGAGCGCCCGCCAGGTCTGTCCCTCGTCGGTCGATATGTCGGTTCCACCTGGCCCGATCGCGATCCAGCTTTTTGTCTGCGGATCATAGGCGACGGCGCTGCGGTACCCGGCGGGTTTTGTCCTTGCCGGGGAGAAGCGGAAGAGCGGGTGGGCCTTGTTCTCGGCGTCGTCCGCGATTGCGGTAGTCCAGGCGGTGTTGTCGCCCTGCTCCGGGTGCGCAAAGTCGCCGCCTACGGCGACGATCGTTCCTCGTCCGTCGCGGCTCTCGGCCAGCGAGAAACAACCGCTGCTGGCGGATTTGGCGAGGTTTACAAGCTCCTCGGAGGAATCGTTATTGCCGAACCCGATCTTGCCCGGCCCGGCCGCCCCGGCCTGCGGGCCGACGCTCTGTTCCACCACCATGGCGCCAGCCGGTCCACCCGTGCAAAAGGCGCGGCTGCTCGGCGAGCGCAGCAGCAGGCTGGAGTTGCTGGCAGCGAAGACACTTTGGCCGGCGACCGCTGTGCCTGCTCCGGCCGGCGCCGGCGTCCATGTGCTGCCGCCATCCGAGGTCGTCAGCAGAACGAAGTGGCCGCCGACCGGATCACCGAGCAGCGCGCCGTGCTGTCGATCGGTGAACTGCAGGGCATCCCAGAAGCCGTCTTTGTCGTGGTTGGTCAGCAGCAGTGTCCAACTCTTACAGCCGTCGGTCGTCTTGTACAGGCGTGACAGATCGCCCGGGCCCGAACTCATCACTATCGCTGTGTTCTCGTCCCATGCCTGGATGCCGCGAAAGTCGAGTTTGGCTGCGTTTGGCGGCTGCACGCAGCTCTGCCAGAGATATCCGCCATCCTCCGATCGCAGCACGGTGCCGCCACTGCCGCTGGCCCATGCCACGCCGCCTCCAACGCTGACGATTCCGCGCAGGTTGGCCGTGCTGTTGGACTCTTCCATCTCCCATTGCGCAGAGAGGGAGGGCGTTAGCGCGAGCAGGGAGAGACAAAGAATGCGGAACATGGAGCGAGTGTAGAGCATGGAAATGCTTACAGGACTCGATAGAAGATGGAGAGCAGCAGGATCGAACGGGCACTCCACAGAGCGGTGCGGACCCAGTTTCCGGCAACGAGGCTTCGAATGAGCTGTGAGTTGTGGGCGCGGCCGAGCCGCTCGTGCAGCGGGACCTGGAGCAGCCCGGTGGTCGCCCAGAGCAGCAGAACCAGCGCGGCGGAGATCCAGGCCGCCGTCGTCGAGAGAAACACCGGGCGAAGTGCCGACACCAGAGTTGCCAGCGCGGATGCTAATTCAAGCAGCATGGGCGCGCCGACAACGTAGCCGGTTAGGGTCGCATGGCGTCGTGCATAGGGAACGAAGGCCTGCTCTCCGACATGCGCAAACAGGGGATAATGCACGATCTGCACAAACCAGATCAGGCCGGTCATCAGCAGTGTGGCGGTAAGCTGCACCAGAAAAAGCGAGGTGGCGAGGGTGTGCATTTGCGAGCTGCGCTAATGCGCTCCTTCGGGACCCTTGCCTGGCTTCACTTTTTTGAAGGTCCACACAATGCCGACGCAGGAGAGGCAGAGAATTGCCAGCCAGCGGAAGACGTCCACGAAGGCCCAGTTGGCGGCCTGTTGGCCGAGCTGCTGATAGAGCAGGCCCTGCGCGGCGGGAAGGGAGTTGGCTGTGCCAAAGTGGCTTGTGACCGACTGCTGGGCCTCCCCGAGAGAGTTCTGAAACTGCTGCCCGCTCATGGGAACGTTGTTGATAATTAGGTTCTGGTGGGCTGTTGTGCGGCGCGTGAGCAGAGTCTGCGCCATCGAAATGCCGATCGAGCCACCGACGTTCCGCATCAGGTTGAAGATGCCCGAGGCGTTGCCGATTTTATCGTTGCTCAGGGTGCCATAGGCGGCGCTGGAGATGGGAACAAAGACGAAAGAGAGTGCGAAGCCGGTCAGCATGATGGGAATCAGCATGGTCGTCGGCGAGATTTGGAGGGTGATGTTGCCAAAGTACAGTGTCGCCAGGCCGAACAGGCCGAAGCCGAAGGTGAGCAGGTAGCGCGGGTCCACCTTGTTTGAGAGATAGCCGATGACCGGCATGCCGCAGATCGCTCCGAGGCCGCGCGGCGCCACCGCGACGCCGGCTGTGAACGCCGTATAGCCTAGCAACTCCTGGTAGAAGAGCGGAAGCACGGTGGTGGTGGAGTAGATGCCGACGCCGAAGAGGAAGATCAGGACGGAGCCGATAAAGAAGTTGCGATCCTTGAAGACTTTGAGATCGACCAGCGGGTCTTTCTTGGTCCAGGAGTGATAGCAGAACCAGAGGAAGGAGATGACCAGCGCGGCAACGGCCCAGCGGATCCAGAGAGCGCCAAACCAGTCGTCCTCCTGGCCCTTATCGAGTACGACCTGCAGGCAGCCGGTCCACACGATCAGGGTTCCCAGGCCGATGTTGTCGAACGGTGGAGCCTTCTTATCCTTGATATAGCTAGGATCGTGCACGAACTGGTTGATCATGAAGACGGCCAGGATGCCGATCGGCACGTTGATATAGAAGGCGTAGCGCCAGGAGTAGGTGTCGGTCAGCCAGCCGCCCAGCGTCGGCCCGATGACCGGAGCGACGACCACGCCGAGAGCGAAGACGGCCAGAGCGGCGCCACGCTTCGCAGGCGGAAAGCTTTCGAGCAGGATGGCTTGGGAGAGCGGCTGCAGCGCGCCACCGCCTGCTCCTTGAATGACACGGCCAATTAACATAAAGGCCAGGGTGGGCGCGGCACCGCATAGAAAGCTGGCTATCGTAAAGACGATCACGCACGCGACCAGGAAGCGCTTGCGGCCAAACTTCAGCGAGCACCAGTTCGACATGGGCAGAACGATAGCGTTGGCTACCAGATACGACGTAAGCACCCAGGTTGCTTCATCGTTCGAGGCGGAGAGCGAGCCGGCGATGTACGGCAGGGCCACAGCGGCGATCGAGGTATCGAGCACCTCCATGAAGGTAGCGAGCATGACGGCGCCGGCGATGATCCACGGGTTGACGCCCGCGGTGATCTCCTGAGCTGCCTGGTCCGGGGTCTGGGCGGCGGTTGCCACGGTGCGTACGTCCTGCAAAGAATTTAGCCGACGATGTGTGCCGGTCTGCGCGGATGGTGGCGGAGACATTCACTTGACCGTCGATTTACTCCCTTCTGATGCAGAGTTGCTGCGAACGCTGCATAAAGGCGAAACGAAATCCTTGCACCCTGCAAATTAGGACGCCCTCGGGTGTAACCCGGAGGACGTCCTCGAACCAGGAGCCGGTTAGTTGGCTTGACGGGTTAGGAGGCCGGTGCCGGCGTCATCTCCGCAGCCGGAGAGGATCCAGTTGGTGATGGTCAGGGTCTGGGCGTCGGTGGAGAAGGTGCCGCTGGCAGCGACGGTATTCCCGGTTTGCGCGTCGGTGTAGGTGGCCTGGATTGAATCGCCCGTGACGGTTGACCCGGTGATAACGGGAGTTGTGAGACAAGGCGTGTTGGGGAAGGTTGCGTAGCCGGTAAGGTGATAGACGCCGTTTGTATCGGGGGCCGTGGGTTGCGAGAGAGTTGCAGCGACGGTGAGGGTGGCACCGGAGTTGTCGGTAAAGATGCCGTTGTAGCTGCCCGTAAGCGGCTGAAACTGCTGAGCAGTCGAGACGGCCGCGTCTCGTGGTGCGAGGCCGGCCTGGCGGAGGGAGGAGACGGCGCAGGCGCCGCCGGTAAGGGTGACCGTCGGCTCGGTAAGGGAGTGCTGGTCTGCGGCCAGGGCGCCAACGATGGCGAGCTTGCCGTCGCTGAAGTTGCTGGAGGTCAGAGACAGGACGCCGGCTGTATCGATCGCTCCGGCGACCTGGAAGCTTTCGGAAGACGTGGCGCAAGGTGCGGCAAGCGGGTGGAGCGTTCCGGAGACTGTGGTTCCGGAGACGGAGAGCGCACCGGAGAAGGCGCTGACCTTCGAGCCCGTGCCGGTGGCGAACTTCCAGTTGCCGGCTACGGCGGAGAAGTCCTTTGCGGCTGCTGAGATGGCGGCTGCATTAATTTGAGGCGAGTTACCGGTACCGCAGCCGGCCAGAAGACCGGCTATGAGACCGGCGAGGCCGATGGTCGTGAGCGCGACGAGCTTGCGCTTGCGGCCGGGGCGGGAAGGACGTCTGATGGGAAGGGGAAGCGGAGTGATCATCGTGTGTGGACCCTATGCCGGCGGTAAGCGACTCGGCTCTCAGGCTAGGGCCTGCAACACAGCTTGGAAATAACTCGGTTGGGGGAGGAGGGTAGGGGAAACGGCGCGGGCTACTGCCGGGTGAGAGTGCCCTGGCTGCCGAAACCTGTCTGACAGCCGGGTGCGAAATATATGCTGGCTGCCAGTGTGGTCGCTGTGGGGTCGATTGCACCATCGAAGAGCCCGCCGGGCGAGGGTGCCGGATTGCTCGGAAGAAGGCGGTCGAAGACGCCGTTGCCGAAGACGACGCCGCTCGTGAAGCTGAAACTGCCGATGCACGTGGGTCCGGAGGCGGTGATGGTTCCGGTGAGGGGAAAGGCACCCTCCGGGTTGGGTGTCGCGGATTGCACAAGGGTGATGGTTACGGGGGAGTCGGAGCCGGCGATCGGATTGCCGGATTGGGGGTCGTGGCGTGAGAGAACGCCTTGATAGGTGCCGGTGGCGGAGGCATACTGGGCGGCTCTGGCGGGGGTGGCCGGTGTGGCGCACGGGCCTGTGTCGACCTGCCATGAGCCGAGACTGTAGGTGTGCAGATCCTGGTTGAGGGCGGCATGGAGGGTGGCGGCGCCGCCCGGCAGAGCTACGGTGAGGGTCAGTTGCCGCTTTGGTCCACGGTGCCGCCGGCTGTCAGGTTCTGGGTAATCAAGACGCACTGCGTAGGCAGACCGGCGGTGATGGCGTGCAGGGTTCCCGTGACGGCGGGGCCGGAGGACTGGAGGGCGCCGCGGAGATCAAGCAGCGGCCCGCGATAGCTCACGAGGGAGGCGATAGGAAGGTTAGGTGTGAAGTCCCAGTTGCCGGTGAGGTCGGGATAAGAGTGAGTTGGTGCTGCCGGTGGCGAGACCGGGATCACGACGTTCGAGCATCCCGTGAGGAAGGCTGAGGCAAGCAGGAGAGACGGCAGGATGCATCGACGCACGAGGAGAGCCTCTGGCCCAACGACTAGGGGAACACTAGAAGTTCTTTGTCTTGGCGTTAATTTCAACAATTTGGGACACGCATCGATGCATCTTCTATATGGCAAGTGCATCATATTGGTTGACAGTAAGTGACTCAACCTGAGAGGATCACTTCGTCGAAGGCTTCTGACAGAGTTTGGCACGACCGGAACATGGGCCGCGGACGGCGGCTGACCGGGGAGTTTAGGAGAGGGCAGAGTATGGGGAAGATTATCGGTATTGATTTGGGAACGACCAATAGCTGCGTTGCCGTGATGGAAGGCGGCGAGCCGAAGGTTATTCCGAACGAAGAGGGTGGGCGGACGACGCCGTCGATCGTGGCGTTTACGAAGTCGGGGGAGCGTCTGGTCGGCCAGGTCGCGAAGCGGCAGGCGATCACGAACCCGGAAAATACGATCTATTCGATCAAGCGCTTCATGGGCCGGCGCATGAACGAGGTCGGCTCCGAGATGAAGATGGTGCCGTACAAGGTTGTGGCCAAGGGAGACAACGTCGGCGTGATGGCGCAGGGCAAGGAGTACACGGCGCCTGAGGTTTCCGCGATGATCCTGCAGAAGCTGAAGAAGGCGGCGGAGGACTACCTGGGCGGGAGCGTGACCGAGGCGGTCATTACAGTGCCCGCGTACTTCAACGATGCGCAGCGGCAGGCGACCAAGGATGCGGGCAAGATTGCCGGTCTGGATGTCAAGCGCATTGTGAACGAGCCAACGGCGGCAGCGCTGGCGTACGGTCTCGATAAGAAGAAGGACGAGACGATTGCGGTCTATGACTTCGGCGGCGGCACGTTCGATGTTTCGATCCTCGAGGTTGGCGATGGCGTGATCGAGGTGAAGTCGACCAACGGTGATACGCACCTGGGCGGCGACAATCTGGATCAGCGGATTGTGGACTGGCTGATTTCGGAGTTCAAGAATGAGTCGGGTCTTGACCTGACGGCGAAGGGCAACGAGATGGCGCTGCAGCGGCTGAAGGATGCGGCCGAGCGCGCGAAGATCGAGCTCTCGACGGCGCAGGAGTCTGAGATCAACCTACCCTTCATCACAGCCGACGCGAGTGGACCCAAGCACCTGGTTCGGACGCTTTCGCGCGCAAAGCTCGAGTCACTGGTTGACGACCTGCTGCAGAAGTCGGTTGGACCGTGCCGGCAGGCGCTCAAGGATGCGGGCGTTGACGCATCGAAGATCGACGAGGTGGTTCTCGTCGGCGGCCAGACCCGCATGCCGGCGATTCAGAAGCTGGTGAAGGATCTGTTCGGCAAGGAGCCCAACAAGGGCGTGAACCCGGATGAGGTTGTGGCGATCGGCGCGGCGGTGCAGGCTGGCGTGCTTTCGGGCGACGTGAAGGACCTGTTATTGCTCGATGTGACGCCGCTGACGCTTTCCATCGAGACGATGGGTGGTGTGGCTACTGGCATGATCACGCGCAACACGACGATTCCGACGAAGAAGACGGAGACGTTTTCGACGGCGGCGGACTCACAGACCGAGGTTGAGGTGCACGTGCTGCAGGGCGAGCGGCCGCTGGCAAGCCAGAACCGCACGCTGGGCAAGTTCAAGCTGAGCGGGATTCCACCGGCTCCGCGGGGCGTGCCGCAGATTGAGGTCACCTTTGACATCGACGCGAACGGCATTCTGAATGTGACGGCGAAGGACAATGCGACGGGCAAGGATCAGAAGATCACGATCACGAGCTCGTCGGGCCTGAGCAAGGAAGAGGTTGAGCGCATGGCGAAGGATGCCGAGGCGCATGCGGGTGAGGACAAGGAACAGCGCGACCAGATTGAGGCGCGCAATGGCCTGGATTCGACCGTGTACAACGTCGAGAAGATGCTGAAGGAGGCGGGCGAGAAAGTCTCCGCTGACGAGAAGGCAGAGACGGAGTCGGCGCTGGCGGATGCGAAGCAGACGTTGACCGGAAGCCCATCGGCGACCGAGATGAACGCGGCGAAGGATCGGCTGACGACGGCGAGCCACAAGGTTGCCGAGGCGATGTACAAGGCGGCCAGTGCGGCGCCGACGGACGGAGCCGCGGCTGCGGAGGGAACGACCGAGCAGCCGAAGGATGAAGGCGTGATCGACGCGGAGTATGTCGACACGAAGTAATACCGGTGAGTTGTTAGTCGGAGTTGTTGCTGGTTCGAAGAGGGGCAGACCGGTGCATCGGGTGCCCCTCTTGCTTTATCAAATAGCAGAGTGTGAGAGAGATATGACGAGGCACAAGGACGAGGTGTACGGGACGATTCGGTGGAACCTTGGGATGGGTTTCGGGTTGAGTGAAGAGAAGGATAGAGGTGCGGCGATGAACGAGACACTGTGGATGTGCGACCAGATGCGGGCCGGACGGCTGTACACGCGAAAGATCTTCGACACCGAGGCCGAGGCGCAGGCGTTTATGCAGAAGATGATGCAAGCCGAGCCGGATGCCATGTTCAACGTGGAAGCAGTGCAGGCGCAGCAGGTGTGGAATTAGAGCTTCAGCAGACGCGCCATCTTGTGGATGTGGCGTGTCTGCTGCTGTCTGCGAGTAAGAATGGAGCCGACTGCATCTGAGACTGAAATACATGGATGGGTGGAGCGGCGGATGGTGAACTGGACGGAGATTGAGGCGATCGCAAACAGCTGCCTGGTGTTGACCAGCGCGAGTGCGATTGGGTATGCAGGCCTGCAGCTGAAGCATGAGCGGCAGTACCGGTCGGTGGCGAACCTAGAGAAGCAGCTGGGGTTCTTTCAATCGGAAGGATTTGTGGCGACGCGACGCAGGCTGGCGCTCGACCGGCTGAGCGAAGATGGCCAATCCCTGCGGACGTGGGAGTTGGAGGAGCCGCCGGTGAGTGCGTTTGAGGTGCTTGATTTCTATGAGCATGTGGGGCTGCTGGTGAGGAAAGGTCATCTCGACGTAGACGACGTTTGGCATACGTTCTATGAGTGGGCGCAGCCGGTGTACGTGGATCTACAGTCAGTGATTGAGAGTGAAGAGAGCGCGTATTCGGATCACTACTCGCACCTGCGCGCGCTGATGCGGCAGATGGACGATATCCAGCTGAAGCAGATGCATGAGAATAACGCGAACCACTGGGCGCTGTGGACGCCGGAGCGAATCCTGGAGCACTACCGGTATGAGACGGAGGTCGCCGGGAAGTCCGGACGCGGCAAGAGAAGCGCGGAGCGGCGGGCACAGCGAGCGGCGGCGCGGCGGGCGGAAGAGGCGCGCGTGGATCTGGATGCCGCGGCGCTCGCGGTGCTGGACGGCGAAGCGACCGTGGCGGACGAGGCCAAGCTGCGCCAGAGTGTGGAGCGCCGACGAGAGCAGGACCGGCAGGAGCAGGAGACGCATCATGCCTGAGGGTAATGAGATTCATCGCTGGGCAGCGCGGCATACAGCGGCGTTTGCGGGCAAGAAGGTTCGCGTTGAGGCGCCGGCGAGCAGCCGGTTTGAAGACGCGAGCGCGCTCGATAACAAAACGCTGATGAGCGTGCGGGCTGTGGGCAAGCACCTGGGGTATGACTTCGGAAAGGATCGTATCCTGCATGTGCACCTGGGGATGTATGGCGACTTTACCGAGGGCACGGGCGAGCTGCCGCCGGAGAAGGGTGCACTGCGGGTGCGGCTGTGGAATGCGGCGGCGGTGAAGCTGGGCACGCAGCCGGGCGAGAGCAAGCGGCACGCATGGTACTCGAACGATGATGGCACAGGACATATCGCGCCCGAAAAGGTGGCGTGGGTCGAGCTGCGCGGGCCGACGGACTGCAGCGTGTGGACGGAGGCGCAGTGGTTGACGCTGCTGGATCGGCTCGGGCCGGATCCGCTGAATGGAGATAAGGCCGACCGTTTCATAGAGAAGATCAGCAAACGAAAGACGCCGGTTGGCGCGCTGATGATGGATCAGACAGTGGCGGCCGGAATAGGCAATATCTATCGGGCGGAGCTGCTGTTCCGGGCGCGGCTGAGTCCATTTGCGGAGGGAAACACGGTGCCCGAAAAGACGCTGGCGGCGATCTGGAAGGATGCGATTCCGCTGATGAAGGCGGGCATGGTGGATCGGCGGATTATCACCACCAAGCCGAAAGATCGTCCGACCAAGAAGACAGGTGTGCCGCTGAAGGAAGAGGCGCATTATGTGTATCGGCGGCAGGGCCAGCCGTGTTTGATCTGCGGGACGAAGGTCATGACCAAGGTGATGGCGGGGAGGAATTTGTTCTGGTGCCCGACGTGCCAGGCGGATGGAACGCAGAGCGTATAACGTTTAGCGTGCTACGATGTCCGTGTGATTGTCCACTTTAAGGACGACGAGACGCGCTCCATATATCTAACAGGCAAGAGCAGGCGCTTTCAAAGCATTGCGCGCATGGCCGCACGTCGCTTAGGCCAAGTTGATTTTGCTACGTCGCTGGACGACTTACGAGAGCCGCCCGGGAATCGGTTAGAGGCCTTGAAGAGCGACAGGAAAGGCCAGCATAGTATTTGCATCAACGATCAGTTTAGGGTCTGTTTTGTCTGGCTGGGTAAGGATGCGAGCGACGTTGAGATTGTCAACTATCACTGAGGGTTGCGATGCCGAAGAGAGTACCTGAAGATCAGTTGGTGGCGATTCATCCCGGTGAGTTTTTACGGGAGGACTATCTCCCGCAGCTTGGGATGTCGGCGAACGCATTGGCGATCGCTCTGCGCGTTCCGGGGACGCGTATCACTGAGATTGTGAACGAGAGGCGAGGTATTTCAACCGACACCGCAATGCGTCTGAGTTTGTTTTTTGGGACGACACCGGAGTTCTGGGTGAATATGCAGAAGGCGTATGAACTTGCAGTAGCCCGACGGGAGATCCTTCCGAAGATACAAAAAGAAGTGAAGCGGCATGTGGCCTGAGAAGGAAAGAGACGATGGCACCGACACAGAACAAGGATTATTACGGCACGCTGGGCGTAAAGAAGACGGCGACTCCGGATGAAATTCGCAAGGCGTTTCGCAAGCTGGCTAGAAAGTACCACCCGGATGTAAACCCGGGGGATAAGAAGGCGGAGGAGAGATTCAAGGAGATCTCCGAGGCGAACGATGTGCTGAGTGAGGAGAAGAAGCGGAAGGTCTATGACCAGTTCGGCTTCTACTCGGACAACATCGATGCGGCGGCGGCGGAGGCAGCAGCGCGGGGCGGGTACGGCCATGTCCCGGGAACCGGCGGGCGTGCGGGTGGCGGTCGCGGCGGGCAGGAGGTTCCGTTCGACTTCTCGGGCTTTGATTTTTCGGGGTTTCAGGGTGGGCCGGGCGCGCGGCAGGAGGCGCCTGCGGGCGGCGGATTTCGGGATATCTTCGGGTCGATGTTCGGCGGCGGCCGGGGTGGGGCAAAGCAGGGCGCAGAGGCGGGAACGGATCTCGAGTACACGGTACAGGTGGACTTCTGGACACTGATTCGCGGAGGTGTGACGAAGCTCGAGATTCAGCGGCAGGAGGTCTGCAAGACGTGTGGCGGATCGGGTGCGCGGGGCGGTGTTGTGGAGTGTCCGGAGTGCCACGGAACGGGTGAGGTGACGCAGATGGGCGGGCGTATGAAGTTCAAGATCCAGTGCCCGCGCTGCGGCGGGGCGGGGAAGGTGCAGAATCCGTGTCCGACCTGCGATGGGGCTGGCGTGCTGCAGCGAAAGGAGCCGCTGGAGTTCCGCATCAAGGCCGGGACGCGGGACGGGCAGAGGATACGGCTGGCGGGCAAGGGGAACGCCGGGACCGATGGAGGAGCTGCCGGGG